>DATDBN010000130.1:0-21094 GCA_036524835.1 Mesorhizobium sp. | reverse complement strand
ATCTCAATGAAGCGACCGACCCGGCGATCTTCCGCGAGATGGGGGGGGCCGGGCTGCTTGGCATCACAATTCCCGAGGAATACGGCGGGCTCGGTGCCGGCTACGTCACTTACGGCCTTGTCGCCCGCGAGGTCGAGCGCGTCGATTCCGGCTATCGTTCGATGATGAGCGTGCAGTCGTCGCTGGTCATGTATCCGATCCACGCCTACGGCTCGGAAGCGCAGCGCAGGAAGTACCTGCCGAAGCTGGCTTCCGGCGACTGGATCGGCTGTTTCGGCCTCACCGAGCCGGATGCCGGCTCCGACCCGGGCGGAATGAAGACGCGGGCCGAGAAGTCGGCCTCCGGCTACCGGCTCAACGGCGCCAAGATGTGGATCTCCAATGCGCCGATCGCCGACGTCTTCGTCGTCTGGGCGAAGTCGGCGGAGCATGGCGACCAGATCCGCGGCTTCGTGCTGGAAAAAGGCATGAAGGGCCTGTCGGCGCCGAAGATCGGCGGCAAGCTCTCGCTGCGCGCGTCGATCACCGGCGAGATCGTGCTCGACAATGTCGATGTCGGCGAGGACGCGCTGCTGCCCAACGTGTCCGGCCTGAAGGGCCCGTTCGGCTGTCTCAACCGCGCCCGCTACGGCATTTCCTGGGGCGCCATGGGCGCGGCCGAGGACTGCTGGCATCGCGCCCGCCAATATGGGCTGGATCGCAGGCAATTCGGCAAGCCGCTCGCCGCCACGCAGCTTTTTCAGAAGAAGCTCGCCGACATGCAGACCGAAATCGCGCTCGGCCTGCAGGGGTCGCTGCGCGTCGGCCGGCTCATGGACGAGGGCAAGATGGCGCCCGAGATGATCTCGATCGTCAAGCGCAACAATTGCGGCAAGGCGCTGGACATCGCCCGGCAGGCCCGAGACATGCACGGCGGCAACGGCATCCAGATCGGCTACCACGTGATGCGCCATGCGGCGAACCTGGAGACCGTCAACACCTATGAAGGCGCCCACGACGTGCACGCCCTCATCCTCGGACGGGCCCAGACCGGTCTGCAGGCGTTCTTCTGAGGTTAGTCAACTCCGCGTCGGAGCCGCCGCGCACCACGGTGACCCGCACTGCCGCCAGGAGCATTTTTGCAGCGGAGTGAATCATCACTCGGCGTCATGCAAACGCAGCTAAAAGCAATGACGGAGCGGTGGCGCGAACTACCCGGGCGCCAGCCGCTCCAAGGGTGCATACTGCGACGCAAAAGAGCGGTATCAACGATTCCACCCGTGACGCGCGGGTGGCGTTGAGAACCGTCAAGCTAGGGTCTGAACATGGCTTCAAACGAGACTGAACTGCGGGCCAATCCGCATCTCGAAGTTGGTGAACTTGGCACCCTGCGCGATGTGCTGCGCTATGCGGTCAGTGCTTTCACCGCCGCTGGCTTGCACTACGGCCATGGCTCATCGACGGCGCTCGATGAGGCCGTATTCCTGATCCTCGAAAGCCTTCATCTGCCGGTCGATGATTTCAACGCCTTCGCCGACGCGCGATTGACGGCGCGCGAAAAGGCGCTGCTCGGCGACCGCATCGCGCTGCGGATCGAAAAGCGGCTGCCCGCCGCCTATCTGACCGGCAGGAGCTATCTGGCTGGGACCCAGTTCCGTTCCGACGCGCGGGCACTGGTGCCGCGATCCTTCATCGGGGAATTGCTGGCGTCGCCGCTGTTTGACGGGTCGGGGGAGGGGATGGCCCTCGTCGAGGAGCCGCAATCCATTCAGCTCGTGCTTGACCTGTGCACGGGCGGCGGCTCGCTTGCGATTCTCGCGGCTCAGGCTTTTCCGAATGCCGATATCGACGCTGTCGACCTGTCCCCGCTGGCGCTCGAACTCGCTGCCGAGAACGTCGCCGAGCACGGCATGCAGGACCGTATAAGACTGCTCAATGGCGATCTCTTCACGCCGCTGCTCGGTCGGACATACGACCTGATCATCACCAACCCGCCCTATGTCGGCCGGGAGGCGATGGAGAGCCTGCCGGAGGAATTCCGACACGAACCGGCCATCGCGCTGGACGGCGGCGAAGATGGCTTCGACCTTGTTCACCGCATTCTGGCGGGCGCGGCCGCGCATCTCAATCCGGGCGGCGGGCTGCTCTGCGAGATCGGAACAGATCGCGAAGTGCTGGACGCCGCGTATCCCGAGACGCCCTTCCTGTGGCTCGACACCGAAGAGAGTTCAGGCGAGGTATTCTGGGTGCAGCGAGAGCATCTGCCCGCGCCGGCTATCGGCTAGGGCATTTCGCAGGACGCAAAACCACATCCGGAGACGGCCAACCGTGCGTGCGGCTTTGGAAGCTTAGTGCCCGCCACCGACGTGACCGCCGAACCAGTTGGTCAAGAACGGGAATTGTTCGGGCCATTGCTCGACAATGCCGTCCAGCGTCATCTTCAGCGCCACCCACAGAATGATCACGAGACCGATATAGGCGATCCAGCGATATTTGTGGAGCAAGCGCGCGACGAAGGATGCGGCAAGACCCATCAGGGCGATCGACAGGACCAGACCGATGATCAGGACTGTCGGATGGTCCATCGCCGCGCCCGCGACGGCCAAGACGTTGTCCAGCGACATCGAAACGTCGGCAATAACGATCTGCCATGCGGCTTGAGCGAAGGATTTGCGCGGCTTGCCGCCGACGGTGCCGTCCCTGTTGTAGTCGGTGTCGGACAGCGCTTCGGTCGCTTCGTGCTCTTCCTCGTGGCTGACGCGCAGCTCGCGCCACATCTTCCAGCACACCCACAGAAGCAGCAGGCCGCCCGCGATGAGCAGCATCGGCCCGATGGAAAGCAACCACTGTGTGATCAGCGCGAAGATGATGCGCAGCACGGTCGCCGCGCCGATGCCGACCAGAATCGCCTTGCGCCGCTGGTCCGAAGGCAAGCCGGCTGCAGCCATGCCGATGACGATGGCATTGTCGCCCGCCAGAACAAGATCGATCGCGATGACCTGGAGGAGTGCAGAGAAACCGGCGGCTGTGAATATTTCCATACGGCTGATGCTCCGTCGGTCAGGCTGCGTGGTCCCTTCCGCCTAACGCGTCCGGTTACGGTCCGTCAAGCAAGGGCGCCGACATTTGCCCGCGGGCGCGCCTTGGCCGCGGCCCACGCGGCGTGTCGTCAATGGCGCAAACCGCTCTTGGGCCGGTACTGACCGTCCGCGGTTTTCTCGAACATATCCTTGATCTGGGGATGCCGGACCGGCTCGCCCGACTCGTCGTCGAGCAGGTTCTGCTCGGAAACGTAGGCGATATATTCGGTCTCCGCGTTTTCCGCGAGCAGATGGTAGAAAGGCTGATCCTTCCGCGGCCGCACATCCTTGGGGATGGCTTCATACCATTCGTCGGTATTGGCGAACTCGGGGTCGACGTCGAAAATCACGCCGCGGAACGGAAATATCCGGTGCCGAACGACCTGGCCGATGCGAAACTTGGCTGTCTTTGATGCATTCATTGATCTGTTTCCAACCGCTATTTGGCTGAGAAGCCGGCGCAATTCAACCGCCAAACAGCTTGACCGCCCCTACAGGAGCGCGATAGCGCGCATCTCCGCTTGTTGAGTTCGGTGCCAATGCAAGACGTTTTCGGGCTGGTGCTCCCCTTCTTCGGCCTCATTTTCATGGGGTATATCGTTGCGCGGATCACCCGGCAGCCGCTCGACGCGCTTGGCTGGATGAACACTTTCATCATCTATGTCGCGCTGCCGGCGCTGTTTTTCCAACTCCTGTCGAAGACGCCAATCGAGCGGTTGACGGAGTGGGGCTACATCTTCGCTTCGGTGTTTTCCACCTTCATCATCTTCTCCGTCATGTTCGGCGCTTCCGTGTTGGTCACACGCGGCGAAATCCGCGAGTCGACGATCAAGGGATTGGCCGCGGCTTACGGCAATATCGGCTATATGGGCCCGGGACTGGCGCTGATCGCCTTCGGCGAGGAAGCGGCTGTGCCGGTGGCACTGATCTTCTGCTTCGAAAACATCATGCATTTCGCCATCGCACCGACGATGATGGCGCTTGCCGGCGGCGAGAAGCGAAGCCCCGGCGCGCTGGCGCTCGACGTCTTGCGCAAGATCGTCCTGCATCCCTTTATCATTGCGACCGCCATCGGGGTGGCGGGCGCCTATTTCGAGGTCAGGCCGCCGGTGCCGGTGGAGCGCTTCCTGGACTATCTGGCTCGCGCTGCCGCTCCGTGCGCGCTTTTTGCCATGGGCGTGACCCTCGCCCTGCGGCCGCTCAATCGAATACCGGTCGAGTTGGGACCGATCAGCCTGCTGAAACTGATCATTCATCCCATGCTTTGCTATGTGATGCTGAGCGCGATCGGCAATTTCGATCCGACATGGGTCTATTCGGCGGTGCTTCTGGCCGCTCTGCCGACGGCCACCAATGTGTTCGTCATCGCACAGCAATACGGCGTGTGGGTTCAGCGGGCGTCGGCGAGCATCCTGCTCACCACCTGCCTGTCGGTGCTGACGGTCACCTGCCTGCTTTACCTGATCAAAAGCGGTTATCTACCGCCGGATCTGTTCCCTTAGGTCGGAAAACAGGCTGGAAAGTCCACTGCCGGGCCGCAAACCCTCGCGCATGAAAAGCGCCCGCAGTGGAGCGACCGCGCCGAGGACGTTCAAGCCGGCGCTCCGGGCGAGCTGGGCAGGCAGCAAGTCTGAAAGAAGCGAGCGGTTGAGGAGATTGACCGCAGCGCTGCGCGCCAGAATGTCGGGCCGGCGCTTCGAATCGTAGGCGCCAAGCGCTTCGGCGCTGCCCGGATCGCCGGAAAATTTCAAAGCAGTGTCAATAAGATCGCGCGCGTCTCTGATCCCGAGGTTCAAGCCCTGGGCGCCGATGGGAGGAAAAATATGTGCGGCCTCGCCGACCAGCGCCACGCGGTTGCGTGCAAATCGGCGAGGCGTTGATGCGGTCAGGGGGAAGACCTGGCGGCCCGGCTCGACCGTCACCCGGCCGAGCATGGACTGCATGCGGTCCTCCACGCTGAGCGACAGCTCTTCATCGCTCAACGTCATCAGGCGCGTGGCTTCCGCGGGCTCAACGACCCAGACCAGGCTTGAGCGGTTGCCCGGCAGCGGAACCTGCGTGAACGGTCCTGTCTCCGTGTGGAATTCGGTCGAGATGGAGCCATGCGGCCGGCTGTGGCTGAAGCACAGGACAAGCGCCGACTGTGGAAGGCTGCGTGTGGAAACCGCAATGCCTGCGGCTTCGCGGGCCGGCGATGTTCGTCCATCGGCGGCGACAGCCAGGGCGCCCTCGAGATGGGTACCGTCGGCAAGGATCGCGGCCGCCACCTCGGAAGACAGGCTCCACTGCGCGACCAGGGATTTGTGCCAGGTGATGCCCTTTTCCGCCGTCACCGCTGTCTCAAGTTCCGCGTTGAGGTCGCGGTTGGCGATGTTCAGGCCGAAATGCGGTTCACCGACCTCACGCGCCCGGAACGTTACGACCGGACTGCGGATGAGACGCGTGGTGGCGTCGACAATACGCATCGCCTCAAGGGGAGCAGATGCAGTGTCGATGGCCTCTGCCAGACCCAGGCCCTTCAAGGTCTCCAGCGCGGGCAGCATCAAGGCCGTCGTGCGGCGATCGGTGTCGCCGACGGCAGGCCCGGCGAGATGAACGGCAAAGCCCGCCCGCGCAAGCCCCAGTGCGGAGATAAGCCCGGCCGGTCCCGTGCCGGCGACAATGATGTGGGGTGCGCTGTCTGTCACGAACGCCTTGCCTCCGCAGGTCGATGCGCTTCGTTCTACAGGAGGAACGGCAGCGGGTTCAACGCGACCATATGCGCGGTTTGTTCGCCGCCATTGATCGGCGGTCCATTTCGGACCATGCATTGAGGGGTATGCGCGATGATTTCGACAATCTGGATGTTGCCGGCCGAGGCGTAGCCATCGCCGCACGAAATGCGCGCTTCGGCGTCTACGCTCTGCTCATTCTCGGCGTGCTGCTTGCCTGGTTCCTGCTCGGCCTGATGGCGATCGGTGCGGCGGGAGCCTTGCCTCCGGGGACGATTGGCCCAGGCGACTGGATCCTGCGCAAATTCCCCGACTGGCCGCTGCCTGCGCCTCTCGCGGCTTTCGTCGGCTATTGCCTGTCTCCCGCCGTCACCGCCTGGACTGCCGCCAGCTCGCTGGCGGCGTTGACCGCCATGTGGGGCCTGATGTCGGTGGCGATGATGCTTCCTTCCGCCGCCCCGCTCGTGCGCACCTATTGCGAGATTGCGGATACAGCCGCGGTCAAAGGTGAACGCGCCGTCCATCCCCTGGTCCTTGTGAGTGGATATCTGGCGGTCTGGGCCGTGGCATCGCTTTGTTTCGCGGCGCTGACCATTGCTTTCCAATGGCCGGCGAACGTTGGCGGCTCGCCACCGACGCGGCACTTCGCGATTGCCGGGGCGGTCCTTATCCTTGCCGGGCTTTACCAGTTCAGCGGCCTCAAGGAGGCGTGCCTGAAGAAGTGCCGCAATCCCTTCTCCATCCTGTTCGCCCGCTGGACCACCAGCAGGCGCGGCATTTTTCGGCTTGGAGCAGAGCAGGGGCTTTGGTGCCTGGGCTGCTGCTGGGCGCTGATGCTGGTCATGTTCGCGGTCGGCGTGATGAATGTCTTCTGGATGGCTCTGATCGCGGTTTTCGCGACCGTGGAAAAACAGGCCAGCAGCCGGCTTCCGAGCATAGCCAGCGGCGCGATACTGCTTGTCTGGGGCGCGGCGCTGCTAGTAATGTCAGCCTGAGGAGAGCGTGCGTCATGGCTGAAAAAAGTTGGTCGATGAAGGGCGAGCTCGTTCTCTCCTGCAATTGCACGGTCTTTTGCCCGTGCGTTCTGTCGCTCGGCGGCCATCCGCCAACAGAAGGCTACTGCCAGACCTGGGCTGGCTTTCGCATTGACGAAGGCCATTTCGGCGAGACCGACCTGTCGGGCCTGAACCTCGGGCTCATCATGGAAATCCCCGGCTATATGAGCCGCGGCAACTGGACGGCGGGGCTTTTCGTCGATGAGCGCGCCTCGATCTACGCGCAGAAGGCGATCGGCAAGATCTTCTCGGGGAAGGCGGGCGGCACGACCTCGCTGCTTTCGATACTGGTCGGCAATTTTCTCGGTATTCAACGCGCGCCAATCAGCTATGAGGTCAAGGACCGCACGCGGATCTTCCAGATACCGAAGATCATTGACGGCGCGGTGACGCCGATCCCCGGAAAGCATCGTGATGCCGACACGGTGATCTCGAACTCGGAATATTGGATCGCGCCGGAAATCATCGTGGCCAAGTCGGACAAGAGCAAAATGCGTGCTTTCGGCCGTAACTGGAATTTTGCCGGGCGTTCCGCCGAAATCTGCAAGCTCGATTGGCGCGGCCCGTGACTCCCAAGACCAGACCAAAGCGTCTTTCGGCCAAGAAACTGGTCGCGAGAATCCCCAAGCCGAAGAAGAAAGTCACCTGGCCGCAGGCGCGCGCCTTTTGCGTGCACATTCTGACGGCATCCGGGTCTTTCCTCGCCTTTCTTTCGCTGGTTGCGGCGAGCGAGGAGGCATGGACGGCCATGTTCTTCTGGCTGGGTCTCGCCTTGCTGGTGGACGGCATTGACGGGCCGATCGCGCGCAAGCTTGAGGTGAAGGAAATCCTGCCGACATGGTCGGGCGAACTGCTCGACAACGTGATCGACTATACGACCTATGTGATCATTCCCGCCTTCGCGCTCTATCAGCGCGGCTTCATGGGCGAGAATCTGTCCTTCGTTTCGGCGGCGATCATCGTGGTGTCCAGCGCGATCTACTATGCCGACACCGGTATGAAGACGAAGGAGAACTTCTTCAAGGGCTTCCCGGTGGTCTGGAACATGGTCGTGTTCACCCTGTTCGTGATCGAGCCGGGCGAGTGGGTGGCGTTTGCCGTGGTGGTGGGATGCGGCATCCTGACCTTCATTCCGGTCAATTTCCTTCATCCGGTACGCGTCGAGCGGCTACGCCCCATCAATCTCGGCGTGACGTTGGCCTGGTGTGCGTTCGGCGTATTGGCGATTGCGCAGGCGGCGATGGCAGCATTCTATGATCGTATCGGCGTGCTGGGCGAGCATGTCGATATCTTCACCAAGGCGGGAATTACGATTACCGGCATTTATCTTTTCTGCATCGGCGCGGTGCTGCAGGCGTTTCCGAAGCTCGGCGCCAAGAGCCCGCCCAGGACCTCAACGCAACTGTGAGATCAGGATTTTGAGCCAGGAAACACCGCGCTGTCCGATCTGCGGCGGCACGCGCTTTGGCCCGGGCCCTCGCGGGCGCACGGCGCCAAACGGCGAGATGCCGCGTTGCGCGGGCTGCCAGTCGCTCGAACGCCACCGCATTTTTCGCATCATGTTCGACAGGTTGGGGCGAGAGGCCTTCGTGAACTGGTCGGCGATCCAGTTCAGTCCTGATTCAACTGTCGATGCCAAATGGTTCAAATCGTTCGAGCTTTCCGTGTATGGCGAGCCGGGCGGTCAGGACATTCAGGCAATCGACCGCCCCGATGGCGCTTACGACCTCGTGTGTTGCTCGCATGTGCTGGAGCATGTCGGCGACGATCGCGCAGCGCTCGGCGAACTCCTGCGCATTACCGCGCCGGATGGGTTCCTCTATCTCGCTGTGCCTGACCCGTTTCGCGAGGACGTGACTCGCGACTGGGGCTTTCCGAAACCCGAGAAATACGGCCATTGGCGCGTCTATGGCGGCGATGTCGCCGAGCGCTTCGAGCGCTATGTGCCGGAGCAGCCAATCCTCGCCTATCGGGGAGAGGATCCCGTGACTGGTGAGTGGGAGGGCGCGTTCCTGTTGCCGAAATCGGCTGCCCGGCATCGCTGGATTCTGGATCGGCTGGGCGCGGCGGTGAGCTTGTTCGCCGGGCGTGCCGACGCTGCGTGATCCTTCGTTCTGGAACGGGCCGCGCCTGAAACTGCTTCCGCTTGATTACAGTTGCGGCTCCGCTCATAAGTTCGTCTGTCCTCCCCACAACCCTCAGGAGAAGCGCTGATGCCCAAGGCAATTCGTATCCACGCACATGGCGGACCGGAGGTGCTGACCTATGAGGATGTGGATCCGGGCAAGCCAGGCGCCGGCCAGGCGCTGATCCGCCAGACCGCGATTGGCCTCAACTTCCTCGATATCTACTACCGCACCGGCCTCTATGCAGCGCCGAACGGCCTGCCGCTGATACCCGGCGGCGAGGCGGCGGGGGTGGTCATCGCTCTGGGCGAGGGCGTCGCCAACGTGAAGGTCGGCGATCGCGTGGCATATGCGACCGGCACGGGCTCCTATGCGCAGGAGCGGACAATCGCCGCCGATCGGCTGGTGGTGCTACCCGACGGCATAAGCGACGATCAGGCTGCGGGCATGATGCTGAAAGGCATGACTGCCGAGTATCTGCTCAAGCGGACCTATCCCGTGAAGAGGGGCGACGTGGTGCTCTACCATGCAGCCGCGGGCGGCGTCGGCCTGCTGCTCGGCCAGTGGGCGAAACATCTTGGTGCGACAGTCATCGGCACGGCCAGTTCCGCCGACAAGATCGCGCTCGCCGAGGCGCATGGTTTCGATCATGTCATCAACTATCGCGACACTGACTTCGTGGCGGCGGTGAAGGACATCACCGGGGGTGAAAAATGCGACGTGGTCTACGATTCCGTGGGCAACGACACATTCCCGGGATCGCTGGATTGCCTCAAGCCGCGCGGCATGTTCGTCACCTTCGGCCAATCGTCAGGGCCGATCGCGCCATTTCCGCTGGCGATGTTATCGCAGAAGGGATCGCTCTACGTGACGCGGCCGACATTGTTTACCTATGTTGCCAAACGCGAGGATCTCGAAGCCTCCGCCCAGGCGCTATTCGACGTGGTGTCGAGCGGAAAAGTCGTCGTGGAGATCAATCAGACCTATCCGCTGGAAGAGGCGGGCCGAGCGCAAGCGGACCTCGAAGGGCGCAAGACGACGGGAACCACCGTCCTTATCCCCTAAATATTTTGACCTTTTGGTCGAATCTCCGTTGCGGCGCACAACCAATTGCCTAATCTCTCCTCGCCGCCTAACGTGCGGCCAGGGAACATAAAAACAATAAAGTGTAGGTGTGGGCAGGCGTGACCAATACCCCTCCGGCAAGGGGCGCCGAACTTCTTGAAACGCGCGGGCTGACCAAGGTCTTTGGCTCTCTGACCGCGTGCGACCACGTTGATATCGCCATCCGCAAAGGCGAGATCCACGCTTTGTTGGGTGAGAACGGCGCCGGCAAATCCACATTGGTGAAGATGCTGTTCGGTTCGTTGGAGCCGAATGAAGGCGAGATCGTCTGGAAGGGCGAGCGCGTTCGGATCAGCCGGCCCGGGATCGCAAAAAAGCTCGGCATCGGCATGGTATTCCAGCATTTTTCCCTGTTCGAGGCACTGACTGCCGCGGAGAATATCGCGCTGTCTCTCGACGATGGCGCGCCGCTCTCCACCATCTCGGCGAAGGCGCGCGACCTCTCGAAAGCCTACGGCCTGCCGCTCGATCCGGAAGCGATGGTGGGCGATTTGTCGGTTGGCGAGCGGCAGCGCATCGAAATTATCCGCTGCCTGCTGCAGCAACCCGATCTCATCATTCTCGACGAACCGACGTCGGTACTGACGCCGCAGGAGGCCGACAAGCTCTTCGTGACTCTGGAGCGGCTGCGCGACGAGGGCAAATCGATCCTCTACATTTCGCATCGGCTGGAGGAGGTGAAGCGGCTCTGCGACGGGGCGACCGTCATGCGGCATGGCAAGGTCGTCGGCCGCTGCGATCCGCGCAAGGAGACGGCGGCTTCGCTCGCCCGCATGATGGTCGGCGCGGACGTTAAGTTGGCTGAAAGCACCCCGATTTCTCTTGAGGGCGCGCAGGAACTGTTGGGCGTCTGCGGGCTGAGCCGCAAGCCGGCGGGACCGTTTTCCATGGCCTTGAAGGACATCTGGCTGAGCGTTCGCGCCGGAGAGGTGCTAGGGATTGCCGGCGTTGCGGGCAACGGCCAAGGCGAGTTTTTCGAAGCGTTGTCGGGCGAAGTTTTGCAGGAGAGCGCCGACGCCGTGCGCATTCGTGGAAAGTCGGTCGGGCGGATGGATATTTCGGCGCGGCGCAAGCTCGGCGCGGCCTTCGTTCCCGAGGAGCGGCTCGGCCATGGCGCGGCTCCACGCATGCGCCTCTCTGAAAACCTGCTTCTGTCGCGTCACGCCACGGATTGGTTTGCATTTCTTCGCTTTGGACGCATCGGCGTTGTGCGTGAGGGCGCGGTCCAAAGTGCTGCACAGCGCGTCATCCAGATGATGGACGTTCGCAAGAGCGCTCCCGATCCTGAGGCCGCGGCGCTCTCCGGCGGCAATCTGCAGAAATTCATCATCGGCCGGGAACTCGACCGTCAGCCGACGGTGATGATCGTCAATCAACCGACCTGGGGTGTCGACGCGGGCGCCGCCGCGCGCATTCGCCAGGCGCTGATCGAACTCGCCCGCGCCGGATCGGCCGTGCTGGTCATCAGCCAGGACCTCGACGAACTGTTCGAGATCTCCGACGCCATCGCAGTCATGCACAATGGCGAATTGTCGAAGCCTTTGCCGCGGGCGGAGGCGACCTATGAAAGGATAGGGTTGCTGATGGGCGGCGCCGAGCCCGGGCATGTCGAGACGAGGGAGATCGCCTGATGCGCCTTGAACTCGTCAAGCGCCCTGAGCGTTCGAAGCTTTTTTCGGCGCTGTCGCCGCTGATCGCCTTCGGCCTGACCATCATCGCCGGCGCGATCCTGTTTTCCTTGCTGGGCATCAACCCGCTCACCGCGCTGGGAACCTATTTCATCGAGCCGATCACGCAGGTCTGGCAATTGCACGAATTGGCGATCAAGGCCGCGCCGCTCATCCTGATCGCGGTCGGACTGGCGGTTTGCTACCGATCCAACGTCTGGAACATCGGCGCGGAAGGCCAGTTCATCATGGGCGCGGTGGCGGGTTCGGTGCTGCCGGTGCTGTTTCCCGAGACGATTGGGTGGTGGGTGCTGCCTCTCATGCTGGTCATGGGGATGGCGGGAGGGGCGGCCTATGCGGCGATCCCGGCTTTCCTCAAGGCGCGCTTCAACACCAACGAGATCCTGACCAGCCTGATGCTGGTCTATGTTGCGCAATTGGTGCTGGACTGGCTCGTGCGCGGCGCCTGGCGCGATCCGCAAGGCTACAACTTTCCGCAGACCGTGCAGTTCAATCCGTCTGCGGTGCTGCCGGAACTGTTTCCCATGTCGGGCCGTGCTAATGCCGGCTTCCTGTTTGCAGTCATTGCGGCGGTGTTGGTCTGGTTCATGATTTCAAAGACCCTTAAGGGCTTTGAAGTCCGCGTGTTGGGGCAAAGCCCGAGGGCAGGGCGCTTCGCAGGTTTCCGCATCAACCGCATGATCTATTTTGCTTTTCTGCTGTCCGGAGCGCTGGCGGGACTGGCTGGCATTTCGGAAGTCGCAGGTGCAATCGGCCAACTGCAGCCGACCATCTCGCCGGGCTACGGCTTCACGGCGATCATCGTCGCCTTTCTTGGCAGACTGAACCCGCTGGGCATCGTCGCCGCGGGGCTGGTGCTGGCCTTGACCTATCTTGGCGGCGAGGCGGTGCAGTCGGCCCTGGGCGTCTCGGACAAGGTGGCGCGCGTGTTTCAGGGCCTGTTGCTGTTCTTCGTGCTCGGCTGCGACACGCTCATCAACTATCGGATCAGGCTGGTGGGATCGGCTAGTGCTGCGCCGGACGTGCCGGCAGTGGTGACGACCGCGCCAACCGTGGAGGCTGCACGCTGATGGATGTCGCGGTCTCCATTCTGCTCACCATCGCGACTGCGGCGACACCCCTGCTGATCGCGGCGATCGGCGAGCTTGTTGTCGAGCGGTCCGGTGTCCTCAACCTAGGCGTCGAGGGCATGATGATCATGGGCGCTGTCGGCGGTTTCGGCGCTGCCTATTTGACGGGCTCGCCCTGGGTCGGCTTGTTGGCGGCAATCATATTGGGGGCGCTGTTTTCCCTGGTATTTGCGGTGATGACGCTGACGCTCGCCACAAACCAGGTGGCGACGGGCCTGTCGCTGACGCTACTCGGGCTTGGGCTGTCGGGCATGATCGGCACCAGCCTTGTCGGCTTGCCCGGTGCGCGGCTGCCGAACCTTTATATTCCGGGCCTGAGCGACATTCCCGTCCTGGGCCGTCTGTTTTTCAGCCAGGACCCGATCTTCTATCTCTCCATTGCCCTTGTGTTCGGCGTTTCATGGTTCCTGTTCCGCACGCGAACGGGGCTGACGCTGCGATCGATCGGCGACAGCCATTCGTCGGCCCATGCGCTCGGCATTCCCGTCCTTCGCTATCGCTATCTGGCGGTGATGTTCGGCGGCGCGTGCGCGGGGCTTGCTGGTGGTCACCTGTCGCTGGTCTATACGCCGCAATGGGTGGAGAACATGACCGCTGGACGCGGCTGGATTGCGCTGGCGCTGGTTGTTTTCGCGTCCTGGCGGCCGCTGCGTGTCCTGGCCGGCGCGTATATTTTCGGCGCGGTGTGGATTGGCCAATTGCACGCGCAAGCCTTCGGCATACCGGTCCCGTCGCAATTCCTGTCGGCTTTGCCTTACGTCGCCACCATCGTCGTCCTCGTGATCATATCGCGCAACAAGCGGCTGACACTGATGAACACGCCGGCCGCGCTCGGCCAGCCCTTCGTGCCGGACCGTTGATTTCTGACCTCATGCAACCACTAAAAGGGGAACTGCCAATGAAGAAAATGATCCTAGCGCTGATGGCGACTGCCGCCGCCATCGGCTTCACCGGCGTCGCGCAGGCGCAAGGAAAGCTGAAGGTCTGCTGGGTCTATGTCGGGCCTGTCGGCGACTTCGGGTACTCCTACCAGCACGATCAGGGCCGCTTGCAGGTCGAGAAGGAACTCGGCGACAAGGTCGAAACGGCGTTTCTGGAGAATGTCGCGGAAGGCCCTGACGCCGAGCGCGCCTTCGAGCGCCTGGCGCGCGAGGGTTGCAAGTTGATCTTCGGCACGTCCTTCGGCTTCATGGATCCTGAACTGAAGGTTGCGGCCAAGTTCCCGGACATCAAGTTCGAGCACGCTACCGGCTTCAAGACCGCCCCGAACATGGGCATCTACAATGCCCGCTTCTATGAGGGCCGCTATATCCTCGGGCAGATCGCGGCGAAGCAGTCCCAGAAGGGCCTGGCGGGCTACATCGTCTCGTTCCCGATCCCGGAAGTGGTGATGGGCATCAACTCGTTCATGCTGGGCGCGCAGTCGGTCAATCCCGACTTCAAGGTCAAGGTCGTCTGGGTCAATTCCTGGTTCGATCCGGGCAAGGAAGCTGATGCCGCCAAGGCGCTGTTCGACCAGGGCGCCGACATAATTGTCCAGCACACCGACTCCACCGCGCCGCTGCAGGTGGCACAGGAGCGCGGCCTTCACGGGTTCGGCCAGGCGTCCGACATGACGAAGTTCGCGCCGAAGTCGCAGTACACCGCGATCGTGGACGATTGGGGTCCGTACTATGTCGGCCGCGTAAAGGCGGCGCTCGACGGCACATGGAAGCCGGAAGACCGCTGGGAAGGCCTGAAGGACGGCGCCGTGGTGATGGCGCCTTATGCCAATCTTCCGGAAGATGTGGTGAAGGCGGCGCAGGAAACGGAAGCCAAGATCAAGGGCGGCTGGAATCCCTTCACCGGTCCGATCACCAAGCAGGACGGCACCGAATTCCTCGCCAAGGATGCGGTTGCCGAGGACAAGGCGCTGCTCGGGATGAATTTCTACGTCAAGGGCATCGACGACCAACTGCCGAAATGATCCTTGTAGAATGACAGATATTGGGGGCGTCCGGTTGGGCGCCCCTTTTCTTTTGGGCTGCAAACAGGGCGTAGAGATTTAAGACTTGTAAGCAGGTGACGGCAGATCAATTCTCTGCTTAGATCATCTGGTCCGACCAGTACGCAGGGAGGCTGGCGGCACCCGGGGAGTGAGAATGCCATGGCGCTGCTTGAGGTTCGCGGCGTGGGTAAGAATTTCGGCGCTATTCGGGCGCTGTCGGATGTCGACCTGGCGGTCGATGCCGGTGAGGTGATTGGCCTGATGGGGGACAACGGCGCCGGCAAATCCACGATGGTGAAGCTGATTGCCGGGAATTTTCCGCCGAGCGAGGGCGAGGTTTCCGTCGATGGCCAGGTCTGCCACTTCCACAAGCCGATCGAAGCGCGGGCCAAGGGGATCGAGGTCGTCTACCAGGACCTCGCTCTTGCCGACAATCTGACCGCTGCGCAAAACGTCTTCCTCGGGCGGGAGATCACCAAGGGTTTCTGGCCGTTCAGGATTCTGGACAAGCAGGCGATGATCGAACGCTCTGCCGCGCTTTTCGCCGAGTTGAAATCCGAGACACGGCCGCGCGATCTCGTGCGCAAGATGTCGGGCGGACAACGCCAGGCCGTCGCGATCGCCCGCACGCGGCTCTCCAACGCAAAGCTGGTGCTGATGGACGAGCCCACTGCGGCGATCTCGGTCAGGCAGGTGGCGGAGGTGTTGGAACTGATCCGGCGTCTGCGGTCGCAAGGCGTGGCGGTGATGCTGATTTCCCACCGCATGCCGGACGTCTTTGCCGTCTGCGACCGCATCATCGTGCTGCGCCGCGGCTCGAAAGTCGCGGACAAGGCGGTTGCCCGCACCTCGCCGGAAGAAATTACCGGCCTGATCACGGGAGCGATCCGTGCAGCGTGAGATGAGCAGTACAGCCAACGAGGTGCAGGACAGCATCTCCGAAGTCATCGGCCGCAGGGAGCAGACCTTCCTGCAGAACGTCCTGGCGAGCCAATCCTTCTGGGTGGCCGTCGCACTGGCTGTGCTGATTGCCTTCATGACAGCGCTCGAGCCGACCTTCGGCACGGTCGACAACATCACCAATATCACGCGCAATTTCGCACCGATCGCCATTATGGGGCTGGGAATGACGGTGGTGCTGATCACCGGCGGTATCGACCTTTCCGTCGGTTCGGTGATGGGCCTGGTGGCGATCGTGACCGGCCTTCTCCTGACCTGGCATCAGCCCTGGTACGTCGCCTTTGCTGCCGGCTTGGCTGCCGGCATGGCGTGCGGTGTCTTCAACGGATTCTTCGTCGCCTATATAGGTATGCCATCTTTTGTTGTGACGCTCGGCATGCTGTCGATAGCGCGCTCGCTGGCCGTTGTGCTTTCCGGCAACCAGATGCTTTACCAGTTTGGGCCCGATGCTCCCATCGTGAAGGCGATTGGCCAGGCGAAATGGCCGGTTCACTCGCCGGACGGCTGGGTTCCCCTATGGATGCCGCAACTGTCCTCGCACTTCTGGGTGATGGTCGTGCTGGCGCTCGTGGTCGGCGCCTGGTTCAAGTTCACCGCCTGGGCGCGGCACCTCTTCGCCATCGGCGGCAACGAAGAGGCAGCACGCCTGACCGGCGTGCCGGTCGATTGGGTCAAGTTCCAGGCGTATGTATTCTGCGCGTTCACCGCGTCTGTCGCGTCGCTCCTGCTGCTTGGCTACAGCGGCTCGGCCATCAACGCGATGGGCACGGGCTACGAGCTGCGCGTGATCGCGGCCACCGTGATCGGCGGCGCCAATCTGATGGGCGGCTACGGCACCGCTTTTGGCGCGGTCATCGGTGCGGCGTTCCTGGAAGTGATCCGCAATGCGCTGCTGATGGCAGGCATCGATTCCAATTGGCAGGGCGCGTTCGTCGGCGCCTTCATCATCCTTGCTGTGCTGCTGGGCATGCAGACCTCGGGCAAATCGCTGATGGCGGTGTTTGGGGGGCTGTTCGGTCGAATCCGTGGCGAGAAGTCTGGCTGAACAGCCAGGTGCATGAAGTGAGTGAGGTCAAGGGAGGAAGACATGACAAAATATCTACTGACTGCCGCCGTAGCGCTCTCCGCGCTGATGGCGGGACAAGCTTACGCTCAACAGAAATTGGTGTTCGCTCTGGTTCCAAAGAACATGAACAACCCGTTCTTCGATCAGGCGCGGGATGGGTGCAAGAAAGCCGAGGCCGAAGCCAACGGGGCGTTCGAGTGCATGTATATCGGCCCCGGTGAACATGGCGGCGGCGAGGAGCAGGTGCAGATCGTCCAGGATCTCGTAGCCAAGAAGGTCGACGGGATCGCCGTCTCGCCGTCGAACGCGGCGGCCATGGCCGTTGCCCTGCAGGCAGCCAAGGAAGCTGGCATCCCGGTCCTCACATGGGACTCGGATCTGCTGCCGGAAAACAAGGATCTCCGCGTCGCCTATGTGGGAACGCATAATTACGAGATCGGCGTCAACCTTGCCAAGATCGTGCAGCAGGCAAAGCCGAAGGGCGGGACAATCTGCATCCAGTCCGGTGGGGCGGCGGCAGCCAACCACAATGAGCGCATGCAGGGCATCCGCGATACCCTCGCCGGCAAACAATCGGCGGCTTCGCCGGGCGATCCGCTGACGGGACAGAATGGCTGGACAGAAGCGGAAGGCTGCCCACTCTACACCAATGACGACTTCCCGCTTGCCGTGCAGCAATTCCAGGACTTCATGGCCAAGACGCCGAATCTCGACGCGTTCACGCCGACCGGCGGGTTTCCGCAATTCGTGCCGGACGCCAACCGCGCAGCGGTGACGCCGTTCAAGGACAAGATCGCTTCGAAGTCTCTTGCGCTGGTGGTCGCCGACACGCTGCCGGTTCAGATGGACCAGATGAAGGAAGGCCTTTCGCTCGGGCAGGTGGGACAGCGTCCCTTCGAGATGGGCTACAAGACCATGCTGTTCCTGAAGGACATGAAGGACGGCAAGCCAGCCCCCGCAGATCCGACCTATACCGGTCTCGACGTCTGCACGCCGGAAACCGCGGATAGCTGCATCGCGAAGTAGCCCGCTTCAATGTCAGTCGAGGGCGTCCGCAAGGGCGCCCTTTTTCTTTTCAGCGGAGCTTGTTCTCGATCGACCATCTCGCGGCAATGAAATTCAGGATCGCGGCAATGACGATCCCGAGGATTTTCGCCGGCCATACCCCGATGAACCCGGCGAGGCCGGCAATGACCGCGCTCGAAACGCCGAGCGAAATGAGGGCTCCGAGCGATACGAAGCGCAGGGCGGAGCGCGTCTCCGATAGCCCCCTGTCGCGCTCGAAGGACCAGCGCGAATTGGCCAGGTAGGAAAAGATAACGGCAACGCTCCAGGCAAGACCGTTGGCGATCAAGGGCCACGCGCCGAGCGCCAGCAGCGCGGCGAACACGATGAGGTCGATGACGGTGTTGGCGACCCCCACGGCAAGGAAACGTGCCACCTTGCTGGCGCCGCTGCGTGCTGGAGTAGGCGAGACGCCGGTGTTCATCGGCGCACCGTCATGCCAGCACAGCGCCGGAGCTTGCCAGCGCATCGGAGAAGTCGGATGAACCGAGATAGGCCAGTTCCACGGCCCGCGTGTCCGTGAAATGATCCCGGTTTGCCAAAACTTTATCGACGCGGCCAGGATGGCACATCAGCACGCCGGCGTCCGGCAATGTGCGCAGCGCATGTTCGACCGTCTGCGCGAAGTCGAGGCCACTCACCCAATCGTAGAACCCCGCCAGCGGGCCGTTGACCGGAAAGCCGGCCGCTCGCATCGTCGAGTCGAATCCTCGGGCAAGCGCTCGCACTGTGACGATCTTCATTCCCGGGGATTTCGGCGAGTAGGAGCTCTCGGGTGCGCCGCGCAGCCAGGGCAGGGGCGATCGGATTGCCTTCGCCCATCCTTTCAGCCAGCGGCGTACGGGCGGTAGGAAGTGCACATGCTGGTGGCCGTCGATATAGGCGGGCGAGTGGTCGAAGGCGTCGGTGAAACGCGACATCTGCGCGGCCAATTCGGCCTCTATATCCGCGGCGCGAATGGTGCCGGTGGCGCTGCCCGCCAATAGCCGCGAGATTGACGGCAGTTTGCCCTTTGGCGCGAGGCTGGAAAGACCTGAGCAGGCAAGCTGATCCGTGAGGGTCAAATGGATGCCCGCCCGCTCGACACGGCTTGCGCGAAGCCGCTTCGCCTCGACCGGCCATTCCGGAAATAGCGTCATGCAGGCGGTGCCGGAAAGCCGGCCGGCGTCGAGCAATTCCAGGATTCCATCGTCGACCGCAGGCGAGATGCCGTAGTCGTCCGCGACCAGCCATACACGCCTGCTCATTTGGGACGCGACCTTGTGCGGGCGCGCTTGGGCTCCGCGCTCAGAGGCAATGCCGGGGGGCGGGCCTCGACGATGTCGCGCACCAGATACACCGGGCGATCCTTCACCTCGCTCACCGCCACCCAGACATATTCGCCGAGCAGGCCCAGCAGAGCGAGATTGAAACCGCCCAGAACAACGACAGCGACCAGTATGCTGGGAAAGCCGGGAACCGCGATGCCGGTGAACCAGACTTCCAGGACGATCTTGGCGCCGTAGATCATGCCGCAAACGGCGAAGAAAAGCCCGAGCATAGACATGATCCGCAGGGGCACGACCGTAAACGAGGTGAAGCCTTCAATGCTCAGCGCGATGAGGTTGAAGCGCGACCACTTGCTCTTGCCCGCCACGCGCTCGAGCGGCGCATAGGGAACCGCCTTCTGCCGGAACCCCGCCCAGGCGTAGAGACCCTTGTTGAAGCGGCGCTTGTCGCGAAGCTGCGACAATGCCTGCGCGACGTGACGGCGCATGACACGGAAATCGCCGGAATTCTCAGGAATATCAAACCGCTGGCTCCAATTGATCAGCTTGTAGAACAGCCGGGCGAGTTGAGTTCGCCGCCAGCCGTCGTCGCGCCGGTCACTGCGCACCGCATGCACCACGTCCAGCTCCGGATCGGCCACGAGTTCGCCAACCATGGTCAGCGCGGTCTCCAGCGAATGCTGGAGGTCGGCGTCCATCAGCATCACCAGATCGCCCGTGGCGTGATCCACCCCGGCGAGCAGAGCAACTTCCTTGCCGAAATTCCGGCTCAGCCGGACGATCTTCCAATCACCGGAAAGGGCAGCGGCAAAGTCGTGCGCGCCGTCGTCCGTACTGCCGTCGTCGACGAGGATGACTTCCAGCGAAAGGCCGAAGCGCTCGGCCGCCTGCTTTTCGAATGCTGACAGCAAGGCTGCAAAATGCGACGCCGAGTGTGATTCATTGTAGAACGGCGCAACGATGCTCAGTTTCGCCATGAGGTGCCTTTTTCCCCGGGGTTTGCTTTTTGATCTTCGGGATGCTTGTAAACCACCAAACTCAGAAATCCTACGGGCCGCGACGCCATGAATGTTCACGCTTCACCCACCGAGCTTGCCGGTCCAGACCCCGGAGAGGCGTCCTTCCATCCGCTGTTCGGCGCGGCGCCGCGATCCGTCGAGTTCAACAAGCTCCGCAAGCGGCTGCTTCGTCAGACCCGCCAGGCGCTGGATGATTTCGCGATGGTCCGGCCGGGGGACCGGTGGCTTGTGGCGCTGTCCGGAGGCAAAGACTCTTATGGCCTCCTGGCGCTGCTACTCGACCTGAAATGGCGCGGCCTGCTGCCGGTCGATCTGCTGGCGTGCAATCTCGACCAAGGCCAGCCGAACTTTCCGAAGCATATCCTGCCGGAATTCCTCTCCGGCTATGACATCGCGCATCGGATCGAATACCGCGACACCTACTCGATCGTGACCGACAAGCTGCCCAACAGCGCGACCTATTGCTCGCTGTGCTCGCGGCTGCGGCGTGGCCATCTCTATCGTGTCGCGCGCGAGGAAGGGTGCTCGGCGCTTGTGCTCGGCCATCATCGCGAGGACATTCTGGAGACCTTCTTCATGAACCTCTTTCATGGCGGGCGTCTTGCCGCCATGCCGCCGAAGCTGATGAATGACGAGGGCGACACGCTGGTGCTGCGGCCGCTGGCCTATTGCGCCGAAGCGGACTTGGCCAAGTTCGCGGAAGGTCTGCGCTTTCCGATCATTCCCTGCGACCTCTGCGGCAGTCAGGAAGGACTGCAGCGCAACGCCATGAAGGCGATGCTGGAAGACATCGAACGCCGGATGCCGGGCCGCAAGGATACCATGATCCGTGCGC
>DATDBN010000129.1:0-3505 GCA_036524835.1 Mesorhizobium sp. | reverse complement strand
GGTCACAAGCGTCTGGGCAAGGCACTCACGATTGAGCGCCCGGGTGTCAACAACCAGAATTGATCTGATCTGTTTTTGAACTGCACCGTTCTGATGCTCATTTCCCTGCTTAGAGGACAGCAGAATTGCATCGGATGCACGTGCCCGTTGGAGTTCAGCTACACTAATCATTTCTATCTTCCCCATTTTGTACAGTATATTTCCCCTATGTTGCAAATAGGCACAGCATACTTGCAATATAAAAGAAGACTGTCCCGTCCAAGATACATTGTCTTCATGAGGGTGTACCATTCTGGTCAATCAAACGATCAAGACCAAATGGACTAGCACCCCCGAAGATGGCGTAGCACTAGTGCGGGCTTACTACAATAAGCATTCGTTAAGACATAGCGAACTGATTATCATGCAAAAGTGGTAGGCCAGTTGGGCTGGTTGCGTGGGCAAGATTTCAGCTGACTGGTAGTGTGAGGTGGTCCGCCTGGTGAGACCGTTTTGCGGCTTGGCTAAGGTGGATCGGGTTGTCTCTATGCCGCCAATTGGTTCGTCATTTCTGGGATAGCATAGACCTCGTCGGGTGTCCTGCCGCCGAAGGTCGAGTGCGGGCGCCGCCGATTGTACAACACGACGACAGAACGCCCACGGTACCGAGGAAGGCGAGGTTCTCTATCCTTGGCACCCATGGTCCTGCAGCCTCGTTCACATTCATGAAGTGATCGAGAAGGGTGGCGGAGAGGTTTTCCGCTGCAGCGTCTCCGGTTGGGCGCCCGATCGCTGGCTGGAGGTTCCGGCTTGGATGTTCGATCTGGCGGCCCGCGCCACGTGGCGGGTTGGCGCCGCCCCCTATGTCGATCTTGCCGCGCTCGGCGCCTTGGCGAGGCTGCTACAGGACGTAGTGGCTGTTTCCGACACTCCATCGCAAGTGCGGGATTCGAGCGCAGCATTGGGCTCTCACGACGCGAATCGGGGAGATGTCCATGCCGCGCCAGCCCAAGACATTCCAGTTCGATCTGTTCTCCAATCCGCACGCCCTCGAGACGGCGCAGACGCCGCAATGGCAGGCGCTGCCTTACGAGACGCGCCGGGCGCTGACGAAGTTGATGGTCCGCCTGATCCTCGACCATGTCGACGGCGGTCGCGCTCCGGATCGACAGGAGACGCGTCATGATGTCTGAGAAGATCAGGCCGCATCATCTGGAGCGCAAGGCGATCTTGTATGTGCGGCAGTCCTCTGCCCATCAGGTTCTGCACAACCGCGAGAGCAGCGCCCTGCAATATGCGATGCGCGATCGCCTGACAGCGCTGGGCTGGTCCCGCATCGAGACGGTCGATGACGACCTTGGCCGCTCGGCGGCCGGCGGTGTCGCGCGCGCCGGTTTCGACAGGATGGTGGCCGAGGTCTGCCTCGGCAAGGTCGGCGCCGTTGCGGCGCGGGAGGTCTCGCGCTTCGCCCGCAACAGCCGTGACTGGCAGCAACTCATCGAGATGTGTCGCGTCGTCGACACGGTCTTGATCGACCAGGAGACGGTCTATGCGCCGCGACAGGGCAACGACCGGCTGCTGTTGGGATTGAAGGGGAGCCTCAACGAGTATGAGCTCGATCTTCTGCGCCAGCGGTCCCTGTCAGCTCGCTACGAGAAGGCTCGCCGCGGCGAACTTGTTGTCGCGGCCCCGGTCGGCTTCGTGAAGGCCGGCGACCGCTTGGAGAAGGACCCGGATCGCCGTGTGCAGGAAGCCATCACCCTTGTCTTCGATAAGGTTGCGGAACTCGGCAGCGCTCGACACGGTCGGCTTCGTGAAGGCCGGCGACCGCTTCGAGAAGGACCCGGATCGCCGTGTGCAGGAAGCCATCACCCTTGTCTTCGATAGGGTTGCGGAACTCGGCAGCGCTCGACAAGCCCTGCTCTGGTTCCATGAGCACGATCTTGATCTGCCGGCAAAGCAGAACAGCGGGGATATCGCCTGGCGGCGTCCGAACTACGCCACCATCCACCGGATGATCGAGAACCCGATCTACGGCGGCGCCTATGCCTATGGTAAGACCGCTTCTGGAATGGGCTATGGCGCTGCCGGCGCGAAGAGCCGGCGTAAGGCGCGGGCAGATTGGCTGGCGTTGATGCCGAATGCCCATGAAGGTTATGTCAGCTGGGAGAAGGCCGAGGCGATCCGTACGATGGTCAGCAGCAATGTTCCCACCAGCCGGCATCATGGCGCGCCCAAACACGGCAGTGCGCTCCTCGCCGGGCTGATCCGTTGCCGCCGCTGCGGACGCAAATTGACGCTCCGCTACTCAGGGATGAAGCACCAGATTCCGCGCTACAGCTGCAGCCGTGGCTGGATGGACAATGCCGAACCGCGCTGCATCGCCTTCGGTGGCTTGCGCGTCGACGACGCCATTGAAGAAGCGCTTCTGCAGGTCGTCGAGCCGGGTGCGATCGCAGCGGCCGTCGAGGCCGAGGCGCAAGCGGCCGACCGCCGCGACCGGGTCCGCGATGCGCTGATGCGTGATCTCGAGGCGGCACGGTACACCGCCGATCGCGCCTTCAGGCAATACGACGCGGCCGATCCCGAGAACCGACTTGTCGCGGCGGAGCTGGAAGTGAGGTGGAACAAGGCACTGACACGTGTCGGCGAGATCGGGAGCAGGATTGCCGCGCATGATGCCGCAATCTCGGAACCGTCGCCTCTATCGGCAACGCACCTCACCGCGCTTGCCGAGGACCTTCGGGTAGTCTGGTCGGCGCCGACGACGGATGCGAGGCTCAAGAAACGCATTGTGCGCACCGTCATCCAGGAGGTGGTCGCGGATATCGATGACGAAGCGTCGGAGATTGTTCTCCTGACCCACTGGATTGGTGGCGTCCATACCGAACTGCGCCTACCGAAGCGACGCCGTGGGCAACGCAACAGCACGTCCGCCGACATAATAGCGACCGTCCGCCAGTTGGTGCTCATCGCCAATGATGATCTGATCGCTGGCATTCTCAACCGGAACGGACTGGTGACTGGCCATGGCAATCGTTGGACGCGGGAGCGGGTCACCGCTCTCAGGTCGCATCACAAGATCCCGGTCTTCCACCCGGCAGCGGACGGGACAGCGCCATGGCTCAATCTGAACAAGGCGGCGCGTCTGCTCGGCGTTGCCCCGAAGACGCTCCGGATCGCCGCCGAAGCCGACGAGATCAAAGGTGTCCACCCTCTACCGTATGGTCCGTGGATCTTCAGCCGATTTACACTTGGCGAACCGGCCGCCCAGCATATCGTTCACCGCGCCAGGCAGAGCTCCAGATACCCCGCGGGATCGCACCCCGACCAGCAAAGCCTATTCTCTTCAACGACATAGACAGATGGGTGTTATGAAACAGGATTGTAGTCATCCGCCCATTCCGAGATGGCGCAGCGGGCATGATCGAGCCCGAAGAACAGGCTCTCGTTCAAGAGCTCATCACGCATCCTGCCGTTGAAGCTTTCGCAGAAGCCGTTTTGCATCGGCTTGCCCGGCGCGATG
>DATDBN010000128.1:0-10607 GCA_036524835.1 Mesorhizobium sp. | reverse complement strand
ATTGCTCCAGCTTGGCTTCCAGCCGCTCCAGCAAGGTGAAGGCGTCAGCAGTGGCGCCGGCAAAGCCGGCAATGACGGATCCGCCCTTGCCGATGCGGCGCACCTTCTTGGCGTTGCCTTTCATGATGGTCTGGCCGAGGCTCACCTGGCCGTCGCCCGCAATCACCACCTTGCCGCCTTTGCGCACCGTGATGATCGTCGTGGCATGCATGGTCAATTCATCCGACATTTTCGCTCCGATTTGGCGTGCTCCCGAACACGGCAAGCAGCGCTCCACGAGTAAAGGTGCGCCCTATGTAAGGGGCGCGATCAGGAATGCAACGCTGGGGTACCGCCCGTTAGTTAAAGGCTGTGCTGCACCTTGCTTGGGCGGCGCCTTGCGAGCTTTGCTGGGCTGCTCGTCCCAATCCTTGGCTACTCCCGCGCCCACAGTCGCACAATTGGCAACGCGTTCATCTCCCCGGCCTTTTCCATTAGGGCGTTCGCGGCGAGCAGGTTTGTAATGGCCATCACGGCAGCGATTGCCGCAAACAGGATGAGCTGGCGGTCACGTATGATTGGCCCTGCAAGGTGATTTATAGGGGGCCGGTTGCCGACGAGAGTTGCTGTCAACAAGAGCGTGAAAGGTATGACGACAAAGAGATATCGTCCCTGCGCCTGCGGCATCAGACGCTGCGAGCCGATCAGATTGAAGAGGATGACACAGGCCAGCATTCCGATGAGGAGGAAAAATATCGCCGGCAACCGGAGCGCCGCACTATCGCCGCGCAAGGCGCGTCGCGCATCCCGCGTTGACATAACCGCTCCCCAAGCAACGACCGCTATGGAGAGAGGTTTGAAAAAGAAGGTGTAAAAGCCCCGCGGGATGAGCACGTCCATCCAGCCAACTATTGCAAAAAAGCTGTAAAACGCTGTTTGCAACCATTGCCGGATGTTCCGGATGTCGATTAGGCCTGTCTCGCACATGAGGTAGCATTGCTTGACTGCTTTGCTATCGTTCGCAAATTTTTGCGCGCCTTCGAGACCCGTGATGTCTCCAAATTGCAGATAAGTGATGGTCAACACCGGAACAGCTATGAAAGCCGCTCCGGCAATGCACCAGACAGCAACGCGGGCAGCAGGAAAAGCTGGCGACAAATACATTGTCAGCGAAGCCATCGCCGCAAAAAATACCAAGGCCGGATAGTAATAAATCTTTGTGCAGAGGATGAGCCCGCATAGCGCTCCAAACATGACGCAGCGCCTGCGAGTGGGTGTGGCAAGTACACCAAGGAAGGATGCCGTCGCCGCTGTGCTGGCAGCCAACCCCAAGGCATCGGAGTTGAAATACGAGAAGATGAACGCAACTTGCGGTATCAACAGAATGATGCTGGCCTTAACGAACGCCTTTGCGCTACCGACCCCGCAACGCGTAGCGATACTGACAAGCGAAAGGGCGAAGATGGGCGCCAAAAACCAGTTGAACGCCCGCGCCGTCAAAAAACCCATGCCGTGCGGTAGGAAGCCGCCGAATAGGTAGGCTAAAAGGGTTCCGCCAAGCGAGTAGACATAGGGAAGGCCGTAGTACCAATGCTGCTGATTGTTGATTTCCCTTCCTGACAATTCCCCGACGAACGGCTGAATGGGGTCGACATGCGGCACAGGAAAGGCGGCGAACTTATACAGGTACTCAACGAGGAACAGATGCGTCGACTCGTCAGGACCGCCGTGAAACGGGACGATCAGCGACCAACCCAGCACCAGAACGAAAAAGGCGCCGGCCAGAACCATTTTTGAGATGCGCATTCCCCGCTTCGTCCTCCGCCATAATTTTGCTACGATAGGGTCGTCTCCCGCAAGACGACAGCGTTCAAGGCGATTGCACGGCCGAGTTGTGTTCTCAAGCGCGCGGTTCGCGCCAGCCCGATCCTTTATTGCTGCCGCAGCTTCTTCTTGACAAAGCGTCGCGTCGCGTTTCGCTTCACACTGCGCCGAAGCGCGGCGCGCAGCCGGGAGCAACGCCTTGTCATCCAGTGCCCTGATCGTCATCGACGTGCAGAACGACTTTTGTCCCGGCGGTGCGCTGGCTGTCGCCGGGGGTGACGAGATCGTGCCGTTGGTCAACGAGATGATCGCCGCGCATGAGCATGTGGTGCTGACGCAGGACTGGCACCCCGCGGGACATTCCAGCTTTGCCTCGACGCACGCCGGGAGGTCTCCATTCGAGAGCATTTCCATGCCCTATGGTCCGCAGACCCTCTGGCCGGATCATTGTACCCAAGGGTCGGAAGGAGCCCAGTTTCATCCGGAACTGGCTTGGGCAAAGGCCGAGCTCGTGGTGCGCAAGGGCTTCCGTCCGGCAATCGACAGCTACTCCGCCTTTTTCGAGAACGACCACAAGACGCCGACCGGCCTTGCCGGCTACCTCAAGGAACGAAAGATCAAGACGCTGACGCTGGTCGGCCTGGCGACCGACTATTGCGTGGCCTATTCGGCACTTGATGCGGTGCGGAAGGGCTTCGAGGTCACGGTGCGTCTGGATGCCTGCCGCGCCATCGATCTCGGGGGATCGCTCGAGGTCATGACTGGCCGGATGCGGGATGCTGGCGTCACGCTGGCCTAGCTTTGCTATGGAGTCTCCCTGGCTGGCGCCGCGCTCAGCCGTGCTTGTGAGTCTCAGTTTGTACCGCTACAAACAGTCCTCAAATGAGACACCGCAGAAGAAGCCGGCGGTGCGAGGAGGGAGCGATGGCCAGCAGTCTGCCTGAAACGGTGACGGAGTTTCCGGCCCGCCCGCCCATGGCCGCCAACGCACCCCAGCCTGACGAAACCCACGGCATCGCGCGCAATCCTGGCATGAAGCTCGATTTCGGGTTTCTGGAATCGATGCGCTACGTCAATCGGTCGGCACTGGAGCGGCGCATCGCGACGATGACCAAACGCCGCTCCATAAAGGCGGACAATCAGGCGGCGTGGCTGCTGCGCGCAGTGTCGCTGATGGACCTGACGACGTTGAACTCCAACGACACCGACGATCGCGTGCGCCGGCTTTGTGCCAAGGCGGTGCGGCCGCTGCGGCAGGATATCGTGGACGGCCTCGGCCTGGGTGAAACGCTGATCCGGCCCGCCGCCGTCTGTGTCTATCACCCCTTCGTGGCGACCGCCGCGGACGCGGTGAAGGGAACCGGCATCCACGTCGCCGCCGTATCGACGGCCTTTCCGCATGGCCTTGCGCCGCTCAAGACGCGCCTGGAGGAAATCGGCGCCTCGGTAAGGGATGGCGCCGACGAGATCGACGTCGTCATCCCGCGCGGCCTCGTTTACGAGGCGAAATGGCAGGAACTCTACGAGGAGATTGTCGCCATGCGCGCCGCCTGCGGCGAGGCGCATCTGAAGGTGATCCTTGGCACCGGCGACCTGGCGACACTTCGAAATGTGATGCTGGCTTCGATGGTGTCCATGATGGCCGGCGCCGATTTCATCAAGACATCGACCGGCAAGGAGGGCGTCAACGCCGTGCTGCCAGTCGGGCTGGTGATGGTGCGAGCCATTCGCGCCTATTTCGAACAGACCGGTTACAAGATCGGCTTCAAGCCGGCCGGCGGCATTTCCACCGCCAAGGCCTCGCTCGACTGGCTGGTGCTGATGAAGGAAGAACTCGGCCGCGACTGGCTGGAGCCAGACCTGTTTCGCTTCGGCGCGTCCAGTCTGCTTACCGACATCGAGCGGCAGCTCGAGCATCATCTGACCGGGCATTACTCCGCCAATCACCGCCACGCGATGGCGTAGCGCCTACCCTCCCCTGGCGGGTAAGAGGACCGGGTGATGTCGAAAACCCAAATGCATCGGTCACGAACCAACAAACAAGCGCTGTCCGCCCCTACCTTGGCGCTACTACAGGGGGAGGGTAAGAGGAGCCATCCATGAACATTCTCGAACGCTTCAACGCCATGGAGTACGGTCCGGCGCCGGAGTCGCGCTCCGAGGCCGATGGCTGGCTGAAGGCCCGCGATTTCTCGAAGGCGCTGTTCATCGGCGGGGAGTGGCGCGCGGCGGCAGGTAGCAAAACCTTCGCCACCAACGATCCTTCCGATGGCAAGCTGCTGGCTAAGGTCTCGGACGCCGGCAAGGCGGATATCGACGCGGCGGTTCAGGCGGCGGCCAAAGCGCTGCCTAAATGGTCGACTGCGTCCGGCTTCGAGCGCGCCAAGGTGCTCTACGCCATCGGCCGCGGCATGCAGCGCCACCAGCGCCTCCTGGCGGTCCTGGAATCGCTCGACAACGGCAAACCGATCCGCGAAAGCCGCGACATCGACGTGCCGCTGGCGATCCGCCATTTCATCCACCATGCCGGTTGGGCGCAGGCGCTGGAGAGGGAGTTTCCGGATCACGCTCCGGCTGGCGTCGTCGGCCAGATCATCCCCTGGAATTTCCCTCTCCTGATGCTCGCCTGGAAGGTCGCACCGGCGCTTGCCGCAGGCTGCACTGTGGTGCTGAAGCCCGCGGAGCTCACACCGCTGACCGCCATCCTATTTTCCGAGATTTGCGATCGCGCCGGCGTTCCGAAGGGCGTCGTCAACATCGTTCCGGGTGGCCCGGACGCTGGCGCGGCGATCGTCAACCATGCCGGCGTGCAGAAGATCGCTTTTACCGGCTCGTCGGAGGTTGGCAAGATCATCCGCAAGGCGACCGCCGGCTCCGGCAAGAAACTGTCGCTGGAACTCGGCGGCAAGTCGGCCTTCATCGTGTTTGAAGATGCCGATCTGGACAGCGCTGTCGAGGGCCTGGTGGACGGCATCTGGTTCAATCAGGGCCAGGTCTGTTGCGCCGGTTCGCGCCTGCTCGTGCAGGAAGGTATTGCCGAGGCTTTCATAGCCAAGGTCAAGGCGCGTATGGCCAAGCTGCGCGTCGGCCCGCCGCTCGACAAGAACACGGACGTCGGCCCGCTGGTCGATCACACCCAGATCGACCGGGTGAAGCGCCTCGTCGCCGAGGGGGCCAAGCAGGGTGCGACGTGCTGGCAGCCGGATTTCGCGCTGCCGCGCGGCGGCTATTATTACCACCCGACGCTGGCGACCGGGGTCGCCCCCGCCAACATCCTCGCCCAGGAGGAGGTGTTCGGTCCCGTGCTGGCGACGATGAGCTTCCGCAATATCGAAGAAGCCGTCGAACTGGCCAACAACACGCGCTACGGCCTCGCCGCGTCGGTGTGGAGCGAGAACCTGAATGTGGCCCTTCACGTCGCGCCGCAATTGAAGGCCGGCGTTGTCTGGATCAACGGCACAAACATGTTCGACGCCGCCTGCGGCTTCGGCGGCTACCGTGAGAGCGGCTTCGGCCGTGAAGGCGGCAAGGAAGGCATGCTGGAGTATCTGACGCTGAAGGCGCCGCTAGGCGCCCTGCTCAAGGCAACGCCGCCGCCCAGCTTCCCGGCGCTGGCCGAAGGCGAAACGCTTGGAATCGACCGGACCGCGAAGCTATTCATCGGCGGCAAACAGGCTCGGCCGGATGGCAACTATTCCTTCGCCGTCGTCGACAAGAAGGGCAAGCTGGTCGGCGAAGCCGGCCTCGGCAGCCGAAAGGACATCCGTGACGCCGTTGCCGCCGCGCGGGCCTGCAAGGCGTGGGGTGACGCTACCGCCTATAACCGCAGCCAGGTGCTGTACTATCTCGCCGAAAACCTCTCGGCGCGGACCGACGAGTTTTCGGCGCGCATCGCCGCACTGACGGGCGCAGCACCCAAAACCGCGCGGGCAGAGGTGGACCAGTCCATCGAGCGGCTGTTCTATTATGCCGGGATGGCCGACAAGTTCGAAGGCCGCGTGCATGCGCCGCCGGCCCGCGCGGTGACATTGGCTCTGCATGAGCCGGTCGGCGTGGTTGGGATCGTCGCCGGCGACGATGCGCCGCTGCTCGGGCTTGTGTCGCTGGTCGCGCCAGCGCTCGCCATGGGCAACACCGTGGTCGCCGTGCCGTCGGCACGCGCGCCGCTCGTCGCCACCGATCTCTACCAGGTGATCGAATATTCCGACCTGCCGGCCGGCTCGATCAACATCGTGACCGGCCACGCGCCGGAACTGGCCGCGGTACTGGCCAAGCATGACGATGTGGACGGACTGTGGCTGGTCGCCGACGCCGAGACCTGCGCCAAGGCCGAGGCCGAGTCGATCGGCAATCTGAAGCGCATGTGGACCACCAACGGCCATGCGATGGACTGGACATCGGAAAATGCGGAGGGTGACGCCTTCCTGCGCCGCGCGGTGGAAGTCAAGAACGTCTGGACGCCTTACGGCGATTGAGGTGGTCAAACCGACGAAGCGTTTGTCGCCTGGGCTGATCCAAGCCGGCGGCAGATTGTCTGTGCGTTGACCACGGGTCCAATGATCGCGCCGCGAGCACGACGGGCGGAGATCGATGGTCAGCCGCTCGACAAATTGCCATGAGTCAATAACAAGCCCAGCATCCATCCCTGTCGACTATTCCCAAGGAGCATTCTCACAGTGTCATTCGTGATCGGCATCGATGGCGGCGGAACGAGTTGCCGGGCCGCCCTGGCGACATCAGATGGCCGCATCCTGGCGCGCGCCAAGAGCGGTTCCGCCAATATCCACTCCGACTGGACAGGCGCGCGCGCCAACATCGTTGCCGCGGCGCGGAAGGCCTTCGTGGAGGCAGGCGAAGACCCCGGACTGATCCCTCGTACCCCGGCGGTACTTGGCCTGGCCGGCGCCAATGTCGGCACCTATCAGCAGCAGCTCGAAGCGATCCTTCCCTTCAGCACCAGTGTGGTCGAGACCGATGCGCTGATTGCGCTGGAAGGGGCAGTCGGTGCGGGAGACGGAGCGATCGCCATCCTGGGAACCGGTACCGCCTATCTCGCGCGCATGGGAGGCGAGCAGAAACCGATCGGCGGCTGGGGTTTTCTCATCGGCGACCAGGCCAGCGGCGCGCGGATTGGGCGCGATCTGCTGGAGGAGACGCTGCTCGCCCATGACGGCATTCGCGAGGCTTCGCCCATGACTGAAGCGGTCATGGCGATCTACCGCGACGATCCTCGCGACATGGTCGAGTTCACGCTAGGGGCGAAGCCGGGCGATTTCGGCGGCTATGCGCCGATGGTGTTCGACTACGCTGCCAAGGGCGATGCCGTGGCCAATGCCATTGTCGACCGTGCAACGGCGGCGATCGAAGCCTCGCTGCGCGCGCTCAACCTCCACGCCGATCATCCTCTCTGCCTGCTCGGGGGCCTAGCCCCACTATACGCGCCGCGCCTTTCCGCCGACTTCCAGCCATTGCTGCGTGAGCCCTTGCAAGATGCATTGGGCGGCGCCGTTGCAATGGCCGCGAGGTTGTTCGGCGCGGCCAACGACGCGGACGCCAGCCATTCCCAGGGCGGCGCGGGAAACCGTCGGTCATGAACGCAACAGCCTTTATCGGCGCACGGATCTTCGACGGTGAGCGATGTCATGAGCATGCCGCGCTGTTCGTCGAGGACAACACGGTTTCCGGCATCGCCGCGCTGGATCAACTGCCGACTGGGACCGAGAGGGTTGTTTTGGATGGCGGCATTCTGGCGCCCGGCTTTGTCGATCTCCAGGTGAACGGTGGCGGCGGCGTCATGCTGAACGACCATCGCGATGTCGAGGCGATCCGCACGATCTGCGCGGCGCATGCCCGCTTCGGCACCACCGCGCTGCTTGCGACGCTGATCACCGATACCCCGGAGATAACCGCCGAGGCGGTTGCGGCCGGCGCGGAGGCGGCGCGGATCGACATACCCGGCTTTCTCGGCCTGCATCTGGAGGGGCCGCATCTCTCGATTGCCCGCAAGGGCGCGCATGATCCGAAGCTGATCCGCCCGATGACCGATGCCGACCTTGCCGCGTTGATCGCGGCGCGCCATGGCGTACCGGTGTTGCTGGCCACGGTTGCTGTCGAGTCCGTGAGTGCGGAGCAGGTCGCAGCGCTTGCGCAAGCCGGTCTGATCGTCAGTCTCGGCCATACCGACACGACACATGCCGCGGCGCGGGCGCGGGTGGAGGCAGGCGCCACGGTCGCGACGCACCTCTTCAACGCGATGAGCCAGATCGGCAACCGCGAACCCGGGCTGGTCGGGACGGTGCTCGATGAAGGCCGGCTCTTTGCCGGCCTGATCGCCGATGGCATCCACGTCGATCCGGTTTCGATCGGCGTGGCACTCCGCGCCAAGCGCGCACCGGGCCGCATCTTCATCGTTACAGATGCGATGGCGACCATCGGCACCGACATGACCGAATTCACGCTGAACGGCCGTGTCATCAAGCGCCAGGGGGGGCGCCTGACCCTGGAAGACGGCACGCTCGCCGGCGCTGACCTCGACATGATCTCCGCGGTGCGCTTCATGCATCGTGAGATCGGCCTCGACCTTGGCGAGGCCTTGCGGATGGCCTCGCTCTACCCCGCTCAGGCAGCCCGTGTGGACGGCCGCTACGGGCGGCTGACACAGGGCAGCCGCGCCGACATGGTGCATCTGAGCGATACGCTGGACGTGCGAGGCGTGTGGATCGGCGGAAGGCCGATCTGAAGCGTCTTCAGGAAGACCGGGTAGGGCTCAAAAACACGACAAGTCAGATCGCCTATTCGTTCTCGCCTTCCAACGCCGGCACGGCCACGCCCGCCAGTTCCGCCGCCAACAGGCGCGCAGCGCCGGCCCGTGCGATGCGCAGCATCAGCGCCTTGCGCGTTGCCGGCATCAGGCGATGCTCCGGCGCCTCGCGCAGGATCTCCGCGCCATAGCCGTCCGACAGGATGAACCCGCATGCCTCAGGAAAGATCTGCGCCGGCACGTCCGGATGCGTGGCGAAGAAGAAGCGGTCGGAGTGCAGCCTGTATTCCGGCCATTTGCGGTCGACACGGAAATCCTCGATCGAGGATTTGATCTCGATGATCCAGATATCGCCTTGCCGCGTCAGCGCGACCAGGTCGGCGCGCCGTCCGCTTGCCAGCGACAATTCTGGCAGGACATGCATGCCCATCTCGCTGAGCAATCGCTGCACGCCGCGCCTCACGATCATGGCGCGCTCCGACTGACGGCCATCGGCAAGGGGGTTCACGGGAATCGCTGAGACGAGAGGCATGGGCTGACCATGCCACGCTTTGTTCACGATTTGAACTGGGTTTTGGGCCGCATCTCTTTCCTAGCACCACCCGCGATATCATCAAGGATTGGACAGTCCGGCCGGTCGTCGCCGTGGCAGGCGTGGACGAGCTTCTGCAGCGTCGCCCGCATCGATTGCAATTCGGCGATCTTCGTTTCGATGGCGCCGACATGGGCGAGCGCGATCTCGCGCACATCGTGGCTGGCGCGCGAACGGTCGCGATAGAGCGCCATCAACTGACGGCAGTCCTCGATGGAGAAGCCGAGGCCGCGCGCCCGTGCGAGGAAGGCGAGGCGGTGAATGTCGTCTTCGCCGTAGTCGCGATAGCCGTTTCCGGCGCGTGCAGGCGTGATCAAGCCGATCTCCTCATAGTAGCGAATCGTCTTGGACGGCAGTCCCGAACGATGTGCAGCCTGACCAACATTCATGATATGCTCCTGTGGGATCGCGCGGCTTAATATTAGCAAAACCGGGCATAAACCTCGAAATTGTTGCCCAAATACAATATGGTTCGTTCAAAAACGCGTGATTTGCCCGAGATGGCGTGACTGCGCTTGGCAAGCCAGCCCAATGCTCGTTAAGCATAGCGACGAAAAAATGCAGTTCGAATCGGGCTGCCATATCAGTTACTCTGGACGACCAAATGCGGATCAAACTATTGGCTGTTGCTCTTGCGATGGCAACAGCGCTGGCGGGCTGCACATCCTTGGGTCCGTCGCAAATGTTCACCGGCGCCTATGGTGCACAGACGGATGCCGGTTACCGGCTTCCGCCGGTTCCGGTCTACAAGATTCCCGCCGCGTACCGCCGCCAAACGGTCAACTACCAGTCCAGCGAGCCTGCGGGCACCATTGTTGTCGATACCAAGACCAAGCATCTCTATTTCATCAATGGCGATGGCACGGCAGTTCGCTACGGCATCGGTGTCGGTCGCGAGGGCTTCGAATGGCACGGCACGGCGCGCATCGCCATGAAGCGTGAATGGCCGGTCTGGACGCCGCCGCCAGAAATGATCAAGCGCCATCCTGAACTGGCTCAGTTCAGGGGCGGCATGCCAGGTGGCCTGAAGAACGCACTCGGCGCGCGCGCTCTGTATCTCTACAACAAGGGTGGCGACACCGGTTACCGGCTGCACGGCACGCCGGAATGGTGGTCGATCGGCAAGGCGATGTCCTCCGGCTGTATCCGTCTGATCAACCAGGACATCATCGATCTCTACAATCGCGCAGGCGAGGGCGCGAAAGTTATCGTTTTGTAAGCGAACCGTCAGGGCAACACGACGTCGCAAGCAAAAAGCCGGGCGCAAATGCCCGGCTTTTCTAATTTGAGGATTCGAGTGGGCAGTAGGAATAGACTCCTTCATGTTTTGACGGAACCGTATCCGGCGTTGTTGAAGTAGTTGGCGCATTCGTCTGGTTTGATGGAGCCGATGAGGGTGCCGAGATGGCGCCATGTGTCTTCGACGGTTCGCTTCTGGGCGTGGCGCATCCA
>DATDBN010000127.1:0-9734 GCA_036524835.1 Mesorhizobium sp. | reverse complement strand
TGGAATATACGCTCGACTCCTACATCCCGCACGTTGTGGCCGGCGTTGGCTACACCGGTGGCTGGGGTGGCGTGTCGGTTGTCGGCGGCTACGACTCGGTGTGGGAAGAGTGGGCAGTCAAGGCTCGCTTGGACGTGAAGGCTTCCGAGGCTCTCTCGCTCTTCGTGATGGGCGGCTGGGCTTCCGAGGATGAAGTCGACGGTTTCGACGACCCGAACTTCTACGGCAACTGGGCTGGCGATTGGGCAATCTGGGGCGGTGGTACCTACCAGATCAACGACAAGACTGCTGCCAACGTTCAGATCTCCTATGACGACGGTGACAACTTCGCAGCTGTCGCTAACGTCGAATACGAACTGGTTCCGGGCTTCCGTATCACTCCCGAAGTCATCTACACCGACAACTTCGAAGATGACGACGATGACGGTGATGAATGGGGCGGCTTCCTCCGCTTCCAGCGTAACTTCTAATCGACACCAAGTCGGTTAAAGGAAAACCCGGCGGGCAACCGCCGGGTTTTTGCTTTTTGGTGCCGCTCTTTCCAGTCGAGGGCCGAAGGCTCGAAGTAGAAGCGATCGCCAGTTCTACGCCGGCGCCATCGTCGGGGTCGCTTCCGCGCGATCGAGGAATGCGGCAATCCGCTGCGGCAGGTCGCCAGTCTCCAGAAACGGCGCATGGCCCTGGCCGGCAACCGTAATCGCATGAAAATCCGGATGGCGCCGGCCCATCTCGTCCAATGTGGCGGCCGAGAGAAGAAGAGAGTTTGCGCCACGGATCACCATGACGGGAATATTGGCAAAGGCAGCGTATTGCGGCCACATGTCAGGCAGGGGTTTGCTCGTGTCCATGGTGGCGAGATCCGAGAGCAGGCCTGGGTCGAAATCGGGGATGAGTGTCTCGCCGTCCTGCCGATAGATGGCCTTCACCATGCGTTGCCAATCATCTCCGTCGAGGGCCGAGAAGGCGGCGCCATGCGTTTCGCGCTGAACGGCGACCGCTTCGGCCAGCGTCCTGGGTCTTGGCGCCTTGGCCAGATAGTCTTTGATGTTCTGCAATCCCGCCGGCTCGAGCGCCGGTCCGATATCGTTCAGCACGATTCCGGCCAGCACCTCAGGGCGGATCGCCGCAAGCACATGCAGGATCAAGCCGCCACGTGATGTGCCGATGAAAAGCGCCCGGTCGATTCCGAGTGCCTGCATGCCGGTCAAAATGTCGTTTGCCTCGACACCCACGTTGTAATTCTTGAGATTCGGATCGTAGGCCGACTTGCCGCGCCCGCGATAGTTGAAGGAAATGACTTGGCGCGGGGCTACCGTGTCGCGGGAGAGATAGAGCGCCAGTTCGTGGAAGTCCCTGGTGTTTCGCGTCAAGCCGGGCAGGCAGATGACGGGCAGCCGATCAGGCGTCCGGCGCCCATAGATCTGCGCATGAAGACGAAGGCCATCGGCCGACGCATAGTAGAAATCCTCATATTCGGACGTGTCAGCGTTCACTCTGGAACTCCACTCTATCTTCCTGCTCGTTAAAGCACGTCCATAATTCGCGCGCATCCGCTCCCGGATGGAGTCAGGCGCTCTTCGGCTTCTTCGCAGAACTTCCAGCGCGAGCGGCTCGCGCTGAGATATTGAGTGCGACGGCGGCGCGAATGAGCGCTTTCAGCGCGGTTTCGTCGATCATTTCGCCCTCATGCAGATCGATGGCGCGCCTGACATTGCCGTCGAGGCTGGAGTTGAAAAGGCCGGAGGGGTCTTCCAGCGATGCACCCCTGGCAAATGTCAACTTCACGACTGCCTTGTACGTCTCGCCGGTGCAGATGATGCCGTCACGTTCCCACACGGGAACGCCTCTCCACTTCCACTCCTCAACCACGTCTGGCTCAGCCTGTTTGATGAGCGCGCGCACCCGGGCCAGCGTCTCGCCCCGCCAGTCACCAAGCTCCTTGATTCGTGCGTCGATCAGCTGAGGTGGGGGATTTTCGCCGTAATTCGCGTTGCTGTCTTTTTTCTTTGCTGGCATCGATTTCTCCACAAGTGATCTTTCGAATTTCACCTCAGTCTCAAATATAATCTTGAATACCGCATTTACATCGCTTCGCCGGGCAATTTGCTGGCTTGCTCGACCCAGGAGGTAAACTGGCTCTCGTCGAGTTGGTCTCCCTCGTAGATATCGAGGTAGCGCACATCCTTTTGCTTGGACTTTCCCGGCGGAACGGGCTGCAGGGATGCGCCGCGGAAGAAGGCCACTTTGATGTATTTCGCAAAGCAGTGATAGCTGAGGAACCAGCCGTCGCCGTCGATTCCATAGAAGGGGGAGTTCCATTTGACGGCCTTGCTCACACCCGGGATGGTTCGCTCGATAAGAGCGTCGAGGCGTTGCCCCACCTCACTCTTCCAACCCGGCATCGCGGCGATGTAGGCCTGCACCGGGGCGTCGCCATAGCCTTTCGGGATTTGCGGGTTGCCGCCGGAGAGAAGGACAACCGTCTCGCCTGCGCCCGATTGCTTGGCCTCATGCGCCGATGCCTTGGTCTCGCCGCCCGCGCTCGGCCGTGTCTTGCTCATGGTGAGTGCCTTTCGATACGCCCAAGAGGAGCATCCGACGGTTAGGTGAACCCTTCGAGCCGGATGCCGTGAAAACAAACGGTTAGCGGCCCTTTGTCAGGTCTCCGACGATATCGTAGCGGCCTGTAATGCGCATCTTGTAGACCTCGTAGTTTTCCATCACACGCTGAACATAGGCTCGCGTCTCCGAGAAGGGGATGCGCTCGATCCAGTCGATCACCTCGTCCAGATCCTTGCCGCGCGGATCGCCATAACGCGCGATCCACTGCTCGGCGCGGCGCGGACCGGCATTGTAGCCGGCGAAGGTGAGAATGTAGGAGCCGTCAAAACGGTCGAGCTGCTGGCCGAGAAAGGCGGCGCCAAGGGTCGCGTTGTAGCCGGCATCGCTGGTCAGCCGCGAGCGCGAATAGGCCAGCCCGGTCTTTCTGGCGACCTGCTCGGCGGTTCCCGGCATGAGTTGCAGCAGGCCCAGTGCTCCCGCCTGCGAGACCGCACCCGGATTGAACTCGCTCTCCTGGCGCGCAATGGCATAGGCCAGCGCCTTGCCTGAGGTGTTGATGTCCGCCGCCGCCGGAATTGCGCCGAGTGGGTGCGACAGCGCCCCGATATCGACGCCGCGTTGCGCGGCGATCTTGCCGACTTTCAGGGCGAGGTAGTGATTGCCGCGCGCCTCGGCCATCCCGGCCAGAAGCGCAAGCTCGCCGGGGCTGCTGAGGTCTTCTGCAATGTCGAGGTAGAGCGTGTCGGCGAGGCGTTGCGCCCCTGCCGATTGCAGGCGTTGCACCGCACGTACAGCCTCGCGGCGATCGAAATTCGCCCGATCCGCGACGGTCGGTTCGGGGTAGGAGACATTCAGGCTAACCCGCTTCAGCTTGGCGGCGGCCAGTTGTCCGTAGAAGGTCGTGCCATAGCTTGCGGCCTTCTCGTAGTAGGTTTTCGAGTCGCCTGGGCCGCCAGCTTCGGCAGAGCGGCCCAGCCAATAATAGGCGCGTGAACGCGAGATCGCGCCTTCGCTAAGCTCGGCTATGCGGGCGAAATGCTTGGCTGCGGCTGCCGGGTCGCGAAGGGAACGGAGCGCCATCCAACCCGCCTGAAACTCCGCGTCGACGGCGCTGGCTGGGCTTTCCGCGCCATGTATGGCCGCGACCCTATAGGCGATGCTCGCCTTGCCCGCATCGAGCAGCTTGCGTGACAGCAACCGCCGCTCGGTCCACCAGGCGTCGGCGTCGACCAGTTCGGCCTTATCCCCGGGCGCCTGGAGCACGATTTCGGCGGCCTCCGAGATGCGGTTCTTCCGGCGCAGATAAGTAGCTTTGGCGAACAGATAGCCGGCGGACCGTTGCTCGGCGGGAACGGCGTCGAGCAATTTGGAAGAGGCGGGGTCGCGGCGCAGGACTGCCGACCAGGCGTTGAAGAGCGCTTCGGCGCCGGCGATCTTCGTCACGCGTTGAGCCGATTGAATGCGCTCGGCGTAGAGCATGCGTTCCATTCGGAAGCGTTGGTCCGCCACCGGAATGACCGAGCCGAACTCCGTAAGAATGCTGCTCTCGCGGGCGCCGTCCAATCTGGCGGTCCGCCACAGCGGCAGGAGAGCACGACGGGCGGCGTCAACGTCGCCCAGCGCAATATGCGCGCGGGCGAGCATCACCGCACCCTCCGGTGTCAGGACAGGATCCCCCGCAAGGGTGCGAATAACCTGTGCTGCCGGGGGCTGTTCCCGATAGACGGCGCGTTCGAGGTTGCGGCGCAGCGTCGTCATGCCCGGCCAGGCGGACATTGTTTGCGCAACGCGGGCGATCTCCGCGCTGGGCACGTCGTCGCCGCCCGCCAGCGCCATCGACCAGGCAAGAATGTGGCGATCAAGCGACGTCTCCGGCAAGGAATCGCGCACGGCGCGCGCCTCTTCAATGCGACCGCCGGAGATCGCATCGAGACCGCTCTGCAGGATTTCCAGTGGTCCATCCTGGGCGTCGAAACGCGGAAATGTCGCCGTCGGCGGAATCGGTGCAAATGCCTGTTCGCCGGGCAGGGGCGTTGGTGGCACCGGCTGAGGGACAGTCGATGTCGTTTCGCGGCTCACGCCCTCGGGGGCCGTGCGCGGCGGAACAGTCGGGACCGGCGTTCGCGTTACCGTGGAAGGGCGTGTCACCGCTGCCGGTGGCGTTCGAGCGCCCGATCGACCGAACTGTGCGAGGATGCCGGACCAGGTGACAAACGCAACCACACCCGTCGCGAAGAGCGTGGCGAGTGCTACGGTTCTCAGCAATTGAGCCCGCTCGGAGCGCGTCATCGAATGTCCTTTGTCGCCAGACAGATAGGTGCGCGATGGCGCAAAACTAAGGCCGCTTGGTGCAGAGCGGCTGCTCTGCTGCGAAAGACGGAGGCAATGCGATGACGACGCGTGCAATTTGCACCCTGGCCTATGGTGCGCGACGGTGGTTTCCGCTAGAACGCCGCGGATTTGCCGGGCCGTCCATTTTCGGATGAGCTCACGGAACAGAGAGTAGGAACGATATGCTGAGAGGCTCGCTCACCGCGCTGGTTACACCTTTCCAAAAGGGTGGCGCGTTCGATGCGAAAGCCTTCGGCGCGTTCGTCGAATGGCAGATCGCCGAGGGCACGAACGGCCTGGTGCCGGTCGGCACGACGGGCGAGTCGCCGACCCTGTCGCATGACGAGCATCACGCCGTCGTCGAGGCCTGCGTCAAGGTCGCGAAGGGCAGGGTGCCGGTGGTTGCCGGCGCCGGCTCCAACAACACCGAAGAGGCCGTTAGCCTCGTCAAGCATGCGGAGAGGGCCGGCGCAGATGCCGCTCTGGTCGTTACGCCATACTACAACAAGCCGACGCAGCGCGGGCTCTATCTGCATTTCGCGACGCTTGCCAAGGCAACGAAGCTGCCGATCATCATCTACAATATCCCACCGCGCTCGGTGATCGACATGTCGCCGGAGACGATGGGCCGCCTGGCGCATGACTTCAAGAATATCGTCGGCGTCAAGGACGCCACCGGCAAGGTCGAGCGCGTGTCGGAACAGCGCATGACCTGCGGCAAGGATTTCATCCAGCTTTCCGGCGAAGACGCCTCCGCGCTCGGCTTCAATGCGCATGGCGGGGTGGGCGCCATCTCGGTGACCTCGAACGTCGCGCCACGCCTCTGCTCCGCGTTTCAGGAGGCGACCTTGTCGAACGACAAGGACAAGGCGCTGGAGCTGCAGGATCGCCTTATGCCGCTGCACAAGGCGATCTTCATCGAGGCAGGGGTGACCGGGGCGAAATATGCGTTGTCGCGGCTGGGGAAGCTCGAAAATGTCGTGCGCTCGCCGCTGATCGTCATCGAGGAGTCGACGGCGGAGAAGATCGACGCGGCGATGAAGCATGCCGGGCTGATAAACTGAGGCTCCGGCCCCATATGTGAGCCATGGCCGCACCACAGAGAAAATCCGACCCCAACAACAAGATCGCCGCGGAAAACCGCAAGGCGCGCTTCAACTATGAGGTGCTCGACACGCTCGAGACCGGCCTTGTGTTGACCGGCACCGAGGTGAAGTCGCTGCGCGGCGGCCACGCCAACATCCAGGAGAGCTATGCTTCGCTGGAAGGCGGCGAGATCTGGCTGATCAACTCCTATTTGCCCGAATATCTTCAGGGCAACCGCTTCAACCACGAGCCGCGCCGCCGCCGCAAGCTGCTGTTGAACAAGCGCGAAATGGCCAAGCTCGGCCAGGCGGTCGAGCGCGAAGGCATGACGATGGTGCCGCTGAAGATTTACTTCAACGACCGGGGCAGGGCGAAGCTGCTGCTGGCCATCGCGCGCGGCAAGAAGCTGCACGACAAGCGCGAGACCGAAAAGCAGCGCGATTGGGCGCGCGAAAAGGACCGGCTGCTGAAGGCGCACGGATAGGGCGGCTAGATGTTCGAGATCCCCGTTCGATGCTTCGCGGTATCGGTTGTTCTGCTTAGGAGCAAGGCCCGGCGTACTGAAGTTCTTCTGATGCGGAGAAATCACACGCTTGTCGGCGAATGGTGCCAAGTTGCAGGCTCGATCGAGAATGGTGAGAAGGCTTGGCGGGCGGCGCTGCGCGAGGTGAGGGAAGTGACCGGCCTCGAATGCCTCAGCCTGTATTCGGCAGATATCTGTGAACAGTTTTACGAGGCGGATCGGGATTCAATCAGCTTGCTTCCGGTGTTTGTCGGCTTTGTCGATCCCAAATCCACTGTCGTGCTCAATGGCGAGCATAGCGAATTCAAGTGGGTTTCCTTCGGCGAAGCATCCACGATGGTTCCTTTTGCCGGACAGCGCTACGTACTGCGCCACATCGAGTCGGAATTCGTTCAGCGAGAGCCGGTTCGCCACTTGCTGATCCGGGACCAAGTGTCTGCATAGCTTCTGCGAGAAACGAGCTCATTGAGGTAACCCAGGCGCGGCACAAGCTACGATGACAACCATGAGATCGTTACGCCGTCTGGCTATTATCGCTATCGCCCTGTCGCTCGCGATAGGTTCTATCGGGCTTGGAGCCTTGATGTATTTCCGATCCTATTCGCCCAACCGCTTCAGCTACCCCCTGCGCGGCATCGATGTGTCGCACCACCAGAACGACATCGACTGGACGCGCATTGCGGCCGACGATGTCGCCTTCGCTATCATGAAGGCGACGGAAGGCGGCGACCATGTCGATCGCCTGTTCGCGCGCAATCTGCGCGAGGCGCGGGAGGCCGGGCTAGCGGTCGGCGCCTATCATTTCTATCGCTTCTGCAAATCCGGCGAGGAACAGGCGCGCAATTTCCTCGCTGCGGTGCCGCGCGACCCGCAGTTGCTGCCCCCGGTGGTCGACATCGAGTTCAGCGGCAATTGCCCGGACCGGCCAAGCGTCGACCAGTTCCGCGCCGAGCTGGCGGCCTATCTCGCCATCGTCGAGCCGGCCTTCGGCAAGCAGGCGATCATCTACATCATCGGCGAGGCGGAGACGGTCTATGGCGCGGCCTTGCCGGATCGTCCGCGCTGGGTACGCTCGCTGGCCAATCATCCCGGCCACGAGAACTGGCTGCTCTGGCAGTATCACAACAAGGGACGTGTCGACGGCATAGCGGGCGACGTCGACCTCAATGTGCTGCAGGGAAGCGCGGAAACGCTGGCGCGGCTGATCGGATCGGCGCCCGGCAGTTGAGCCGCGCTGTTAGCGGGTCTGCTCGATCCGGATGATCGCCTGGCGGAAGACCTCGACAAACATCGCTTCTGTCAGCACGCCGGTGTTAGTGTTGTAGCGCGAGCAGTGGTAGCTCGGCGCAAGCATCACGCCGCCGAGCTCGTACTGCGCGCCATGCTTGAACGGATAGGCGGCCAGCCGTCCTCCCAGCGCCTTGACGGTGGATTGGTGTGCGATGGCGCCAAGCGTGACGATGCCGCGCAGATGAGCAAACGAGGCAATTCTTGGCGAGAGAAACTGCCGGCAGGTGTTGATCTCGACAGGCAGCGGCTTGTTCTGCGGCGGAACGCAGCGCACGGCGTTGGTGATCGCTGTTCCGATCAATTGCAGCCCATCGTCCGGCCTCGCCTCATAGCGGCCCTGTGCCAGGCCAAAACCGATCAGCGTGCGGTAGAGCAGATCGCCGGCATAGTCGCCGGTAAAGGGGCGGCCGCTGCGATTGGCGCCGCGCAAGCCGGGCGCCAGCCCGACGATCAGCAGCTTGACGCTGTCAGGTCCCTCCGGAGGCAGGAAGGTTGGCACAGGCCCATTGAACCAGCCGGGCTCGCGCGCCCGCCATTCCGCAATGAAATCATGCAGCCGCGGGCAGAGCGGACAGTCGCGGTGCGGCTCGGCCGGTTGAAGAAGCATCGGGGCCTTGATCGTTGAAGCGTAGGGCGACCCCTACAGGTCGACCTCGTCGACATCAACCGGCTCATGGCGCCGCACGGGGCGTTCGGAGGGGTCCCGGCCGATCTCGGCCTTGAGCGACATCACATCAATGAAATGGTCGGCCTGCCGGCGCAGATCGTCTGAAATCATGGGCGGCTGCGAGGCCATGGTCGAGACGACGCTGACCTTGCGGCCCTTGCGCTGCAGCGCCTCGACCAAGGTGCGGAAATCGCCGTCGCCGGAGAAAATGACGAAGTGATCCACCGTCTCGGCCAGTTCGAGGGCATCGATGGTCAGTTCGATGTCCATATTGCCCTTGATCTTGCGCCGGCCGGTGGAGTCGGTGAACTCCTTGGCGGGTTTCGTCACGACCTTGTAGCCGTTGTAATCAAGCCAATCGATCAGCGGCCTGATCGACGAATATTCCTGATCCTCGACCAGCGCGGTGTAATAGTAGGCGCGCAGCAGATAGCCGCGCTTCTGGAAGCTGGAAAGCAGCTTGCGGTAATCGATGTCGAAGCCAAGCGAGCGGGAGGTTGCGTAGAGATTGGCGCCATCGATGAACAGCGCGATCTTTTCGCGGGGGTCAAACATTCAGGCAATCCTTTCAGGCAATATCAATTGGCGTTCCAATGAATACGAATGTGGTACGGATCGGGCGTGCTTCCAAGTCCTCTAAAATAACGTTTCTGCGATATTGGTTCCCACACCTGATGGGGGGATATGGCTGCGGGCTATGGCCGCAGCGCGGCGGTGGCATGGCTTTCTACTTGAATACCGCAGCAGTCCAGAGTAAATGAGCGCCAAGTTTCCCGTCACCACCGCGCATGAAAGAGGCGTTCCATGGCCCGCGTAACCGTTGAAGATTGCATCGACAAGGTCGACAATCGCTTTGAACTTGTCCTGCTTGCCGGCCATCGCGCCCGGCTGATCTCGCAGGGCGCGCAGATCACCGTCGCTCGCGACAACGACAAGAACCCGGTGGTCGCACTTCGCGAAATCGCCGAAGAAACCCTGTCGCCGGGCGATTTGAAGGAAGACCTCATTCACTCGCTGCAGAAGCACGTCGAGGTGGACGAGCCGGAAGCTGCTGCCCCCGAGATCGCGGATCAGACGGCTGCCGCGGTTCCTGCCGCAGCGTCGGACGATGAGGAGAGCAACATCACCTTCGACCGCATGAGCGAGGAAGAGTTGCTGGCTGGCATCGAGGGGCTGGTCCCGCCGGAAAAGAACGACGATTTCTAAGCGCTTACGGGACTTTCGTCCCAGCTCTTTCCTGACTATTGGTGACGTGCGCTGCAACCTTGCAGCGCA
>DATDBN010000126.1:0-68239 GCA_036524835.1 Mesorhizobium sp. | reverse complement strand
TCCTACGATATTTAGGTCAACTGGGACTAAGAAAAAATTCCTGTCCGGAATTGATTTGGCGAGCGAATTGGGCCATCCCCAACAATGGCATTTGCCACATGATTTCGATGAAATAGGGGGCGCAGATGGGCGGTCTCGGGTCTGGAAATCGCTGGCGACACGGAAGTCGTGACACATGCGAAGGCTACCGACGCATCGAGCTTTGCCGGCTGAGGAAACGTGGAATGCTGCGGCCCGGCTACCATGGTTCTCTTTCATGGAACTGCGGAGGCGAGCCGGCCGGCACCATCCGCTTCGAGATGCACGATTTCGGCATCCAACTGATTTACAAATACCGGAGCGCCGGGGAGGATGAATGGCGGGACGTGAACGAAATCATCCCGTTCGCCTATACCGACCAACATTTAGGCGGAAGGCGGCGTTGGTTTCAATGCAAGTCCTGCTCCCGGCTATGTGCGGTCCTCTACGGGGGGACACGCTATCGCTGTAGAAAGTGTTGGAACCTCGCCTACCAGTCCCAGCACAACGACGCGCCTTCTCGCGCGCTCGCAAAAGCGCAGAAGCTGCGGCGGCGCCTTGGAGGCTCAGAGGACATGGACGACTTCTTTCCCGAAAAGCCAAAAGGTATGCACTGGCGCACCTACAACGGCCTCCGGACTAGGATGGAGGCTCTGGACGAGAGAGCGGACAATTTAGGGTGGGCGAGGCTGGAGCGGTTGCTCAATCACTGAGAGGAGCTTTTGCGAAAGGTGCTTCGTTACTGCGTTAGCAGAAAGAGCAATGGAGGGCTGGGTCGTCATCAAGCGAAGGTTTTTGTGCCTTATGTTGGCCGCGTTTCTTTCTAGCTGCCAGTCAGAAGAGCAGGGTCGCGAGGAAGTAATCCAGTTTCAAGCACAAGGCATGACCAAAACCGAGGCAATCCTGCTAGCCAACAACTAGCCGGCGGCCTGCCGCTACGTTTATGACCGGATGCTCGCCGGCCAAGACGATGCCTACTGTAGAAGTCTCGGAACTGCTAAGGGCACCAGTGCCCACGTGTCATGCCGTACTTCCGTTTGCGGAAGTCGACCCGTCAGCGGTTCTTAAGGTGAGAGCAGTAGTCCGACTCGTTGCCGAACGGTTCAACATATTGCGGTCTATTGCGGCTGATCCAGACGGCGCAATCTGACTGGTCACTTATAGCAAAGTTAGGGACAGAATTAGGGCCGTAGAACTGTCCAATACGAAAAAAGCAATCTATTCAATATGATAGGGCAATACATTGGCGGAGAAGGAGGGATTTGAACCCCCGATGCCCTTGCAGGCATGCCGCATTTCGAGTGCGGTGCATTCAACCACTCTGCCACTTCTCCAAGTCATTGAGAACATTCGCAAATGCGGATTAGCGATTGTGGTCTGAATCGCTGTTTGCCACCGGTTTGCTACCGAATGCCCTTTGACGCGCGCTTCTCTAGCGCCAAACCCGGTGCGTCGTCAACGCGGGAAGTAGCATCTTCCCGGGACGGCGGGACAGTCCCGAGCAGGGGTGTACATCCGTCTCCGAAGGAAAGGCGAAGCGTTCATCAGCTTGCGTTCCCAGCTTCGGTTGAGGTGAAGGGTCGTCATTGGCGTGCGAGCGCCAAGCTTGACAGCTTTAAGCGTCGACGGGACTTCAAAATTCCCGTGGCCTAACCAATCATTCAACTTTGAGACGAAATTCGAGAGAGCGCGTCTTGCTGCGTGTAGTGGCTTGATGGTAAATCCGCGATGGCAATCTTTCGGGGGGAGCGTGCCGGCTACCGCGATACTCAATAAGTTCGTTGTCCTCCTGGACAACCTGGTCGGCGTAAAGAAGCTCAGGCCGGCCATGCGCGCCCAATTGCGCACCGAGCAGATTCTCGCCGTCAACGACATGACGCCGTCAATGATCGCCGGATCGGGTCTGATTTCCCTCCCCATTGTGCTTTTGACGATCGGGACCCCGGCCTACCCCAGTCTTGTCGTCTGGGCCGTCATACACATCACCCTGCTGTGCATTTGCTTCAGGGCCTGGGCCCGCTCGCTCGAGCGTAAGGAGATCGTTCAGATTTCCGACCGCGCGGTTCGTCGACTGATCCTCAATACGCTATTCATGGGCGCCAACTGGGCGATTGCTCCCGCCTTTCTCCTCCCTTTGGAATCGGGGGGCATCAAGCTGGCCGCCGGTGCGACAATTACCGCCGTGGCGTGTGGAGGCGGATTCGCGCTGTCGGCGTTTCCGCCAGCCGCGGTCGCCTTCGTGGTGCCGATGACGATTGGCTCGCTCATCGGCATTTTGCGGTTCGAACTGCCCTGGCATTCCGTTGTTCTAGGCGTGATGATGATTTCATTCGCTGTGATCGTTCTCGCTCAGTCCGTTCGGCAGGCGCGAATTTTCATGAAGAACATCCTCTTGCGGGCGCGTCTTCGGGAACAGGGGGACGTAATCCGCCTGCTGCTGAAGGAGTTCGACCCGAAATCGAGCGACTGGCTCTGGGACTTCGATCGCGGCGGCAGGATGACGCAAGTGTCCGCCCGTTTTTCCTCGGCCGCGCAACTTGCACCCGAGAAACTGACCGGCCGCGACTTTTTCGCATTTTTGCGGGAGGCCAGCCCGGAGAACGAACCGGTGCTTGCCAAGCTTAGCCAGGATATTGCCCGGTTCGCAACGTTCAACGATATCGACATCAAGCTCGAAAATGGCGGGGACGAGCGCTGGTGGCGGCTTGCCGGCCAGCCGACTTATGACGAACTGGGCGACTATGCCGGCTATATCGGCACGACGGCGGATATCACCAGGCAGCGCCAGGCAGAGAAGACGATAAACTATCTCGCACACCACGATTCACTGACAGGCTTGATCAACCGCAGCAAATTCAACGAGAATTTGAAGACCTGTGTTGAGCGGCTGGGGCGCTCCACTTCGCCTTTTGCGCTGCTGTTCATGGACCTTGATCTATTCAAGTCCGTCAATGACAGCCATGGCCATATCGTTGGCGACAAACTGCTGGTCCAGGTCAGCGAGCGCATCCGTGCCGTGGTTCCCAAAACCGGTCTCGTCGCAAGACTGGGCGGCGATGAGTTCGCGGTTCTCATCGAGGTCCCGTGTCCCACCAGGGAAGCAGCCGGTCTCGCCACCCGGCTCATCGAGGAAGTCAACAAACCGTATGAGATTGATCATGATGTCATCTCAATCGGCATCTCGGTCGGCATCTCGATAGCCGTCGGTGCGGAGACGCCGCCCGACCAGTTGCTGCGCGATGCCGATCTGGCTCTCTACAGTGCAAAGGCAGAGGGCGGCGGCATATATAGGTTCTTCGAGCCGCAGATGGATGTGGATGTCCGCGAACGGCGCATCCTCCAGCTGGAACTGCGGCGTGCGGTGCAGGATGGCGAATTCATCCTTCACTACCAACCGATCATTTCGACGGAAACCAACCGGGCGACCGGCATTGAGGCTTTGGTTCGCTGGAACCACCCGATCAACGGCCTTATTCCGCCTGGCAAGTTCATCCCCATCGCGGAGCAGGGCGGGATTATCGATCAGATCGGCGACTGGACGATCCGCGAGGCTTGCCGGGCCGCGACCGCTTGGCCGGAAGATATCGTCGTGGCGGTCAACCTCTCTGCCAAGCACTTCCAGATGTCCGACATCGTGACGGTGGTGCGAAATGGCTCATCGAAACGCGCCTTCCGCCAGGCCGTCTGGAGTTGGAGATAACCGAGAGCCTTCTTATCGAGCGCCCCGACGAGGTGCTGGCCAAGCTGGCCGCAATCAAGGCGCTGGGCGTGTCCATCGCCATGGACGATTTCGGCACCGGCTATTCCAGCCTCTCGTACCTGCTGAAATTTCAGTTCGACAAGATCAAGATCGACCAGTCCTTCATAGCGGCATCCAGCGAGGACATTGTGGCGCGCGACATCCTGCGCACGATCACCTCGCTGGGGAAGGTGCTCAACTTGTCCATCACGGCGGAAGGGGTCGAAACGCAGGCGCAGGCGGACTTCCTGCGGGAAATTGCCTGCCATCAATTGCAGGGCTTCTATTTCGCCGAACCGATGAAGGAGAGCGATCTGGCGGGATATTTCCAGACGCAGGCCGGACAGACGGCGAAGCACAGGGCAACCGTCCTGCGCTCGGTTTGAGCCAGCCGCGTATGATAGGAAAGCCTCCGGGCGCCTGACGGTTGTTTCCTCAGTATCGGCGCGGCGTATGGTAGATGGCGGATGGGTGTTGCCGTTCACAGCCGAGGCCAATCCGCGGACGGGGCGCGCGCCCGGCCGGATGCTTCACAATCTCAAGCTGACCTTGACTCCCTGGCGCCGCTCGCATAATGAGCGCCTGCATTCCGGCGTGGGGCCTCTCCGCGCCGGTTGTGCTTTGACCCGTAACAGACTGACAAAAAGACGGCGGAGAGGGCCCACGGGCCAGCTCACAGCCGGACGAACAGCGAAAGGCTAAAAATGTTCGCAGTCATCAAAACGGGCGGCAAGCAGTATCGCGTTGCCGCCAACGACCTTCTGAAGGTCGAGAAAGTCGACGGTTCCGTCGGCGATATCGTGGAATTCGGCCAGGTTCTGGCTTTCGGCGAGGGTGATGCCGCAACCATCGGCGCACCCTTTGTGGATGGCGCGGTGGTGACGGCGGAAGTCGTCGAGCAGGGCAAGACCCGCACCGTCATCGCCTTCAAGAAGCGCCGTCGTCAGAACTCGCGCCGCAAGATCGGCCATCGTCAGCTTTTGACGACGGTGCGGATCGCAGAGATCCTGACCGGCGGCGAAAAGCCGTCGAGGAAGGCTGCCAAGGCGGAAGCCAAGAGCGAAGTGGCCGGCATTGCCGACCTGTCGCCGAAAGTTTCTCCGGCGAAGGCTGAAGTTGCCGACGACATCGCGTTGATCGGCGGCATCGGCGCAGTGCTGAAGGAGAAGTTGACGGAAGCCGGCTACGCCACGCTGACGTCGATCTCCAAGCTCAAGAAGGCCGACATCGCCAAGCTCGACGAAGAGCTGTCGCTGGGTGGCCGCATAGAACGCGAGGAATGGGTCGAGCAGGCGAAGGAATTGCTCGCCGGTAAGCCGACGCGCGCCCAAATCGACAAAGAAGCTGCGGCTTCGACGGAATCAGAGTAAGAAAGCGCTGAAGGAGAACACCGATGGCACATAAGAAAGCTGGCGGCTCGTCGCGCAACGGTCGCGATTCAGAATCCAAGCGCCTTGGCGTGAAGAAGTTCGGCGGCGAAGCAGTCGTTCCGGGCAACATCATCATTCGTCAACGCGGCACCACCTGGCATCCCGGCGTCAACGTCGGCATGGGCAAGGACCATACCCTTTTCGCGACGGAATCCGGCGCGGTCACCTTCAATAAAAAAGCCAATGGACGAACCTACGTATCGGTAAACCCGATGCAGAAAGCCGCGGAGTAGCCGGTTCCGCACCAGAACACCGGCGCCCCATCTCGGGAACCGGTGTCTGGCAATCAAGGCCAGGAATGGATCAGGGGAGATGGGTCGCCATCTCCCCTTTTTCTTTGCCCCGCAGCAGTGGGGATCTGCCTGGAGGACTTGATCATGGTTGCCGAAAAGGAAGACCTGGAGGACGAAAGTTTCAGCATGGAGACGCCGGTGCTGCGCACCGAGCGTCTCGTCCTGCGCCCGCCGGCTGAGGCGGATGTGCCGTCCCTGATGGCGCTGGCCGACAATCTGAAGGTGGCCGAGATGCTGGCGCGCATGTCGAGCCCCTATGGTGAGGCGGAAGCGCGCGCTTTCGTCGCGATGGCCGCCAAATCCAACGAGGCGATCTATGTGCTGACGGTAGCAGGCCAGCGGCCGGGCGACGGCGGCACGCTGATCGGCTGCGCCGGGCTGAACATGACGGATCGTGGCCTCGATCTGGGCTTCTGGATCGGCGAACCCTATTGGAAGAAGGGCTATGCGACGGAAGCCGCGCACGCGCTGGTCGATCTGGCGTTCCGGGGGACGACGATCAGCGCCTTGCACGCCTCGTGCCGGGTGATCAACCCTGCGTCCCGCCGGGTAATACACAAATGCGGCTTCCAGTATGCCGGACAGGGCATGCTGAACTCTCTCGTCGCCGGCAAGGTGCCGGTCGAGCGCTACCGGCTGGACCGCAAGACCTGGGTGAGTTTGCGCACCTGGCGGAATAGCTGAGGGGTTGCGGTCATGAACGCCGATTTGCTGGTGACGATTGCGCCAATGGCGCCAGCCCATGTTGAGGGCTTCCGACGGGCCGTTGATGTTGTGGCGCGCGAGCGAAAATACCTGACATTTCTCGAGGCGCCACCGCTGGAGGAGAGCCGCGAATTTGTCTTGGAGCTCATCGCTCGTGGCGATCCTCAATTCGTGGCTTTCCACGGAGAGGAAGTCATCGGGTGGTGCGATATCGTGCGCCATCGCCACACGATTCATATGCATCGCGGAACGTTGGGAATGGGCATATTACCCGGCTACCGGGGCCAAGGCGTCGGGCTGCGTCTCATTCAAGCGACCTTGGCGCAGGCAGACCGTGCCGGATTTGTGAGAGTTGAACTCTCAGTGCATGCCAACAATCCACGTGCTATTTCTCTGTATGAGAAGGTCGGATTTGCCCGGGAAGGCATCCAGCGTGACGCGATTTGCATCGATGGCGAATATTGCGATTCTATCAATATGGCGTTGATCAATCCGGTGAACCGATCCTCCGGGCAGTCCAAGTGAGAATTGCCGTCTCGCGTGAGCTATCTGGCTAAGCAAACTCGATGCCGGCGGGGAATCTAGCTCCGCCGGCTTGTGAGACGAACTCGGCATTCGCGCCGGGTCATCCACAAATGCGGCTTCCAGTATGCCGGGCAGGGCATGCTGAACTCGCTGGTTGCCGGCAAGGTGCCGGTCGAGCGCTACCGGCTGGACCGCAAGACCTGGGTGAGTTTGCGCGCCTGGCGCAATAGCTGAGAACTTTTGCCGTCCGGCACCGTTGCTGCGGTGACGGGCGGCATTCCGCTGCCCGCACCGGAGTGGGTTCAATGGCGGTATATCGCGCGGCCTTGCTGGGTCTGTTCACATTTCTGGCTACGATGGCCGCACATGCCGAATTTCGGCTGGAAGACTATTTCCGCGGCACGACATACGCGGACGGGCGCTTCAGCGCGATCAATGGCGTACGCCGCGATTTCAAGGTCGTCCTCACCGGCAGGTGGAACGGCAGGACGCTGACCTTGATCGAGGATTTCACCTATGCCGACGGTGAGAAGGACCGCAAGACGTGGCGCTTCGCAAAGACCGGCGAGGGCCGCTACACCGGAAGACGCGAGGATGTCGTCGGCGAAACAATCGTGCGGATAAGCCGCAATACGGCGCGCTTCACGTACTCGGTCTATCTCGATGGCGAAAATCGCGAGAACCGCGTCCGCTTCTTCGACCGGATGACATTGCGGCCTGACGGAACTGTGCTCAACAACGCGCTGATCACCAAGTTCGGCCTGCCGGTTGGGCGGACGAGGGTGGAGTTTCGACGGGAGCGGTAGGCCGGTGCAGCAATCGCGGCGCTTCATGATAAGTCGGGCAGACGGACTCTGTGCAATGTGGTAGGGTGTTCATCGGTAACACCGAGGAACACCTCCGATGCAGACGACAACGAGCATCAAACTGGATAGCGAGGTCAAGGATAGGGTGCATCGGCTGGCCGCCGCTCGCCAGCGCAGTGCCCATTGGTTGATGCGCGAAGCAATCGAGCAATATGTGGCGCGTGAGGAGCACAGCGAGCTCATGCGGCAGGATGCACTTTCTGCATGGAGAGCGTATCAGACCACCGGGTTGCACCTGACGGCAGAGGAAGCCGATGCCTGGCTTGGCCAACTCGAAGATGGTGAGGAGTTGGACCCGCCCGCATGCCACGTCTGAAGTGGTCGCCAAATGCACTTGCAGATGTCTCCCGCCTTCATGCGTTTCTCGAGCCCAAAAGCCGCGAGGCGGCAAAACGCGCCATTGGCGCGATCCGTCAAGGCGTCAAGCTGCTGGAGCGGCACCCGGAAGCGGGCAGGCCGGTCGAGGAAATGCGGGTCGAATTTCGGGAATGGACGATCGAGTTTGGATCCGGCGGCTATGTTGCGCTCTACCACTTCGACGGGAATGAAGTCGTCATTCTAGCCGTCCGGCATGGGCGTGAAGCGCGCTACTAAGGCAAGGGTAGTCAACTCTGCGCTGGCTGGACGCTGGTGAACATCAAGACATTCTTCGCCCCTGCTGTGGGCGAAGCTCGCCTTGGGGACGACCCTCAGCCCACGGCTATGACGTCGAAGGCACAAGCTTCTTTTCAAAGAACAGACTGATGGGCGACGATATGTACGATCCGAACGGCCCGCGCTCCGTGTAGCCGGCCCGGCGATAGAGTGCCTGTCCATCGACATTCCTGACGCCGACTTCCATCTGGATGGCTTGGATATCCCGAGCCAGGGCCGTGCTCTCAGCCGCCGCCAAGAGTGCCGTTCCTACGCCACGCTGCCTGAAAGACTCACTGACGATCATTCGTTTCAACTCCGCCGTGGCTTGCTCAGCGTCGTCGAAGAGCGCGCAACAGCCGGCCGCGGTGCCGTCGATCCGGGCTACGAAGAGACGGATGTGCGGCGCGTCCAATGTTTCCGGATTAAGGGAACGCCGAAACTCACCGGGGTAGAGGCGGTCTGCAAGCCGGTCGGATTGCCGAAGCAACGCGGCAATGTCGTCCTGCCTTGGCGTTTCTTCCCGCACGATCAGGTTCATCGGGAATTCCGGAGAGCGTGGAGTTTGCGGAATGGTTGAGCCTTCGACCCACGCCCCAGGGAGCGCGGCCATCCTTCGAGTCTGTCTTACATCGCGATTCAGACTTCCATGCCATGACCCTCACCTTGCTGCGAGGGTCATGGCAGTTGAAGCGTAGCCTGAAGCGGAGTGGCGTGATAACGCCCCCGCGTTACGCCGCCAGATCGCGCAGCACGTACTGCAGGATGCCGCCATTCTTGAAGTAGTCGAGCTCATCCAGCGTATCGATCCGGCAGAGGATCGGCACATTCTTCACCGTGCCGTCGGCGAAGGTCACCTTGGCGGTCATCGTCTGGCGCGGCTTGATGTCTTCGACGCCGTCGATCTCGACAGTCTCGTCGCCCTTCAGGCCCAGGGTCGCCCATGACGCGCCCTCCTCGAAGGTGAAGGGGATTATCCCCATGCCGACGAGGTTGGAGCGGTGGATGCGCTCGAAAGACTGCGCAATCACGGCGCGCACGCCGAGCAGGTTTGTGCCCTTGGCCGCCCAGTCGCGCGAGGAGCCGTTGCCGTACTCGACGCCGGCGAAAATCACCAGCGGCACGCCGTCCTTGCGATACTCCATCGCCGCATCGTAGATCGAAACCTCTTCCTTCGACGGGTAGTGGATCGTGTAACCGCCCTCGCGGCCGTTCTCGCCCAGCATGTGGTTGCGGATGCGGATATTGGCGAAGGTGCCGCGCATCATCACTTCATGATTGCCGCGCCGTGTGCCGTATTGATTGAAGTCTGCGACACCGACGCCGTGGTCGGTGAGATATTTGCCGGCCGGCGAAGCGGCCTTGATCGAGCCGGCCGGTGAGATGTGGTCGGTGGTGATCTTGTCGCCGAAGAGACCCAGGATGCGCGCCTTCTTGATGTCGCCGACCTTGCCGAAGGTCTTCTTCATGCCCTCGAAATAGGGCGGGTTCTGCACATAGGTAGAATCATTGTCCCAGGCATAGGTCTGGCCCTCCGGTGCCTGCACCCTCTGCCAGTTCTCGTCGCCCTTGAAGACGTCGGCATATTTGCGCGCGAACAGTTCGCGGGTGACGTTCTGTTCGATGAACTCGTTGATCTCGGCCGTCGTCGGCCAGATCTCCCTGAGGTAGACCGGCTTGCCGTCGCGGTCCTCGCCGATAGGCTCGGTGGTCAAATCCTTGGTCACCGTGCCGGCCAGCGCATGCGCCACCACCAGCGGCGGCGAGGCAAGATAGTTCGCCTGTACATCGGGCGAGACGCGGCCCTCGAAGTTGCGGTTGCCGGACAGCACCGCGGCGGCAATCAGCCCCTTGTCGTTGATCGTCTTGGAGATAGGTGCCGCAAGCGGACCCGAATTGCCGATGCAGGTGGTGCAGCCGAAGCCGACGAGGTTAAAGCCGATCTGGTCGAGTTCTTTCTGCAGGCCGGACTTTTCGAGATATTCGGCAACGACCTGCGAGCCGGGAGCCAGCGAGGTCTTGACCCAGGGCTTCTGCTTGAGACCGCGCAGGTTGGCGTTGCGGGCCAGCAGGCCGGCGCCGATCAGCACCGATGGGTTCGACGTGTTCGTGCAGGAGGTGATGGCGGCGATAACCACGTCGCCATGGCCGATGTCGAAGCTCTCGCCTTCGACCGCATAGCGCCGGCCGACATCGACAGTCTTCTTATATTCCTTTTCCATGGCGTCCGCGAAGCCGGCGGCGATGCCTTCCAGCGGCACGCGGCCTTCCGGACGCTTGGGGCCTGCCATGGATGGCACGACCTCACCCAGTTCCAGTTCGAGCAGGTCGGTGAAGACCGGATCGGCGGAGTCCGTCGTGCGCCACATGCCCTGGGCCTTGGAATATTCCTCGACCAGCGCGATGCGGGTTTCCGAGCGGCCCGACATTGTGAGGTAGCGCACCGTCTCCGAATCGACGGGGAAGAAGCCGCACGTCGCGCCATATTCCGGAGCCATATTGCCGATGGTGGCGCGGTCAGCCAGCGTCATGTTGGAGAGGCCGGGGCCGAAGAATTCGACGAACTTGCCGACGACGCCCTTCTTGCGCAGCATCTGGGTGACGGTGAGCACCAGGTCGGTGGCGGTCACGCCTTCCTTCAGCCTGCCGGTCAGGCGGAAGCCGATAACCTCAGGCAGCAGCATGGACACCGGCTGGCCAAGCATCGCCGCCTCGGCCTCGATGCCGCCGACGCCCCAGCCCAGCACGCCGAGGCCGTTGATCATGGTGGTGTGCGAATCGGTGCCGACGCAGGTGTCTGGATAGGCGACGGTCTCGCCGTCCTCGGCGTTCGTCCAGACAACCTGGCCGAGATATTCGAGGTTCACCTGGTGGCAGATGCCGGTGCCGGGCGGCACGACGCGGAAATTGCGGAATGCCTGCTGGCCCCATTTCAGGAATTTGTAGCGCTCTTCATTGCGCTCATATTCGAGTTCGACATTGCGGGCGAAGGCCATCGGCGTGCCGAACTCGTCGACGATCACCGAATGATCGATCACCAGATCCACCGGCACGAGCGGGTTGATCTTTTCAGGGTCGCCGTCCAGCGCCTTGATGCCGTCGCGCATCGCCGCAAGGTCCACCACCGCCGGCACGCCGGTGAAGTCCTGCATCAGCACGCGGGCCGGACGGTAGGCGATCTCGACGCCGGCGGTGCCCTTGTCGGCCAGCCAGCCGGCGACCGCCTTGATCGCGTCCTTGGTGACGGAGCGCCCGTCTTCATTGCGCAGCAGGTTCTCCAGCAGCACCTTCATCGAATAGGGCAGCTGGGAGACACCCGTCAGGCCGTTTTTCTCGGCCTCGATCAGGTTGAAATAGGTGTATTCTGCGTCACCCACTTTGAGAGTGCGCTTGCAGTTAAAGCTGTCGAGAGATTTTGCCACGGACGGTCCATCCTTGTCTGTTCAGCCGAGAACGGACTCCGATGGGCATGCAATCACGCGCAAAGGTGCGGGTACGGTCATTTCCGCTGTCCGCTCCCATGCGTCCCATCCGATCAGGCGGGCGCTGGTTCGGCGCTAGTTCGTCTGCCTTCCCCGACCGCTGGGGTTGGTAGGCCGGATATAGAGAAAATCCTGGAATAGTTCTAGACACTGAATCAGGAATTTTGCTGCGCCGCACAGTGTGGGACGTGCGACCTCAGGATGGGGACCCTCAAGGATGGTTTTGGACGGCCTGCGCTGCCCCTCGCCTCAACTCTCCGCCCGCGAAGGACGGGAAGAGGGGAACGTCTGCCTTTGCACCAGCCGCAAAGGTGATGTGCCGCGCTGTCGACGGGTTGTCGCCGGCGTTGCAAGCTCGCTTTCCCGGTCCTCAACGGGAAGAGGGTAAGGGTGAGGGGCAATTCTACAGTGCGAAGCCAGGCAGGTTTTCGGCTGACGGCAGAACGACTGGCCGGCGAACGCGGCGGCGAGATCATATTCTCCGGCGTCGACTTTTCCCTCGTGCAAGGCGACTGCCTGGTCGTGACGGGGCCGAACGGCGCTGGCAAATCCACGCTGCTGCGTGTTCTTGCTGGTCTGTTGCCGGTGGCGGAGGGCGGTATTGCCTTTGAGGGTGACGCCGAATTTTCCAATCTGGCCTCCGCTATCCACTACCTCGGCCATATGAACGGGATGAAGACGGCACTATCCGTCAGTGAAAACCTGCGCTTCTGGCAGGAATTTTCGGGCGACCCACACCTTGGCGTCAGCGAGGCGCTGGAAATGGTCGGTCTTGACGAAATCGGCCATCTGCCGTTCGGCTATCTGTCGACGGGGCAGAAGCGCCGCGCGGCGATCGCCAAGCTGCTGGTATCCTACCGCCCGGTCTGGCTGCTGGACGAGCCGACCGCGGGATTGGACCAGGCCTCCGAGGCACAATTCGTCGCGCTGATGCGGGCGCATCTGGAGGATGACGGGATCATTGTCGCCGCCACACATTTGCCGCTGGGGATCGAGGGGGCGAAGGCGTTGGAGATGGGGCGCTTACCCTCCCCCCTCTGGGGAGGGTCGATCCGCGAGCATGGCGAAGCGGATCGGGGTGGTGGTCTGGATCAATGACTCTTCTATCTCCACCCCGGCTCATGGACGTCGCTACGCTCCGTTCGTTCACCGACCCTCCCCACAAGGGGGAGGGTAAGGGCGGTGGCGCATGCTAGCGCTCTACCTCCGCGACTTGAAACTCGGCATCCGCGCTGGGGGTGGGGCGCTGACGGGCGTGCTTTTCTTTCTCGCCGTGATCGCCACCATTCCCTTCGGCGTCGGGCCCGACCTCAACCTTCTCGCCCGCATCGGTCCGGCGATTCTCTGGATCGGGGCGTTGCTGGCCAGCCTGCTCGGCCTCGACCGGTTGTTCCAGGCAGACCGCGAGGACGGCTCGCTCGATCTCATCCTGCTGGCCGGACAGAGGCACATGCTTGCGCTCACTGTGCTGGTCAAATGCCTCGCTCATTGGACTACCAGCGTGCTGCCGCTGGTCGTCGCCGCGCCGCTGCTGGGGCTTTTCCTCAACATGACGCCGGCAGGCATTGCCGCGACCACGCTCACCCTGCTGATCGGCACGCCAGCGCTGACCTTCGTCGGAGCCGCGGGGGCTGCGGTCGCGGTGGCCCTGCCGCGCGGCGGGCTACTGATTTCCGTGCTTGTCCTGCCGCTGGTGATCCCGGTGCTGATCTTCGGCGTCTCGGCCAGCTATGGGGCGGTCAACGAGCCCGATCCGTTCCTGCCGCCGTTTCTGCTGCTGTGCGCAGTCACGCTGTTCATGACCGTCATCGGCCCGGTTGCGGCAGCGGCGGCGTTGAAGGGGTCAAGCGACTAAGTCACTCACCCAGCACAAACTCCAGCATATGTTCCGCCCAGGCGCGATAGCCGGCCTCGGAGGCGTGAAAGCCATCGGTGGAGAAACCGGCAGCGGGATCCAGAATCGGCAGGCGCGCTGCCGGCACCGCGCCTCGTTCGTGGCAAAGGCGTTCGCCCATGGCGTTGATTGCGCCGGCGCGGATTTCCAGAATCGCGCCGAGTGCTGCCGGCAGCGCCGGAACGCGGCTCATCTCGACGACCGGCGACCAGACGACGCGCGCCTCCGGCCACTTGGCCCGCAGGGCATAGAGCAGGCTGCCGAACTCCTTCCTGAAGCGCGGCACGGAATGAAAATTCTTGGTGTCGTTCGTGCCGATGGAGACCACGATATGCGTCCACGGCTCGGCCGACAGATTGGGCACGACATGATCGCGGATCTGCCCCGCCGTCGCCGAGTTGAAGCCGGCGGCGCGCCAGCGCACGGCGCGGCCGGTTTTGTCGCCGATAAGGTTGGCCAACTGCGCGGCGAGGCCGTTCTCGGTCTTGCCAATGCCGACGGAGGCGGCGGAGGAATCGCCCAGCACCAGCATGGAAATACCGGGCTGCGCTCCGGGCACCGAATGCAGAACCGGCCCTTGCGCAGGCAGCATGCGCTCGGTACGGCGGCGCACGCCAAGCCCCTGCCAGATATAGATCGGAAAGGCGAACCAGGTGAGAAGCGGCAGAAGGCGGCGCATGCAAGCCTTATAGCCGCTGCCTGGACGGGTTTGAACCGGCCAGACTCTTACCCAGCGGTAGGGATCAGGCCTTCAGCACCTCGACGCCCGGCAAATCTTTGCCTTCCATCCACTCGAGGAAGGCGCCGCCGGCGGTCGAGACATAGGTGAAGTCGTCGGCAACGCCCGCGTGGTTCAGCGCCGCGACCGTATCGCCGCCGCCGGCGACTGAAACAAGTTTGCCGGCTTTGGTTCGCTTGGCGGCGTGTTTGGCGGCCGACACGGTGGCGGTGTCGAACGGCTCGATTTCGAAGGCGCCCAGCGGCCCGTTCCACACCAATGTCGCCGCGCGATCGATCCAGTCGTTGATGGCTTTTGTCGTTGCCGGGCCGACATCGAGGATCATGCCGTCAGCCGGAATCTTCTCGACGCCAAGGATCTCGTTCTTCGCGCTGGCCTTGAACTCCTTGGCCACTGCGCCGTCGGTCGGCAGGATGATGGCGCAGCCGGCACTGGCGGCGTCGATCATGATCTGCTTGGCAGTCTCGGCCAGATCGTGCTCGCACAGCGATTTGCCGACATCGGTGCCGCGCGCGGCGAGAAACGTGTTGGCCATGCCGCCGCCGATCACCAGGGCGTCGACCTTCTTCACGAGGTTGGACAGCAAATCGATCTTGGTCGACACCTTTGCGCCGCCGACGATCGCCACGACAGGACGCTCGGGCTGGCCGAGACCTTTCTCCAGCGCTTCCAGTTCCGCCTGCATGGTCCGCCCCGCATAGGCCGGCATCAGATGCGCCAAGCCCTCGGTCGAAGCGTGCGCGCGATGGGCGGCGGAGAAGGCGTCGTTGACGAAGATGTCGCCGTTGGCCGCGAGCTGTCTGGTGAATTCGGGATCGTTCTTTTCCTCGCCCTTGTAGAAGCGGGTGTTCTCAAGCAGCAGGATGTCGCCGGGGTTCAGCGAGAAAATCGCACCTTGCGCCTTCTCGCCGATGCTGTCGGAAACAAACCCGACCGGCCGTCCGATCACATCGGCAGTTGCGCGGGCGATGGGTTCGAGCGACAGGGCCGGATCCGGCCCGTCCTTCGGGCGACCGAAATGCGCCATCAGCACCACCTTGGCGCCCTTGTCGGAAAGTTCGAGGATGGTGGGAGCGACGCGCTCGATGCGGGTCAGGTCGGAGACCTTGCCATCGGCCATCGGCACGTTGAGGTCGACGCGCACCAGCACGCGCTTTCCGTTGATGTCGCCGATATCGTCGAGCGTTTTGAACCCTGCCATATCCTGTCCTCCTCAATGAACCAGCTGCACCAGCCGGCGGGACATTATCGCGCGAAGGTGGCTATGCAAGCACGACGATTGGTCGCGACGGCGCCAAGTCCTGCGTCATTTCGCACCATGCTTGTCCGGACCGGCCGCCACCTCGCCGGCCCGCAGCGGCGCCGCGCGGCGGTTGCGCAAGGCGCGCAGGCGGTCGCGCAGTTCTCCAAGGCTGAGGAAGATCGGAATGCGCGGCGGCGTCGACATCGGCTCGAAGGAGAGGCCGACCGCTGTGATCTTGCCCTTCTCGTCGACGTCGCGAACGATCAGTTCGATCGGGTTGAGCAGCACGCGGTCGGCATACTCGGGATGGCCGCCGAGACGCGCCGACATCAGGCCGCCGATGGTAAGCCTGCGCTCCGCTTCGGACAGCGCGGGGCCATAGGCGGCTTCCAGATCGGTGGCCGGACGGGTGGGATCGACCGCGAACGCGCCGAAGAAATCCGCGTCTTCGGGATCCATCGCCGTGCGGCTGGCGAACAGTTTGTCGAGCAGGCGCGGGTAGCGGTCGGATACGAAGATATAGACATTGTCGCCCGCGGCGAGCCTGCCTGCATCCTGGAACTTCATCGACCGGCCCTCGCGCACGACGAGCGACGGTCGCGCCCAGCGCGGAATGCGGTGGCCACGCTCGACCGGGCTGCCGGCGGCAACGCGGTAGGCAAGCAGTTCATGGTGCGCGGAGCCCGGCAATTCCAGCTCAACCTTGTCGAGGGGGCCGATGCGCTGGGGCACGATCAAGCCAAGCCTGCGGGCCAGCGGGCCGACGGTCCAGCCCTGCACGATCAGCGACACAAGCACGACGATGAAGGCGAGGTTGAAGATCAGCCGGCCGTGTTCGATGCCGCCGATGATGGGGGTGATCGCGAGCAGAATGGACACAGATCCGCGCAGGCCGACCCAGGAGATGAAGGCGGTCTCCGGCCTCGAGAAGCCGTAGGGAGCCAGGCAGAGCCACACCGCGATGGGCCGCGCGACGAAGATCAGGATCAGCCCAAGCAGCACAGCGAAAGGAAGAATCGGCAGAAACTGCGAGGGCGTGGCGTAGAGGCCGAGGATCAGGAACATGATGATCTGCGCCAGCCAGGACAGCCCGTCATGAAAGCGTTTCACAACGGAGGCGTTCCGGATATTCGCGTTGCCGACAACCAGGCCGGCCACATAGACGGCCAGAAAGCCGGATCCGTGCATCACGCCCGCCGCCGCGAAGACAAGCAGGGAAAGCGTCAGAACGAAGATCGGCAGCAGGCCATGGTCGAGGTCGAGTTTCTCGATGAAGCGAACGATGGCAAACCCGCCGGCGAGGCCGACCACGGCGCCGACGCCCATATGTTCGATGAAGCCTAGCACGAACTCGCGCGTCAATTCGGCGGTGCCGGGCGTTTCACCGGCGGCCAGCACGGAAACCAGCGTAATCGTCAGGAAGATGGCGATCGGATCGTTGGTGCCGGATTCGATTTCCAGCGTGGAGCGCACCCGGTCACGGAGGTTCACATTGCCGGCACGCAGCAGAAAGAACACCGCCGCCGCATCTGTCGAGGCGACGGTCGCGCCGAGCAGCAGCGATTCCCGCCAGTTCAGTTCGGTGAGATAGAACGTGGCTGCACCGAACAGGCCGGTGGTGATCAGCACGCCCAGCGTTGCCAGGGTGAGGGCCGGTCCGGCCGCCTGGCGCAACATTGCAAGCGGCGTTCCGAAACCCGACTCGAACAGAATGACGGCCAGCGCCAGTGAGCCGACGAAATAGGCAAGCCGGGCATTGTCGAAATCGATGCCGAGGCCATCCGAGCCGCTGGCCAGGCCGATGCCGAGAAAGAGCAGCAGCAGCGGTGCGCCGAAGCGGAAGGCGATCAGGCTCGAAAACGCCGCGGCCAGCACGAGTGCCGTGCCGACAAGCGTAACGAGATAGATCGATTGATCCACGCAGCACCCCTCCAAAGCGTCGTTTCGGATTTAAGACAGAGTGGGGCGAAGACATGACCCGCGCAAGGCGAGAGCGTGATTTTTGCGCAGGATACAGTTGAAGTTGCGCAGCCAGACGATACCGGCGCGCAAAGGTCCGCTCAGGCTCTCCGCGCTGCGTCCTGACTTTCCTCGAGCCAATCCTTCGATTGCATCTCGATCAGGCGCGAGGCGGTGCGTTCGAACTCGAACGCCTCAGTGCCCGACTTGCCGGCATAGAGCGCGGTCGGCGCTGCTTCGGCACTGACGATCAGGCGCGTATGGTGATCGTAAAGTGTGTCGATCAAGAGGATGAGCCGTTTCGCCTCGTTGCGCCGACCGGCCGTCAGCACCGGCACATGGTCGACGAAGATGGTGCGGAAGCGGTTGGCGATGGCGATGAAATCGCGTGCCCCGAGCGGCTTCTCGCACAGGTCGGCAAAGCCGAAACGTGCGCAGTCGCCCGCCGCAAGCGGCACCGCCACCTGCCGGCCCTTGAGGTCGATTGCGGTCGGCGCGGGAGCCGCGCCATCGATTGTCTTGGCCCATGCCGCATCCATCCACTTGTCGGTCTCGGCGCTAAGCGGGGTGAGATAGACGGGGATGCGGTCCGTCTTTTCCAGCCGGTAGTCGATGTCGCTGTCGAGACCCATCACCTCCGCGTGCCGGCCGAGAATTGCGATGAAGGGAAGGAACAATTGCCGGTTCAACCCCTCGCGATAGAGATCATCAGGCGCGACATTGGACGTAGCGACCAGCACGACGCCCTCGGCAAAGAGCGCGGAGAACAGCCGCGACAGGATCATCGCATCGGCGATGTCGGTTACCGAAAATTCGTCGAAGCACAGCACCCAGGATTGTTCCGCGAGATCGCGCGCGACCGGCGGGATCGGATCGTCTTCCTTGACGGTTCCCGCCTTGCGCGCGGCGCGATGCCGGGCGATGCGGTCATGCACATCGGCCATGAAGTCGTTGAAGTGGACGCGGCGCTTGCGCCGCACCGGGACAAGCTCGAAGAACATGTCCATGAGCATCGTCTTGCCACGCCCGACACCGCCATGGATGTACAGGCCCTTGACCGGCGCTTTGGTCTCGCGGCGCTTGGCGAACAGCCAGCCCAGCGCGCTCGATTTGTTCGCCAGCCGCTTCGCGATGATTTCGTCGATCAGCCTGTCCAGCGCGCGGGCGATCCGCTCCTGCGCGGCATCGCGGCTGACGCTGCCGGTCTCGACGAGATGGGCGTAGCGCTGCATGACGGTCGCATGCGTCTGAAGACCGTCACGCAGGTGCATGATGGGCTATCCCGGGACAAGCGCCTCAGCGGGAGAGCGAGATCGGCTGGCCTGTCGTCGTCTGGCCGTCGAAGCGCTCGCCGCCGGACGAGTAGAGCCGCGCCAGCGCGCCGCCGTTTCCGTCATACAGGGTCAACTGCTTGCCGGCGACGTTCCACGATTTGACGCCGTCGATGGGTGCCGGGCAGCGCAGCGGCCCGGCGCGGTAGCCCGAACCGAATTTGGTCTGCGGCGTGGCAACCCGGCACGACTGCCCGGCCACGTCGACGCTCCACACACCGGCGACATTTGCCGTGGTGACATCTGGCGCGTCGGCGGGTGGTGCCACCGGAGCGGCGGCAACCTGCGTTTGGGGCGCAGCGGGAAATTCATCGGGCTTGGCTGGCGGCGGAAGCTGCCGTCCCTCAACGGTTCCGGCTGGCGCGGCCGGCAGCGGGGCGGGTGACGTGTCTTCGGATGCCATCCGACTGCCCTGGCAGCCTGCCAGAGCGAGCGACAGCAAGGCCACTGCCGTCAAACCTGTTTTCGAAAACGCCATTCCCAATCTCCTCGCAGCCGCGCCTGCGCAATCCCTGTCTTTTGTGACAGAAGGATAAACCGGCAACATTACAACTGTTTACGGTTAAGAAAGGCTTTTCGAGGTCGAACTGTTGTAAATTTGCCTCTTCGTGGTTCTGGCATGCAACCTTTTTGGCGGGTGCCGCGTTTCCTAGCGGCCTTCGCGCCGTCCTCTCCGGAGTTCGCACCATGATTAAATGGATTATCATTCTGGCTGTCGTCGCAATTGTCGCTGGCATGCTGGGCTTCACGGGCCTTTCCGGCGCGGCGGCCACCGGCGCGAAGGTCCTCGCCGCCATCCTGCTTATCTTCATCGTGCTGATCTTTTTCGGGGTGATCGCCGTCACCTGATCCCGCCATCTCGCGGTCCGGAAGCAGGCGCGACAGTGGCTTGCGCCATCGATGCGCATTCAAGGCAGGTGCTGAAGCCAGAACACTGGTAATCGCGGAACCTTTCCGCCATATAGGCGCGCAAGATAACCGATACCGCACGAGATGGCCGCAAACGCCGCATTCGCCAAGATGAACGGGCTCGGCAACGAGATTATCGTTGCCGACATGCGCGGCCGCACGGACGTCGTTACGCCTGCGGCGGCGATCGCGCTCGCCCGCGACGCGGCGACCCGCTTCGATCAGATCATGGCGATCCACGATCCCCGCACGCCGGGCACCGCAAACTATATCCAGATCATCAATTCCGACGGATCCTTCGCGCAGGCCTGCGGCAATGGCATGCGCTGTGTCGTCCAGACGCTCGCCGCTGAGGCGGGACAACGGCTGTTCGTGTTCGAGACGGTCGCCGGTATTCTGAACGCCGAGCAGCACGAGGATGGGTTGATCTCGGTCGACATGGGTGCGCCGCGCTTCGATTGGCGCGACATTCCCCTGGCCGAGCCGTTCCATGACACCACGAGGATCGAACTTCAGGTCGGCCCCATCGACGCCCCGGTGCTGCACTCTCCCTCCGTTGCCTCTATGGGTAATCCGCACGCCATCTTCTGGGTCGACCGCGATGTGTGGTCCTACGAACTGGACCGCTTCGGCCCGCTGCTGGAAAATCATCCGATCTTTCCCGAGCGCGCCAACATCACCATCGCGCAGGTGACCGGGCCGGACAGCATGATCATCCGCACCTGGGAACGCGGCGCGGGGCTGACCAAGGCTTGCGGCTCGGCCTCCTGCGCTGCGGCAGTCTCCGCCGCCCGCACGGGGCGCACGGGCCGTTCGGTCGACGTGACGGTTCCAGCCGGCGGCGCCCTCCACATCGAATGGCGCGACGACGATCATGTCACCATGACCGGTCCGGCCGAGTGGGAATTTTCCGGGTCGTTCGATCCCTCCACGGGGATGTGGTCCCGCCAGACGGAAAGTGCTGCGTGATGGCCAATCGGCGGCAAAGGTCTGCCTGATGGCGCTCGACATCGTCACCTTCGGATGCCGGCTCAATACCTATGAGTCGGAAGTGATGCGGCGCGAAGCGGAGAGCGCCGGACTTTCCGCGTTGAAAGACGGCGCCATCATCTTCAACACATGCGCGGTGACCGCCGAGGCCGTGCGCCAGGCCAAGCAGTCCATACGCAAGGCGCGCCGAGAGAATCCCGGCGCCCGCATCATCGTGACCGGCTGCGCGGCACAGACCGAGCCGGGCAGCTTCACCGCGATGGACGAGGTGGACCTTGTTCTCGGCAACGAGGAAAAGCTCAGGGCGAATTCCTACCGCGCGTTGCCCGATTTCGGCGTCAATGATTTCGAGAAAGCCCGTGTCAACGACATCATGTCGGTGAAGGAAACCGCCTCCCATATGGTCGACGCGATCGAGGGCAGGGCGCGCGCCTTCATGCAGGTGCAGAATGGCTGCGACCATCGCTGCACCTTCTGCATCATTCCTTTCGGCCGCGGCAATTCGCGTTCGGTGCCGATGGGCGCCGTCGTCGAGCAGGTGAAGCGCCTTGCCGGCAACGGCTATGCCGAGATCGTGCTGACCGGCGTTGACATGACAAGCTATGGCGCAGACCTGCCCGGCGCGCCGAAGCTTGGCAGGCTGGTGAAGACGATCCTGAAGCAGGTACCGGACGTCGCGCGGCTGCGACTGTCCTCGATCGATTCCATCGAAGCGGATGCGGAACTGATGGAAGCGGTGGCGACGGAGAAGCGGCTGATGCCGCATCTGCACCTTTCCTTGCAGGCCGGCGACGACATGATCCTGAAGCGCATGAAGCGACGCCATCTGCGCGACGACTCGATCCGCTTTTGCCAGGACGTGCGCCGTTTGCGGCCCGAGATCGTTTTCGGGGCGGACATCATTGCCGGCTTCCCGACCGAGACGGAGGCTATGTTCGAAAACTCCCTTTCCATCGTCGAGGAATGCGAGCTGACGCATCTGCATGTGTTTCCCTATTCGCCGCGCAAAGGGACGCCGGCGGCGCGCATGCCGCAGGTTGACCGGCGCATCGTGAAGGAGCGCGCGGGGCGTTTGCGCGCCGCCGGCGACCGCGCCCATGCACGGCATCTGGCCAGCCTTCAGGGAACGCGGCAGTCGGTACTCATCGAGCGCGACGGATTGGGACGCACGGAGGGCTTCACCCTCACCGCCCTGCCATTCGGCGCGCCGGGCGAGATTGTCGAGGCAACCATCACCGGCCATGACGGCGATCGGCTCATCGCCGCGGCGCAGGCGGCATAGCGGCGGACCATGGCTGGATTTTTCAAGAAGGTCTTCTCCTTCGGCAAGAAGGAGGTGGTGGAAAAGCCGGTCGAGGATGCACCGCTCGCGCCGATCAATTGGGACGCGCTGAAGGAGTTCAAGAGCGAAGCCGCGGTTGCCGAGGCGCCCGTTGCCGCGCCCACCGTGCCCAAGCCGTCCGTTCCCGAACTGGTCGTCGAAGATGTGCACCAGCCGCTTGAAGCGGAAGCGGTCGAGATTTTCGAATCTGCCGAACTGCCGTCGCAGATTGACGTTGATGCCGCGCCGCAGGAGACGCCGCGTTTCCCCGAACCGCCCGCACCCGATCTTCCGGCTGAGCGCCCGCGCGCACCGAAGCTGCCCGCCGAAGCGCCGGCGCCCGTGGCGCCGGATGACAAACCCACTCCGGACCTTCCGGTAGAAGTCCCCGCCGAGCCAAAGCCCGAGACGCGCCCGCAACCGGTCACGCCGCCTGCGCCGGAACCGGAAGTTCCGCCAGCGCCGGAGCCTGTGCCTCAGACGCCGGAACCGGAGGTCCCGACGACGCCCGAACCGGTCCCGACACCCGTCGTGCCCGAAGAGATTCACGCGCCGGTCGTACCGGATGAGGCGCCTGTTCCGGTGGTGCCTGATGAAGCTCCGGCGCCTGAGTTGCCCGTCGAGGTTCCCGCCGAGCCGGAAGCGCCTGTTGAGATTCCAGCTGAACCTGTCGAGGCTCCAGCCGAACCTGAAGCGCCAACCGAAATTCCAGCTGAACCCGAAGCGCCGGTCGAAGTGCCGGCTGCGCCGCGGCCGTCAACGCCGCCTGTTGCGCCCGCAGCCCCGATCGAAATCCCGGTCGAGCGGGCACCGATCGAGGTGCCGGGTGCACCCGCGCCCCGGCCTACCCCGGAAGTTCCGATTGAAATACCGGAGCGGCCGCGGCCAGAGACGGCGCCCGTTGCTCTTGTCGAGAGGGATGCTCCCGAGGCCGATCGCGATGTATCAGCCCAACCTGACGGACTGTCTCCAGGGCCAGCGCCTGTCTTGGACACGCGCCGCGAGGAGGCGCCGGCCGCCGGCAGTGGGAGCGCCTCCGCGCTGGATGCGCGCGCCAGCGTTTCGACCCGCCCCGCCGATCCGGATGCGCTCGGCCAGATCGATTGGGAAGGCCTGAAGGCGTTTCGCCGGCAGGACAAGCCTGAGCCTGAGCCGCAGCCGACAAGCAAGGTCACCGTTGCAAAGAAGGTGGAACAGAAGCAGGCGCCGGTAGCGGCGGCGCCGCCGCCGGCGCCGCGTGTGCCGTGGTTCCAGCGGCTGCGTGAAGGGCTTGCGCGCTCGTCGCGAGAGCTGTCGAGCAACATTGCCGGCGTTTTCACCAAGCGCAAGCTGGACGAGGACACGCTGCAGGACCTCGAAGACGTGCTGCTGCGCGCCGATCTCGGCATGGAAACTGCCATGCGGGTCACCGACACGCTGGCTTCCACCCGCTACGGCAAGGAGATCTCCGACATCGAGGTCCGCACCGTGATGGCGGCGGAGGTGGAAAAGGTGCTGACGCCGGTGGCGCAGGCGCTGGAGCTCGACCTGTCGCACAAGCCGCATGTGATCCTGGTTGTCGGCGTCAATGGCACGGGCAAGACCACCACCATCGGCAAGCTCGCGGCGAAGCTGAAGGACGGTGGACTGTCGGTGATGCTGGCAGCGGGCGATACGTTTCGCGCGGCGGCCATCGAACAGCTGAAGATCTGGGGTGAGCGCACCGGGTCGCCGGTCATCTCGTCGAAACTTGGCGCGGATGCCGCCGGCCTCGCCTTCGATGCCTTCGTCAGGGCGAGGGAGGAAGGCTCCGACGTGCTGATCATCGACACCGCCGGACGGTTGCAGAACAAGACCGAACTGATGGCGGAGTTGGAAAAGATCGTCCGCGTCCTGAACAAGCACGACCCCGAAGCACCGCACACCGTGCTGCAGACGGTTGACGCGACGACCGGTCAGAATGCACTCAACCAGGTCGAGATTTTCCGCAACGTCGCCGGGGTCAACGGGCTAGTGATGACCAAGCTGGACGGCACGGCGCGTGGCGGCATCCTTGTCGCCATTGCCGCCAAGCACAAGCTGCCGGTCTATTTCATCGGCGTCGGCGAGCAGGTGGACGATCTGGAGCCGTTCTCGGCGGGTGATTTCGCCAAGGCCATCGCCGGCGTGGGCTAACGATGCCGGTTGTTCGATCCACGGACGCCGTGCCATTCTCGACACGCTGAACAAAAGCAAAGCAGCAGGAAGCCATGAGCAACCCACTCCTCGAAACCGGCCCCCACGATCCGCGCCAGAAGAAGCTTGGCGGCGGATTGAAATTCGCGCTGGAGTTCGGCCCCCTGCTGATCTTTTTTGTCGCCATCATGCGCAGCGACATGCTGGTGCGGCTGGTGCCCGCGCTGGGCGGTCTGGGCAAGCCGATCTTCATAGCCACCGCGCTGTTCATCGTGGCGACCGCGATCTCACTGGTTGTGACCTACGCGATGACGCGAACCATTCCGCTGATGCCGCTGATCTCGGGCGTCATCGTGCTGGTGTTTGGCGGGCTGTCGATCTGGTTCCAGAACGATACCTTCATCAAGATGAAGCCGACAATCGTCTACTCGTTGTTTGCCGTGCTGCTGCTCGGCGGCCTTGCCTTCGGCCGGTCGCTGATCGGCTATGTCTTCGACAGTGCCTTTCAACTGGACGCGGAGGGATGGCGCAAGCTGACGCTGCGCTGGGGCATCTTCTTCATCTGCTGCGCGGTGTTGAACGAGGCCGTGTGGCGCGGATTGGCGGCGGTCTATCCGCCTGACCTGGCGGACGAATATTGGGCGGCGTTCAAGCTGTTCGGCTTCACGGCGATCACCTTTCTGTTCGTGCTGTCGCAGATGCCGCTGATCATGCGCCATTCGCTGGAGGAGCAGGGGAAGAAATGATGCAGACCATCACCACCCGTGAGGCGCTGCGTGCGCTTTACAAGCAGCCGCACGACCGCGCGGTGAGCAAGGAAATCCGCGCGCTCGATCACCACTGCCGCACCTTCATTGCCAACAGCCCGTTCGTGCTGATCGGCTCCTCCGATGGCAACGGCAATGCCGATGTCACGCCGAAGGGTGACCGTCCGGGCTTTGTCGCCGTCCTCGACGATTTAACCCTCGCCATTCCGGATCGGCCGGGCAACAACCGGCTCGATACGTTCGAGAACGTCCTCGCCAATCCGGCCGTCGGGCTGCTGTTCCTCATTCCCGGCATGAACGAAACGCTGCGGGTCAACGGCGATGCGCGGCTGACCGCGGATCCAGGTTTGCGTGAGCGCCTTGCCGTCGACGGCAGGCTGCCGATCGCGGTGATGCTGGTCACGGTCACGTCTACCTATATGCATTGCGCCAAAGCCTTCATGCGCTCCGAATTGTGGAAGCCGGAAAGCTGGCCGGACCGCGCCGGCCTGCCGACGCTCGGGCAGATCCTCGCCGATCACTGCGCAATACCAGGCGATCCCGCCGAGACCGACAAATCCTTGGCGGTTGCCTACACACAATCCATGTGGTGAAAGTCCCGAGCCATGCGCCCCGGGCATGGCTGGATTGATCAAATTCCCCATTCAGCAGGCGCGTCGAAGCCACTATCTGTGTGCTGTCCGGCAGCGCAGTGCACAGCCGGCGATCCACAAAGGCCAAGAAGAAGATGTTTTCCGGTTTGTTCGCCCGTTTTGACTCCAACCCGCGCAAGCCGCGCGCAAAGCGTGAGCACTCGCTCGAGACGCGTGAAATGCGGTCCCTCAAGCAGATTTATGCGGAAGTCTACGGAAAGTAGGACTGACGCAGCGGCCGGCATCGCTGGCCGCTCGAGCGTTTCCGGGATATGGGATGCGGGTATCCCGTCCCCAAACGCCCCGAAACAAAGGACCCGGAGTGGTTGAACGATTCGTTGGAATCGTGAGCCGTTCTGGTCTGGCAGATGCGAGCGGTGGAGGTTTCTCCGCCGCTTTTTGTTTTTGGTAGTGCGTTGGCGGGCTTTTGAAGCCGCCTCACCCCGCTGCGTCACCTGCACGATCGCTGCCGCGGCCATATAGTTAACGCTACCTTCACCATCCCCTCGATAGTCTTGGGCGGAATCGACGTGCCGCCGCTGCGGCAGCGTTTCGGCGCGACGACAGGGTAATTCGCATGCGATCTGGGGTTTCGGCACAGCTGACGTCGGGGGGCACGGGCTTGGGCTTGCAGGGATTCCTGCTGCGCCAGGCCAGCCGTCTCGCAGGCGTAGGTCTCCTTGGCGGCGTGGTATTCGCGCTTTGCTCGCTCGGCACATGGAACGTTGCCGATCCGAGCTTCAGCCATGCCACGGGCAACACCGTCACCAATGCCATGGGCTACACAGGCGCGGTCTTCTCCGATCTTGCCATGCAGTTCTACGGCCTGTCCTCGGTGGCACTGCTGGTGCCCGCGGTGATCTGGGGCCTGTTGCTGGCGAGCGGCCGGATCATAAGCCGTCTGCCCAAGAGGTTCCTTGCCTGGCTGGGTGGTTCGATGCTCGCGGCCGGGATCGCCGGCTGCTTCCTGCCGCCGCCGACATGGCCGCTGCCGACCGGGCTCGGCGGCGTGTTCGGCGACATGCTGTTGAAACTCCCGGCGCTGTTCATCGGCGCCTATCCGCAAGGCTGGATTGCCCGGCTGATTGCGCTGGTGCTGGCGCTTCCGACGCTTGGGCTGCTCGCTTACGCCTCCTCGCTCATTGCACGCGCCCCGTTGCCCGCCAGGATCGAGCCGGTCAGGAAACGCGCGTCGCAAACTGCCGCGCCGGCCGATCTCGACGACTTCGACGAGGATGAGGCGGACGACCGACGCAGCCCGCTCGCCATGCTTGGCGCGGTTGTGCATCTATGGCTGTCGCTGCGCGCCTTCTTCAAACGCAAGCTTGCCGCCTGGCGCGCGCGCCAGCCGGATGAATTCGACATGGCGCCCGCCGCGCGCGGTGGCTGGCGGCGTGCCGCGGAGCAGGTGGAACTGGCGGAGATGGAGGAGACGCGCGTCAGCGCGAAGGGCCGCGCGCGCGTCGAGCCCGAATTCTTCGCCCAGATGGTCGCTGAAGGCAGTCACGCGCCCGATATGCATTCTCCCTATGCGCCAACTGCGCAGGGAGAACGCACGCGCACCAATGACCGTACGCCTGCCTACGACGAGGCCGACGACAACCCATTCCAGGTCGAAGAGTTCGAGGAGCCGGATCCAAGCGAATTTGGCGACGGGGTGGACATACCGCCTGCACATGCGCCGCTGCAGAACTTCCGCTCACCGGCAGCGCTAGCCGCCGCCAAGACCGCGCGCGTCGAAAACCCCGCGCCGCGGCCGATGCCCGGCGCTCGCGTGCAGCGAGAAGCGCAAACGTCGTTCATCGGCTCCAACAAGTTCGAAATGCCATCGCTGCATTTCCTTTCCGAGGCCAAGAATGTTGTGAAGGACCCATCGCTGTCGAAGGATGCGCTGGAGCAGAATGCGCGCATGCTGGAAAGCGTCCTCGAAGATTTCGGCGTCAAGGGCGAGATCATTCACGTGCGTCCCGGCCCTGTTGTCACGCTGTACGAACTGGAGCCGGCGCCCGGCATCAAGTCGTCGCGCGTCGTTGGCCTGGCAGACGATATCGCCCGCTCGATGAGCGCCATCGCCTGCCGCGTCGCTGTCGTTCCAGGCCGCAATGCAATCGGCATCGAACTGCCCAACGCGAAGCGCGAGACGGTGTATCTGCGCGAACTTCTGGCCAGCAAGGATTTCGAGAACACCAAGGCAAATCTCGCGCTGGCGATGGGCAAGACCATCAACGGCGAGGCGGTCATCGCCGACATCGCCAAATTCCCGCATGTGCTCGTCGCCGGCACCACGGGTTCCGGTAAGTCGGTGGCGATCAACACCATGATCCTGTCGCTGGTCTACCGCATGACGCCGGAGAAGTGCCGCCTGATCATGATCGATCCGAAGATGGTTGAACTGTCGGTCTATGACGGCATTCCGCATCTGCTGACGCCTGTTGTGACCGATCCCAAGAAGGCGGTCGTCGCGCTGAAATGGACCGTGCGCGAAATGGAAGACCGCTACCGCAAGATGGCGAAGGTCGGTGTGCGCAACGCCGAGGGCTTCAACGCCCGCGTCGCTCAGGCGGCAGCCAAGGGCGAGCTGATCAGCCGCACCGTGCAGACCGGTTTCGACCGCCAGACCGGAGAAGCGATCTACGAGACCGAGACGCTCGATCTCGAACCGATGCCGTTCATCGTGGTCATCATCGACGAAGTCGCCGACCTGATGATGGTTGCAGGCAAGGACATCGAAGGCGCCGTTCAGCGCCTCGGCCAGATGGCGCGCGCCGCTGGCATCCACGTCATCATGGCGACGCAGCGTCCATCGGTCGATGTCATCACCGGCACGATCAAGGCCAACTTCCCGACCCGCATGTCCTTCCAGGTGACGTCGAAGATCGACAGCCGTACGATCCTGGGCGAGCAGGGCGCCGAGCAACTCCTCGGCATGGGCGACATGCTCTACATGGCCGGCGGCGGCCGCATCCAGCGCGTGCACGGTCCGTTCGTCTCGGACGACGAGGTGGAGAAGGTGGTCAAGCACCTCAAGCTGCAGGGCGTACCGCAATATCTCGATGCGATCACCCAGGACGACGAGGACGACGAGGACGACGCCCCGCGTGGCGGCGGCGGTGGCGGCGGCAATTACGAGGATTCCGACGATCCCTACGATCAGGCGGTCGCAGTTGTGCTGCGTGACGGCAAGGTGTCGACCAGCTATATCCAGCGCCGGCTCGGCGTCGGCTACAACAAGGCGGCCTCGCTTATCGAGCGGATGGAGAAGGAAGGCGTCATCAGCCAGGCTAACCATGCCGGCAAGCGCGAGATCCTGGTGCCGACCGAAGCCGACAAGATGTGAGCGGCGGGGGCGGTCTTCCGTCACCCTTTGCCGCTCGAAAATGTGACCGCCGCGGCCTTCACCGGGCCAAACTAAAGCCCAACTGGCGCGTTACCGGATTTGGAAACACCGCGCCCGGATAGCGATACTCTGTGGCGAAGGTTTTCCCAGGGAAACGGCGCAAGCCGAGGTGATAGAGATGACGATGATTCTAAACCTTCGAAAGCCCACGCGTCGGCGTTTTGCCGCGCTTTTGGCGGCGCTGGCCGGGATTGCGACGGCAGGTGCGATGCCTGGCGTTCTCGGGGTGACCGAGGCGCGCGCCGCTTCGGAGACCGCGCAGAAGATCGCCGATCATTTTTCTTCCGTTCGCTCGATGTCCGGCGAGTTCGTGCAGTTCGGCCCCAGGGGTGAACAGACGGGCGGAAAGTTCTATATCCAACGCCCAGGCAAGATCCGCTTCAACTATGAGAAGCCATCGGCCTACAAGGTGATTTCGGACGGCAATTCTGTCGTCATTCTCAACAGCAAGCTCAACACGTCGGACCTCTACCCGCTGTCGAAAACGCCGCTGAAACTGTTGCTGGATGAGCGGATCGACCTCTCGGGCGGCAAGGTGAAGAGCGTCGAAGAGGCGGAGGATCTGACGACGATCAAACTGTCCGACAAGCAGGTGTTCGGCAATTCGACCATCACCATGATGTTCGACCCCAAGTCGAACGAGCTTCGCCAGTGGACGATTACCGATGCCAAGGGCAAGGACACGACTGTGATGATTTTCAATGTCCAGGAAGGCGTGAAGATCGACCAGAGCATGTTCAAGATCGACTATGACAAAAACTTCAAGGTGAACCGGAAAGAGTCCAACCGGTAACACGCGAGCCGTGGTTGCGCTCATGCTGGTTCGGGCGCTGGTTCTTTCACAGCCGTCACACCCTTCTGCGCTCTCCCATCTGAGCGCCGCCAGCGGCTTGGTGCGTTCCGGCGATCGACTCTTCGTCGTCGCCGACGATGAGCTGCATCTCGGCGTCTTCCCGGCGGCGGGCGATGCGCCCGGTCACCTGGTTCGCCTGTTCGAGGGTGATCTGCCCGCGGCCAAGCCCGCGCGCAAACAACGCAAGCCCGATCTTGAAGCGCTGACCCTTCTACCGCCAATGCCCAGCTACCCCCATGGTGCGCTTGTCGCGCTGGGGTCAGGCTCGACGCCACAGCGTTGCAGGGGGATCGTTCTCGGTCTCGACGCTGGCGGCGATCTGTCCGGCCAGCGCAGGATTTTCGACCTGGAACCGCTCTATCGCAAGTTGGGCAGCCATTTTGCCGAGCTCAACATTGAAGGGGCGACCATCGCAAGCGGGGAACTCAATCTGTTCCAGCGCGGCAATATCGGTCAGCCGTTGAACGGCGTTGCGCGGTTTCCGCTGACCGCCCTCATCGACGCAATGGAGCACCGCCTCACCGAGGCTATCGAGCCGATAGATGTCCACGCCATCGATCTCGGCCGCCTTGGCAATGTGCCCTATTCGATCACCGATGCGACCGCGCTGCCCGATGGACGCACCCTTGTCACCGCAGTCGCTGAGGAAACCGAAGATAGTTACGCCGATGGCGCGTGTCTCGGCGCGATGATTGCCGTTCTCTCGACGGATTGGCTGGTCGAGCGGCGCTTCGTGCTGGATGGTGCGCGCAAGATCGAGGGTGTCTGGGCCAATGTGGCCGGGCATCGGGCCGAGCTGATGCTGGTCACCGACGCCGATGATCCCTCCATCGCAGCGAGCCTTTTTTCGGCAACGATCCGGCTTTGAATTGTCAAAACCCGGCGCGCTGAATCACAGAAAGAGCTGCCGCTCCCCTTCCACCGTCCTGGCGATGAAGGCGGCCACCGTCTGCACCCGGCGCAGGCTGCGCATGCTTTCGTGGTAGACCAGCCAGTAGGCGCGGCGAATGGTTGGGATCGATGGCACCGGCACAAGATCGGGCGCGGCCCGAGCAATGAAGGCGTGCAGGATGCCGATGCCTGCGCCGGATCGAACCGCCTCGACCTGGCCCAGCGCCGAGGAGATCTCGAAGCCGGCGCTCCACGCCGCGGAGAATTCGGCGGCATAGTCGAGCGAGGGATTGATGACGAGGTCGGGAACATAGCCGATCAGGCGATGACCGGCCAAGTCGTCGCGGTTGCGCGGCAGGCCGAAGCTCTCGACGTAACTGCGCGCCGCGTAAAGGCCCAGCGTATAATCCACCAGTTTGGCGGCAACGAGCCGGCCCTCAGTCGGCCGCTCGGTGGTGATGGCAATGTCTGCCTCCCGGCGTGACAGCGAAAAGGAGCGCGGCACCGGAACCAGCTGCATTTTCAGCTGCGGATATTGCGCCGTGAGCCTGCCGACGCGGCCGGCGAGATAGGCGACCGAAACCGTCCGGCGCGCCGATCCGAACCGTGCCGGAAATATCGTCACCCTCGTCGGCGATATCCGCCTGCGCGGCAATCATGTCGGCTTCCATTCGCTCGGCGACGATAAGGAATCGCTCTCCCGCCGGCGTGAGTTCGCTGCCAGTCGTTAGCCGGCGAAAGAGCTTCGCTTTAAGCGCGCCTTCCAGCGCGGCCACGCGCCGGGACACCGTTGCGTGGTTCAGATCGAGGCGTTTCGCCGCGCCGAGGATCTGCCCCTCCCGCGCCACCGCCAGGAACATGCGCACATCATCCCAGTTCATGCTCTTTGCCCTAACCCTGAAGCCCACGCGTCATTCGCCCAATCGTATTTGCGCAAAATAGCAAACCACCGCCAACCGTACATCAAATTTTGCACAACGGATCGGCTATCGCTCGCGTTGCCAAAGGCGCGACAAAGGGAAACAATGCGGACAATCAAAATCCCAGGGAGAGAGACGATGTTGGACTACGGTCATTTTATCGGCGGCAAGCGTGTTGCCGGAACCAGCGGGCGCAGCACCGACGTGATGCAGCCCATGGACGGCACGGTGCGCGGCAAGCTCGCGTTGGCCTCGGCGGCGGAATTGCGCGCGGCGGTCGAAAACGCCAAGGCGGCTCAGATCGGCTGGGCGGCAACCAACCCGCAACGCCGTGTTCGCGTGCTGATGAAATTCCTCGAACTCGCCAACCGGGAATATGACTCACTGGCCGAAATTCTTGCCCGCGAACATGGCAAGACCATCGCCGACGCCAAGGGCGACATCCAGCGCGGCCTAGAAGTCGTCGAAGTCTGCATCGGCGCGCCGCATCTGATGAAGGGCGAGTTCACCGATGGCGCCGGTCCCGGCATCGACGTCTATTCGATGCGCCAGCCTCTCGGCGTCGTCGCGGGCATCACCCCATTCAACTTCCCGGCCATGATCCCGTTGTGGAAGATCGCCCCGGCGATTGCCTGCGGCAATTCCTTCATCCTGAAGCCTTCGGAGCGCGACCCGGGCGTGCCGCTGCGCATCGCCGAATTGTTCGTCGAGGCCGGACTGCCGGCGGGCGTGCTTAATGTGGTGAATGGCGACAAGGAAGTGGTTGACGCCATTCTGGACGATCCCGACATCAAGGCGATCGGCTTCGTGGGCTCGACGCCAATCGCCCACTACATCTATTCGCGCGGCTGCGCGGCAGGCAAGCGCGTGCAGTGCTTCGGCGGCGCCAAGAACCACATGATCATCATGCCGGACGCCGACCTGGACCAGACCGTCGACGCGCTGATCGGCGCGGGCTACGGTTCGGCCGGCGAGCGCTGCATGGCGATCTCGGTTGCCGTTCCCGTGGGCCACGACACCGCCAACCGCCTGATGGACAAGCTCATTCCGCGCGTTGAAAGCCTGAAGGTCGGCCCCTCCACCGACAGCAGCGCCGATTTCGGCCCGGTGGTGACGGCGCAGGCGCTCGAGCGCATCAAGGGCTATGTCGATATCGGCGTGAAGGAAGGCGCAAAGCTGGTCGTCGACGGCCGCGGCTTCTCCATGCAGGGTTATGAGAATGGCTACTATATGGGCGGCTGCCTGTTCGACAACGTGACGCCGGACATGCGCATCTACAAGGAAGAGATCTTCGGGCCGGTGCTCTCGGTTGTACGCGCGCCGACCTATGAAAGCGCCATCAAGCTGGCCAATGATCACGAGATGGGCAACGGCGTTGCGATTTACACCCGCGACGGCGATGCCGCGCGTGATTTCGCCAGCCGCGTTCAGGTCGGCATGGTCGGCGTCAACGTGCCGATCCCCGTGCCGATCGCCTATTACACCTTCGGCGGCTGGAAGGCGTCGTCCTTCGGCGATCTCAACCAGCACGGCGCCGATGCGTTCCGCTTCTACACCAAGACCAAGACCGTCACCTCGCGCTGGCCCTCGGGCATCAAGGACGGCGCGGAGTTTGTCATCCCGACGATGAATTGAGCCGACGGGTGACTTAGGCGGCGGCGCTTTCAATCGACCGCGCCGCGCCTCGTCCCCTAGAAATCGCTGGTCAGGCCTTTGATTTCCCAATCGCCATAGCGGTTGGGGTCATTACCTCCGCGCCCGGCCAACTCTTTCGGCAAGGCGGCTTCCTGCGCGCGGTATTGCGCCCGTCGCTCCTCGGCTTCCCGCAAGGCGCGCTCGGCCGCAGGACTGAGAGGCTTCTTCGCTGGCTCGCCACCCGCCGCGTCAGTGCCGTCACTTTCCCGTTCGGTCATTGAATCCGCCCACATTGCTCTCCATCATATAGGACAACGAAATCGGCGGATCGAGACACGATTCGCTCTTTGGAGAACGCCATGAATCTGGTTCGCACCGCGATGCTTCTTGCCGCGATGACGGCGCTGTTCATGTTGGTCGGCTATGGCATCGGCGGCACGGGGGGCATGCTCACCGCGCTGGTCTTTGCCGCCGGCATGAACCTGTTCAGCTACTGGAACGCAGACAAGATGGTGCTGCGCATGCATCGCGCGGTCGAGGTGGATGAGCGCAACGCCCCTGAATATTATCGCATCGTGCGTGACCTGGCCGGCCGCGCCAATCTGCCCATGCCCAGGGTTTATCTGATCGACAATCCGCAGCCCAACGCCTTTGCAACCGGGCGCAATCCCCAAAACGCCGCAGTCGCGGCGACCACGGGGCTGCTTGAACGCCTGAACTATGAGGAAGTCGCCGCCGTCATGGCGCATGAACTGGCGCATGTCGAACATCGCGACACGCTGACGATGACCATTACCGCCACTCTGGCCGGCGCCATCTCCATGCTCGGCAATTTTGCGCTGTTCTTCGGATCCAGCCGCGACAACAACAATCCGCTCGGCTTCGTCGGCGTATTGCTGGCGATGATCGTGGCGCCCTTCGCGGCGATGCTGGTGCAGATGGCAATCAGCCGCACGCGGGAATATTCCGCCGACCAGCGCGGCGCCGCGATCTGCGGCAATCCGCTGTGGCTGGCGTCGGCATTGCGCAAGATCGCCGGTGCCGCCGAACGCATCCGCAATCCGGCTGCCGAGGCAAACCCCGCCACCGCGCATATGTTCATTTACAATCCGCTGCACGGCGAGCGTATGGATTCGCTGTTTTCGACGCATCCGGATGTCGGAAACCGTATCGCGGCGCTTGAAGCCTTGGCTCGCGATGGCGTTGCCGTTCCTGTGGCGCCAGTGGATGAGCCTGTTTCAAGGCCTAGCGTTATCGAGCCGGAAGCTTCCGGACCATGGGGCGGCCGTCCGAAACCCGAACGTGACCTGCCCGCGCAAAAGCCGCGCAGCCAGGGTCCATGGGGACGCAATCCGACCGGCCCGCGCGGCCGCCGCTCGTGAGATTGGATCGCGTCCGATTTCGCTCGGCGAAGCTTGACATCTCACCCCCACCGGCACTTCGCGCCACCTCCCCCATCGAGGGGGAGGTAAAGCCGGCCGCAACGCCTTTGCGCTGCTCTGAATGGCGGTCCGAACCCGCGACGCATTTACCCTCCCCTCGATTGGGCCTTTGGCGGGAAGCGTCCGATCGGACGTCGGGGGTGGGGTGCCTTTCAATCAGTGAACCTCAATGGCCCTCCGCATGACCGCCGTAGCCAAGTCTCTCCCCGCTATTCCCGGCCTGCCGGCGCGCAAAACGGCGGCACGGCTGCTGGCGGCTGTGGTCGATGCCAAAACCTCGCTTGACGGCCTTACCGACAACGACCACGGCCATCCCCAATATATGGAACTCGACGCGCGAGACCGCGCGCTTGTCCGGGCGATCCTTGCCACCGCGCTGCGCTATCGCGTCACGATCGAGGCGCTCATCCAGCGCCGGCTGGAGCGGCCGCTGCCGCAGAATGCACGCTCCCTGTCTCACATCCTGCATGTGGCGGCGGCGCAGATGCTATTCCTCGACATACCCGACAGCGCGGCGGTCGATCTCGCCGTCAGCCACGCCAAATCCGACCCGCGAACCCAGCGCTTCGCCGCATTGGTCAACGGCGTGCTGCGCGCGCTGGGCCGCGTCAAGGCGCGCGCCCTGCCGGCTGCCCTGGCAGCGTCGGTTGACGCACCGGATTGGCTTCGCGATCGCCTGGTGTCGGCCTATGGCGAAGACAAGGCGCGCGCCATCCTGACGATGCACCGCCTCGAAGCGCCGGTCGATTTCACCGCGCGCGGCGATCCCTCAGCCTGGGCGGAGCGTCTCGGCGGTGTCGTTTTGCCAACGGGCTCTATCCGCCTTGAGCGGTTGGCGGGGCCGGTCGGCGCGATGCCGGGATATGATGAGGGCGCCTGGTGGGTGCAGGATGCGGCCGCGGCGCTGCCGGCGCGTTTGCTCGGCGATGTCGCGGGCCAGCATGTTGCCGATCTTTGCGCTGCGCCCGGCGGCAAGACCGCACAGTTGATCGCGGCAGGCGCCCGTGTGACTGCGCTGGACAAATCGCGCAACCGGCTGAAGCGCCTCGCCTCGAACCTCGACCGCCTTGGTATGCAAGCCGAAATCGTTGAAGCCGACATCGCCGCCTGGCAGCCCGCGGTGCTCTTCGATGCCGTTCTCCTTGATGCGCCCTGTTCCTCCACCGGCACGGTACGCCGCCACCCGGATGTGCCCTGGACGAAATCGCTGGCGGATATCGACAAGCTGGCCAAGGTGCAGCGGGCGTTGCTCGACGCGGCTGTCAGGCTGGTCAAGCCGGGCGGACGGATCGTCTTTTCCAACTGCTCGCTCGATCCGCTGGAAGGTGAGGAACTTCACGCGGCGTTCCTCGCCTCGTCTCCCGACATCGCGGACGATCCCGTGATGCCGGGCGAAATTCCCGTTGCCGATGCGTTCATCACGTCATCGGGTGCGGTGCGCACGACGCCCGCCGACATGCAGATGGCAACGCCGGCGCTTTCCGGTATGGACGGCTTCTTCGCCGCGCGCATGCGGCGCAGAACGTGAACGTGTGCTCTCCCCAGAGCGGTTGACGATTCGGGGAATCGCTCAACCGCTCCAGGTTCTTGTTCGCTGAGTTCCGAACCCTTCCGCGCACTTTTTTGGAAACGCTCTCGGCCCTGTGCCGTTTCACTGGTTTCCCTCAGCGCCTCCTTTGCTCTAATCTGGACTCGGCGGAGTTGAAACAATCGCGGAGGGGACTTGGCGAACGGGGCAGGCGGCCGGAAGCGTCTATGGACGCTGGTCGGCGCAGAAGTCTGGAGAAGGGTTCGCCGCCGCCTGCGCGCCGGGCCGAAATATCGCTGGCGTTTCAGCGGGCGCTCGCCGGAACGCGTCCTTGTCGCTCCGCCGGATTTGCGGCTTGCGGATCCACAGATCGCGCATGAAATCTACTCCGGCCGCTACCCGCTTTCGGGACATATGGTCGAGACAGGCGGGCAGTCTCCTTTCCAGATCGCCGTTGCGGATCGCGGTTGGCTCAAATCACTGCACGGTTTCCGTTGGCTTCGTCACATGCACGCGGCGGATACCGACCTCGCCACCGCCAATGCGCGGGCGCTGGTTTCGGACTGGATTGCCGTGCATGGGGGCTCGATCGAAGGGGTAGCCTGGGAGCCTGGCACGGTGGCGAAGCGTCTTGTCGCCTGGCTGCAACATTCCTCGCTTCTGCTGCAGGGAGCCGAGCTGCGCTTCTATCGATCCTTCCTGAGGTCGCTGGCGGTGCAGGCGCGCTATCTGCGCTGGGCGGTGCACGGCATGCCGGACAGCAAGGAGAAACTCAGGGCGCGTATTGCGCTCGCTTTCGCCGCGCTCTCGCTGCCTGCATCGGCGTCGTCGCTGCGCGCGGTCACGCGCCAGTTGGGCGAGGAACTCAATCGCCAGATTCTGCCCGACGGCGGACATGTCTCGCGCAATCCGCTCACTATCATGGAATTGCTCGCCGACCTCCTGCCGCTCAGGCAAACCTACACCAACCAGGCCGAAAGGCCGCCGGACGAACTCGTGGCCGCGGTCGACCGCATGCTGCCGGCGCTTCGGTTCTTCCGTCATCGCGACGGCTCGATCGGCCGCTTCAACGGCATGGGGGCAACCATTCAGGACCGCATGTCGGCGATCCTGCGCCATGACGACACCGGTGCCGCGCCGCTGCTGCATGCGCCCTATTCCGGTTACGACAGGCTTGAGCTGGGGGAGACAGTTGTCATCGCCGACACCGGGCCTGCGCCACCGACCGAATTGTCGCGCGCCGCCAATGCCGGCTGCCTGTCCTTTGAAATGTCGTCGGGACGCCGGCTGATCGTGGTCAATTGCGGCATTGACACTTATGGACCGGTGGAGGCGCGCCCGCTTGGGCGCTCCACCGCCGCGCATTCGACAGCGACCCTCAACGATACCTCGCAGGCCCGCTTCAACCATGGCAAGCGGGTCGCTGCTCTGGTGGGCCAGCCGCTGCTGGGCGGGGCGCTGAATGTCAGCTGCCAGCGGACGGATACGGCCGAATCACAGAGTTTTGTCGCCTCGCAGGACGCCTATCTCTCGCGCTTCGGGCTGTATCATGAGCGAGAAGTAAAACTGTCGGATGGCGGCCGGATGCTGGTCGGTATCGACCGGTTCTACAAACCGGCCGGCTCGCCGCCGCTGGCGGGCGACCGTGACGCTATCGCGATCCGGTTTCATCTCCACCCCGACGTCGAATTGTCGGGCGATCCGCGCAGTCCGTTTCTCGATGTGCCCGATGGCGCACGCTGGCAGTTCGCATCGCCCGACATCGCGCCTGTGCTGGAAGAGACGATCTTTTTCGCCGGCCTTGCCGGTCCCCGTCGAAGCCGGCAGATCGTGCTGGTCGGCCGCGTGTCGGACATTCCTGCCGTGCGCTGGCTCTTCCGGCAGCGGGTTAGGAAGTCTCAAGGGTTCAGACGTCAGCCTCCGGGGTGCAGGGGTCTTTGAGCGGCGTGGCGGCGATTTCCCCTGCCGGGATTAGCCAGCAGAGGAAAGCGCTGCCTCATCTATTCCCATGCCGCCCCTCAGATGATACGGCCCGCGCGATCTTCAAATGTGAGAACCTCCATGGCCGTACCCTCAAAGAAGATACCCGCGCCCGATCTGGTCGCAGTTCGCCGCGCCCTCATTTCGGTTTCGGACAAGACCGGTCTCGACGTCCTGGTTGGCGGCCTTCACAAAGCGGGCGTGCAACTGATTTCGACCGGCGGCACCGCCAAGGCAATCGCGGCGCTCGGTCTGCCCGTGCGCGATGTGTCTGAGCTTACCGGCTTTCCGGAGATCATGGACGGCCGCGTCAAGACGCTTCATCCCTCGGTTCACGGCGCCCTGCTGGGCATCCGGGACGATGCCGATCATACGGATGCGATGGAACGTTACGGAATCGAGACGATCGATCTGCTGGTTGTCAATCTCTACCCGTTCGAAGAGGTCCGCCGGGGCGGTGGCGACTACCCTTCCATCGTCGAGAACATCGACATCGGCGGTCCGGCAATGGTCAGGGCTGCGGCAAAGAATCACGCCTATGTGGCGGTCGTTACGGATCCGGAAGACTATTCTTCGCTGCTCAACGCGATCGATTTGAACTTCGGCAGCCTCACTTACGAATTCCGCAAGAAGCTGGCGGCCAAGGCCTATGCGCGCACCGCTGCCTACGATGCGGCGATCTCGGCCTGGTTCGCCGAAACGCTCGCCATCGAGCATCCGACGTGGCGCGCCTTCGGCGGCAAGCTGCACTCCGTCCTGCGCTATGGCGAGAACCCGCACCAATCGGCAGGTCTCTACCTGACTGGGGAACGGCGGCCCGGCGTGGCGACCGCGCGGCAACTCCAGGGCAAGCAGCTCTCCTACAACAACATCAACGACACCGATGCGGCGCTCGAACTCGCCGCCGAATTCGATGCGGGGCTAAGCGCTGCCGTTGCGATCATCAAGCACGCCAATCCCTGCGGCGTCGGCACTGGCGTGAGCCTCGCCGAAGCCTATCACAAGGCGCTGGCCTGCGATCCCGTATCGGCCTTCGGCGGGATTGTCGCCATGAACCGCACGCTCAATGCCGAAGCGGCGACGGAAATCGTCAAGGTGTTCACCGAGGTGATCATCGCTCCGGAAGCAACCGACGAGGCGCAGGCAATAGTCGCGGCGAGGAAAAATCTGCGTCTGCTGGTGACCGGCGGCATGCCGGACCCGCGTGTTGCGGCGACGATGGTGAAGTCCGTCTCCGGCGGCCTCCTGGTGCAGTCGCGCGACAATGCGGTCGTCGACGACATGGAACTGAAGGTGGTGACCAAGCGGGCGCCGACCGATGCGGAAATGGCGGACCTACTCTTCGCCTTCCGGGTTGCCAAGCATGTGAAGTCCAACGCCATCGTCTATGTCCGGGACGGCGCCACAGTGGGTGTCGGTGCAGGCCAGATGAGCCGCGTCGACTCCTCGCGCATCGCCGCGCGCAAGGCCGAGGACGCCCGCGAGGCGGCAGGCGCCGCCGAGTCGATGACCAAGGGCTCGGTCGTCGCGTCGGATGCGTTCTTTCCCTTCGCCGATGGGTTGCTTTCGGCAATTGAAGCCCGGGCGACGGCGGTCATCCAGCCGGGCGGCTCGATGCGCGACGACGAAGTCATTGCGGCCGCCGACGAGCATGGCATCGCCATGGTGTTCACCGGGGTAAGGCATTTCAGGCACTAGGCGCGCTGGTGCTTCCATGGGTATTCTGCGGCATGATCTCGATACGGCGCTACATCCAGGCAGATCTCGAAGCGCTCTACACGATCTGCCTCGCCACGGGCGACCATGGCCGGGATGCGTCGACGATTTATGAAGATCCGGAACTGATCGGCCACATCTATGCCGGGCCTTATGGCGTGCTGCAGCCCGACCTGGCTTTCGTCGCGCAAGACGGCGACGGCGTCGTGGGATACGCGCTCGGCGTGACGGACACGCCCGCGTGGGACGATCTGCTTGAACGCGCATGGTGGCCGGCATTGCGGGCGCGCTATTCCGATCCCAGCGCGGTGCCTGAGACCGATCGCACAGCCGATCAGCGTCTCGCCGCGATGATCCACCATCCTCAGCCTGCGCCGATGGCGGTCACACGGCCCTTTCCGGCGCATCTTCACATCGACCTGTTGCCAAGAGGCCAGGGCAAGGGTGTCGGCACGGCACTCTTCGATGCCTGGGCGCGCCTTGCCATGGAGCGCGGGGCGCAATGCGCCCATATCGGCGCCAACCCTTACAATGATCGCGCGGTGCGCTTCTGGGGCAAGCTCGGCTTCAGCGAACTTGCCCTCGATTCAGCCGAAGCGAGCCGGACAGTGTGGATGGGCCGCGCGCTTTGACCCATCGGTGATTCCATCTGGAAAAGCGCGCCACCTGGGGTGTCAGAACTTCGGCAATGTCGGCCGCGCTGCAAGCGCGTCCGTGATCACCTTTTCGACCACCTTGCGCCGTGCTCCCGCCAGCGGCTGGCGCGGCATGCGTACGCGGTCGTTCGTACCGATCGCATGCACTTCCGCCAGTTTGATGTTCTGCACGAGATAGGTGGAGACATCGAGATCGAGCAGCGGCCGGAACCAGCGATAGATCGCCAGCGCTTCTTCACGACGCCCCTGCTTCATCAGTTGGTAGATGGCCACGGTCTCACGCGGAAAGGCGACGACCAGGCCTGCTACCCAACCGATGCAGCCGACCGACAGCGCCTCGAAGGCGAGATTGTCGACGCCGGTGAACAGGTCGAACCGGTCGCCGAAATGGTTGATGATTTCGGTGGAGCGGCGAATGTCGTCCGAGGATTCCTTGATCGCCACGAAGCGCTCGTCCTTGGCAAGCTTCTCCATATCCGCGACAGTGACGTCGACGCGATAGGCCAGCCGGTTGGAATAGATCATCACCGGCAAGTCACCAGCCTTGGCGACCGCGCTCAGCGCCGCCACCGTCTCTTCCGGGTTGGTGTGGTAGATCGGGCTTGGCACAACCATCAGGCCATCGGCGCCCTCCTTGGCCGCGCGTTTGGCCAGCGATGCGGCCTCGCGGGTGCCTGCTTCGTTGATCGTCAGGAGCACCGGCTTTTTGCCGGCGGCCTTCTGCGCAGTCTTGAGCACCTCGATCTTTTCGTCGTGGCTCAGCATCGGGCCTTCGCCCAGCGAGCCGCAAACGATTATGCCGTCACAGCCGGCTTCCATCTGCAACGCGAAACAGCGCTCCATCTCCGCATGGTCGAGCGTGTCGGCCTTGGTAAATTTTGTCGTGACTGCTGGAAAAACACCGGACCACATGATCGCCTCCATCTGATATATCAGTTATATATCTGCCGGATTTGATCGCTTGTCAAGCCGAAAGCCAATCTGATATATCAAATCATGAAACGGGCTGTCGAATGACCGATCCATTACCGATGACCGACGAAACGAGCGTTGCCGAGCCAGCATCGTCACGCGCCTATCGCACGCTCGAAGAGATGATCGTCACGTTGCAGCTTGCGCCCGGTTCGGTCACCACCGAGGGCGCGCTGATCGAACGCCTCGGCCTGGGGCGCACGCCGGTACGCGAAGCCATCCAGCGGCTCGCCTGGGAGGGTCTGATCGAGGTGAGGCCGCGCTCGGGACTCGCGATCGCGCCATTGCATCCCGGCGACTGGCTGCGGGTCATCGATGCCAGGCGGGGGATCGAGGTGGTTCTGGCGCGATCGGCCGCGCGATTCATCACGCCGCAGGCGGACAAGGCGTTTCAGGCAGCCGCGAAGGCGATGCACGATTCGGTGGTGGGCGGCGACGTGGATCGTTTCCTGCGCGCCGACAAGGCGCTCGACGAGGCGCTTGCGCTTGCCGCGGACAATGCGTTCGCGGTGCGGTTGGCCGCTCCGCTGCAAAGTCACAGCCGGCGCTTCTGGTATCGCTATCGCCGCGCCTCCGGCCTGGGAGAGTCGGCGGAACAGCACGTCAGGCTCATCAGGGCCATTCTTGAGGGCAACGAGAAATTGGCAGGCGACGAGGCCGATCGCCTCATGGGGCTGCTGCGCGCCCATGCGGAGGCCGCGGCCGGGGTCTAGCCCGGCACGGCTCAACGGCTGCGGTCTCTAGAAATGCCCTATCAGCGCCGTGAGCGAGATCGCAGCCAGCGCAAGCACGGCGATCTTCCAATAGTCACGCCGCCTGGTGAGGCCCGGCAGCCCGAGCGGGCGTATGAGATGTAGGATCATTACCGCCAGCAGCAGCAGCGCCAGGATCTTTGCCAAACCGATGCCTCAAGCCGTTGCGGGTGTGCTAGGGCCGCTCTGGCACGGCGGACGCCGCGTTTCAACCGGATTGGGTGTAGGGGAGGTCGAAGATCCCACCTTGGTGCGATGGACACGCGGCCAGTGAGAGGTACAGTCTTCAAGGCCGACCCGCCGGGAGGAATTCATGACATCGCGCTATCATGCTGTCTACGAGACGTGGCAAGCCGATCCGGAAGCCTTCTGGGCGACCGCTGCCCGCGACATCGATTGGATCAAGCCCTGGGATAAGGTCTTCGATGCGGAGGCCGGGATTTACGGCCGCTGGTTCGCCGGCGCCGAGTGCAACACCTGCTACAATTGCGTCGACCGGCATGTTGCGGGTGGCCGCGCCGATCAGGTCGCGCTGATCTACGATAGTCCCATCACGCAATGGCACCAGAAATTCACCTTTGCCGAGCTGAAGCGGCAAGTCGTGGCGCTCGCTTCGGTGCTGAAGAACCAGGGCGTCACGAAAGGCGACCGCGTTGTCCTCTACATGCCGATGGTGCCGGAAGCGGTTTTCTCAATGCTCGCCTGCGCGCGGCTTGGCGCCGTGCATTCGGTGGTGTTCGGCGGCTTTGCCAGCCGCGAACTCGCGACCCGCATCGATGACGCGAAGCCCAAGCTGATCGTCTCCGCGTCCTGCGGGATCGAGCCCGGCCGTGTGGTCGCCTACAAGCCGCTGCTGGACGCCGCCATCGATATGGCGGCGCACAAGGTTGAGCGCTGCCTCATCCTGCAGCGGCCGCAGCAGGGTTGCGATCTGATCGAAGGCCGCGACCTTGATTTCGCGGACCAGGTGGCTCGCGAGCGCGCTGCGGGCGCAAATGTGGATTGCGTGCCGGTCGCCGCCACCGATCCGCTCTATGTGCTCTACACCTCGGGCACCACCGGCCAGCCGAAAGGCGTGGTGCGCGACAATGGCGGCCACATGGTCATGCTGAAATGGTCGATGGAGAACGAATTCGACATCAAGCCTGGCGAAGTCTTCTGGGCGGCTTCGGATGTCGGCTGGGTCGTCGGTCATTCCTACATCGTCTACGCGCCGCTGCTGCATGGCTGCACGACGGTGCTTTTCGAGGGCAAGCCTGTCGGCACGCCCGACGCCGGCACGTTCTGGCGCGTGATTGCCGAGCACGGCGTTGTCGCGCTGTTCACGGCGCCCACCGCGTTCCGTGCGATCCGAAAGGAAGACCCGGACGGCGAGTTCTTGCCCGCGCACGATTTGTCGAAGTTCCGCACCCTGTTCCTGGCCGGCGAACGCGCAGATCCCGATACGATCAAATGGGCGGAGGCGCAGCTCGGCAAGCCGGTGATCGATCATTGGTGGCAGACGGAAACCGGCGCTCCGATCAGCCAGAACCCCATCGGGCTGGGCCGGATGCCGGTCAAATATGGCTCGCCCGGCGTGCCCATGCCTGGCTACGACGTCCAGGTTCTGGACGATGCCGGGCATCCGGTGAAGAAGGGCGTGCTCGGCAATGTGGTCATCAAGCTGCCCCTGCCGCCCGGCTGCCTGCCGACACTGTGGAATGCCGATGAGCGGTTTCGCACCGCCTACCTCGCGGAGTTTCCCGGCTACTATAAGACCGCTGATGCCGGCTATATCGATGACGACAACTATCTGTTCATCATGGCGCGCACCGACGACATCATCAATGTCGCCGGCCATCGCCTCTCGACGGGCGGCATGGAAGAGGTGCTCGCCGAGCATCCCGATGTCGCCGAATGCGCGGTCATCGGCATCGCCGACGAGATGAAGGGCCAGTCGCCGCTCGGTCTTGTGGTGCTGAACGGCAAGGTGAAGCGCGACTTCGCCCTCATCGAAAAGGAGATCGTGGCGCTGGTGCGCGAGCGCATCGGCCCTGTCGCGGCGTTCAAGACAGTCGTGCCGATCAAGCGGTTGCCAAAGACGCGGTCTGGCAAGATCCTGCGCGCCACCATCCAGAAGATCGCCGACAGGCAAGACTGGACCATGCCGGCGACCATCGACGACCCGTCGATATTGGACGAGATTGCGGAAGCGCTAAGGGAACGAGGGATAGGGCGCTAGGCTGTAGACGCGTGGGGTTCAGGCCACACACCGAACCTTGGACGTATACTTCTTGCCCTTAATGGAGCTGCCGGACCGGACGAACTGCAGTTTGTTGGCAACGACGTGGAGCTCGTCGACTATCTGGATTATCATTGAGGTCGACCCATGATGAAGAACCCCCCACATCCCGGCGAACTGTTGCGCGAAGATGTGCTGGCGCCGCTTGGCCTGCAAGTTAAGGACGCTGCCGAACGGCTCAGCATTTCACGTGTCGCCTTGTCGCGTGTGCTCAACGGCAGGGCGGGTATCAGCGCCGATTTAGCAATCCGGCTTGAGAAGGCGGGCGTGAGCACCGCCCGGTTCTGGATGACGCTGCAAGCAAACTATGAATTGTCCCAGGCGTTGACACATGCGCAGCCTCCCGTGCGGCGGCTTCAGGAAAAGGCTGCTTAGGTTCTCCCCCGATGAAACGCTGGATCTGTTTCCTCTACGCCATGGCTCTCGCCGCGCTCTGCGCGACAGTAGCACGCGCTGACGTTGGCATGGATGCCTTCGACAGGAAGGATTATGCGGCAGCATTGACCATCTGGCAGCCCCTGGCGGATCAGGGCAATGCCGAAGCCCAATATGGCATGGGCCTGCTCTACGATGACGGTCTTGCGGTTCCGCGCGACGACGCCAGGGCCGTGTTCTGGTACCGCAAGGCGGCGGTGCAGGGCTACGCCGACGCACAATACAATCTGGGCGTCGCCTATGATGAGGGGGATGGTATTCCCGCCAATCCCGCCAAGGCGGTCGAATGGTATCGCCTGGCTGCGGAGCAGGGAGATGCCGACGCCCAGTTCAACCTCGGCGTCGCCTATGATGATGGCGAAGGTGTCGCCGAGGACAAGGCGGAAGCGGCAAAATGGTACCGCAAGGCGGCCGAACAGGGCGATGCCGATGCCCAGTATAGCCTGGGCTATCTCTATCAGAACGGCGAAGGCGTCGAGGAAGGAGGACGAAAGCGCTGCGATCGAATGGTATCGCCGCGCTGCACGGCAAGGCGACGAGGACTCGCAAGAGGCGCTGAAGGAACTCGGCGTAGTTCAGTAACCGCAAATCATGCCGCAAAGGTCGACTTCAGGCAGTTGCCTTGCTGAGATTTGCGTCGATCCAGCGCAGAACCAGCGCTTCGCTACGCGAGAGACCCTTCGGCGTGCCGCGAAGAGACTTGCGGATGCTCTTCATGTGGCCAGCCAATTCACCGCCGGCCCACTGCTCCAGGATCAAGGGATGAATGTAGCAGTTGCGGCACACCGTGCGCGTATTGCCGAGAATATGCGCAACCTCGTCGATCGCTGCGTTGCAGATCCTCTTCGTGGCGGTCTGGCTCTCGGGGAGTTCGATGGCAGCAAAGCGTTCCGCCGCGAGAACCGTGCCGCCCCATGTCCGGAAATGCTTGGAGGTGTAGTCGCCTCCGGCCTTGGTGCGAATATAGTCGTTAACGTCGCCCGAGGAGATTGCGCGGCGTTCACCGCCCTCATCCAGATATTGAAACAGGTGCTGTCCGGGAATGTCCTGCGCGCCCTTCACGATGCGGGCGATGCGCCTGTCGGTGATCTTGCGGCTCCATTCCTTGCCGGACTTTCCGACGAAGCTGAGCCGCAGCGTGGCGCCGGAGATGTCGGCATGGCCATCCTGTAAGGTGGTGAGCCCGAAACTGTTGTTGTCGCGCGCATAGCTGGAATTGCCGACGCGGATCATAACGTTGTCGAGCAGCCAGACCACCGTCGCCAACACCTTGTCCCGCACAAGTCCGCGTTTGCGCAGGTCCTGGTCGATGGCGCGTCGCAGCTTGGGAAGCCCATGCGCGAACTCGGAGAGGCTCGCGAATTTCACCTCGTCGCGGCATGCCGTCCAGCGGTCGTGATAGCGGTATTGCTTGCGGCCGCGCTGGTCGCGGCCGGTTGCCTGAATGTGGCAGTTGGCGCGCGGCGCGATCCACACATCCGTCCAAGCAGGCGGGATCACGAGTGAACGGATTCGGTCCAATGTCCGCGGGTCGGCAAGGCGTTTGCCGTCCGGATTGCGATAGCCGAATCCATTGCCGGATTTGACGCGGCGAATGCCGGGCTCGCTGTCGCTGCAATAGGACAGCGCAACGGCACGGGCCGATTCGGCCATCGCCTCCGTGCTTATCCTGGACGCTTCGTTGAGCATGAGCCCTCGCAGGAATCGTCAACGGACAGCACGGGCTGTTGTTCCAACGGCGCGTCGGCGAGAGGCTTTACACCTAAGGGCTCGGCCCACGAGGCACTGCCGGTTGACCTGACACATGCCTGTCGGCACTGTCGCGCTGCTTATTCTCACGCTGGCAGGTCACTATGGCACTTCAGGGCAAGACGGCGATCGTGACCGGTGGCGCCGGCGGTATCGGCTATGCCCTCGCGGAGAGGTTTCTGCGCGATGGCGCCAAGGTGGTGATCGCCGATGTCGATCACTTCAAGGGCGAGGAGGCGGAGCGCCGCCTCGCCAAGCTCGGGCAAGCGCGATTCCTGAAGACCGACGTTTCCAAGCGCCTCGATGTGCATAATCTCGTGGCGGCGACGCTGGAAGACTTCGGCGAGATCGATGTGCTGGTGAACAACGCCGGCATAGTTCACAGCGCCGCCTTCCTCGACCTGAAAGAGGACGATTTCGATCGCGTGATCCGCATCAACCTGAAGGGCGCGTTCCTGGCCGGTCAGGCCGTTGCGCGCTACATGGTCGAGAGGGTTGGGAAGGCCGGTCCGGCCGGCAGCATCATCAACATGTCGTCGGTCAACGCGGTCTTCGCCATCGCGACGGAAGTGCCCTATTCGGTCTCGAAAGGCGGCATCGCGCAACTGACCAAGGTGATGGCGTTGAGCCTTGCGCCATACGGCATCCGGGTCAACGCGATCGGCCCGGGTTCGATCAACACGGACATGCTCACGGCCACCAACAATGACGAGGCCGCGCGCAACCGGCTGCTGTCGAGGACGCCTCTCGGGCGCGTCGGCGAGCCTTCGGAGATTGCGTCAATCGCGGCTTTTCTGGCATCCGACGACGCCTCCTATGTCACCGGCCAGACCATCTATGCTGATGGGGGAAGGCTGGCGCTCAATTACACCGTGCCCGTCCCCGGTTCGGACTGACGAAGGCAGCTGTCCCGGCAAATCGTTGCCGAAGCACAGGCCTTCTTCCGGCCAATCGGGGCGCCGCCCGACATTCTTCGTCGCTCCCCGGCCCTTCCTGACAGAAAGCTGTCAGGAAGGGTGTGCGATACTCCTCTTCGTGGAATTCGAGGAGAAGAGAGATGGCCCACGAGAGCAATTTGTTTCCGCAGTCCCTGAGGCGTACACTGGAACGGGTTCGCCGCGTGCGCGACCAAGTCCGGACCGAGCGCGCATTGGGCGCTCTGCCTGAGTATATTCAGAAAGACATCGGCTGGCCGGATCGCTTTGCCGAGCATCGAGCTCGCACCGGACTGTAGTCTTCGAACGGAAGGGTCGACGAGTATGAGCCAGGACGAAAAAGGTAACGATTCCAGTCCTCCCAAGACGACAGATCGCGCCAAGACCATAGGCTTCGTGTTCGTCGACCAGTTCGCCGATTGGGAGTTCGGCCTGTTATCGAGCTCCGCCGCGGAGTGGTTCGGCGCCCGCACAGTCGCCATCTCGCCAAATGGCGAACCAGTGCGTTCGATGAGCGGTTTTCAGCTCAATCCGCAGCGCAGCGCCGGCCTTGCCGAGAATGCCGACCTGGATGCAATCGCTGTGATCGGGTCGGACCTCTGGGCCAGCCGAGAGGCGCCGGATATCACTGCGCTCCTGACAAGTGTCAGGCAAAGGGGCGGCGTCGTTGGCGGCATATGCGCCGGCACATTGGCGCTTGCGCGAGCTGGACTGTTTGCCGAGGCAAGGCACACCAGCAACGAAAGGCAATGGCTGGATCATTACCTGCCCGACTATCCCGGCCGGTCGAAATATGAGGAGCTTCCGCATGCGGTCGCGGATGGGGACATCGTCTCCGCCCCGGGGTCCGCGCCGGGCACCTTTGCCGCCGCGTTCCTGGCCGCACTCTACCCCGAAAAGGCCGGTCAAACCGCGGAGATGCGCCGGATGTTCGCGCGTGAATATGCTGAAGCCTCCTGACACAATGATGTCAGGAGCGCTGTGACATGCTTCTGACTGCGATGAGGAGTATGATCTGGGCATGAAAAGCTGGAACGACAAGCTCGAACAGGGCAAGTCAGTCGTCAAGCCCACGCCCAGAACCATGGGCGACGTGGTCGAGGGCCAGACGATGCTTGTGCCGACCGCGCGGCAGATCGACGATTTCATTCGCTCGATCCCCAGCGGAGTTGAGATGGATGTGCGGGCGTTGCGCACCGCCATGGCGCTCGAGCATGGCGCGGAGGTCACTTGCCCGGTCTATACCGGATATCATTTGCGGACCGTCGCCGAGGCCGCGCACGAGGCGTTGGAACGCGGCCAGCCGCTCGATGCGGTCACTCCATTCTGGCGCGTGCTGAACGAGAACACGCCGACGACGGGCCGGCTGAGCTTTGGCCGCGATTTCGTGGTAGGCCGCCGTCGCGCCGAAGGACTTGGTTGATGCGGCGCGCGGATCGTCTGTTCCAGATCGTGCAGCACTTTCGAGGCGGAAGGCTGGTGACAGCGCAGAAGCTCGGCCAATGGCTGGAGGTGTCCGAGCGAACGATCTACCGCGACATTGCGGATCTGCAATCCAGCGGCGTGCCAATCGATGGCGAAGCCGGTGTCGGCTACATGATGAGGGAGGGGTTCGACCTTCCACCCCTGATGTTTACCAGAGATGAAATAGTGGCCCTGGTGGCCGGTGCGCGCATGGTGCGCGCCTTTGGCGGCGCCGCGATGGCTCGCGCTGCCGAGGAGGCGCTGGTCAAGATCGGCGCGGTCCTGCCCGATACGGAGCGGGCGCGCATCGAGCGAACCGAGATCCATTCGCCGAAATGGGTTGTCAGCGACGCGGATCGTGCGGCCATTGACCGGCTCGAACGCGCGGTCGAGGATCGGGAAGTGATTACGCTCGACTATCGCGACGAGAACGGCAATGGCTCCGCCCGTGATGTTCGGCCGCTCGGCCTGTGGTTCTGGGGCAGGGTCTGGACCCTGGTCGCCTGGTGCGAAATGCGCGGTGATTTCCGCACCTTCCGCATCGACCGTATCGGCGCGCTGAGCGAAGCTGGCCGCCATTTCAAGCCTGAACGCGGGAAGCTTCTTGGCGATTTTTATCGCGCCATGGAGCGCAAGGAGACAGCGGAAGGCGGCCGCGCGCAGAGCTATTACGCTTAGCGTCTTCTCCTGAACAGAACGCATTTTTTGCGATCGGCTGTCGACAAAATAGCGATGCCGTCAGGGCGGACGCCGATGCCCGCGCTGGCGCTGCCTGATTTCCGTCCAAGAGTCTTCTTATTAACCTTTTGCTAACCGTTGCGGCCGGTCTCCGGCCGCGCGGTCTTTCGTGCGTTGTAGGTGAACCGGGTGGGGGCGTTGCCGGTTGTCGCCGTGATCGAGTCTTTGGAGTGGTGTGATGACAAGCCCCCTGTCAGTGTCGCGCAGATCCGCCGATATAGCTGGTCCCGTCGTGCTCAACCGGGATGAAGCGGCTGCGCCGCGCAGGCTGAATGCCAGGGCTCTTCTGGCCATCGGCGGCCTGACGGTCACGGGTCTTTTCCTGTTCGGCGTCGCGACGGCGAGCTTCTTCGACCACGATCCCCTGGAGACTGGCTCGATAACCGGTGCCCCCTCGGCACCGGTGGCTGGTGAGGCGGATGGCGCTCCCACCGCCAAGGCGGAGGGAAGCGCCCAACTGGTGACTGCGCCCCTGCCGGCCAAGTCCTCGCGTACCGAAACCGTTGCAGGGACGGGCTCCAGTTCTCAGGAGCAACCCACGCCTGCCGTGACAGCCAAACATGTAGTCGTCGTGTCGAACGAGCGGCTCGCTGGCGGCACGAGGGGCAGGGCGGTGCCATCGGGCGATGCAGAGCGCCTAGCGTCGCTGGAAGCGAAAATCGGCGTCGTCGTGGCCGAGACCGAGGCGGAAGTCGCCAGCCTTGAGGAAGCGCATCGCCTGGAGGGCCAGCCCAAGGTCGAGCGCGAGACGGAAGTCACGCGGCTGGAACTCGGCGGTGCATTGAGCAACGATAGCGTCCGCGAAGACGTTGCCGCGCCGCAAATTCCGCTGCCGCAGCTCAAGGCGGCGCGGCTGACGCGCTATGTCAATCTGCGAGAGGGCCCTGCGGACGAATCCAGGGTGATCGCAGTTCTGCCGACCGATGCCGATGTCGATGCCGAAGGGGATTGCGGCTGGTGCCTCGTGGTCTACGATGGACAGCGCGGATATATCTACAAGAGCTTCATCCGCTACAAATAGAGCGTTTCCAGTGCCTTGCAGCTTTCCGGATCGGGAATGCGGCCAGACACAGATTCAGCGCGGATCAGGGTCCTTCGGCGTCTTGTGCGGCGGGTTCGTTGGGATCGTAGCAGGTGCCCGCGCCGCTCCGGTCGCCGGCGATGCGGGTTTCAACGGCGCGCGCGAGAGCCTGCAGATCGCGGTTCTTTCCCGCCACCTTCTCGATCGCGGCAACAAGCAGATCCGGCGCGATCCAGTCGGGTTTGTGGCCGAGGGTCTTGATCCACAACAATTCAGCGCCGGAAATATCCCGCTTCAACCCGATGGAGTGGATTTCCTCATAGACGACCGTGTCGCGGTCCCCCGAAACGACCACGGTCGGAACGGAAATCTCCTTGTAACGCGAGGCATTCTGGACCGCATAGGGGTAGAGGCTCTGAACGTCGGCCGCGTTGGCGCGGAATGCCGCCGGTCTCAGCACCAGCGGAATTGAGGCCTGCTCGGTGTAGCCCTCCGGCACGGGATTCGGCGCGAAGACGCACGCGGTGGCGCCCGCCATGCGACCTCGCCCGGCCGGCAATGAAAGAGCCTGCGAAAACAGCCAACCAAGAACCGGCGTTGTGGTCAGGTGATAGTACCAGGAGGTTCGGCCGCCTTCCCAAGGATGCGTTGCCGCCGACAGGAATACCAGCCCGCGCGTATGGTCCTTCTGGGTCAAGGCCATGGCGGTGGCGGTGGAAGCGCCGAAGGAATGAGCCACGATGATGGCATCCCGAATGCCCAAACGATCCATCAGACCGGCGATCGTACGGGCCTGGCCGTTCTGCGTCGCGTTGTCGGAATTGCCGCGTGTCGACCAGCCGTGGCCCGGACGGTCGAAGAAGAGAAGTGGAGCCCGGCCTTCGAGCAGCGGGCGGAGCGGCAGCATCTGATCCTTCAGATTGGCGCTGGCTCCATGAATAAAGACGATCGGCGGCAGATCGGCATCGGGGCCAGCAGGCACAAAGACATAGTGGATCTGCGCACCGTCGATCTCGGCAAACGCGCCGACGGGCGGGTTCCGGCGCTCGATCACCCATGCGCCAACCCTCGTCAGGCCGACGAGGATGAGAAGCAGGGCAAGCAGGAAGGCCAGCGCGGCGTAGACGATATTCATCGGGCGACTGGATTCATCGGCAAGGAGAGGGAAGGTCTAGGGCCAAGTAGCGCATTTTGCGCTGCCCATCCAGCGCGCATTAACCCGACTCATCGGCCCACTGGGCCGATGAAAAGAACGGGGAACGGTTCAGATCGCCTCGCCCGCCAGTTGCTCGGACAGTTCGGAGACCTGATTCTGCGCGTTGCGGTCCATCGGATAAATTTCAAGCACGCGCTGGTAGGCGGAAAGCGCCAGTTCCTTGCGGTCGCCCTCCTCCATGATCCGCGCCATGCCGGACAAAGCGCCGAAGTGGCGCGGTTCAAGCTCCAGTGTCTGCTCGATGTCCGCCATCGACTTCCCGAAATTATGCATCATGAAATGCAATGTCGCGCGACGGTTCCAGCCTTCAGGGTATTTCGGATCGAGCACGACGACCTGGTCGAGAAAGTCCAGCGCGACATCGTATTTCTTGTCGTCCATGGCCTTCTTGGCCCAGCCCATCATCAGGTCGATGGAGGCGCTGCCTGAACGGTTCCACTCCTGCCAGATGCGCCCCGAGATGCGCTGGGAGGCCTTTTCGTTGCGCTCGCGCTTCAGTTCTGAGAACAGCTCGTCAAGCTTCTGTTCGTGGGTAAGTTCCGGCTTGGCAGGCTCCTCAGCCTGCCGCTTGGGCGTCGGATCTTCCGCCACCTGCGCAACGGCAGGCGACCAGACGAGAGCAGTCAGGAGCAAAAATGTAAAAACGTTCCGCATGCGCCCGAATCTAGTCCGGTGCGGCGGAACGTCAAACTGAATTTCGCGTGAGAGAGCCGAGCTCCCGCGCCGGGCAATCAGCCCTGGCGAGCCTTGTAGCGCGGCGCAGTCTTGTTGATGATGTAGACGCGGCCTTTGCGGCGAACCAGACGGTTGTCGCGATGGCGGCCCTTCAGCGCTTTGAGCGAGTTCTTGATCTTCATTGGTCTGGCCTGTGACTGGGGCCCGTGCGGGCCGAACTAAAAGGCGCGCTCGAAAGCGCGCCAGAAACTTGGGTCGGCTCATAAACGAGAATCCCGGAGCCTGTCAACCGAGGCGTCGCGTCGGAATCACGCTGTTCGCCGTGAAAGCCGGGTGAAATGTCCCATTTTCCGCCCAGGACGCGCTTCCGCCTTGCCGTAGAGATGCAGAACCAGGTCTTTTTCCGCGGCTAGAGCCTCGACTCGGAGCACGTCTTCGCCAATCAGATTTTCCATCACGCAGTCGCTGTGACGCTCGACGCCGCCGAGCGGCAGCCCCGCGATGGCGCGAATGTGCTGCTCGAACTGCGAAACCGCGCAAGCCGCCTCGGTCCAATGGCCTGAATTGTGGACCCGCGGTGCGATTTCGTTGACCAGAAGCGAGCCATCCGGCAGGACGAAGAACTCGACGCCAATCACGCCGACATAATCCAATGCGGCGAGGATTTTTGCCGCAGCGGCTTGCGCATTCCCAGCCGTTTGCGGCGAAATCGCTGTGGGAACGGTGGACGTGTGCAGGATGCCATTGCGATGGACATTCTCCGCCGGATCGTAGGTTGCGACCCTTCCGTCCACCGCGCGCGCAGCGATAATCGAGATTTCGCGGTCGAACGGCACCAGCGATTCGAGGATGAGCGTGACACCACCCAGGCTTGCGAAGATATCGGAGACTTTTTGGCTATCGCCCTTGCGGAAGAGATGCTGTCCCTTGCCATCGTAGCCCATACGGCGCGTCTTCAGCACGCCCTCATCGCCGAATGCGTTCAGCGCGGCGGCGAGGGCAGCAGGGCTGTCGACGGTCTGAAACCGTGCCGTTGCGATGCCGGCTCCATTCAGGAACGTCTTCTCGACAAGTCGATCCTGCGAGACTTCCAGCGCGCGCGACGGCGGATAGACCGCGACCGATCTTTCCAACTGCTGCGCTGCCGCCACCGGCACGTTCTCGAATTCATAGGTGACAACCGCGCTGGTGCGGGCGAGCGTCTCCAACGCGTCCTTGTCGTCATACGCCGCGACGATCTGCCCGTTCGCCACCTGCGCGGCGGGACAGTCTTCCTGTGGTTCGAGAATCAGCGTGCGGTATCCGAGCCTGGCCGCCGCCATGGCGAGCATGCGCCCAAGCTGACCGCCGCCGATAATGCCGATCGTCGAACCAGGCCGAAGCGGGCCGCCGGACTTGGCCATCAGGCGTCGTCCGCGGGCCGTGCCGCGATCTTGTCGGTTTGCGCCTGGCGGTAGGCGTCCAGCCGTTCGGCCAGCGCTTCGTCGCCGAGCGCCAGGACTGCGGCCGCCAGCAGCGCGGCATTGATGGCGCCCGCGCGTCCGATCGCCAGCGTGCCGACGGGAATACCCGCCGGCATCTGGACTATGGAGAGAAGCGAATCCTGCCCGGACAGCGCCTTGGACTCGACGGGCACCCCGAAAACCGGGAGGGGTGTGAGAGACGCCGTCATGCCGGGAAGATGTGCCGCCCCGCCGGCGCCGGCGAGAATCACCTTGAACCCCTCTGCCTTCGCGCCTCTGGCGAAAGCGAACATGCGGTCAGGCGTCCGGTGCGCGGAGATGATCCGCGCTTCGTGGCTGACCTGAAGCGCGGTCAGCGTCTCCGCGGCATGGCGCATGGTCGCCCAGTCGGACTGGCTTCCCATGATGATGGCGACGTCGGCGGTAGAAGCCATATTGCGCTCTCCGTAAGGAAGAGCGGCGCTTAGCGAAAATAGCCGTGGGCCGCAAGGCAAAGCCGGCAACCGCGACGATACGCCAGCCGCTATCAGGCGATGATATCGGGAATGACGCGGTCTTCGAGGACCCGAAGGCGGTCCTTCAGCGCCAGCTTCTTCTTCTTCAGACGCTGAATCTGGAGGGCGTCGCAATTCGTCGCGATCATTGCATTGATCGCCGCGTCAAGGTCCGCATGTTCCTGCTTAAGCCGTGCAAACTCTAGCCGAAGATCGGCCTGGTCCTGGTCTGCCATAGTCACCGTCTGCAAAGCGGGCGACCAAAGGGCCGCCCAAGCGAGAAACACCGGATCGACGACAGCCGCCGGCGCAGTGCCTTTACCACATTCCGTCCCGCCGGGAAATCCTACTAAGCAGCATTCGACATTCGAAAACGAAGGTGGCAAAGTGTCATCGTACCGTCATGCTACAAGCCAGCGGTGGATACAGGCATGATGGTTCACCTGAGGAGAAACCTTGAAGGGAGCATCTATAAATGTCTCTTGCCAGCCATCTTGAAGAGTTGCAGCGGAAGCATGGTGATATCGAGCGGGAAATCGACGAAGCCATGGGACATCCTTCCGTTAACGACCTCGACATCGTGACGCTGAAGCGACGCAAGCTTGCACTCAAGGACGAAATTGAGAAATTGAAGGTTCGTCCAACGACACACTGATAGGGAAAGACATACAAAGCCTTCCGCCCCGGCGGCGATTGAGCCGCCGGGAATTTAGCCACCACCGCCGGCCGGGCCGCGTGGCTATTTCTCCCAGAATTGATCCAGCCAGATGTTGAGCTTGAGCATTCCGCGCGGATTGACCGCGTAGAGCCGCTTGGTGCCGACAGACTTTGCGTTGACCAGGCCGGTATCCAGCAAGACCTTCAAATGCTGGGAGACCGCCGGGCGCGACACCGGCAGGCTGGAAGCGAGTTCATTGACCGATTTCGGCCCGGTCCGGAGGTCTTCCAGCAGCCGCCGCCTGTGCGGGTCGGAAATCGCTGCGAATTCATCGACAGTAGCCATGGCTAACTCTTAGGCGAGCAGCCGAAAATCGCAAGGACCGGATTCGATATGCGGATAGTCGGCGGCGCCGCGCCCTGCGGTGCGAAAAGCAAGATCAGCGTCTGGCTCACCCGCGCGGCAATCCCGCCACCCGCTCAGTTTTCGGAGTTGCTTGTGCGCGGATCCAGCCGCGCTGCTTCCGGCGTCGCGCGGTCGGCTGGCATCGTCTGGAAGGCTTCGCGGTCGCCGACCGGAACGGCGGCGCGGCGGCGGATACGCAGGACGGTGAAAGCGGCAAGGGCGAAATGCGCGATGGCGGTGGCGACAAACAGCCCCTCCGGCCGGGTATAGCTCATCAGTGCGGAGCCGAGGATCGGGCCGATCATGGTGCCAAAGCCATAGAGCAGGAGCAGGCCGCTGGAGACCTTGGCGAAATCCTCGGCGCGCGCATGGTCGTTCGCATGAGCGACGGCGACGGGGTAGAGCGTGTAGGCCAGCGCGCCGTAGCAGGCGGTCATGGCGATCACCACCGGTCCCGCTCGTGGCGTCAGCAAGAAGATCAGGAGGCCGACGAGGGCGGCGACCACACTGCCCGCCGCGAGCACGTAACGCCGGTCGGTCATGTCGGAAATGCGGCCGATCGGCATTTGCATCGCAGCGCCAGCGACCACCACCAGGCTCATCATGAGGGCGATTTCCGGCGTGGAGATTTCGATCCGGGCGCCGTAGACCGCGCCAAGTGTGCCCCATGAGCCATTGGCCACGCCGATCAGGAGGCAGGCTCCAAGTGAAACGGGCGAGTTTGCGTAAAGGCCCCTCAGGTCGAGGGCAACGTCTTCCAGGGGGCGAGGACTGGCCTGAGACGAAACCGCCGTCGGAATGAGCGAGAAGCAATAGAGAATGCCGGTGACCATGAACAGCGACGCCGTCGTAACGTCCGAATAGGCGACGACCATTTGCCCGACCATGATCGAGGCATAGGTCACCATCATGTAGAGGGCGAAAACCGTGCCGCGGTTTGCATTGGTGGCGCGTTCGTTCAGCCAGCTTTCGATGATCATGAAACTGCCGGCGGTGGTGAAGCCCGTGAAGACCCGCAAAACGAGCCATGACCATTCGCTGATCATCAAGCCGGTGAGCAGGGCTGTGATTGCACTGATGGCCGCGAAGGTTCCGAATGCCCGCACGTGACCGGCCCGCCTCACCAGACGGGGGGCCAGGAAACAGCCGGCCACGAATCCGCCCGCCCAGGCGGTGCCGAGCAGGCCCAGCACCACGGTGGAAAACCCTTCCGCCTGGCCGCGCAACGGCATCAGCAGGCTGAGCAACCCGGAAGCGGCCAGCATGAAGGCGGTGCCGCGCAGCAGCGCAAGGATCGGGCGATAGGTGGCGAACATTCTCGCTCCTGCGGACGCGGTTCGATTCGGATGCACGTCTATGCACTTTCACCCGCACAAAGTGGCGCGAAAGCGACGCCTCGCGGTTATCGCCGGAACAGCGCCTCAGCTGCGGCTTTGGTGGTGCTCTTGGAGCTCAGTTCGGCTTCAAGCCGCACCATCTCCTGCTGCAGCAAAGCAATGCGTTCGCGCAATTCGCCCACGGAAAGCAGCGCCAGGTCCTGGCCGATTTCGTGCGGCTTCTGCTTCTTGTGGGGTTCCTCGTCGAAAAGCGCCATGAGCCTCCTCCGGTTTGCAGCCTCTCTGCGGCAGGATACATAGACTGGTCGGCAAGTTGCAAACGGCCACATAAAGGACGGATCATCCATGGCGAAGATCGACAAGATTCCCGAGAAGATGATGGCGGTGACGATCGCCGAGCCGGGTGGCCCGATGGTGCTCAAGCCCGAGCGGCGGGACGTGCCGGAGCCGCAGGGCAAGGAGATCCTGATCGAGGTGGCTGCCGCCGGCGTCAATCGGCCAGATGTCATGCAGCGCAAGGGCATATACCCGCCGCCGCCGGGCGCATCCGATCTTCCGGGGCTGGAGGTGGCGGGCATCGTTGCGTCCACCGGGCCGGATGCCAAGCGGTGGCAGCCATATGACCGGGTCTGCGCTCTCACCAATGGCGGCGGTTACGCGGAATTTGTCACCGTGGAGGAAAGCAATGTTCTTGCCGTGCCGGCAGGCTTCACTTTCACCGAGGCCGCGGCGCTGCCCGAGACCTACTTCACCGTCTGGCATAATGTGTTCCAGCGCGGCGGGTTGAAACCGGGAGAAACCCTGCTGGTGCATGGCGGCTCGTCGGGCATCGGCACCGCGGCGATACAGATCGCCACGGCACTCGGATCGAAAGTGATCGTCACCGCGGGCTCGGCCGACAAATGCGCTGCCTGTGAGAAGCTCGGCGCGGTGCGGGCCATCAACTATCGGGATGAGGACTTCGTAGCCGCCGTGAAGGAAGCGACCGAGGGCAAGGGCGCCGATGTCATCCTCGACATGATTGGCGGAGACTATGTCGCGCGCAACTACGATGCGGCGGCGGTGGAAGGGCGGATTGTCCAGATCGCCACGCAAGGCGGAACGGTGGGCAGCGCCGATCTCCTCAAGCTGATGGTCAAGCGGCTCGTGCATACCGGCTCGACGCTTCGGCCCCGTACATTCGAATTCAAGGGCCAGATCGCGGCCGAACTCGAGGCGCAGGTCTGGCCGCTGCTGGCGACCCGCCAGATCGTGCCGGTGCTGGACATGATCTTCCCGCTTCGCGACGCATGGCGCGCGCATGAGCGCATGGAGGAGGGTGAGCATATCGGGAAGATCGTGCTGGATGTGGGGTGAGCACCGCAGGGGCAGGGCCATCGCATATGACAGATTGACGATGGAGATTGGCCTCGATCGGCGCCGCTTCGTCATCCCGGTCAAGCGAGCGCAGCGATCGCTGAGCCGGGATTCAGCGTAATACTCTTTTGCCTTGCCGAGCCTACGCGCGAATAAGCGCCTTCGTCTGTTGTTGCGCTGGATCCCGGCTCGGCGGTCGCTACGCTCCTTTGGCCGGGATGACGACGTTGAGACACCCGACGTTAGTCTCCGCCGTCGCTGATGGCCCAATACGATAGCCTGCCCAAGGGGGCAGGGTAAGTCCCCAGCTGTTCCGCATCACAATGCACGCGCCGCCGCCCGCGCAGGGTGAACCGCAAATGGAAAAACCAGGGGGCGCCGTTATGAACTATCGCGTCGCTCCAGCGTGCAAAGCCCTTTCAGGCGCGCAGCAGCCAAAAGCTCGGCAACGTCGCGGATTGTGAGCGGCATTCTGCTACCCGGTTCGCCACCCACGAGGTTGTCCGACCGGGCCTGTGTGAGGCGAAGGGCTTTTCGTGTCAGATCGTCGAGAGCCTGGGCGATCGCCCGAAATTGCAAGGCTATGCGCATCGCATCGGCGGCACTGTTCCCGTTTCGCACATTCGCGGCATGTTCGGCAAACACCGGCGTCATCTCGGTGGCGAACTCCCTTGCGGCCGTCTCAGCTGGACGCAGGATCCAGAGCACGAGGCAACGAACGGGGTGGGACAGGGTGCCCACGCGCTCTGCCAGCGCCGCCAAGGCGAGAAGCATCGCCACGATGCGCCGGAGCGCGTCCTGGGTTTGCCTTATCTCTCCGTCCTGATCGCCCATGGCCCGTCCTTCGAACACGTAGACGGAATTATCGCGCGGGTGGAAAAGGCGTAGAGAAGATTTTCTGCGAAAAGATGATAAGGGCTTGATTCTTTTCGAAAGTATTTTTGCGGGGGTGTCCGCGCATGGCATTCATTGCTACAGATCGAGCGTAGTGCCCTATCTTATTTGAAGAGCGCCAATTGAAGCGCGTCATTCCGGGGCCGGGTGAGCGAAACCCGGAATCCAGAGTGCCCGCCTTGTCTAATCAGGCGCTTCTCCTCCAACGTAGCCGCTCTGGATTCCGGGTTCCGCTCACGCCGGAATGACGGCTGGAAGAGCGTGCGCGACGAGGGTCGGTCATACCGCCTGGTCGAGCGCCAGGACCATCGCCCGTATCTTTGTCGCCTTCTCGAAATGATCGAGCCGATGGGTGCGAATCCACCACTCGGCGGCCTCCATCAACAATTCCGGGTCATCATTCTTGTTTGCGAAGAAGGCATAGAACGAAGGGCCGACGTTCTGGCCCTTCTCGGATATTTTGCGCTCGCGGACCTGCACTATTTTCTCGCGTAGAGAAGTCCTCATGATCGACATATCCTCGGAGGCTGACTGTTTGCGGCTTGGCGAGAAGGTTCACCTGTTCCGCATCACAATGCATGACCCGCCGGCGCCGCGCAGTTGCTGGCAGATGATGTCGGCGTTAGCGCGCTTGTCGACGCCGATGCGCACCGCATAGACGCCACGGCGACCGATCGGACTGCGGACGCGGCCGACGACAGGCTCATATTGCCGGAGCAAAGCAGGGAAGCGGGCGCGCACGCGCTCCCATTGCCGCACAGCCGCAGAGCGCCGGAAGTTCCCGGCCACCTGCACGCCCCAGGGTTTTACATGGACGCGCGCCATCGGAACGGTGCGCGACATGATGATCGGCAGCTTGCGGCACGCGTCGAGAAATTCAAGCTTGGGATCGAGCGGGCGGTTGGTCCCAGCGTATGCCGCGTCGGTAAAGTTCGATGCGTCTTCACCCATGATGTCGAGCACGTAGCTTTCCGTTTCCAGCGGCAGGAACCCGCCCGAGGCAAGCCAGCGCGACACTCGCCCCTCGCCGGCATTGTAGGCGGCGGAGGCGAGGCCGAGATTGCCATAACCGGCCTTCAACTCGGCCAGAAACTTGGCCGAGGCGGGGATGGCCTGCTCGACGTCGAACGGGTCGGCGAGGCCGCGCGCCTTGGCGGTCGCCGGCATGAATTGAGCGATGCCTTCTGCGCCGACATAGCTTACGGCATTGGCGTCGAAGCGGCTTTCCTTCCAGATCAGCCGGGCGAAATAGTCCTTCGGCAGGCCGTTCAAGGTCGCATGGATCTCGATCAAATTGCAGATGCGATGAATCGGATCCGGCCCGCCGACGCGATCGGCCTTGTCGGCGGGGAGGGCCGGGTCGGTGGCAATCAGCGCGCCAAGAAGTGCCGCAAAGCTCAAGAGTTTCGGTAAGCGCGAACGGCATCTTCCCCGGACTTTCTGCGACTTGAACCGCCCTTTCGCCGGGAAAGTTTCAGGACTCGTCTGAGAGCGGCTCATCGTGTTTGCGAGCCCGCCACGACCCTACTCCGCCGCCGCACGCCCGCCATGTCCGAACCGCCTCTCGATGTAGTCGGCCACCATGCGCTCGAAATCGGCGGCAATGTTAGGCCCGCGCAGCGTCGCGGCCTTGGCGCCGTCGATGAACACCGGCGCAGTCGGCGTCTCGCCGGTGCCCGGCAGGGAAATGCCGATGTCGGCGTGCTTGGATTCGCCGGGGCCGTTGACGATGCAGCCCATCACCGCCACCTTCAGTTGCTCGACGCCGGGATATTTCTCGCGCCAGACCGGCATGTTGCGGCGGATGTCTTCCTGGATGTTCTGCGCCAGTTCCTGGAACACGGTCGAGGTTGTGCGGCCGCATCCCGGGCAGGCGGCGACGATCGGCACGAATTGCCGAAAGCCCATGGTCTGGAGCAGTTCCTGAGACACCTGCACTTCGCGTGTGCGGTCGCCATTCGGCTCGGGCGTCAACGAGATGCGGATCGTGTCGCCAATGCCCTGTTGCAGCAGGATGCCCATCGCGGCGGAAGAGGCCACGATGCCTTTCGAGCCCATGCCGGCCTCGGTGAGGCCAAGATGCAGCGCGTGATCGGAGCGGGTGGCCAGCGAGGCGTAGACGGCGATCAGGTCCTGTACGCCGCTGACCTTTGCCGACAGGATGATCTTGTCGCGGCCAAGCCCGATCTCTTCGGCCAGATTGGCCGAGAGGATCGCCGACTGGCAGATTGCCTCGCGCATGACCTCCTGCGCGGTCATTGGAGAGCCCTTGTTCTGGTTCTCGTCCATCAGCCTTGTCAGCAATTCCTGGTCGAGCGAACCCCAGTTCACGCCGATGCGCACCGGCTTGTCATATCTGATCGCCATCTCGACAATCGCCGAGAACTGCTTGTCGCGCTTGTCCTTGAAGCCGACATTGCCGGGGTTGATGCGGTATTTCGCCAGCGCTTCGGCGCAGGCCGGGTGATCGGCCAGCAATTGGTGGCCGATATAGTGAAAATCACCGACCAGAGGGACATCGATGTTGAGTCGCATCAGGCGCTCGCGGATCTTCGGCACCGCCGCCGCACTCTCGTCGCGGTCGACGGTGATGCGCACGATCTCCGAGCCGGCGCGATGCAGCGCGGCGACTTGCGCCACGGTGCCGTCAATATCGGCGGTGTCGGTGTTGGTCATCGACTGCACGACGACAGGCGCGCCGCCGCCGACGATCACGCCGCCAACATCGACTGCTACCGACTGTCGGCGCGCAAAGGGGGAAGAGAAATAGCCGGACATCGCCCGGTGCTCCGCTGGAACGATTTTTCGCTGCTCAGGTGGATGATACACCGGTCGATGTCAACAAATTGTGGCAAGCCGCCGCAGCGGCCCTACGCCCGGATGGCGGCCGGCACAGTCCACTACTCCGCCGGAACGGCCGCTTCCCCAGTGTCGACGGTCTCGCGCCCGCGACCGACAATCAACTGTCCGAGCGCGAAGGCAAGCACGGCGCAGGTGGCTATGCCGGTGATCATCGGCGGCGGCGTGCCGTCGGCCAGCAAGCCGGAGATCGTCATGGCAATGGCGCCTGTCGCGAAGTGAAGCGTTCCCATGAGAGCCGAGGCGGTGCCGGCAATCTCCCCGTGCTCCTCCATCGCCAGGACGGATGTCGTCGGGATGACCAGCCCGAGAAAGCCGTAGCCCACGAACAGGAGAGCGGCCATCACCGCAAGCGATTCGACCCCGGACGCTGTGACGGCGAACAGGACCACCATCACGGTGGCGTAAGACGAGACCGCTACCCTGATGACGCGGCGCAGCCCGAAACGCGCGGTCAGCATGCCCGTCAGCTGAGACACTGCGAAGAACGCCACGGCGTTGACGGAAAAGAACAGGCTGTAGACGGAGGGTGACAGTCCGTAGTGGTCGATCAGCACGAAGGGCGAATTCGACAGGTAGACGAAGAAGCTGGAAATGCCGAAGCCGCCGATCAGTGAGAGGCCGAGGAAATTGCGGTCGCGCAGCAGATGGGCGTAGCCTCGCAGCGCGGCGCGCAGCGAACTGCCTGCGCGCTCCTCAGGAGATCGCGTCTCCCGCAAGCCCAAGCTCAGCAGGACTGCTGCAATGGCTGCCGCAATCAGCACCGCCCAGAACACCCAACGCCAGCCAGCCGCCTCGATGATGAACGAGCCGGTGAGTGGAGCGAGGATCGGCGAGATCGAGAAGACGAGCATGAGCAGCGACATCAGCCGTGCCGCCGCAACGCCGGTATGCAGGTCACGCACGACCGCCCTTGGGATGACCATGCCGGCGCTTGCGCCCAGGCCTTGCAGGAAGCGGAAGGCGATCAGGGACTCGATGGTCGGCGCCAGCGCCGAGCCGACGCTGCCCACGGCGAATACGGCAAGACCGACATAAAGCGGAGCCTTGCGGCCGTACATATCGGACAGGGGCCGACGGCCAATTGGCCGAACCCCATGGAGAGGAAGAAGATCAACAGGCTCATCTGCACCGCAAAGGGGCTGGCGCCCAGATCCGATCCGATTGACGGCAGCGCCGGCAGATACATGTCGATGGCGAAAGGTCCGATGGCCGACAAAAGGCCGAGTATGACCGCATTCCGGAGGAATCCAGCTTGCATGGCTTGTCTCTCTTTTGATTCACTTGGGGTCGAAGCCAGGACGTTGGGAGCATCCCGCAACCGACAAACCAGCCGACTCGCCTGTTCCGAGGGCGAATATACGCGGCTGTTGTCGAGATTTTTAGACAGGCTTGTCCAAATAGTCAACCAGTGCTATCTAAATTAAATGCCAACCCTGACCGATCCTGACATCGCCACCGTCGCGCGCAGCCATTCGGCCAAGCGTCTGTCCATCATTGATGCGGCCGCGAATGTGTTTTGCCGGGAAGGGTTTTCAGGCGCCAACATCGATCTGGTGGCGATGGAAGCCGGCGTATCGCGCCAGACCGTCTACAATCATCATCGCGACAAGGAAAATCTCTTCGCCGCCGTGGTGCGGCAAGTGACCGAACGCATCAACGCTGAAATGTTCGATACGCTGGCGACCTTTCCAGACAAGCCAACCGATCTCCAGGCTGACCTTGCCGGATTTGCCATGCGGCTTGCGCGCAATTGCCTTTGCAGCCGCGAGGGCAAGTTCCTGCGCAAGCTGATCCAGAGCGAGGGCGAGCGCTATCCGGAGCTATTTTCGGCCTGGCGCGAGGACGGACCCGGCAAGACCAACGCCGCTTTGGCGGCGCGCTTTGCGCGGCTTGCCCTGGCCGGCCATCTCGACATCGACGATCCGGACGTCGCGGCGCGCCAGTTCGTTGCGCTGGTTCATGCCGATTTGCAGATCATCATGGTGCTTGGCGGCAACCCCACGGAGGACGAATTGCGACGTTCCGCCGCCACTGCGGTCACGACGTTTCTGAGAGCTTACGGTCGACGCGCGGCGTAGACCGGGCAAGACGGCCTAGGATCGGCCAGCCGCCATCATTCCTCGCCTTGTCTCGCGAAGGCTATTCGCGACGCCTGCAGGAACTCGTCTGCAAGTGTTTGGTCGCCGACGGCGCGCGACAACATCACCGAGCCGACCATCGCCGAAAATGCCACGAGCGCGCTTTGGCGGCGATCCTCAGGATCGGTCTCCGGCATCGCCTCGCTCAGCACCTCGACAAGCCCCTCCACGCCGTCGCCGAAACTCTTGCGCACCGCGTCGCTTTGACGTGACGTCTCCGACGCCAGCGCCGCGACCGGACAGCTCAGGGCCCTCGCGTCCCGGTGCTGGTCGGAGAGATAATAGTCGACCAAAGCAGCCAGGGGAGCATCGGGATTTTCAGCGGCGCGCTTTTGCCAGCGCGCCTTGCTGCCCTTCAGCGCCTCTGCCAAAGACTCAGCCGCGAGGGCATCCTTCGATGCGAAATGCCCGTAAAAGCCGCCATGTGTCAGCCCTGCCGCCTTCATGAGATCGGCAACCCCGATGCCGTCGAATCCCCTCTCGCGGAAAAGCCGTCCCGCGGTCCTCACAATTCGAGCGCGATTTTCGGCAGCCTGTTCGCGGGTAACTCGCATTTAATGACGATCCTCATCAAATATGCATTGACAGTGTTTATGATAACCGTCATCAAAAGGCAAGAAAAATGACGGCCATCATCTAAACGGAAACTCTCGATGATCGATGCAGCACCTGCCGCGGTTTCCGGCCTCGCGGCAAATCTTGCCCGCCGCGATATCCACTACGGATGGGTCGTCGCCGGTGTGACGTTCCTCACCATGCTTGTCACCGCCGGTGCGGTCGGCGCACCAGGCGTGCTCATCGTGCCGCTGCAGAAGGAGTTTGGCTGGACGGCGGAGCAAATCTCCACGGCGCTCGCCATCCGCCTTCTCCTGTTTGGCCTGCTCGGCCCGTTCGCGGCCGCCTTCATCAACTATTTCGGCATGCGCAAGGTGGTTTCGATCGCCCTGGCGGTCATCTTCTCCGGCTTGCTTGCCTCGTTGTGGATGACGCAACTCTGGCAATTGGTGCTGCTGTGGGGCATTGTGGTCGGGTTCGGGACCGGCCTGACGGCGATGGTGCTCGGCGCGACCGTGGCCACGCGCTGGTTCACCGCGCGGCGCGGACTGGTCGTCGGGCTGATGTCCGCGAGCACCGCAACGGGTCAGCTCGTCTTCCTGCCGCTGCTTGCGGTGCTGACGGAGGCCTATGGTTGGCGCTCCGCGCTGACGTTCGTGCTGGGACTGATCCTCGTCGCGGCCCTGGCGGTGATCAGCCTGATGCGCGACCGGCCGTCGGATCTGGGGCTCGCGCCCTATGGCGAGCCGGTGGTGCCCGGCTCGACTGCACAGCCGCCACAAGCATTGCGGCTCTCATCGCTGGTGCTTTCGCCGCTCACCTCGCTGCGCGACGCCGCCAAGACGCAGACCTTCTGGGTGCTGTTCGGCACATTCTTCGTTTGCGGCGCCAGCACCAACGGCCTCGTGCAGACGCATTTCATAGCTCTGTGCGGCGACTATGGGCTGATGGCTGTCACTGCCGCGGGCATGCTGGCGGTTATCGGCATCTTCGATTTCTTCGGCACGCTGGGCTCCGGCTGGCTCTCCGACCGCTATGACAACCGCCTTCTCCTGTTCGCCTATTACGGCCTGCGTGGCCTGACGCTGCTGGCACTGCCCTTCATGGATATCTCCGTTTGGGGGCTGACGCTGTTTGCCGTGTTCTACGGCCTGGACTGGGTGGCGACGGTGCCGCCGACGGTAAAACTCACGGCCGACCGTTTTGGACGCGAGCGTGCAAACCTGGTGTTCGGCTGGGTCTTTGCCGGGCATCAACTCGGGGCGGCGGCAGCTGCCTATGGCGGTGGTTTCGCAAGAACGGAGTTCGCCAGCTACATGCCGGCCTTCGTCATCGCCGGAGCGATGTGCCTTGTGGCGGCAGCAATGGCGCTGACGCTAGGTGGACGCAAGGACGAGATTGCCGGGCTTCCCCAGGCGGCGTGACTGTCATGAGAGCGTATCGCCACCCACATGCCGGGGCCGAACGCTCAGCCCATGCTCTCGATCTTTCTCTGCATGGCCGCGATCTGCTCCTTCAGCAGTTGCAGATCGTCGCTTTTTTCCGTGCTCACCGGCTTTTCGGCGGTCAGTTCCTTCGCGGGCGCAGCGCTGACCGCGCCGCTGGGCGGAAAGGGCGAGAACAGCCGCATGGCGTTCTGGAACATCTCGATGTTGCGCTTCGTCTGTTCCTCAAGCGCCTTGATCGGCAGCGGAACCTTGATGATGTCGAGTGGCGTCTTGCCGATCATCGACTTCATCTGCTCGCGGAAGCGCTCCTGCTCCTTGGAGAAGGCAATCATCGATTGCTCCAGGAAAGTCGGGACCACCGCCTGCATCTGGTCGCCGTAGAAGGCGATCAACTGGCGCAGGAACGGAATGGGCAGCATATTCTGCCCGTCCTTGTTCTCCAGCTCGAAGATGATCTGGGTGAGCACGGGATGGGTGATGTCGTCGCCGCTCTTGGCGTCCTGTACGACAAACTCCTCGTTGCGCTTGACCATCTCCGCGAGGTCTTCAAGCGTAACGTAGGTACTGGTGCCGGTGTTATAGAGTCGACGATTGGCGTACTTCTTGATCACCACCGGATCGTCTTTAGCTGCCATCAAGAGCCTCCCGAACGCGCCCCGGCGCCGAAATTGGCTGGTCGCTTATGGTCTTTGGGTCACGATATGCGAAATGCTGCAACAAATCCAAGCTTTTTGTGCACTGCGAAACCTGCTGCACGACACATTTCACGCAACGCCGCCGATGGGTGCTACCCCACTTACGAATGGCTCCCATGCGCAAGCATTTCGAGTTTGACTTGAACTTGCGGAAGCGGCAATGAACCAGACATACCCTTGAGGAAGCTCTAAATAGCCCGATTGGCCGGAGGAAACCAAATGTCAGCGTCATCCATCGTCATCGCCAGCGCAGCACGAACACCGGTCGGATCATTCAACGGCTCGTTTGCCAATACGTCGGCTCATGATCTCGGCACCATTGCGATCAAGGAAGTTCTGGCGCGCGCCGGAGTCGATCCCAAGGAAGTCGACGAAGTCATCCTGGGCCAGATCCTGACCGCCGGTCAGGGCCAGAACCCCGCCCGCCAGGCGGCGATCAATGCCGGCATCCCGAACGAAGCGACCGCCTGGGGCCTGAACCAGTTGTGCGGGTCGGGCCTGCGCGCCATCGCCATCGGCATGCAGCAGATCGCCAATGGCGACGCAAACATCATCGTGGCCGGCGGACAGGAATCCATGTCGATGGCGCCGCACTGCCAGCATCTGCGCAACGGCATCAAGATGGGCGACTTCAAGATGGTCGACACCATGATCAAGGACGGCCTGACCGACGCTTTTTACGGCTACCACATGGGCAATACCGCCGAAAACGTCGCCCGCCAGTGGCAGTTGACCCGCGACCAGCAGGATGAGTTCGCGGTCGGCTCGCAGAACAAGGCCGAAGCGGCCCAGAAGGCCGGCAAGTTCAAGGACGAAATCATTGCGGTGACGATCAAGGGGCGCAAGGGCGACATCGTGGTCGACACCGACGAATATCCCAAGGCCGGCGTCACGCTCGAGGCGATCAGCAAGCTGCGCCCGGCCTTCGACAAGGAAGGCGGCGTGACGGCCGCCAATGCGTCGGGCATCAATGACGGCGCCGCCGCGTTGGTGCTGATGAGCGCTGCGCAAGCCGCCAAGGAAGGCAAGAAGGTTCTCGCGCGCATCG
>DATDBN010000125.1:0-28449 GCA_036524835.1 Mesorhizobium sp. | reverse complement strand
TGCCCGCGCCATCGCGGTTTCGCCCGAAGTGATCCTGATGGACGAGCCGTGCTCGGCGCTCGATCCGATCGCAACCGCGCGCGTCGAGGAACTGATCGACGAATTGAAGCAGAACTACACCATCGTCATCGTCACGCACTCAATGCAGCAGGCTGCGCGCGTGTCTCAGCGGACGGCGATGTTCCACCTTGGCTATCTGGTCGAGGAGGGTCCGACGGAGAAGATGTTCACCAATCCCGATGAGAAGCGGACCCAGGACTACATCACCGGAAGGTTCGGATAATCCGTGAGGGAGGGCTGTGAATGGCAAATCGCTTCGCTTCCGGTGCTCACGTACTGAATGTACGCTCCGCTCCGGTTCTCGCGCTGCACCATTCTCGCTCGACCCTAACGGATTATCGCGCTGGCGCCAGGGTGCGAACTGGCGCCGCTTCTGACAAGCAATATGCGGAGAATTATCATGGGTGAGCACACAGTCTCCTCATTCGACACCGAACTCAACGAGATCGACCGCCTCATCCGCCAGATGGGCGACACGGCAGGCGCGATGGTTGCGTCGTCGATCGGCGCCTTGCTGAAAGGCGATTCCGCCCAGGGTCAGCGCGTGGTCTCCGAGGACGCTGTCATGGACGCCCATCAGCGCGATCTGGACGACCGCGCCATCACCCTGATCGCCAAGCGCCAGCCCATGGCGCAGGATCTGCGCGCCGTCGTCGGCGCGATCCGCATGGCCGGCGATCTTGAGCGGATCGGCGATCTCGCCAAGAACATCGCCAAGCGGGTCGGCGCTGTCGGCCAGACATCGATGCCCAAGAACCTGTCGCACGGCATCGACGCGATGGCCGGCATGGTACTGGAGCAGGTCAAGGGCGTCGTGGACAAATATGATGCCCGCGATGTGGCGGGACTGTCGGAATTGCGCGACAACGACGAGAAGATCGACGTGCGCTACACCGCCGTTTTTCGTGAGCTTTTGACCTATATGATGGAGGATCCGCGCAATATTACCGCCTGCACGCATCTTCTGTTCTGCGCCAAGAATCTGGAGCGCATCGGCGACCATGTGACAAACATTGCCGAGAATGCCTATTACGTGGTCACTGGCGAGCAGCTTCCGGTGGCGCGGCCGAAATATGATGAAACGACAGCCGTACTCGCCGGCGCATGAGGTGAGCGCATGATAGCCCCGAAGGTCATGGTGGTAGAGGACGAGGAGCCGCTCGGCGTCCTGCTGAAATACAATCTTGAGGCCGAGGGCTATCAGGTCGAGGTTATCCCGCGCGGCGACGAGGCTGAAATCCGGCTGCAGGAAAACGTGCCCGACCTGCTGGTGCTGGATTGGATGGTTCCGGCGATCTCCGGCATCGAACTCTGCCGCCGGCTGCGCATGCGGCCGGAAACGCAGCGGCTGCCGGCGATCATGCTGACCGCGCGCGGCGAGGAAAGCGACCGCGTGCGCGGGCTCTCGACCGGCGCCGACGACTATCTGGTCAAGCCGTTCTCGACGCCGGAATTCCTGGCGCGGGTGAAAGCGCTGTTGCGCCGCGCCAAGCCGGAAGTCCTCTCCAGCGTGCTCAAGGTGGGCGACATCGTGCTCGACCGCGAGTCACACCGCGTCTATCGCAAGAAGAGCGAGTTGAAGCTTGGCCCCACCGAGTTCCGGCTGCTCGAATATATGATGCGGCACCCAGGCCGCGTCTTCTCGCGCACACAACTGCTGGACAATGTCTGGGGCGAGACGAACTATATCGACGAGCGCACTGTCGACGTTCATGTAGGGCGTCTGCGCAAGGCGGTTAACACCAACCGCATGCCGGATGTTATCCGAACCATTCGAGGCGCAGGCTACGCCATCCGCGAGGAGTGATTCCCCAGCTACGGGAGGGGGCTCTGCTTATTGAACGGATGCGATCGTCGCACCGCCGAAGGTGATTTCCGCTTCCAGCAGCCCGGCCTTCGTCACATTCCAGTTCAACTGGGCATCCTCTTCCGGCATCGCCGGATCGACGAAAACGCATTTGGCGAAGACACGCGGCTCGGCACCTTCGAGACCGCGGCGCGTATGGCCAATCTCGCCATCGCATTCTTCCATCGACTCGAAAATCGGCGTCGGGGCAGGAAGCTCGCGGCATTGGTTCAGGTCGCCGGAGCATCCGACAATCAGCAGAAGGGCAGCAATGTGTTCCATGGTTAATGTCCTGTCACCGCTTCAAGGGCAAACGGACTGGCCTGCACATGGGTTCCCGGAAAGCTCCCAAAATACAGCTCAAATATATCCGGAAAAAAAGTTAGATCTGAGGGGAACCTTTGGGGGAATGGCGCATTCTATGTGCCAAGCGACCCTCTCCCCCCACCTAAGGTCGCTAATCGAGATGTCCCCCCTCTCGACAAACTCAGGAAGCCGGCCCCTGCGCCGGCTCCTTTCTATGGGGCAAATGCCGACGGTTTTGTCTCGTCTGAAGCGCTGCTCCTATTCCCCCGGCTACTCGAGATACCCGAAGGGGACCCTGCTGAGCGCAAAAAATGCTCCGCCGGGCGATTGGTCCGAAGAACAATCACCCAGCGGGTTCCGGTTGCCGATTGAGGGGTTCGGCTTCCAGAATCGGTCTCGGCTTTTCTCCGATCACGCTCTGCGCAGGAAACCCAGCAACAGAGAAATGACCAGAAACGCCAAGAATATGAAGAACAGGATCTGGGCGATGCCAGCCGATGCTCCAGCAAGCCCGCCGAAGCCCAAGGCGCCAGCAACCAACGCCACTACAAGAAAGACCAATGCCCAGTAAAGCATGATCAAAACTCCATCATATGGTCCAGATAAAAACGGGGCAGAAGGCGATTAGTTCCGCCAGTATTAGCGATACCGGCTCCTTTCAGGCTGCGGCCTTGGCGTGCCGGTCGAAAAACAGAGCCTGGCTTATGAGCGCCTTCACCATCTCAGGCACGAATGGCTTCGTGACCAGGAAGGTGGGCTCCGGCCGCTCCCCTGTCAGTAACCTCTCGGGAAAAGCGGTGATGAAAATGACCGGAATCGAGCTCGAAGTGAGGATCTCGTTGACGGCGTCGATGCCGGAACTTCCATCCGCCAGCTGGATGTCGGCGAGGATCATCTTCGGCCTGGTCTTGTGGAACATTTCGGTCGCTTCCGTGTGGGTGCGCGCGACGCCGACGACGCGATGGCCCAGGCTTTCCACCATCTCCTCGATGTCCATCGCGATCAGAGGCTCATCTTCGATGATGAGGATGTCGGTGGCGACCTGCCGCGACAGCTCAGCGCTGGCATCGGTCAGCAATTCGGCAAACTTTTCGGTCGGCATCTGAAGAACTTCGGCAGCTTCGTCTTCGGTGAAGCCTTCCACGGAGACGAGCAGGAATGCCTGGCGCTGCTGCGGGGCCAGAGAGGAGAGGTTCGCCTGCGCCTGCTTTTCCCAGCCCAGCGCCGGCGTCTCATAAGGCACTCGGATCGACACGGAGGTGAACAGGCGGGTGAACAATTGATACAGCGCGACCCGATCGCTGGAGGCCTCCGGAAAGATGCTAACGTCGGCGATCAGCGCCTCAAGCATCGCCGCAACCATGGCGTCTCCGCTGGACTGGGAGCCGGATACGGCGCGTGAGAAACGGCGCAAGAACGGCAGATGCGGCGCGATGGCGGTAGACAAGCTCATGGGTTCCCTCATTAATGCTGCCAATGATGCGGCGGAGCCAAACAAGCAGGATTTGGCATACAGACTTGACCCAACGCGCAAATCAACAGGTGGTTCCACTATTTTCCAATCGCAGTGGAACCAACCTCACCTTGCGGCGTTGGGCGAGCTACGCCAAGGCTTTAGCTGGATTAAGTTTTTGAATCAGGGCATATTTTGGTCATGACCGACAAGAGGGAAGTCCCGCGCTCTAAAGCGGGCGCTGGCAGGAGGGACGATCCTCTGGGGCCGAACAGCGAAATCGGGCGCAAACTGAAGCAATATTACAGCGCTTTGGTTACCGATGATGTGCCCGAGCGCTTCGAGCAATTGTTGAGTAAACTGGAATCCGTCGAGTCCGGCCAGGAAGAGAGCTGAGGCCGATGGCAGCCGCGGAATTCAAGACCGGCTTGCTCGGCGCCATACCCAGCTTGCGCGCCTTCGCCGTCTCCCTCTCCCAGAACGCCGACAAGGCTGACGATCTGGTGCAAGAGACCCTCATGAAGGCATGGGACAAGCAGTCAAGCTTCGAACCCGGCACCAATCTCAAGGCCTGGCTGTTCACCATCCTGCGCAACGAATTCTACTCGCAGATGCGCAAGCGCGGCCGCGAGGTCCAGGACAGCGACGGCATCATGACGGCGCGTCTGGCGATCCATCCGGCTCAGGAGGGCATGCTGGACCTCGACGACTTCCGCACGGCGCTCGATCAACTGCCGGCGGATCAGCGCGAAGCGATCATCCTCATCGGCGCATCCGGCTTCTCCTATGAGGAGGCAGCCGAGATTTGCGAATGCGCCGTCGGCACCATCAAGAGCCGCGTCAGCCGGGCGCGCACGAGGCTGCATGAGATCCTGCAGATCGACGGCGAGGCCGAGTTCGGGCCTGATCCGGTCGCCACGCAGGTGTTGGGCTCAAACATTCCCTAGCTGGCGCACCGTCATCGCGGCGGTCAGGGCGGCGATAAGCGCTTCTCCCGCATAGGGTTTCGCCAGCAGCCGCACGTCCGGGAAATCGGCGGCAAGCTCGGGTGCATCCGCGTAGCCCGAAGAGAAGATGAACGGCACGCCGGCATCGCGCAAAGCCGTAGCGATCGTGACTGTCGAATACTTGCCCAGGATGAGATCGACGATGGCGACGTCGAACGCCGCGAGCTCCACGGTTTCCGCATCCTCCAGCCGCCTGACGACAATGACTTCGCTCGCCCCATGCTCGAGACATAACTCCTCGACATCGAGAGCAATCAGCGGCTCATCCTCAAAGAGCAGCACGCGAGCGTGCTGCAACGGCATTACTTCGGTATCCATGAGAGACTGATGGAATATTATGCAGGCAATGTCATTTAGAAAAGACATGGCCGCTGGACCACCTTACTCTGCCTCGCCTGAGCGGCCCTGCGATGGGGGCACCAGAGGGTGCCCTGCGATGGGGGCACCAGAGGGGATTAGGTTTGCGCGCACTTCCACGTTCCACCAGGGTGCCTCAGCGCATCCCCTGCGACAGTTGTCCGTTGCGGCCCCTTCCTCTTTTCCGCGCTTTCGAGAAATCCGAGCTCGAATTCGTCAACAAATTCAAACGTGGCGAATTGCTGGTCGACAGGGGATCCACCGTTCTCGTCGAGGGAAGCCATAGCGCGCACCTGTTTACCGCGCTTTCGGGTTGGGGCTTCCGGTTCAAGCTGTTGCCTGACGGCCGGCGGCAGATCCTGAATTACGTGTTGCCGGGCGACATGCTCGGCCTGCAGTCGGCGCTCGTGGGCGAGATGGAGCATTCGATCGAAGCGCTGACGGAGATGCGGCTATGCGTGTTCGAGCGTGACAATCTCCCCGAACTCTACCGCAACCATCCGGGGCTCGCCTTCGACATCACCTGGATCGCGGCCCGCGAGGAGCAGATGCTGGACGAGAACCTGCTCAGCATCGGCCGGCGCACCGCAATCGAGCGCGCTGCCTATCTGCTGGCGTTCCTGCATGCCCGTGCGGGGACGGTCGCGGTGGCGCTCCCGCGGAGCTCCGTCCTGCCCATCCGTCAGCAGCACGTGGCCGACACGCTTGGTCTTTCTCTCGTTCACACGAACAAGACTTTGAGGAAACTCAGCCTTCGCAAATTGATCGCCTGGGGCGAGCAGGGCTGCAAGGTTCTCGAGCCGGAGGCGCTGGCCGGGATCGCCCACTGGGAAGGGCTGCCGAAGCAGAAGCGCCCGCTGGTCTAGCAGCGGGTCGCCCGCAATGATTTGACAGCCTGGGCGGTGTCGGACGTAAGGTAGGGATGAAAGATCATGCCTTCGGCCGAACGGAACCGGATCAAGCGCCGGACGTTTGGCTGTGTTGTCAACATTTCCAGATTTCAGGAGTACCTCCCATGGCCGCATCGACACGCAAGGGCGCCAAGGCTGCAGCAGCCGATGCGGAAACGGCCTCCGGGGCCACGGAGAGATCGCTGGAAGCCGACATCCGGCAATTGCAGAAGGATGTCGCCAAGCTGACCGAGCAGCTTACCAAGACCGGCCGTCATTCCTATGAGACCGCGCGCAAGGCCGCAGCGGTCGGGGTCGACCAGCTGAAATCTCAAGGCGAGTCCGCCTACGAGGATTTGCGGACCGGCGCGGAAAATATAGAAGCGCAGATCAGCGATACCGTGCGTGAAAAACCGATGACCTCCCTGGCGATCGCCGCCGGAGTGGGCTTCCTGTTTGCGCTGCTGTCGCGCCGCTGAGCGGCGCGGTAGTTCTCCATCATGCTCGCAACCCTCATTGCCAATATCGCCTCCGGCGAGACGCTTCTTGCCTTGCGCCGCGCGAAGGTGGCCTTGGTTGTCTACATTTTCGTCGCGCTGCTGGCGCTTCTGGGCCTGGGGTTCCTGCTCGGCGCCGCCTATCTCTTCGCAGCCGCGCGGTACGGTCCGATCGAAGCGGCCCTGGGTTTCGGTGCGGGTTTCCTGGTTTTGGCGCTGCTTCTCGTCATCGTGTTCAAACTGGTTGCGCGCACCCGCCGCCGTAGCGCGGCCGAACGCCGAAAGGGCGAACTGACGACGCTCGCAGTGGCGACGGGTCTGGCTTTGCTGCCAGCCCTGGCCAGTAAACGCCGCGGATTTGCCATCGTTCTGGCGCCGGCGCTGGCGATGGTCGGCTACAAGATCTGGCGCGAGAACAGCCGGCGCGACACTCGGCCAGCCCCGGCGAAGCGCGACTCGCCATAGGTCCTTTCGCACGGAACCATCATTCACCTGAGCCATTCCCCTCTGGAAGCGGCGCTCGCATTCAGGCGAGCCGGCGTCACCGCAAAGGACAGGAAAATGAGACAGGTCGACACAGACAAGGTCCGTCAAGGCCGCTGGGGCTACCAGGTTCTGATGGTGCTGGTCGGCGGACTTCTGCTTGCAGGCATCGCCTGGGCTGCGGCGGAATACTACGGCGAGGCAATCGACCCGCCGACCTCCTTGGAAAATGCTCCGACCGCGCCGTCTCCTGCGGACCAGCCCGCTCCAAACGCTCCTCCGGCCAACTAGGCATCGGGGAGGCGCGGCACGAGAACCTGCAGCGTCTTCGGCTTGATCTCGATGCGTGTTTCCCGATCCAGGGCACAGAGTTCACCATCGATGACGCATTTGATCCGCGCGCGGGAGACAAGCCGGATTTCCATCGTCGTGCCCTGATAAATATCGACATGCGGGTTTGAATGCCAACGCCCTCGGGCGACGTTGTAGAAGAAGCGCACCAGCTCGTTCCGGTCGCTTGCAACGGTAACGTAGATACCCAGCACGCCGCCATCGGGATGATCCGCATAGGGCAGATGGCCCTCGCCGAAGAGGTTGTTGGTCACGCCGATGCCGGTCGTGCGCACCTTTGTTTCGGCCTCGCCGATTTTGAGAATCGCCGTCACAGCGGGTGGGTTCTTGATCGTGTAGTAAGCTGCGCGCGCGGAAGCGCGAATCTTTCCGAACCGCGAACCGAACGCCATCTTCTCGCGCAGATGCACCATCTTCGCATGCATGCCGATCGAAAATTGGTGAATGAAAGGTCGCCCGTTGGCCAGCGCCATATCCACAGGTTTGACCTGAGCATTGGCAAAAGCGGCGACCGCTTGGTCGAGATTGAGAGGAATGTTCAGGCTGCGGGCGAAGAGGTTCATCGTGCCGGCGGGCAGCACCGCAAGCGCCTTCTTGCTGTCCATCAAACGGGCTGCGGCCGCCGAAATCGTGCCGTCACCCCCTCCGGCCATGATCACGTCGATCCCGCGCCGCCGTGCGGCCCGATCGATGGTTTCGACGATTTCGCGTCCGGCCACCAGATGGATGTCGACCGTGTGGCCCGCGCCTTCAAGGGTTTCGGTCATACGCGCCGACAAGGCATCGAGGTCAGTGGTGCGGAGCGTACCACCGTCCCGGTTCAAAACCGCAACGAATCGCATGGGTGGCTTCTCCAATCGGATCGATGCCAGCGAAGCAGGAATGCGGACGGCGGGCAACCCGATGAAACGGCCCAGTATGCAACCAGTTCCCCAATATCGGTGCGGAGCCTGGGACGATACCCGCAGCAACAAAAGGCGGAACTTCGCCTTGCCCGACACGTTGGTTCACAGGCTGCACGAGCAGCTTGCAATGGGGAGCGCTGCTCTTCCAAACAAGCAAACCAAGGAGGATTGTCATGATCCGCAAACTATTGATTACCACCGCTGCCGCCGCTCTCATGGCAGGCGGCGCCTATGCACAGACGCAGCCTGCACCGGCTCAGCCGGCCGCCGAGGCACCCGCTGTCCAGGCACCGCTTGCCAAGGCTGACGGACAGCTTGCCACCAATATTATCGGCGAAACGGTCTATAACGGCACTGGCGACACTGCCGAGAATATCGGCGACGTGAATGATCTTGTAATCGGCGCCGATGGTGCGATCGAGCAGATGATCGTCGGCGTCGGCGGCTTCCTAGGCATCGGCGAGAAGAACGTCGCTGTCGACTACAAGACTGCCGAGTGGGCTGAAAAGAATGGCGACCGCTGGCTCGTCGTCGGCATGAGCAAGGAAGAACTGGGCGCCGCTCCGGCCTTCGATCCTACGCCTTACGAACCGGCGCAGCCGGTTGCAGCAGCCGAGCCGGCGGCACCCGCCGCTCCGGCCGACAACTCGACCACAGCCATGACGCCGGCTCCCGCAGCACCTGCCGACACGGCACAGACTCCGGCGGCAGCGCCCGCAGCGCCTGCAGACACTGCCCAGGCTCCGGCTGCACCGGCGGCCGACGCTACCTCGACTGCGGCCATCGACAAGTCGACTCTCACCGAGGTTCCGGCTGACAAGCTCAGCACAGATACGCTGAAGGGCACCACCGTCTATGGCGCGGACGATACCAATCTCGGCGAGATCGGCGATGTTATCGTAACGGCTGACGGCAAGGTCGACGCGGTTGTCATCGATGTCGGCGGCTTCCTCGGCGTCGGCGAGAAGCCGGTAGCCGTTGGCATGGATAACCTTGCATTCATGGCCGACAAGGACGGCAATCAGTATCTCTACACGACCTTCACGAAGGAACAGCTTGAGGCGCACCCCGCCTATGATGCCGTGACTTTCGCGGAGAAGCGTGACGAGCAGGTCCTGAAGTTGACGCGCTAATAGCGTCAGCACTCTCATCCATCCTATTGCCCGCGCTTCGGCGCGGGCTTTTTTGTTTGGGATCGAGTGCGTTTAGATAGCGGGCGCGAAACTTCCCTTCACGCCTGTCTCGGTCAACTCGCTCAGAGCCAGCGATTGGTCGAGATGTTCAGCCCGCCAGGCGAGCATCCGTTCGGCGAGTTCCGTGCGGGTACACGCGTAAGCAGGATCGGCGGCGCGGTTGACCAACTCGTCCGGATCGTCGCGCAGATCGAACAAAAGCGAGGGAAGCCCACCACCGAAATGGACGTATTTATGCGTCTGCGTGCGCAACACGGCGAGATTGCATTGCTGCGGCTTCAGCCCGAAGGGCTGGTTTTGCGAACCTTTCGCGACGGCCCTGAAGTCGAATTCCCAATGGGCCGATGTGCGCCAGTCGGGCGGCGTCTCTTTGCGCAGGAAAGGCGCAAGTGACGCGCCGTCGAGATATGCCGGAGGAACACCCCCGAGCAGATCCAGGACGGTAGGCATCAGGTCGACGGCTTCGGTGAACTCGTCCACGCGCCTGCCGGCGTTGATCGCCTGTCGCGGGTCGCGAACGATTAGCGGCAAATGATAGCTCTGGTCGAAGAAGCCGCCTTTGCCGAGCATGTAGTGGTCGCCCATCATCTCGGCGTGGTCGGATGTCAGCACGATGACCGTATCCTGCCACGCGCTGGCGGCTTTGAGCCCCTGCCACAGCCGGCCAAGCTGAGCGTCTACCTCGGCAATCATGCCGTAATAGATGGCGCGGATCGCGCCGAATTCGCCGTCATCGAAATTGCGAACCTTGCCCTTCATTCCGGGCAAAAACTTCGACCGCTTCTGCTTGTCGAGTTCGCGGGCGACAAAGGGGTGCATCCCGGCTTCATCGCGCCATGTCGCAGCGCGGCGGAAAGACGGCCCGTCCTGCGGCGAGAACAATGTGTCGAAGGGTTCCGGAACGATGAAGGGCGGATGCGGGCTGAGGTAGGAGATATGCGCGAACCATGGATTGTCCGCCTCCTGTTCGTCCAGCCAGCGCAGGAATTCACCGGTCAGGAATGCCGTGGGCGTTTCGTCGCGGGAGTAGATGGGAGGACGGTTGCTCACCGTCTTGCCAGTGTGGCCGATGGGCCGATGAATGTCCGGAAATCCTGCCGAGGAATCCACGCCGCGCGCCTTGAGCCATGAAAGCCAGGGTTTCTGATGTTCGGGCAGCAATTGCCGCACCGAAAAGCCGGGCAGCACGCCCTCATAGCTTCGCAACACCGGATCGTCAGGCGCATGGCGGCGCGGATCGGGCGAAGTGTCGCTATAGCCGAACAGCGTCGGCTCATAGCCAAGCCGTCGCGCAGCCAGCGCCATCGTATCGTGCCGGGCATCCAGCGGCGTGCCATTGCGGCAGACGCGGTTGTTCATCTGGTAAAGGCCCGTATAGATGCAGGCGCGCGCCGGCGAGCAGGGCGCGGCGCCCGCATAGTGGCGGGTGAACATGACGCCTTCGCTTGCCAGCGCATCGGCATTGGGCGTGCGAGCCACCTGGTGGCCGGCGGCGGACAGGCAATCGCCCCGCCACTGGTCGCAGGTGATGAAGAGGAGGTTCGGCCGGCGCGTTCTCTCTGCGGTCACTGGTTTTCGCTCCCCGGTTTGCTGAGGACCATCCACCCGAATTTGCGAGACGGCGCAATCGGCCCGGCATGAACAATCGAAATTCGATTGTTCATCATTTGAAGACAATGAATTGTCTGTTCGCCATCTACCGCCGAAGCGGGAAAGAGCCGATTTTCCTCTCAACGCAAACAGGGAGCACGATCATGCTCAATCAGATCAAGGGCCTTCATCACGTTACGTCGATGGCCAGCGACGCCCGTAACAACAATCGGTTCTTCACGGAGACGCTCGGTCTGCGCCGCGTCAAGAAGACGGTGAATTTCGACGCGCCCGACGTCTATCATCTCTATTATGGCGATACTGTCGGAACGCCGGGCTCCGTCATGACCTATTTTCCCTTCCCCAACATCGGCCCGCGCCGCCTGGGAACCGGTGAGGTGGGAACGACCGTCTTCTCCGTCCCGGAAGGCTCGCTCCACTTCTGGAAGGAGCGCTTCGCAGGGGCAGGCGTTGCGGGACTGCGCGAGGAAGAGAGCTTCGGCGACAAGCGCATCGTATTCACCGGGCCGGACGGCGATGAGTTCGCCCTTGTCGCGGACAAGCGCGACCACCGCCTTCCCTATGAGGCGGGCGGCGTTGCCTCCGACGAAGCGATCCGGGGTTTCCATTCGGTGTCGATGCGCCTGCGCGACGATGGCCGCATGAGCGAACTGCTGAAATATATGGGCTATCAGCAGGTCGATATTTCGGGCGGCGTCAAGCGCTTCGCGATCGCCAACGGCAACGGCGCCGATGTCATCGACATCGAGACGATTGCGGGTGCGGCGCCTGCCGATCTTGGCGCCGGATCGGTGCATCACGTCGCCTTCGCCGTCGAAAACCGCGCCAAGCAGTTGGAGGTGCGCCAGGCGTTGATCGACACGGGCTATCACGTGACGCCGGTGATCGACCGCGATTACTTCTGGGCGATCTATTTCCGCACGCCGGGCGGCGTGTTGTTCGAGGTCGCCACCAACGAACCCGGGTTCGATCGCGACGAGGATGTGGCGCATCTCGGCGAGGCGCTGAAACTGCCCTCGCAGCACGCGCATCTGAGGTCCTATCTCGAACAGAATCTGCAGCCGATCGGAGCATGAGATGAGCATCGACGCTTACAAGCACGTCACCTTTACGGGGAAGCAGGGCAGTCCGCTGCTTTTCCTCTTCCACGGCACTGGCGGCGACGAGAACCAGTTGATCGAGGTCGGCCGCGAGGTTGCGCCTGATGCCATGCTCGTTTCGCCACGCGGCGACGTGTCCGAGCATGGCGCGGCCCGCTTCTTCAAGCGCACCGGCGAGGGCGTCTACGACCTGGACGATCTGTCTCGCGCGACGGCCAAGATGGCCGGGTTTGTGCGGGCGCAGATCGATAAGGCAAAGCCCTCCGCGGTGTTCGGGCTGGGCTACTCCAATGGCGCAAATATCCTTGCGTCGCTGCTGTTTGCGGAGCCGGATCTCTTCGACGAGGTCGCGCTGATGCATCCGCTGATCCCGTTCGAACCTGACGTGAAGGGAAGTCTGGCCCGCCGGCGCATCCTGGTCACAGCTGGCCGACGCGATCCGATCTGTCCGCCCAATCTCACCTCGCGGCTCGACGCGCATTTGCGCGGCGCAGGCGCGGATGTCACATTGGAATGGCACGAGGGCGGCCACGAATTGCGCCCGAACGAAATAGAGGCCGCCAGGCGTCTATTCGCTCAAGCAAAGGAGACGCCGGTGGACGACGCCATCATGCTTCAGGAAAGCGACACCAAGGGCCGCTACGTGCTGCGGGCACCGGGTGGCGAGGAAGCCGAAATGACCTTCACCAAGGTCGGCGATTCCATGATCATCATCGACCATACCGGTGTGCCGGATGTTTTCCGGGGGCAGGGGGCCGGCCTCAAGCTGGTCACCCGCGCAGTGGAGGACGCGCGCGCCGCCGGCAAGAAGATCATCCCTCTCTGCCCCTTCGCCAAGACGCAGTTTCAGCGCCACAAGGAATGGGCTGATGTGCTGAAGGCCTGATAGCGGCAGTAAGGCGAGCTGCCCAAAATGCGGTGCATATGGCGCTGCCCCTCTCACTGCCGAAGGCGGTGGCGGTGGCGCGCTCCCCTCAAGATCCCTTCCGCCGCTGCCAATTTCTCGGCCGGGTCCCGCCGTGGGTTGGGCGTGATCCCGCAGATAAATGAGACTGCAGTCTCGCTGATACTGCAACCTGGACTTGTGTTCGGTTGCGCCGTGGAGAAATCTTGCGGCAATATGACCGCTTTTGTTTGTTTCTGTGGTGTAACAGTGTCTCTGTTACTCCAACATCGGGCAGATACATGCCTCACCGATAAGGTCACCAACAAGGTGATCAAGCGATCGGGAGTGTCGGAATGTTTTCGAGGGGGCATGCGCGCGCAGGACGGATACCAGGGCTGGCGCTGCGCCGCTGTGCGGCCGAGCACCCGATGGCAATGTTCGTAAGTTTTTCCACCATTGCCCTTTCAAGCATGGCCTTCTCTTCGATCCACCCGGAAGCTCCCGCTGCCATTTCGGCGGCGAATGGCTACTACGGCGAAGCCGATACCAAGACCTCGCGCCTTCCCGGGCACGAGGGCGCAATTTCCGCCTGCGAAGGCGATGCATGGGGTGTTGAGTCGGCAGGCTGCCTGCGCGCCATCGCCAAGGCTTCCGGCCAAGAGATGGCCCGCGACATCCGCGTCATCGCGGCGGCGAAGATCGACCATACCCGGCCGAATTATTTCTGAGTTCCCTGCGCGTCCCAACCGCGCAAGATTGACCCTCTGCGTATCCCCGCACGCAGAGGGTCTTTTTCGCTGGCAAGCCGGGTCGTGCTCCAGCGCTCAGGGACTTGGATCGGACGAGGCTCTCAGGGCCAGCAGGAGGTCCGAGACGCTGGCCAGCACGCTGCGAACGTCGAGTGTGCTGAACGGCTTTTCGAGCAGCAGCGGCTGCTCCGCCGTTGCCATGGCATCCAGTTCGGCTTTCGCGCCGATCAGGTCGCCGGTGACGATGACGAAACGCCGGGCAAGATCGGGCCGGATTTCAAGCAGGCGGCGGTAGCGGCCCACCGTGTCGAGGCCGGGCATTCGCAGGTCGCTGAAAATGATGTCGGTGTCGATCGCCAGAAGGGCATCGTCGCCTCGCGGCCAGGCCGGTTCGATCGTCGGCTTGAGGCCCATCAACTCCAATATGTCGGCAAGCGAGGCGGCGACGTCGGGCTCGTCATCCACGATCAGGGCGCGCCGCAAGATCGTTTCGGCGGTGAAGACCTCGGCAATCCCGGGAGCATCGCGGGCGATGCCCGGAAGCTCGACCACGAAGCGTGCGCCGGTCGGCGCGACTTCCTCGAAAAAGATGCGCCCGTTATGCCGCTCGACGATGGTCTTGGAGATGGACAGGCCGATCCCGGTGCCGACGCCCACGGGCTTGGTGGTGAAGTAGGACTCGAAGATGCGGTCGCGAATGGAAGGCGGAACGCCGGGTCCATTGTCTTCGATGGAGAAGCCGTTGACGCCATCGCGGCGCCTGAACGTGCGCACCAGGATGCGACGGTCCCCCATGACGGATGCAAGCGAATGTTGGCTGTTGACGAGGAAATTCGCGGCCACCTGCGTGAGGTGATCGGCATCCCCAACCACCATGACGTTTCCCTCGGCGAACCGGCTCTCAACGACAATGCCGCTGCTGCGCGCGCCATAGGCGGTCACTTCGAGCGCAGCCCGGACCACCTGGGTGAGGTCCGTAGGTTCCTGATTGGCCGGGTGCAGCCTCACCATTCCGAGGAAGCTCTTGACGATGCGGCCGCAGCGCTCCGCCGCCGCGCGCACCTTTTCGGCGCGCCCCTTCGTCTGGGGATCGGGGGCGAACTCATGCAGCAAGGTGGATTGCGCCACCACTACGGCGAGCGGATTGTTGAGTTCGTGCGAAACGCCGGCCAGCAGCGACCCCATCGCCGCCATCTTTTCGTTTTGATGCAGCCTTTCGCGCTGGCTGTTGATCTCGTTCTCGGCCTGGCGCATTTCGCGCAGGTCCCGCACCGAACCGAGATACATGCGGCGGTCGGAGACCTTGACCTCGAGGACCGTCAGTTCGACCGGAAAAATCTCGCCCGCTGCGTTCTGCGTCAGCGTCTCGATGCGGCGTCCGATCATCGGCGCGCCTCGGCCGGCAAGATATTCGCCGCCGGTGGCGTGGCCGCTGCGGTAGAAGGCGGGGATGAGCGTATCCAGCGCGTCCTTGCCGACTATCTCGTCCTTGGTCCAGCCAAACATCTTTTCGGCGGCAGGATTGAATTCCATGATGCTGCCGCTCTCATCGACGGTGATGACGGCGTCGAGCGAGGCTTCCAGCATGGCCGAATGCATCACCTCGCTGACATGCGCGTCGGATTCCCGGCGCTCGATGGCGTTGCCGACCGACAGCGCCACGAGGTCCATCGCCGCGCGTTCCTCGTCGCTCCAGTCTCGCTCGCGCACGCAATCGTTGACGGCCAGCATTCCCCACACATGTCCATGCGCAAAGACCGGAACGGACATGAACGAGACGATCGACTGGTTCTCGAAATCCGAACGCAGAAACCCTTCGAGGTCGCGCGTATGGCCGACGAAGCTTTCGCCGCGCCGCACTTCCTCCGCCAGCCGGCCGAGCAGTTCGTCGTCATTGACGATCGATTGCAGGATGAGGGTCGGTTCGGCCTGAAGTGTCCCGACCGTGGTGTCGATCCAATAGGCCAGGATCGACTGCGCGAGGCCGCGATCCTGCGGCAGTTCCTTCAGCCGGAACAGGATGGTGCGGTGGCCGCGCAATGCGCCGGCCAGGAGGCGAAGAACGTCGTCGATCTCGTTCTGCCAGTCGAGCGACGTGCGCAACATCTTCGCGATATCAACGGCGGTGATCAGCGGGTTATGCCGGCCGGCGGCGACCGGCGGCGGTATGTTCACGCTGGCGCCGGCGGAGCGCATCACCTGCCCGACAGCGCGAAGAAATACCCCTCGCCGCGGACAGTTCGCAGAAATCTCGGGTTCGCCGGATCGTCTTCGATCTTCTTGCGCAGGCGCATGATGCGGATGTCGAGCGCGCGGGACGCATCGGAATCGTCGGGAAAGCCGATTGCCTCGGAAATGGACGCGCGCGTGAGCAACCGGTTGGCGCGCGTGAGGAAAACCTCCAGCACGTCAAACTCGCTCTTGGCCATGTCCACGGTGACGCCCTCGACAGTGCTGACCCGGCGCGCTTCGAGGTCGACGCGAAAGCCGCCGAAAGCGATCTGCTGGCGCTGATCGCTGTGTGCGCCGATCGCCGCCCTGACGGGCTGGTCGCCGACGCGGCGCAGCACGCTGCGGATGCGGGCCAGCAATTCGCGCAGTTCGTATGGCTTGACGAGATAATCGTCCGCGCCGAGCTCAAGGCCCACCACCTTGTCGATAGAGGTTCCGGCTGCACTGGCATAGATGATGCCGACCGGAAAATTGGCGCGCAGCCAGCGCCCGAGCGAAAGTCCGTCCTCGCCGGGCATGGCGATGTCGAGAACGGCGAGATGGAACGGTTCGGCGTCGGCTATGCGGCGCATCTCCTCCGAGTTCCCCGCGGTCAGCACCTCGTAGCCGTTCGCGCCGAGATATTCGGCGACGGCTTCCCGCAGGTCCGGTTCGTCTTCCACAACCGCGATGCGAGTGCGCAACTCCATCTGGTCCTTGTTGAGCCCGGAAAGTAGAGTAGGCGAAGACATTTTGTCCAGCTTGTCTATTAGAGGATCATGACGAACGTCTTTAGCAAGAGACCTGTCGTGGCCCTGGTCGGCGTCGCCGACCAGACGGTGGCGGAACTGTCGACATATCTCTCCCGCGTCGGCTTCGACCTGCGCGCCACGATGCTGCACTGGGGTGGAGCTTTGCCCAGCCTGCCAAGCGATGCGGCGATCGTGGTGCTTGGCGACCGCTTGACGTCGACGGAGGTCGGTCGCGTGTTGCGGCAATATGCCAGCGGCCCCGTACTCTTCCTGGTTGTTTCCCGACCTGTCCCGCTGGTCGAGCGGGTACTGATGCTTGAAGCAGGCGCGGCGGATGTCGTGGAAAGTCCCCTGCATCCGCGTGAACTCGCCGCGCGCATCGGCGGGCTTGCCGGCCGGCTTGGCATCGGCGCCCGCGAGACGCTGGTGCTGGAGCGTTCGACGGTGGATCTGAAGGCGGCCCTGGTGATGACCCGCGGAAATGAGGAAGAGCAATTGTCGTCTGGACAGTTGGCTTTGCTGCGCCTGTTCATCGCCAACCCGCACAAGGTGTTGACGCGCGAGGATATCATGACCGAAGCGCCCGCCGAACGGGAGGATGCGTTTGACCGCTCGATCGACTCGCGCATCGTGCGTTTGCGGCGCAAGCTCGACACGGACAGCATCACGACGATCCGTGGAACCGGATACCGCTTCGACCCGCCATTTCCGTAACGGCGGCTAGAGCGGCGAGCGTTGGTAGAGTGCGGCGACGTCCACCGCGTGCGGCCGGTCCTTGAGGACCAAAGCCCCAAGCCCTGCAAACGCCAGGAGCGCCTGTGCGTAAAGAAGCGCCGATAGAACGGCGGCTGCGTTCTGCGATCTCATAAACCTGCCCTCAAGGCGAGCCCCGCCCATTCAGGTCGAAATTGACCTGAAAACCCCGATGTCCACCCCTTAGAGCGGTTACGATCCCCAAGAATCGTTCAGGCGCTCCAATCCTGTCCCGGAAACCCTCCGGGAATGTATGGATACGGCGCCGGTCGAACCCTTGACGAAGGCGATACGGAACGCATGGGCAGACCAACAGCCGAAAAGGCTGACGTACTCACTGCCACCTGCAAGAACCTCGTCTTCGAAAGCCCTGTGCCTCGACCGACGCCGTTATGGACAGGTGTGAAATTGCCATCGCCATGTTTCATCCAGATGTCGGTGGCGAGGCTTTTTGTTGCAATGGTGTTACAATATGACCGAAGCAAAGCCTTCGCGCAAACTTCCGGTGATTCCGAAATTGTGCGCGAAGTCCATGTTTTGGTGGCTTTATGCCTGATTTATGCAGCAAATTGCGACAGGAATACGCGCCGAGCCGGATCAGCTACAGGGCGATCAAATTTTGGCTTTCTGCCCGATCTGGAAACGATCTGTATCAGAATACCTCTGAAACGATCTGTTGTTTGAGAAAATTTCGCCCGGACGAAGCTCACACGGTCCAGAAATATCGCACGGTGTGAAAGAAGATTGGCGCCGAGAAGACGAGGCTGTCGGCGCGGTCGAGCATGCCGCCATGCCCCTCGATCAGATGACCCCAGTCCTTGACACCCTGGTCGCGCTTGATCGCAGAGGCCACGAGACCGCCGAGAAAGCCCATGCTGCCGGCCATGAAGGCGACCAGCCCGGCCTGAACCGGTGTGAACGGGGTCAGCCACCACAGCGCTGCCCCCAGCAGACTGGCGCTGCCGAGCCCGCCAATCAGGCCTTCCCACGTCTTCGAGGGCGAGACGTTCGGCGCAACCTTGCGGCGGCCGAACAGCTTGCCGAAGATATATTGCAGCACGTCGGAGCCTTGGACGGTGATCATCAGGAAGGCGACGAGCAGCAGCTTGCGCCCTTCGAAGCCCGGTATGTTGAGGCTGAGCAGCGCCGGCACATGGCTCACGCAGTAGACAGAGATCATCACCGCCCATTGCTGTGCGGCGATCCGCTCAAGGAAGGATTCCGTGTCGCCGTGCAGCGCGGTGAAGGCGGGCATGAGCAGGAAGCAGTAGACCGGGATGAAGATGGTGAAGAGGCCGTACCACTCGGTCCACACCAGCCAGTACTGGAACGGGATCACGATGCCGAACATGCCGAGCAGGATCCAGTGGTCGCTCCGCCGCGTGTAGGTCAGCGTCACGAATTCGCGCAATGAGGCGAAGGAGATCAGCGCAAACAGCACGACCAGTCCGTTCATGCCGAACAGGAAAGCGATGGTCAGCACCACAACCATGACCCACCAGGCATTGATCCGATCGGTGAGATTGGTAAGCGTCGGCGTCGCACCGGCCCGCCAGCGCAGCAGGCCGGCCACCGTGCTGGCCACGGTCAGCACCAGGATCAAACCGCCGATCAGGGGCAGGAATTCCGGGATCATCAGGCGTCTCGCGCGGGGCGGGGGTTAAGGGCGAGCAGTGTCGCATGGGCGCGCTTGAGGAAAGCGTGGCGGTCTTCGCCTTGCTCGACGGCGAGCGGCGCGCCGAACACCACGCGGCACAGCAGCGGCACCGGCAGGAACTCGCCTTTCGGCAGAACCCGCGACATGTTCTCGATCCAGCAGGGAATGAGTTCGACATCCGGCCGCGCGATGGCGAGGTTGTAGAGACCCGAGCGAAAGCGCAGCAGCGGCTCCTCGGTCATGTTGCGCAAGCCCTCGGGAAAAATGATCAGCGAATCGCCCTGTTCGAGCACATGCATCATGATGTCGAGCGGCTTCTCGGACTGGCCCGCCCAGTTGCGTTCGATCAAGACGGAGGCCAGCAAATCCTCGGCTACGAAGCGCCGCAGCCGTGTCGCGCCCCAATAATCGGCGGCGGCGATGGCGCGGGTGTGCATGCGCTCATGCGGCGCGAGGCAGGAGGCAAGCAGGATGAAGTCGCCATGGCTGGCGTGGTTGGCGAAATAGATGCGCTGGCGGCTCGACGGTGCGCTGCCGCTCCAGATCGGCCGAACACCGGTGACCAGCCAAGCGAAACCGGCCAACGCGGACGCCGTCACGCGGCGCAGGAGCCTGGACAGAATTGGCGGAAACTGACTCATGCGCCCTTCGAAAACTCCTGCATCGCCGCCACGAGGGCCAGAACCGCGAAGGCGGCAAGGGCCAGACGCTGACGCCTTACAATGCGCTGCGTGCCGTTCAGCCGGTCCGACAAACCGCGCACCGCATCCGGCCCTTCCTTTGGCCGCCCCTTTAGACGCAGCCGGGTTAGGATTTCGTCTACGGCACGGCCACCAGAGCTTTCGTCCGGATGCTCTGCCATCAAGCGAAACAGCCAGGCATCGAAAGCCAGATGGATGGAAAACCCAAGCACAATGAGTGCAGCAAAGAGGCCCGTCACGGCAAGTACGCCGTTCGGGCGAAGGCTGGCCGGAGCACCAAGGCCGAGCGCCACGACAGCCGCCGGCCAGGCCGCCTGAGCTGCGAGGCTGGTTGCGGCGGACCTGCAGCGCTGCTGGTAGATGGAAGGTGTCATAACGCGGCAGGTACCGGGTCGAGGTGCAGAGCGACTCGCCGGCCGGCGGCGGCGATCATCGCCGCGGCAGCGCGCTCATCCCCAGCGCGGCCCGTCACAACCAGCCAGCGGACGATGGCCAATGCGCTGCGCTGAAATCCGAGTGCGCAGCACACGAGAACAGTGCCGTCTTCGTGGGAGGCGATGAGGGCGGCGGCACGGTCGATGTCGCCGGCGTCAGGCTTGACGAGATCGAGCAGCGGCACGGCGTGCCAGGAACTCCGCTGCCCGCGGGGCCGGGCAAACTCGGCGGTCAGGTCGATGATTGCGCTATAGGCGCCGGCTTCAGAGCGATCCGGGAAACGGCCGAGATGCACACCGTTGGCAATCTCGACGGCTGGCGGCAGCCGCCGCGTCCATGCCCAGGCATTGATGCGCGCCCCCAGCCTGTAGGGCAACACCAACAAGTGGCTGGCCAGCGTGACATTGCCCCCAGGGGATTTCTGGAAAACCTTCGGGCCTGCGCCGGCATAGGCGAAAGCGACGAGGGCCAGCGCAAGGCTCGGCCACAGAAGCAGCAGCCAGTTGGCGGAGACGTTGGCGCCGAGCCAGGCGCCGGCCAGAAGCGCGAGCGCGCCAAGCGCATAGAAGCCGCACAAGCGCCGGCGTTTCGGATCGCTCGTCCAGGCGAAGTCCCGGAAGGGAAGGGGCCCTTCGGCGGGAAAGAGCCACAGCGCAAAGAGGCCGAGCAGCGCGCCGGTGGGAATGTCGATGAAATGATGCTGGAACGTCGTCAGAACGGACGCAGCGATCAGCACGCACCAGATGTCCCACGCCGCCGCCGCAATGCCGCGCAGCCGCTGCCGCAGATGACTCCAGATGATGACGGTGAGCGCGATATGCAGCGACGGCGCCTGATTGAACGGCTTGTCGAAGCCGCCAAGCACATCGAACATGAAGCCCGGCAGGCCGCTCGTCTGAGGCCGCGTGAAACTGGCGGCGAGCGGGAAGGCGAGGAAGCAACTCACGGCGACGGTTTGCGCGGTGAGATAGCGCGCGGCCAGGCGGTCGACGCCCGATTTGCTGGCGTTGAGGAACAGCGACAGCGCGTAGAAGGCGTTGATCGACCAGTAGGGAATGATCGTCCAGGCGAGGAACGGCACCGTCCGTTCCCAATCGTAGACAATGCTGCCGACATGGTCGCGCTGCGAAGCCGACCAATTGGCGAAGCCGTAGGTCAGGTAGAACACCGGCGCCAGGAAGGCGAGCCACAGCGCGGCGCGCTTGGCGATGACGGGGAAGGGTGCGGTTGTCATGCGGCCCTCGCCGCTCTCGCTGTTTGGCGGGGTTCAGCTGGGCCGGAAGACCCACCCGGCAAAAAAGCACGCACCACGCGCATCACATCCTCTCGGCGACGGACACCGTAAAGATGCCGAACTCGTCGATGCGCTGGTCGATCTTGCGGAAGCCCGCCTTCTCGACAAGCTGATCCATCTCGGCTTGCGTGCGGCGGCGCATCACCCAGGCATCCCCGCCGCGATGCGATGTGAGGCTGCGCGCGATCATCTCCAATTGGGGATGCCAGGGCTGGTTTGTGTAGATGAGCAATGAGTGCGGCGACATGGCGCGCGCCAACCCGCCGAGCGATCGGCTGATCAGATCGTTGTCGGGGAAAAGCTCGTACAGACCGGAGACGATGGCAAGGTCGGGCGCCGGGTCGAGATTGGCCAGCGCTTCGGCGTCGAAGGCGTCCGCCTTGTGAAAGCTGAACCGGGGCGGGAGCTTGCGATCGGCAATCTGCTTGCGGCCGGCGGCGACGTTGATGTCCGAATAGTCCTGCAGCCGCACCGACGCCGGCTGCTCCGTGCATTCGGCCAGCGCGTCGAGCAGATAGCGGCCATGCCCGGCGGCAATGTCGAGCACATTCACGCCGCGCCCCAGATGCTTCATCCGCAGCACCGCGGCGGGGATCAGCTCTTCCAGCATCGCCTTGCGCTGCCGGATGCCGCGCCAGCCGATCGCCTCGAGGAAAGTCTTGTCCACCATCTTGCCGACCGGACCGAGCCCGCGCGGCTCGTTCTCATAGACATAGTCCAGCGTCGACCCGGAATCGAAACCGGTGGCGACACCCTTGCCGAGCCCTTGAGAAAAGAAGGAGCCCAGCTTGATGAAGAGGCGGCTGGACGCCCAGTAGAGGCCGCGCGGCGAAAGCAGAGGCAGCGGCGACGCGATGCGGTCGGCCTCGTCGCGCGCATATCCCCAGCGATGCGCCTGGGTCAGGTCCGGCGTCGGCTCCGGCTCGTCGAACTGCTGGACGATGAAACGCCGCGCGGCATCCACCGCCGGCTTGCGGTCGCGCTCGCCCAGCGTGTCGTGGAAGAAGCCGGGATAGACATGGCGCTCCTTGGCGGGACTGGCGAGGTTGACGAAGAACTCGTGCTGCGGCCCATGGCGCACCACCCAATCGGCGCCCGAGATGAGCAATTGCGTCGGGACTGTTATGGCGCGGGCATCGGCGACGACGCGCGCTGCATGCCGGTAGAGCTCGACCAGAATGTTGGAGGCGATCGGCCGGGTGATCAGCGGATCGGCCTCAAAGGAGGCGATGCGCGCGGGATCATGGGTGAGGAATTTCGCTTTGACGTAGGAATTGACGAAGAACACGCCCTTCATCCGCTGCCACAGCGCGATGCCCTCCTTGGCGAAGGGCACATAGAGCTTGACGCTGAAGGCCGGCGAGGCGACGACCAGCGCGCGTATCTTAGGCGCGTAATCGTGCACCCATGTCGTGGCGAGCACCGCGCCGACGGATTGCGCCACCACGGCCATGTCCTCGACGTCGATGCCGTCACGCTCGGCAATTTCCTTGATGAAGCAATCGACATCGCGCACCGACGCGGCGAACGAAGGCGAGTAACCGCGCTTGCCGGGCGAGCGTCCGTGGCCGCGCGCATCCCAGGCGTAGAAGGCGAAGTCCGGAAGGTCGAGTTCGTCGACCAGATGCGCCATGCGCGCGCCATGCTCATGGCCGCGATGAAACAGAACGACCGCCCCGCGCGGCTCGTTGGATTGCGCCCGCCAATAGCGGTAGAACAGCTCGGCGCCGTCATGCGTGGCGAAGGTTCGCTCAACGGCTTCGTCGCGGCGGGAGCGGTTGCCGGTCTTTTCCGGGGTGTTCATGCAGGTCTCCCGGCGGTTCATGTGGCGGCCCGCAGCGCCATGCGGACACGGTTTGACGCGGTAACCAGCGACAGCAAGGCCAGGACCGGAAACAGCCATGATGCCCAGGCGGGAAGGGTTACGCCAAGCCCGATGATGGCGGCGATGATGCCCAGAATGGCAGCGCGGTCGCTCTTGCCGAGCGGCCCGTCATAGCGGCGGCCGGCGCCGGCGGGGATGCCGAGCACACCGGCAAATTCCGTCAGAAATGCCGCCAGCGCAAAGGAGATCACGCCCCATGGGGCGAAGGGCACAACCAGGGCGAAGGGCAGGATAAGCGCCAGGTCTGAGATGACATCGCAGATTTCGTTGAGGAACATGCCGAGCATGGACGCCTGGCCATGCTCGCGCGCCAGCATACCGTCGATTGCGTTGAGGGCCATGCGCACGAAAAGCACAGCGGGCAAGAGCCAGAAGATGCCGGATGCTGTCGGCCAGCAGGCAATCGCCGCACCGGCGGCTATGGAAAGAAGTGCTGCCGCGACAGTGACCTGGTTTGCGGTAACGCCGGCGCCGGCCAGCCAGTTGGCGAGGGGGCGCAGCTTCGCCTGGAAGGCGGGTTTGACGTCGTAGAGTGTCGGCATTGCGTCCCACATCGCGAGATGAAACTCGCTTCCCCCGCAGTAGCGCTCACATTCATGACCTTATCGAAGTCGTCAAGCGGGATCGAACGCGGTGGCAATCGGCAATCCCCGCGACCACTATCCTTCCTCCGGCAGATCTTATTGGACGGCAGTTGGGAGAGAAGACTTGCAGCGGAACCGGCGGCACGGCACAACGGCCGCCATCGTCCGGCAAGAAAGATGATGAGAGGCCTGTCATGACCACCCAGATGCTGCGTGAGATCATGGAAATCCCGGAGGTGGTTGCCAGGCAGGTGGCCGACCGCGCGAGCGCGTACAAATCCGCAGGCGAACGCTTGCGCCGCGAACCGCCGAGGTTCGTGGTTTCCTGTGCGCGCGGCTCGTCGGATCAGGCCGTGACATTCTTCAAGTACCTCGCCGAACAGCGGATCGGCATTCCTGTCGCTTCGGTCGGTCCGTCGATTGCTTCGGTCTACAATGCCCGGCTGAAGTTCGATGACGGCGTCCTGCTGACCGTGTCGCAATCCGGCGGCAGCCCCGACCTGGTCAGCCTGCAGGCAAGGGCGGCCGAAGCGGGCGCCGGAACCCTTGCGCTGCTCAACGTGACGGACTCCCCCGTGGGTGCTGGCGCGGACCATGTCTTGCCGATGATGGCCGGGCCGGAAGAGGCGGTTGCCGCCACCAAATCGTTCGTTGCATCGCTGGTGGCGCTTGCCGGCGTCATCGCGCATTGGAGCGACGATTCCGATCTGCTCGATGGCTTGAGCGCGTTGCCGGAGGCTCTTGCCGAAGCGCTGGATTGCGATTGGACGAGCGCCGCATTGCCCGTCGCCGCCGCCCATTCGCTGTTCACGATCAGCCGCGGCCCTGGTCTTGGCATTGCCGGGGAGGCCGCCCTGAAGTTCAAGGAAACGTGCCGGCTGCACGCCGAGGCCTACAGCGCCGCGGAAGTTCGCCACGGCCCCATAGCGCTGGCGCGCGACCGGTTTGCCGCACTTGTCTTCGCCAATGGCGATGCCTCCGACGACAGCATTCGCGATGCAGCCGAGAAGCTGGCCGGCGCCGGCGCCAAGGTGTTCGTTGCCGGCACGACGGCCACCGGGGCGCAATCGCTGCCGACCGTCTCCGCGCGTCACCACCTGCTCAACCCGATCTGCCGCGTGATCAGCTTCTACCGGCTGGTCGAGGCGCTGTCCGTCGCGCTGGGAGAAGACCCCGACGCCCCTGCCTTGCTCAAAAAGGTAACCCGCACGGTGTGAGACCGGCACCGCGACCGGCGGTCCCAGCTACAGCGCGGCGCGCGGGTCGCTTCGGGCGACGCGTGACAGCAGATAATCCACCTCCGCCTTCGCCGCCGCCGAAATCGCGCTGCCAGGCTTGCGTTGCGCATCGTGGGCAATCGCACCGCGCTTCTGCAGCACATATTTGCGCACTGCCAGCCCGATGACAGCCTGCTGCTCGTAGCGAACCAGCGGCAGGTGCGCGTCGAACAGATCATGCGCCTTGTCCCGGTCGCCAGCCTGGGCGTGGCGGACCACATCGACAAGCATTTCCGGAAAAGCATAACCGGTCATCGCGCCATCGGCGCCGCGCTCCATCTCGAAATCGAGGAAGAGCCCGCCATTGCCAGTCAGGATGGAGATTGGGCGAAGGCTGCCGTCCTTCTGGAAGGCACGCAGCGCGCTGATCTTCTCGAGTCCCGGCCAATCCTCATGCTTCAGCATCACGCAGGACGGATGGTTCTCAACGATCGTTCGGATCACCTTGGGCGTCATCACCACAGTGAGCGTCAAGGGATAATCCTGGATGACGAAGGGAATGTCGTCGCCGATCGCATCTACCGCCTGCCCGTAATAGCCGACGATCTGATCGTCGGTCCTGAGCGCCGGCGGCGGCGCAATCATCACGCCCGCCGCGCCGCGCTCCATCGCATTGCGCGCCAGCGAGCGCATCGCGGCAAAGCCCGGCGCCGAGACGCCGACGATGACCGGCACGCCGGCGCGGGCGCAGACCTGGCTAACGATTTGCAGCGCCTCCTCCGGCTCCAGTTTCGGCGCCTCGCCCATAATGCCGAGAATGGTCAGGCCCGTCGCGCCGGCGCCAAGGTAGAAGTCCGTCATGCGGTCCACCGAGGCGAAATCCACCCGGCCATCCGGCAGAAACGGCGTTACGGCGATCGGGTAGACGCCCTGGGCGGAACTGTCGAGCAGCATGAACGGTCCCCGTTATCGCAGGCCGGCCTGCGTTGTCGCCGCCGATACCTGGTGAATTGTCGCCCAAACAGACGCGAAGTAAACGCTCATTCGCATGAGTGGCGTTTGAGGATTTGTCCCACGCCAGGGTCGATGGATAGGACAGTGCGGAAGCGACAATCCCATTGAGGCGATGACGCCGGCGGTTGGTTAGATGCGCCAGGCCGGATCAACGCCTTCCAGTAGTGCGCTCGGCCGAGGCAATGTCCTGTAGTCGTTGGCCGGCGACCTGAGGGGTTCGTGCGCTTATCGCCGCCGCAGCAAGGATGCGTGCGGGCCGGGCATGATACCGGCCCGCCATTGGGCGTCACGCCCGGATAAATGCAAGCAGGTCGGCGTTGATCACATCGGCATTCGTCGCGTGCATGCCATGTGGGTAGCCCGGATAGATCTTGAGCGTACTGTTCGCCAGCAGCTTGTCCTGGAGGAGCGCCGCATTCCGATAGGGAACGACCTGGTCGTCGTCGCCATGCAGGATGAGTGTCGGCACGGTGATCGCCTTGAGATCCTCGGTCTGGTCGGTCTCCGAGAAGGCCTTGATGCCTTCGTAGTGGGCTTTGGCGCTACCCATCATCCCTTGACGCCACCAGTTCTGGATGACCCCCTGGGAAGCTTCCACGCCGGGCCGGTTGAAGCCGTAGAACGGCCCGGAAGCTACATCGAGATAAAACTGCGCGCGGTTGGCGGCCAGGGCGGCGCGGAAACCGTCGAATACTTCGACCGGAGTGCCGCCGGGATTGTTTTCCGTCTTGACCATCAGCGGCGGAATGGCGCTGACCAGCACGGTCTTGGCCACCCGGCCCTGGGGTTGACCATGTTTTGCGACATATCGCGCGACCTGGCCACCTCCCGTGGAATGACCGATATGAACGGCGTTCTTCAGGTCGAGATGCTCCGCGACGGCTGACGCGTCGGCGGCGTAGTGATCCATATCGTGGCCCTCACTGACCTGGCTCGAGCGGCCATGCCCGCGGCGGTCATGAGCGATGACGCGGAATCCCTCGGCTAGGAAGAACAGCATCTGGTTGTCCCAGTCGTCGGCACTGAGGGGCCAGCCGTGGTGAAAGACGATGGGCTGGGCGTCCTTCGGACCCCAGTCCTTGTAGAAGATGTTTGTCCCATCTTCGGCCGTCACGAACGTCATGGTTCCGTCTCCTTGTTCCAGTTGGGGGCCTCTTACCTTCCGGCAGGATTCGAAAACATTCAACCGCGTTGGTGTGTTCTTCGCGAACTCTGACTGATGATCGCGATGAGACCCGGTATTTCAGCCGGTGCCTGACTCTCGGCCCACACGGTAGGCAACGCCAGGCGGCGTTCCTGCTATCGCACTATGTTCCGAAACTATAACCACCTAACATATTGATTTTGCTGGTGATCCCGACAGGAATCGAACCTGTGACCTACAGATTATGAATTTGACGGAATTCGATTCCATGAGTTTCCTCCCGTTATCCACAGCTTCCATAACTCTTTGATAGCAGGTTCGTTTCCTGTTATGTTCTTTCCTCAAGTTTCCTGTGATGGTAAAGATCGGTGACGCCCCGGTGACGCCCCAACGTGAATTCGTGATGGATAAACCTCATAATCAAAAGCTCGGCAAGAAGACCGTGAACGAAGCGGAGATAAGGCCCGCCCGCTACACCATCTTTGATGCGGACGTTCGAGGCTTCGGGCTCCGAGTTTTCCCTTCGGGCCAAAAGTCTTGGGTGCTTGAATACAAGAACATCGAAGGCGGACGGAAGGCTTCCACCCGACGCATCACGATCGGCAAGGTGAGCGAGTTCACTCCGGAAGAAGCGCGCAAGCTGGCGGATCGGCTTCGCTCTCAAGTCAAAGTCGGGATTGATCCCCAACATGAGAAAGCCGAACGCCGGAAGGCTGCGACGGTAACGGAGTTGGCGAACAGCTTCCTTGAAACCCACGTCAGCAAGAAGCGGAAGGCGGGGACTCACGCGCTTTACAAAGACATTCTAGATCGACTGGTTTTGCCTGAACTCGGGGCGCGAAAGGCGGCCAACGTCAGGCGCTCCGATTACTCCATTCCAGGCAAATCGAGTGGCTGCGGTAGTGGGGTCAATGTATTCTTTCGGCGGCAAGCACGGCCTCACCCCGGAGGGCTACAACCCTGCACGGGGGATTGACCGTTTCGCGGAGGAGGGTCGGGAGCGCTTCCTTACGGGGGAGGAGTTTGAGCGCCTCGGCTCGGCGCTGCGTGAGGCGGAAACCACCGGCATCCCGTGGCAGCCAAACCCAGAGAAGAAGGCCAAGCATGT
>DATDBN010000124.1:0-43421 GCA_036524835.1 Mesorhizobium sp. | reverse complement strand
AGAACCTTGAGACGCAATCCACATTGCAGGTTGCCGACAGCAGGATCGTCTCCTCCGCTTTGATCCCGACAGCCGCGAGTTTCCCGCGCATACCGCTTATTCTAACCCTCGCCACCGTCTTGGCGCTGGCTGGCGGCGTCCTGCTCGCTTTCCTCTTCGAGAACCATGTCGGCGGGTTCACGTCGGAGGAACAGGTTGAGGCGGTAACCGGGCTGTCCACGGTGACATCCGTTCCGGCCCTGCCAGGGTCGGGACGCGGGGCGGCGATGACCGATCAATTCGTTGAAAAACCGCTGTCGCGGTTTGCAGAGAGCATACGCCGCATTCGAGCCATGCTGGACCGCCTGATGCCGGCAAAGGACGAGACGTCTCATCCCACAGGCAAGGTTCTTCTCGTCGCGTCCGCGCTGCCGAATGAAGGAAAGACGACCATCGCCTTGTCGCTTGCGCGCGCCTATGCACAGGCGGGTCAAAATGTGCTTCTGGTCGACTGCGACTTGCGAAAGCCCACGGTCCACCGCTATCTGAAGACCGAAGCGTCAAGTGGATTGATCGACTATCTCTCCGGCAAAATTCCAGCCGACCGCCTGGCCGACATCACGACCCAGGATAGCGCGACGTCGCTGCTTGCACTGGTCGGCACACGCGGCGCGACTATCCCGACCGACGAGCTTCTTTCTACGAAGATTTTCGCGAAGCTCATCGCCAGCGCCCGGAAGCAGTTCGATGTCGTCGTGCTGGACTCGCCGCCATTGGAGATTTTGGTCGATGGCTCCTATCTGGTCGATTTCGCCGATGCAGTGGCCTTCGTCGTCAAATGGGCTCACACGCCACAGAGGGCGGTGCTGAATGGGCTGCACAAATTGTCGTTTGGCCGAAGCCTGAACAAGCCGACGCTGATCGTCATGAGCCAGGAAAGGCGCGGCGAAAGCCATGGGGAATCGGCCTACTACTCCGACTATTAAGCGCAGTCCTGAGCCAAAGGGCGCGTCGCTCACCCGAACTGTATGCAATAAATGGAGACGAGCTTGCGACCGGATTGATCCGGCCTGCTCATTTCTCCATCGGAGTCATCCAGGGCAAGGCGGGGCGCGTTTCGCATAACGCATGCCCGTCTATGTATTCGCTTTACTAAAATGCGATCTTCTCATTTAATCGCGATGTCACCGGCCGCCGGTAAGCATCAGCCGTCATGAAATTCCCATGACGAACCCAGAACCGGCAGACGCGTGCCGGCCAGAAGAGGGGATGCTTCTATGCTGGAACTGCGTGCAGCTACGCTTGCCGTAGCACTGTGTCTTGCCTTGCCTACGACCTTCGCAACTGCCGGCTCTTTGGAGGCTCACCGCGCCAAGTCGGCGGGCGCACCGTTGGCGTACCTGCTCTTCTGCCTGCAGCACGATAAGGAGTGTCAGACCGGCAAGTCCGGCCGTGTTCAGAACAGCCAGAAGCTGCGCCAGACACTGGAACGCGTCAATCGGTCGGTCAATCGCAGCATCCGCTTCAAGTCGGATTCGACGGAGACCTGGAATTCCAGCGGCTCGCGCGGAGACTGCGAGGATTACGCCCTGACCAAACGCAAACTCCTGCTGCGCGCGGGCGTTCCCGCTGGCGCTCTTCGCCTCGCAACGGTCCGCACCCGCCGCGGCGAAGGCCATGCCGTTCTTGTTGTCATGACCAGTTCCGGAGAACTTGTGCTGGACAATGCGCGGGCAAATATCGTCGAGCGCAGTCAGACGGATTACCGCTGGATATCGATTGCGTCGGAAGACCCGCGACGGTGGACCAACCTCTGAAAACTCTGCCAGGGATGCGCGTAGGGCTTCGGTCTGGAAACGCGATAGAATGAGAGCGGCCGAACTGTCTCAAGGTGCCGCGCGCCATCCCAAAATGGCACGCGTTGAAGGCTAGCTGCCCTATTTTTGCTGCCGGATTGAAGGGAAGCCAAGCGATTTCACTTGGCTTCGGAATGCACTAATTCGAGCTCGCCGCCACGCGCTCGCCGCACGCCCCGTTTTCGATCTTGTCCGCGATCTGCGCAACGGCGGCGCGCCGCGCTGGATCTGCCAGACTTGACGTCACGGCCCATACGCAGGCCGAAACCGGACTCTTTCGAACGCTGCAGCCAGTTTCCAGGACGCTCTCACCCAGCGCTACCGTGACATTAATGAGAGCCTTATCAATCTGTTCGGGGGATTGTCCGCCCTGGCGCTGCTCATTCACAAAGGCCGCGATCGCCTCGGGTCCCGCGCTGCCACTCCCTGAGCAGAGAGCAACAATTTCAGCTTCGCCCGAAGCCGCCGGCCCCGCTGCGCACATCACTGCCATACAGGCTGCCGCCGCAGCCAGTGTCTGCTTGAAGATGCTCATCCGTGACCCCTTGCCCATAAACTGCTAATAATTACCCAACGGCACTTTACCGATCATTAACCCTGCATGCAAATTCCGGGCCAACACGTCTTTAATATAGGATCGCACGGGGACGATCCGTCGATAATGTGGATGAGGTGCCGCAGGTAAGGACTTTTCCGGATCTCAGTTCTTTCGAAGAAGGTTCAAATTTGCACCATGAAAACCAGGTGAGAGAGAGAAGGTGAACAGCGGGCGTGAGACTGCCTAGAACCGAAGTTCACCGCCTCCAAATCAAATCCGGCTCGAAATTCCTGGATGGTTTCCAAAGGGCCTTATTCGTTGGGTCCGTCTTCACCTCATGGAATGTCTTGCAACCAGTGGTCTATGCGGTCTGGAAGCTCTACCGGCCGAATTTGCTGATTTCACGGTATCCATAGGCGCATAGCCCGTTCGATATGCTGGCGACCGGCGAACAATGCTTGACTGAGCGCCCATCTATCCTTGCTCTGCCGTTTCGGCCGGTTGAACAACGGGCCGCGACAGGATAGGTTGCGCGCGGGTGATGGTTGGCGGAGCTATGGCTTCGAACCCGCGCGAAATCCTTGACGAGATCCCGGCGCATCCCATTTCGATTCACCGGATAGGCCGATAAATCTCATGAATGTTCTCTATCTAGCGACACGCGCACCCTATGGCCGCATGCATGGCCACAAGATGGGGATACGCACCTATATCAATGCGCTGAAAGGTGCCGGACATAACGTGACACTGGTCGCGTTCCAGATTCCCGGCGATACGGCCTTGCCCGAGGATCTCGGCGTCGAGACGCACTATCTTACCCTGCCGTCCAAATCGTCGATCCTGTGGCGCCTGCTCACCAAGGCTGTGCCGGGAGCGCTCAGCCTCAACGAATGTCTCTATCTTGACGAAAAGGCCAATACCCGCATTCAGGAGATCGTCGCCGACAAGTCGATCGACCTGATCGTCGCCGACATGATCAGGACAGCGAGCTACGCCCATCGCTCGGGCCGGCCCTGGATCCTCGATCATGAAGACCTGCTGTCGGAACGCTATGAGCTTTGGGCATCGCGGTCGACCGGTGATGAAAACATTCTCGGTTATCTCGAGGGAGCGATCCCCGCCTTTGCCCGCCCGCTTGCGAAAGCGGTCTTTCGCATGGTGCTCGGCCGGGAGTCGCGTATCCTGGATCGCCGGGAGCTCTATTGGACCGATCGCGCCGGCGCCAGCAGCCTGCGCTCGCTGGAGGAAACGGAGCGGCTTGCCGCGCGTACGAAGCGGCGCGTGTTCTGCATGCCGGTGACCGTTCCCGTTCCCGACCAGCCGGTGAGCGCGACCCTGACCAACAGGCCGATGACTGCGGTGTTCACCGGTGGGCTCACCTATCAGCCAAATCTGGATGGGTTGCGGGCCTATGTGGAGCGGATCATACCGGAGTTCGAGCGCCAGGGTGTCGAACTGCCGGTCCTGAACGTCATCGGCGCCGCGCCGGACAATCTGCGCCTCCCGCTCGAGCATCCGTCGATCAAGTTCCTTGGATATGTGCCCGACATCAATGAGGAGCTTGCGCGCACGCAGGTCTTCTTCGCGCCGATCGTGTCGGGGACCGGTATCAAGACCAAGGTTTTGGAAGCCTTGGCCTGCGGGCTGCCGCTGATTGCGCTTCCCGCCGGATTGACCGGACTTCAGGGCGAGCACGGCACGCATTTCCTGCGCGCCGAGGATCCGGCCGATTTCGTCAGGCAGTATGTCAGGGTTCGCGACGACTCGGAATTGGCGCGCTCACTGGGCGAGCATGGCCGCAAACTCGCGATTGCGTCCTACAGCATCGATGCCGCGACGAAGATCGTGAGCCGCGAGATCGACGCGATCAAGAACGTCCCGTTCGGTCCGGATGGGCGAAAGCTCTCGGCCAAACCCACCTCCATGGCGGCTTGAGGATGAGCGGCAGCATGCGCGCCAGGGACGCGGCAGGTTCGCGCCCGCTGATTACGGTCATTACCGTGGTGTTCAACAATCGCGACGGCTTCGCCGGCACCGCCGCTTCCGTGTGTGAGCAGAAGGATGCCTCCTTCGAATGGGTCGTCATCGACGGGGGCTCGACCGATGGCACGGTGGATCTCATCAAGGCGCATGCGGAGCATATGGCGTTCTGGGTTTCCGAGCGAGATAGCGGCATCTACGACGCCATGAACAAGGGTCTGGCGAACGCCAAGGGCGAGTTCTGCGTTTTCATGAATTCGGGCGACAGGTTCGCTGGCAGCGACACTCTGCACAAGGTCGCCGAGGCGATCGAGGAGTCCCCTCCGGGAATTGGCATGTTGCTCGGCGCGGCGCTTTTCGAACTGTCACCAAGCTATCGGTATGTGCAAAAGCCGCGACCAATGACGCCTTATGTCATGCACAGCGTGCCGACATCGCACCAGGCGATGTATTTCCGAACGGAGCTTCACAAGCAGGCGCTCTTCGATCCGGGCATCCGCATCGCCGCCGACTATGATGCCATATGCCGGATGTACAAGCTCAATCCGTTGGCAGGCTATACCGATGAGGTCATCGCCCATGTTTGGCGCGGTCTCGAATCGAACTCGATCCGGCACCCCTTGGCCAACATCAAGGATATGGCCCGCACGCAGCGGCGTGTGTTTGGCCTGAGCTACCCGCAGATTGCCGCCAGCGCCTTCAAGCGCGCCTTGCCGGTGGTGGCGTTCAGGCTGATGTCCAATCCGATGACGGCCGGCGTCACGGGTCGATTGATATCGTTTCTGCGGCCCTCGCAGGCTCAGCCCAGTGCGACCACTGGCAGCGAGCCTGGGCGTCCATGAACGAACCGGGGGGTTCCGAAACTTCGGTTGCCGGCGCTGTGTATCGACGACTGGCCAGCGGCGCCGCCTATACGCTGCTGGGCCGCCTGCTGTTCGGCGCGGCGGTCATCCTCCAGAACATCGTGCTGTCGCGCCTGCTCGGCGCGAATGAATTCGGCGCTGTTCTGCTGATTCAGAGCATTTCGCTTCCGGCCGCCATTGTCGCGACCATGGGGCTGGACGTCCTGGCGGTGCGCGACCTGCGGGATTCGCGCCGCCTCACCAACCAGTACGCGCCGATCTCTTACCTGACCGCGGGCGCCATCCTGATTGCGCTCGTGTCCATTCCGGTCGGAGCAGCGCTTCTCCTGGGTCTTGGCGCATTGTGCTACCTGCCCGGCGCTGCCTTGAGCTGTTCGGCCTTTCAGGAAGTAGCCTCGCCCCTCTGGCCGCTGGTGCTTCTGACTGCCCTGCAGCTGTTTCTGGCCGGGGCGTTGCGGTCGCTGGGCAAGATCGTTCAGGCGACGTTCCTCGCCAGCGTGCTTGCCACATACCTCCTCCTGGGGGTCACGCTGCTGCTGTGGTGGCAGGGTGTAGACATTGGAAGTCGCGGCGTGCTGGCGCTGCAGGCCCTGTGCTTCGGCGCTGGTGTCGCGGCCTCGTTGGTCTCCGCGCTGAGAACGGGTGACATTCGCAGCGGCGGCGCCGTGCGGATGGCGCATTTTGCCCGCAGCGGTCCCAGCATCATGCTCACGCAACTCCTGGCGCTGCTGGTCACGCAGTCGGATGTCTGGGTGGTGAGTGTCGCCAGCCCTGCCGAGCACGTCGCCTATTATGGCGTCGCCACGCGAATAGCCCAACTGGTTTCGTTGCCGCATCTTGTGCTGGGTGGCGTGCTGCCGCCGATGATCGCCGAACATCTGGCGAGTGGACGCCGGCATGAGCTGGAACGGATGCTTCGGCCGGTCGTCCTGCTCGCGGCGGTTCCCTCCATGGGTCTTGCGCTGCTGCTGGGTGTGCTCGGAACGCAGATCCTTTCGGTCGGGTTTGGCCCTGCCTACGCGACAGCCGCCGTGCCGCTGACGATCCTCGCCGTCGGCAATGTCGTCAACGTGCTGTGCGGCCCCTGCTCGCAGGTGCTGCTTCTGTCGCACAATCAGCTGACCCTCAACCTGATTACGGCCGCGAGCGCTATTCTGTGCATCGGTGGCGGGGTGTTGGCATCCTTTCTGTTTGGCCCGGTCGTAGTCGCCGTGGTTTTCGCCGTGGGATTGTCCCTGCAAGGCATTGCCGGCACTGTCGCCGCGGCGAGGCTGACGGGGGTCAAGAGCTATGCCGGGTTGGGCGGGTTGCTAAGGCGATGACCCTGGCCGGCGACGCTTCATCTAAAGCGCCAGTTGAAGCGGAAGCGATGTCGCTGCCTCTTTTCGTCTGCTTGATGAATGTCGCGGCAATCGTATTCCTGCAGCGCCTGGTCATCCCGCTTGGCGGAAGCGCCGCGGTCTCATGCCTGCTGCCGATCGCTGGAGGCTCCTTGATGCTGCTGCTGTACCAGGGCGCGGCGATCATCGACCCGGTGCGACTGGTGGCGGCGTTCACCTTTGTCACGGCGGCATTTTTCGTCAACGTCGCGTCCGGAAGCGAATTCTCCCTCGGCTCGGTGTCGCTGCTGGCGGTGATCTATCTTCTGCTGCCCATCCGCATCGTGATTACGGCCCGGGAATATGTCGACATTCTGCGCTTCTTCACAGGCTGCGCCGTGGTTGTGGCAATGCTCACCTTTCTACAAATCGGCGTTCAAGTGGTGGGGTTCAAAATGCCCATCCTCGAATGGGTGCTTCCGGACGCAATCATCGTCAAGAATTTCAACTATCTGCAGCAAATATCCTGGGGTTCGGGGCTTCTGAAGCCGAACGGCATTGTCATGCTGGAAGCGTCCTTCCTGTCGCAGTTTCTGGCCCTTGGCCTCATTATCGAGTATTGGGTGGTTGGCCGCCCCGCCCGGCAGTTTCTCCTGGCCGGCGCGCTCGTTCTGACTTTCAGCGGCACAGGCCTCTTCCTCGCCACCCTCGTTCTTGTGCCGATGGTGATATGGCGCGGCGTCGACCGGGCGACCCTTCTTCTCGCCACCGCGGCGGTTTGCGTCGTCCTGGGCCTGTGGGCATCCGGCTACCTCACGGCGATCATCGGTCGGGTGGAGGAATTCTCCCGGGAGGACTCCAGCGCCAGTCTGCGCTTCATCGCGCCGGTCACCCGCGTCATCGAATTCTTGCAGGAGCCGGACATTACGCGCGTGTTCCTGGGCTTTGGGGCTGGCTTCATCGACCGCGAGATCGGCTTCGCCTGGAACCCTCCGGTCAAGGTGCTGGTCGAATACGGGCTTGTCGTGTGGATGCTCTATTTCGTGCTGTTGGCGTCGCTCGCCCGGGCGCTGCCAAGCGCCGCAATCGCAGCCGCCCTGGCGCTGCTCTATCTCGTGCTTGGGGGAGGTGCGCTATTGCAACCGCCGATCGTATTCGCCTGCTACTTTCTCGGGTTTGGATATGTCATCGCTGCCGGTGACAGCGAGTACACGAGTCCCGCGTCGGCGTAGCTCATCTCTGCCGATATCGCCATTCATCTAAGATTTTACGGCATCCGCTACCGCAGACTTAACCATGCCGTCCTGTTCCAGAGATTTACATAAAAGTCTTCTAATTTAGGCAGGCTGTTCGAAGGCGACATCCCTCCAACTTCGCGTCTCTCAAGGAGTGGCGTGCATGGTTGGACTTCCGACGAGCTACCGAAATTACCTCGGTCAGCTTCTGAGTATGAGCGCGGAACCGGTCGCGTGGTTCGGGTCCGGGATCGGCGGCGTCACCCAAGTCGGGACGGCGAGCGCCGACGAGATCAACGGTGCTGGAGGCGGCGCTTCGATGAAGGGCCTTCAGGGAGACGACAGCTACCATATTTGGGACATTTCGGATGACGTTGTCGAAAGTGCCGGCGCAGGCATAGACACCATCTTCCTTCACGCGCCCAACTATCATGTCGGCTACGCTCTGCCCGCCAATGTCGAGAACCTGATCGTTGACGCGGTCAATGGGAGGGGGCTAGGCAATGACCTTGCCAACCTCCTGATCGGCGGTGCGGGCAGGCAGTGGCTCAACGGCGGCGGCGGTTACGACGTCCTGACTGGCGGTTCTGGCTCGGACGCCTTCACTTTCGCGCCCGGCAGCAAGTTCGACATCATCACCGATTTCAATCCGCGCGAGGATTTCGTCGTCGTCGGTGGAGAGTTCTCGCAGTTCAAGACCTACGCCTCTTTAGCGCCCGCGATGCGGCAAGCCGGCGCGAATGTGGTGATTTCCCTGGGCAATGGCGACGGCATCGTGCTGCAGAACCAGTTACTCGCCAACCTCAACTCCGCCAACTTTCATTTCGCGGTCGACCGCTCCGCCCTTCGCAGCACCTTCAGCGAAGAGTTCAACTCGTTCGCGGTATCTCCGAACGGTCTCATCAACGGGGGTGCTGTCTGGCGCTCGACCTATTGGTGGGGCCGCACCATCACCACCAGCCCGGAGTCCCAGTTCTATGGAGACAGTACAACGGAGATCAACCCGTTCCGGCTGCACGGCGGCGTGCTCGACATCACCGCAAGTCCGAACGCCAGCGCACCTGGCGATCTAAGCTACAATTCAGGTGTCATCACGACCCAGACCAGCCATGTCCAGACATATGGCTATTTCGAGATCCGTGCCCAATTGCCGGAAGGCGAGGGGTTCTGGCCAGCCTTCTGGCTGCTGCCGGCAAACGGCGACTGGCCGCCGGAACTGGATGTTTTCGAAGTGCGCGGGCAGGAGCCGAACTATCTGCATCTCAATGCGCACAGCAAGGCGACGGGCGCGCACACCGTCACGCCATCGGTGGTCCCAACCACCGATCTGTCGGCTGGGTTCAACACCTTCGCCGTCTCCTGGCGGCCTGACTACATCATCTGGTATCTGAACGGCACCGAGATCGCGCGCGAGCCCACGCCGGCCGACATGCACCGCCCCATGTATATGGTCGCCAACCTGGCGGTGGGAGGCGAGGGTAGCTGGCCGGGATTGCCCGACGGACAATCGACGGGCGTCATGAGCATCGACTATATCCGCGCGTCTCAGTTCAACGATCTTGCGACTCCGCGCGGCGGAGCATCAGTGTCGATGATCCGTATCGATGGGGACGCGAACGCCCAGTCGCTGCTCGGCGGCACGACGAATGACCGTCTCTCTGGCGGCGGCGGTTCCGACATATTGAGCGGCAGGGCAGGCAAGGACGTCTTCATCATCGGCGCCAACCATGGCGACGACATCATCACCGACTTCCAGCGCGGCACCGACACGCTGGTGCTCACCGGCATCACCCCGGCCCAGGTCACGATTACATCGACCGCGGCAGGGGCGCTGGTCAACTATGGCTCAGGCACCGTCCTTCTCACCGGTATTGCCGGTCTTTCGATGAGCGAGATCAGCTTCGGCGCTACCCGCAGCGGGAGCACGAGTGCCGACAGCTTGAATTACGCGACGACCACCGGCCCTCTCGAGATCGACGGCCTCCAGGGAAACGACAGGATCATAGCAGGCAAGGCCAATGACTGGATCAAGGGAGGACTTGGCAACGACACTCTGACCGGCGGTGCGGGAGCAGACAGCTTTGTCGTCAATCTTTTCGATGGCGACGATACGATCCTCGATTTCAAGCCGGGGCTCGACCGGCTCATCCTGGCCGGCGTCGACCCCGCATCGCTCCACGTCAATTTCGCCAAGGTCAACGGCGTGGCGGGGGTTGAGGTCGATATCGGCGGCGCGCCCGGCGGAACTTCGGTCGACCATGGCACCCCGACAGACAGCATCTTCCTGGCGGGGGTTGGCGCGCTCTTGCCTGGAGACATCGTCTTTCTGCGGGCGCAAGCACCCGCAGGACTGGGCGGCGCGACCGGAGCGCTGAACCTGACAGGCGGACCGGGCAACAATATCTTTGTTACTGACGGCAACGACAAGATCGTCGAATTGGCAAACAGCGGCATCGATACAGTCCAGTCTTCCGCCACATATCACCTCGGCGCCAATGTCGAAAATCTGACCTTGACCGGCACCCATGCGATCAACGGCTATGGGAACAATCTATCCAATATCATCACCGGCAATTCTGCCGCCAACGGGCTCAGCGGCGGGGCCGGCATTGACTACCTCATCGGCGCCGGGGGTAGCGACGCCTACGTCGTCGATGCCTCAGACCGGATTATCGAGCAGGCGGGTCAGGGCACCGATACCGTGCAGTCCGCCGTAAGCTATGTGCTCGGCGCGAATCTGGAGAACCTGAGGCTGACCGGCGTGCAGGCCATCAACGGCACCGGCAATGGCGCGAGCAACGCCATCACTGGCAACCAATCCAGCAACGTGCTGCAGGGCGGAAGCGGCAACGACCGACTCGCCGGTGGAGGCGGGGCCGACGTGCTGGTCGGCGGCGTCGGCAACGACACTTTCGTCTTTGATACGGCGCCCGCTGCCGGCAATGTCGACCGGATCGCGGATTTCGGCGTTGTGTCAGGCAACAACGATATCATCGCGCTTCATGCCGGCATCTTTGGCGGCCTCACGGGAGCCGGCCCTCTGGCTGTTGCGAATTTCCATCTTGGAAAGAGCGCCGCCGACACACAGGCGACCGAATTATCTACGACCGGACGACGGGAAATCTTTTCTACGATCCGGACGGCACTGGCGCCGCTAAAGCCACTCTCTTCGCACATCTGGATACGCGCCCGCTGCTCTCGGCCGCCGACTTCTCGATCTATTGACCTGGTGCGACATCATCCCGGCAGCAATGATTTCCGCGCCGTCGGGGAGCTCAAAAGTCTAGCGATGTCCCTGCATGATCGGAGCATTCGGTTGGCGAGGGGCTTAGCCGAGGAGAGCGCTCGATGGCTCAAAGATCGGGCGTCCCGTCCGTTCAAACCAATACGCCAGGCGGTCATGGATCTTGTCCAGGCTTTCGACCTCGCGGGCCCAATACATGGGACCGCCCAGCGCGACGGGAAAGCCGTAGCCATTCACCCAGACAAGATCGATATCCGAAGCTCTCGCGGCGATACCTTCCTGGAGGATCGTCGCGCCCTCGTTGATCATCGGATAGAGCGTCCGCTCGATGATCTCCTGGTCGCTGATAGCGCGGCGGGCCACATTGAGTGAGGCGGCTGTCTGCGTGATCAGCGCCATGGCGGCCGGGTTTTCCAGCGCCGACCGCGAGCCCGGTTCGTAGCGATACCAGCCACCTCCGGTCTTTTGGCCGAACTGCCCACGCTCGCACAGAGTGTCGGCAAGGATTGCTGTTTTCCCCTGCGCCTTGCGATTGCGCCAGCTGATATCCAGTCCCGCGAGGTCGCCCATCTCAAACGGACCCATTGGCCAGCCGAAAGCCCGGAACACCGCGTCGACCTGGCTGGGCGTAGCGCCCTCCAGCAACAGATTTTCGTTCTCGGCGCCACGCGCCACGAGCATTCGGTTGCCGACGAAGCCGCGGCAGACGCCAACGACAACGGGAACCTTCCCCATGCGCCTGCCGAGCGAAATAGCTGTCGCCAGCACCTGCGGATCGGTGTCGCGCCCGCGCACAACCTCGAGCAGTTTCATGACATTTGCCGGAGAGAAGAAATGCAGGCCTACGACATCCTGCGGCCGATCGGACGACTGGGCGATTTCGTCGACATCGAGATAGGAGGTGTTGGTGGCAAAGATCGCACCCGGCTTGGCCACGGCGTCGACCTTTGCGACCACCTCCTTCTTGACAGCCATATCTTCGAAGACGGCCTCGATCACGAGGTCGCAGCCGGCGAGTGACGCATAGTCGGTGCTGCGCGTCAGTTTGGCCAGTCGCGCCGCCTTCTGCTGGTCCAACAGGGAGCCCCTGCTTACCGACGCCGCATAGTTGCGTTCGATCATCGCCATGCCGCGTTCCAGCGCGGCGTCCGTCGCGTCGAGCAGGGTGACGTCAATGTCTGCGTTGGCAAGCGCCATGGCGATGCCTCCGCCCATGGTGCCCGCACCGATCACGCCGACCCGTGCAATGTCTCGGGGCTTTGTGCCGACCTCGAGTCCGGGGATCTTGCCGGCTTCGCGCTCAGCGAAGAACAGATGCCGCAAGGCCTTGGACTCCGGCGCCGCCGACAATTCCAGGAACATGGCCCGCTCGCCCGCCAGCGCCTCGTCAAAGGGAAGGACGATCGCATTGCGGATCGCGTCTGCCGCGGCCCTGGGCGCCCGCAATCCCTTGGTCTTCGCGGTCAGTTTGGCCGCCAGCGCGTCGAAGCTGGTCAGGTCGGATCGCTGAGGCGCGAGCTTCTCTTCGCGCTCCCGCACCGGTGCGACATTGTCCTTGAGGCGGTCGCGGAGGAATTCGATTGCCGCCGAAGCGATATCGCCCTCCACCACTGCGTCGACCAGCCCGACCGCCAGCGCCTCTCCGGCGCTGACAGGAGTGCCGGAAACGACCATTTTCAGGGCGTATTCCGGACCTGTGAGCCGCGGCAGGCGCACCGTGCCGCCGGCTCCGGGAATGAGGCCGAGCTTGACTTCCGGCAGGCCGAGTTTTGCCTGTCGATCGGCGACACGGTAATGGCAGGACAGTGCCAATTCCAGGCCGCCGCCCAAGGCCGTGCCGTGGATCGCGGCGGCGGCGGGTTTTCCGAGTGCTTCGATCAGGCTGCACAATTCCGGCAATTGCGGCTTTTGCGTCTGCTTTGGCGTGCCAAGCTCCCCGATATCGGCGCCTGCGACGAATGTTCGACCGGCACAGGCGATAACCACGCCGCGAAGGCTGGCGTCGTCGCGCACGGTGGCCAGCGCCTCGTGCAATTCCGCCCGAAGTCGTGCGCCGAGCGCATTCACCGGCGGGTTGTCGATCACGATGAGCCCGATGTCATCTCGACGCTGCAGCGTCACCACGCTGTTCACCATCAATCTGCCTCCTGCCTGCTCTTCGGATGACGACCGTGTGCCGGGATCAGCCTTGGCTGACGGTTTCGAGCTTCGCTGCACGGCGCATGACGTGGAAGCCGATCTGGATGCCGTTGCAACACCATGCATGTCGCGCGTCGGCCTGGCGATGTCCAGCGCCTTGGCGCAATCGTCGCGCTTGACGCTCGAGATCCGGCTGCCGGAGCGGCCGCAATCGTGAAGGGCTTGACCTGAAGCAGTTAAATCCGCTTGAACCCCATCACCCGAACCGAACGCCTGGCCCTCAACCCAAACATCATCGTCTGAAATTCATGCCCCTTCGCGTCATCTTCATGGGCACGCCGGAGTTTTCCGTGCCAACGCTTCGCGCCATTGCCGAAGCCGGCCATGGCATTGCCGCGGTCTACACCCAGCCGCCCAGGCCGGCCGGCCGGCGCGGTCTGGAAACGACGCCTTCGCCGGTGCAGCGCGAAGCCGAGCGCCTCGATGTGGGGTTGCGCGTGCCGGTGTCGCTGAAGAGCACTGGGGAGCAGGACGCGTTTCGCGATCTGCAGGCGGATGTCGCCGTGGTGGTTGCCTATGGCCTCCTGCTTCCCTCGCCGATCCTGGAGGGCACGCGGCTCGGCTGCTACAACGGTCACGCCTCTCTGCTGCCGCGCTGGCGCGGTGCGGCACCCATCCAGCGCGCCATCATGGCCGGCGATGCGGAGACCGGAATGATGGTGATGAAGATGGATGCCGGCCTGGACACCGGTCCGGTGGCGCTGACGGCGACGCAGCCGATCGGTCCCGATATGACGGCCGGCGAACTGCATGATGCGATGATGGAGCGCGGCGCGACGCTGATGGTCGAAGCGCTTGGACGTCTTGAGCACGGCGCGCTGCCTCTCGCCGCGCAAGGCCAGGACGGCGTCACCTATGCCCACAAAATCGCCAAGTCGGAAACACGCGTCGACTGGCATCGGGACGCTTTATCGGTGCATAATCACATTCGCGGGCTATCGCCCTTCCCCGGAGCGTGGTGCGAATTGCCCGTGGGTGCGACTCTGGAGAGATTGAAAATCCTCCGCACCACCCTAGCTGAGGGGTCCGGCGAACCAGGAACAATCCTGGGTGATGAACTCACGGTTGCGTGCAAAAGCGGCGCCGTGCGCCTAGTGGAGGTTCAAAGGGCTGGAGGAAAGCCCCTCGCCGCGCGGGAATTCCTGCGTGGCGTGTCACTGGAAAAAGGAATGAAACTGGTATGAGCATGATGTCCATTCGCGCCGCGACGCCGCGCGACCGCGAGGCGATCCGCTTCGTCGAAGAGCATGCCTTTGGGCAGAGGGCCGAGGCCGGCCTGGTCGACGCATTGGTCGACAGCCAGGACGCCGTTCTGGAACTGGTCGCCGAGGAAGAGGGCGCCGTCGTCGGCCATATCCTCTTCTCGCGCCTTTATGTCCGCGGCGAAAGCGGCGAGTTCCCCGCCGTGGCGCTTGCGCCGCTGGCGGTCGAGCCGTCCTTCCACGGGACCGGCATTGGCGGCGCGCTGGTGCGCGAAGCGCATGTGCGGCTCAAGCAAGCCGGCGAGAAGCTGTCCATCGTCTTGGGCGAGCCAGCCTATTACGGCCGTTTCGGTTACAGCCACGGCCGCGCGGCAGGCTTCGCCAGCGACTATCAGTGCGATGCGCTGCAGGCTCTGGCCTGGGACGAAGCGCCGGAAACCGGGGCGCTCGTCTACGCCGCGCCCTTCCGCGCCGATCTCGCCGCCTAGCCGTCCGCGGCCAGGTGCCACGTTACCGGCTCGACATCGAGTATGACGGCACTGCCTTTGCCGGCTGGCAGCGGCAGGCCGGCCATCATTCCGTGCAGGCGGCGATCGAGAACGCGATTGCCGCTTTCACGGGCGAGACGCTATCGCTGCGTGGCGCCGGGCGCACCGATGCCGGTGTGCACGCCACCGGACAGGTCGCGCATATCGACCTTGCCCGGGACTGGAAGCCTGACAAGGTTCGCGACGCGGTCAACGCGCATTTGAAGCTGAACGGCGATGCGGTGTCGATCCTGTCGGCGGCGCAGGCGCCGGAGAGTTTCGATGCGCGCTTTTCGGCGACCGGCAGGCATTATCTCTATCGCATCCTCAACCGACGGCCGCCGCCCGCGCTGGAGGCCGGCAAGGTCTGGTGGGTGCCGAAGCCACTGGATGCCGAGGCAATGCACGCTGCCGCGCAACCCTTGCTCGGCCGGCACGACTTCACCACCTTCCGCTCCGCGCAGTGCCAGGCGAACAGCCCGCTGCGCACGCTGGACCGGCTGGATGTCGCGCGGTGCGGCGACATCATCGAAATTCGCGCTTCCGCGCGGTCCTTCCTGCACAATCAGGTCCGCTCGATGGTCGGCTCGCTGAAGCGGGTCGGCGAGGGCGGCTGGCCCGTGGACGGCGTGAAGGCAGCGCTCGATGCGCACGACCGCGCTGCCTGTGCGGGCATCGCGCCGCCGGAGGGATTGTACCTCGTCGGCGTGGATTATCCCGACTGAACGATGGACGCCTGATTGCGACCGCCTGACCTACGGCACGGCGACCGGTATGCCGAGCAGGAAATCGAGCCCGTAGACGACAGTCAGGGACACCGCGATCATGGCGGCAAACAAGGCGGTGGCGATGCTGGCCCCTTTGCCGAGGACAGCGTTGGTCAGCCGCCATACCAGGATCAGCGAGGCGACGAACACGGGCAGCCAGAGCAGCGCGGCGGCGTCGTCCGCCGCGGGAAAAATAGCGGCCAGAACCACCGGCGGCACGGTCATCCAGGCGACGATCCCCGAAGCCCAGTTGGTGGCGACCGTGTAGGGAACGAAGCGGTCGCCGAGGCCCACCCGCGAAGCCACCGCCGCCAGCGCAACCAGCGGCACGACCCAGGCGGCGAAGTCGATAAAGGCCAGCCGCAGCAGCAGAGAGAGGCGCGGCCCGAATTCGGCGCCCGCAGGCGAAACGTCGATGGCGAGGCTGGTCCACATCGCGAACAAGGGCGGCAGCGCCACCAGCATGGCAAAGAAGGAATTCCAAAACCCGTCGGCGGAGAGGTCGAGAAGGCGAACGCCGTCCGGCTTGCCGAGCATCAGCCGCCAGGCTCCGGTCAGCCCCGCCTGGATTTCATCTGCCGATATCATCTGCCTGATATCATCCCGGGACTAACCGAACCAATCCTGTAGAAACCGCTGGTAGATTTGGGTCAGCGTTTCCAAATCCGCAAGGTCGACGCGTTCGTCCACCATGTGCATGGTCTTGCCGACAAGGCCGAACTCGACCACCGGGCAGAAATTCTTGATGAACCGCGCGTCCGACGTGCCGCCCGTTGTGGAAAGTCCGGGCGTCTTCGCCACGACCGCGTGGATCGCCTGCGACAGGGTGGCGACGAGCTTGTCGTCCCGCGTCAGGAAGACAGGGCTCGGCCGATCGCGCCAGGTGAGCTCGTAGCTGATCGGCTCCTTGCGTCCCCGGCGATATTTGCGCCGGCCCGCCGCGCGGTCGAGCCTGTTGTGCACTTCCTCCTGCAGACTTTCCGGATGCCAGAGATCATTGAAGCGGATGTTGAAGGCGGCTGTCGCCCGGGCCGGAATGACGTTGGCCGAGGGGTTGCCGACATCGACCGAGGTAACCTCCAGATTGGTCGGCTGGAAGTCGTCCGACCCATCGTCGAATGCCGGCGCCAGCAGCGCGTCGAGCAGCGTGAGAAGCCCGCGAACGGGGTTGTCGGCGAGATGCGGATAGGCTGCGTGGCCCTGCCGGCCAAGAACGGTGACCATGCCGGAAATCGATCCGCGCCGGCCAATCTTGATCATGTCGCCGAGCGCGTCCGGGTTGGTCGGCTCGCCGACAATGGCCGCGTCCCAGGTCTCGCCGCGCTCAGCCGCCCAGTCGAGCAGCTTGGTGGTGCCGTTGATCGACGGACCCTCCTCGTCGCCGGTGATCACCAGCGATACCGAGCCCTTCGGTCCGCCGGTCTCGGCGATGTGGCGCGCCAGGGCCGCGATGAAACAGGCGATGCCGCCCTTCATGTCGACCGCGCCGCGGCCGTACATCTGGCCGTTGGCGATGGCCGCCGAAAAGGGCGGATGGGTCCAGGCCGACAGATCGCCGGGCGGAACGACATCCGTATGCCCTGCGAACATCAGATGCGGACCGTTGCCCGATCTGCGCGCATACAGGTTCTCGACCTCAGGCGTGCCGTCTTCGCGAAATGTCGGGCGGTCGATGGAGAAGCCCATCGGCGACAGCATCGTCCCCAGCGCGGTGAGCGCGCCGCCCTCGTCGGGGGTCACGGAAGCGCAGCGGATCAGGGCGGCAAGGTTGTCGGCGGGGTCGGTCGGCAGGCTCATGCGCGGACGCATAGTCGAAGACGCCGCACCTGTCACCAGCGATGCGCTATGACACGGAAGCTCTCGGGCGCAGCATGCCCGTTAAGGCGAGGCTGAGCCCGAGCACCGGCAGCAAGGTGGCCAGACCGAGACGCATGCCGGTTGCCTCGGCGCCGAAACCGATCATCGGCGGACCGATCAGGAAGCCGAACAGCGCCATGAAGGACAGGATTGCGACGCTGGCGGCGGTCGGACGGTCGGTCAGGCTCGCGGCGGCGGTGACGGCGAGCGGAAACCCAACCGAAACGCCAAACCCGACAGCGGCAAAGCCGATGAAGGCCAGCCACGTCACCGGCGCCAGCACCACAAGCGCCATGCCCGCCAGCGAGAAGCCGCCGCAGATGCGGGCCGTGCTGACCGCGCCGAGCCTCGCGTTTAGAGCGTCGCCGGCAAAGCGTCCGAGCGCGACCATGCCGGCGAAGACCGAGTAGCCGATGCCGGCCCAGGCTGGCGCGGCAGCAAACACATCGCGCAGATAGACCGCCGACCAATCGGCGATGGCGCCTTCCGTCATGGTGATGCCGAAGACGAACAGGCAGATGCCGATCAGAACCCTCCCGGGAAGCTTCCACCTGCTGTGTTGAGGAGCCGCCTGGTCTCCCGCGCCGGAATAGGATGGCAGCGCCTTGCTCGAAACGATTGCCGGTAGAAGGACGGCGAGCGAAACGGCGACCAGCGACCAGTGCGGACGCAGGGAAAGCGCGGCCAGTGCCGAGCCGACAAGACTGCCGGTCATGATGCCGAGGCTCCAAAAGCCGTGGCAGGTGTTCATGATCAGCGTGCCGGCGGCTTTCTCGATCTTGTCGGCCTCGACATTGAGCCCGAGTTCCAGCGTCGACAGGGCGACTCCGACGACCATCAAGGCGGCAAACAGCGCCGGCATGCTGACGGCGAAGGCGGGCAGCGGCATCACCCCCAGAAACACCGCCATGCCGTAGAGGATTGTGCTGCGGCTGCCGATGCGCGCGACGAAGCGTCCGGCGAAGGGCAGAGTCAACAGGATGCCGACCGGCAGGCCGAGCAATGCCAGCGCCAGCTCCGCCGGTCCCAGCCCGAGACGTATCTGGATATCCGGAATGCGCGGCAGCCAGGCGCCCAGCGCAATCGGCTGCAGGAAAAACACCGCCATGATCAGACGCTGGTCGGTGAAGAAGCTGCGCTGCCCGGCCGGCATCACGGCCGCATTGTCCACTATGCGCTCTCCAGATGATGCGGATCGGCGACCCTCGGCCAGATGTCGCGGTTGAGCTTGGTGTAGGGCGTGGTCGCCGGATCGCTGGGATAGGAGGTCGGTGCCGACACGTAGACGATTTCTGCCGCAATGGGCGCGAAACCGGCGTAGAAATGGTTGGTCGACTTGACCAGCAAGATGTCCTTCGACAGCGGATCGACGCCGAGGTTCGAGAACACATCCGGTTCGAAAGTCTGGGTGCGGTTGGTGTTCAGGATGACGTCGATTTCGGTGCCCTCGATACGCACCAACGCGGTTGGCCCGAGCGTCACGCGGCTCAGGCCGAAGCTCTGCCAGCCCTCCTCCACCGCCTTCAGCACCTTCACGCGCGCGTCGATCGGTTCGCCGGCCTGCGGCCCGGCCTTGCCGCCGAAGCGCAGGTCGATGACAGCGCCTTCGCCGGCCGCATGGCAGAAGGTCACGGCGATCGGGTCCCATATCGTCGCCACGCCGACGCGGCTGACGCCCCGCTCGATCATGCGCCGCAAGACGACTGTGCCGTCGCCGGCCACGCCGCCGCCCGGATTGTCCCACGTATCGGCGATGACGCCCGGCTTGCCGGGATTTGCCCGCGCTGCTGCAAGCGCCTGGTCGATTCCTTCATCGGCGTTGACCATGGCCATGATCGTGCGTTCGCGCATGGCGAAGAGTTCCAGGCCGAGTTCCCTCGCCAGCGAGTCGCCCGCCGGCTTGTCGTCGTCGCTCACCACCAGGATGCGCGTTCCCATCTCCGGCACGTCGGCGGCCATGAACCCATGAATGACGGAGACGGACAGGATCGGGCCTTTGCCATGCATGGCTTTGATGCGGTCGACAAAACTGCGCATCGGTTCGCGGCTGGTCGGCAGGACGGCGATCATGCGGCAGTCGAATGTCGAGATGACAGGCTTGATCTCACCGCGCAGGGTGCGGAGCGCCAGGTCGACCACATGTTCGCCGCGCTCGTAGAAATCCGTGTGCGGAAATTCGAGGAACGAGGCCAGAATATCGGCAGCCGCCACTCGCTTCGGCGTGAGGTGGCTGTGCGGATCGAGTTCGGCGGCGATCAGCACATCGGGTCCGACGATCTCGCGGACCCGCGCCAGCAAATCGCCTTCGCAATCGTCATAGCCTTGCGCGACCATTGCACCATGCAGGCCGAGCACCACGCCGTCGACAGGCAATGCGGCTTTCAACTGGTCCAGGATTTCGTCGCGCAGCGCCTCGAATGTCTGCTGCTGCAGCAAGCCGCCTGGCTCCGCCCAGGTCGCGGTGCCCTCGGCGATGTCGAGATTGTCCGCTGCCGCGCGCTTGCGCAGCACAACCATGGGCGAAGAGCACAGGGTTGGCGTCTCGGGGTGCTGCCCCGGCGCGGCGTAGAAGGCCATCTCGAAGGAGGCGCGGTCGGTCGGCACCGGCGAAAACGTATTCGTTTCCGTCGCGAGCGAAGCGGTGAAGATGCGCAAGGCGCGATTCTTGAGCAGTGTGTCGGCCGTCTCCATGGCGGCCGGCGTCATTTCCGGGGCGCGTAGGCGACAGCTTCGATTTCGACCTTGATGTCGATCATCAGCCGAGATTCCACCGTGGTGCGGGCAGGGGGCTCCTTGGCAAAGAAGCTGCCATAGACCTTGTTCATCCCGCCAAAGTCGCGAGCGTCCTCGATCCAGACCGTGGTCTTGACGACATCTTCCATGGTGGCTCCTGCCAGGGCCAGCGCGGCCTTGACGTTTTCCAGCACCTGCCGCGTCTGCGGCTCGATGCCGCCGTCGACCACGCTGCCATCCGGTCGCACCGGAACCTGTCCGGAGACATAAACCATGTCGCCCGCACGAACGGCGGTGGAAAGCGGCACATGTGACGTGCCAAACACCTGCTTGCCTGCCATGTCCGGTGCTCCTCCCGATGTGGCGATGCCGCGCAACGCTTCGAATGCGCTGCTTGGAGGGCAGCCGAACTTGGCGGCCGAAGGCAACGCAGCGAAAGTGACTTTCTTACATTATAGGTGATTTTCCTGTAATCAAGGGTAAAATTACTGTTGTTAGTTTACATTTTCTGTCCTACTTTAGGGCAACTTCCTCACGAAAGCCTGCGGTCGGAGCAGCCGGTGAAAGAGCGCGAGTTTGCCGGACAAAAAGTGTTGATCACGGGCGCTGGCGGCGGCCTCGGGCGTGCCCTGGTGACGCTGTTCAAGGCCGACGGAGCAAGTCTCGTCGCTTGCGATCAATCCTACGATTCGCTGGCGGATATGCCGGTCGACGAGCGCATCACGTTCGACTTGCTTGATCGGGCTGCCGTGGTGAAAGCAGCGGCTGACATCGTCGCCGCCGGTGTGCCTGACATCATCGTCAACAATGCGGGGTGGACGCGCGCCGAGTCCATGGCGTCCCTCGACACCGAAAAGGTGGTTGCGGAAATCGACCTCAATCTCACCGGCGTCATCGCTTTCACCAATCTGCTTCTTGAGGGGATGGTGGAGCGCGGCTCGGGCGCGGTGGTCTTCGTCTCCTCGGTCAATGCGCTGTCGCATTTCGGCAATCCTGCCTACGCAGCGGCCAAGGCCGGCATCAACGCTTACGCCCGCGCCGTGGCTGTGGAGTATGGCAGGTTCGGTATTCGCGCCAATGCGGTTTGCCCCGGCTCGATCCGGACGCCGGCCTGGGACCATCGCATTCAGCGCGACGCCGGCATCCCCGGCAAGCTGCAGCGGCTCTATCCGCTCCAGCGTATCGTCGAAGCCACCGAGGTGGCCGAGGCGGTTGCTTTCCTCGCCTCTGCGCGCGCTTCGGGCATCACAGGCGTCGCGCTGCCCGTCGATGCCGGGCTTACCGCCGGCAGCCGCCCCTTCATCGATGACATTCTGGGATAGCCCGGCATGAAGAACGTCGTCGACATCATCACCCGCCTGCAAATGACCGCCGAGAACGGTTCCAAGTCCGACCGTCGCCTGGCGGCCATGGTGCTGGGCGACCTGGATTTCGCCTCGCAGGCGTCAATCTCGGAGATCGCCGCCAGGATTGACGTCAGCGAGCCGACTGTCACCCGCTTCTGTCGCGGGCTAGGCTGCGAAGGCGTGCGCGACTTCAAGTTCTGGCTGGCCCAGGCGATCGCCGTCGGCGGTCAGTATCTCACCGCCGGACCGGTCGATCGCGACCAGCGCGAACAGCGAGTGGCATCGGTTGTGTCGGAGGCGGCAATCGCCGCGATTGAGCGTGTCGCCGCTGGCGTGGATATGCCGACGGTTCTCAGCGTGGCGGAGCTGCTGGCGGGCTCAGGCCAGGTTTTGTGCATCGGCTCCGGCGGCACCTCGTCCATGCTGGCGACCGAAATGCAGAACAGGCTCTTTCGGCTCGGCATATCGGCAATCTCGCAGGTCGACGGCCAACTCCAGCGCATGTTTGCAGCGGTTGCCACGCCGCAGACGACGGTGCTCGCCTTCTCCATTTCCGGCTACGCCCAGTCGATTGTCGATGCCGTGCAGGTGGCGCGCCAATATGGCGGACGCACAGTGGCCATTACCGCGCCCTCTTCGGCGCTGGCGCGCGTCGCCGAGATGGTGATCCCGTTTCAGCCCACCGAGGACGGTAATCTGTACAAGCCGACATCGTCGCGTTTCGCGCTGCTTGCCATCGTGGACATGATTGCCACCGCCTGCGCGGAAAGCCGGGGCGCGCGCGTGCTGGAGTCGCTGCGCCGCATCAAGCAGAGCATCAACACGCTGAAGGTGGACGATCCGCGTCTGCCGCTTGGAGACTGACCCGTGAACGAACGCCCCAGGACTATCGATGAAATCGACACGCCGGCCGTTCTGATCGACATCGACCGGGCGGCTGCCAATATCGCCCGCGCGCAGGCGCACGCCGACCAGCATGGGATCAACCTGCGCCCGCATATCAAGACCCACAAGCTTCCCTACTGGGCGCACAGGCAGGTCGCGGCCGGCGCTGTCGGGATTACCTGCCAGAAGATCGGCGAGGCGGAGGTCATGGCTGATGCCGGCATTACCGACATCTTCCTGCCCTATAATATTCTGGGCGAGGCCAAGCTTCGGCGGCTGCGCGCGCTGCATGACCGGATTACGCTGTCGGTCACCGCCGACAGCCGCGAGACGATCTCCGGCCTGGCGGGCGCTTTCACCGACAGCGCCCGGCCGCTGGCGGTGCTTGTCGAGTGCGATACCGGCGGCGGCCGCTGCGGCGTGCAGTCGGCCGTGGAGGTGATCGCCCTCGGCAGGCAGATCACCCAGCATCCGGGCCTCGCCTTCGGCGGACTGATGACTTTTCCCGCTCCGGGCAAATACCGCGAGGCGGAGCGCTGGCTGACCGAGGCGCGCAACGCACTGGCGGCGGAGGGTATCGAATGCCCGCGCATCACGACCGGCGGCACGCCTGACATGTGGCACGCCGGCGAGGCCGCCATCGCCACGGAATATCGGCCTGGCACCTATATCTACATGGACCGCTACCAGGTGGCGAAAGGCGCCGGCACCGCCGACGATTGCGCCCTGACCGTGCTTGCCACCGTCGTCAGCCATCCGACCGGAACGCGCGCCATCCTCGACGCCGGTTCGAAGGCGCTGACCAGCGATACGCTCGGCATGGAGGGTTTTGGCGAGATTGTCGGCAAGCCGGGCGCGATCGTCACCGGCTTGAGCGAGGAGCACGGAACGGTGACGCTGTCCGAAGGCGCCGCGCTCGCCGTCGGTGAGCGCGTGCGCGTGCTGCCCAATCATTGCTGTGTCGTAACCAATCTGTTCGACGAGGTCTACTTCATCTCCGGCGAAAAGGTGGTCGATGTGTTGCCGGTCGCGGCGCGGGGAAAGCTCGGATGAACGGTCTCAACGTATCCTTCGAGACGGGCCCGGCGATGGTTTTTCTCCGTTCGCGGCTCCGTGTCTCGATCCCCCGTGCCGGCATTGCTTTCGTGCAGGATCCATAGCGCCTTTTGCGTCGAGTTCGCTCGACGCTGCTCCCCTCGCTCTCAGCCCCCGAGATGCGAGACGGTTCGACCCCGATAAGATTGCCCTGACTTATCGGGGTCGAGCCCCCCACAAATGTTTCAATCGCAATCAGCAGGATCGCTCCCATGCCAAGCCCCAACCCGTTTCCCGCCGACGCCGACCGCGCCCAGATTTGGGACATGCTGGTTGAGCGCGATATCGCCGCCTTTGTCGCGGCGGACTGGGGCATGGTTGCGGACGATTTTGTCGAAACGGGCTTCCTCGGCATTCATGCCCATAAGTCGCCCAACCCGGATGACTGGACGGCGGATTTCCCGACCCTGACGGAATATCGCGACGAATGGCTACGCCAGGCGGCGGAGTCCGCCGACACCGCCTTTGCCGAACCGCTCGGCGAGGCCATTCATCGCGCGACCAACCTGACCCGGATCGACATCGTGGGCGATACCGCCGTGGCGCACAAGAAGTTCGACGGACAGGTCAAACTCGCCGACGGTTCGCTGGATACGCTGAACTGGCAGACGCTGTATTATTGCCGCCGCGTCGGGGCCAGGTGGAAGATCGCCGGCTTCACGGGCTACATGGCGCATAAGTGATCTTGTGCGGCGAAACGGCCTGAGGCGACGGTGCTTGGGGCGGCGATGTCCCCTGACTCCTTACGAAAATGTAAGTAATTCATATTTTTGGATGTAAGTTTCGGGAGCCTTGGCTTCAGGCCCTTCCAGACGTCCCTGCGGTAGGATAGCCGACGCCTTTTTGCATCGCAAACCAAGATATGGGTTGCCCGCCTCATCGTTTCCACGGCCGTGGTACTCGTCGTCAAATTCGTCGTGAAATACATGTAACCCACTTGACTCATATACTGGTGACCCATAGGAATGTAAGAAGTTTACAGAAGCATCGCCTCATGCTGTAGGAACGCTGATGTCGGGAAATCGCCCACAATGAAAGTCGGTATCGTAGGCTTGGGGTTCAGGCTCGGCTACCTGGCGCATGTCTTCACCGCCGAGGTGCCTGGGTTCACCGTTGCCGGCTATGTCGATCCGGATCCCGCGGGTAAGGACTACGCCGAGAAGAACGGCGTTTCAGTCGGCACGGCCTATGACACGCTCGAAGCCTTGCTGGAGAACGAGGCGCTCGACCTGCTGATGGTCGGCTCGCCCAACCACATGCACCTCGATCACATTCGCATCGGACTTGAGCATGGCTTGAAGGTTTTTGCCGAAAAGCCTGTGGTAACCACCGTCGCGGAGACGATGGAGATTGCGCGCTTGATCGGCGAGCACGGTCCCGACAGTGTGATGGTCGGCCTGGTGCTGCGCTATGCGCCGCTCTATGTCGCGCTGCGCAAGGCGCAAGCCGAAGGCCTGATCGGCGACGTCGCCTCGATCGAGGCTTCCGAGCACATCCCGCCCTATCACGGCGCTTTCTTCATGCGCGACTGGCGGCGTTACGAGAAATATTCCGGCTCCTTCATGCTTGAGAAGTGCTGCCACGACCTCGATCTGTACAATGGGGTCATGGGGTGCCGGCCGGCTCGCGTGGCGAGCTTTGGCGGCCGCCGCAGCTTTACGCCAGAGAACAAGCCGGAGGGGCTTGGAGCCAACGACACGGAGGTCTACCATCGCAAGCCAAGCGGGTGGCTCGGGTCCGACAAGGTGTTCGACAGCGACGGCGACATCATCGACTTCCAGACGGCGATCGTCGAGTACGCGAACGGCGCTTCGCTGGCGTTCCACACCAACACCAATGTCCCCGACGACTTCCGCCGCTTCTGCGTTGTCGGCGCGCGCGGCATGGCCGAGGGCGACTTCATCCGCAACTATTTCCGCGTTCACGATGCGCGCACCTCAGCCAAGCTGATCGACACGAGTTTCGAAACCGGCGGGCTGTCGCAGCATTACGGCGCGGACGAACAGATGGCGCGCGACATCGCCGCCCATATGATCGAGGCCAAGCCGCTGCCCGTTTCGGTAATCGACGCGCTTGAGGCCGGCCTCCTGGCGATATGCCTGGACGAGGCGCGCCGAACGCGATCCGTCATCGACATGGCGCCACTCTGGCAGCGCTTCGACGCAGCACTTTCCGGGCAGCATTCCGCTGGCGCTCCGCGCAAGGTGTCGAACGGATGAACCAGAGCAGGGGCGCCACGATTTTCGCCTACTGCCTGCTTCTGCCGGCGATCCTCTACATTATCGCCATTGTCGCCTATCCGCTGGTCGAGACGGTCAATCTGTCCTTCACCGACGCAGCACTGAAACCCACGAGCAACTGGGTGGGGATGACGAACTACAGCAAGATCTTCGCCGGAAACTTTTCCGAAATCATCCTGCGCACCTTCATCTGGACCTTCTTCTCGGTCGCCATCAAGATGATCGTGGGCATTTTCGGCGCGGTGCTGTTGAATGCCGCCATTCCCGGCCGTGCGCTGTTTCGCATCCTCATCATGCCGCCCTGGGTCGTGCCCATGGCGATCGGCATTTTCATGTGGGGATGGATGTATAACGGCCAGTTCGGCATGATCTCCGGCCTGCTGCAGAATTTCGGCATCACCAGCGGTCCGGTCGCTTTTCTCGCGCACGGCGACAGCGCCTTCTGGGCGACAATCGTCACCGACGTCTGGATCGGCGTACCGCTGGTCACGCTCTACATGCTGGCGGCGATGCAATCGATTCCGAAGGACCTCTACGAGGCAGCCTGGGTCGATGGCGCCAGCCGGCTTTATCGCTTCCGCCGCATCACCCTGCCGATGATCGTGCCGGCGCTGCTGACGATCTCGATGCTGTCGATGATCGCGACTTTCAACTCCTTCGACATCATCTGGATCCTCACCCGCGGCGGGCCGAGCGGCGAAACCACGACGATGATCATCGACACCTACAAGGTCGCGATCGGTTCCTACAAATATGGCGAGGGCGCCGCCCGCGCCGTCATGATCTGCATCTTCCTGTCGATCTTCTCCTTCTTCTACTTCCGCGTCGTCAGCCGCATCACGATCGGTGAAAGCAAATGAAGCGCGCTCCGAAGCCGATGATCGACCGCTACAACTGGCTGGAGACGATTGCCCTCTACCTCGGCATATTCGTGTTCCTGTTCTACCTGCTGTCGCCGTTCATCGAGGGCTTCCTCGTTTCGCTGAAGCCATTGTCGCTGCTGTTTTCGTCGCCCTACAGCTTCTATCCCAGGAACGGCTCTCTGGACGCCTACTGGTCGATCTGGGAACGCGTCCCGATGCTGGGGCTCTACATCTTCAATTCGCTCTTCATCTCGGCAATCGTGACGGCCATCGTCATGCTCATCGCGGTTCCGGCGGCCTACGCGTTCGCGCGCATCGATTTTCCGTTTCGCGGCCCGCTGCTGGGCGGCTTTCTGGCAGTCAACATGTTCTCGGGCGCGGTGTTGCTGATCCCGCTCTTCCGCCTCATGCGCTCGCTCGGCGTGCTCAACACTTATTTCGCCATGATCGTGCCCGGCGTCGCCTTCCTGATCCCGACCGCGATCTGGCTGATGCGCGCCTATTTCCTGCGCATCCCGAAGGAGCTTGAAGAAGCGGCCTGGGTCGATGGCGCCAGCCGGCTCTACATCCTGCGGCGCGTTATCCTGCCGCTCGCCATGCCGGGCATTACCGTAGCCACGATCGCGACCTTCATCGGCATCTATGCCGGGCAGTTCGTCTTTGCGCTGACCTTCAATTCGAAGAGCGAATTTGCCCCGCTCACCACCGGCCTGTTCGCCTTCTTCGGCCGGCAGGAAGTCATCTGGAACGAACTGATGGCGGCGAGCTTCGTCGGCATCACGCCCGCGCTGCTGATCATCGTGTTCCTGCAGCGCTACCTCGTCGCCGGCCTCACCGCCGGTGCGGTCAAAGAGTAAGCAACCGCCCGGATCAACCGGGCAACAATGGGAGAAGTGCAGTGAGACTTGTACCGAAACTTCTGGCGGGCGTGGCCTTCGCCCTGGCAGTGATGCCCAGCCTGGCATCGGCTGAAGACAAGACCATCACCTTCATTTCCTGCGGCGACAAGATGCAGCCGGCGCATGCCGATTTCATCAAGCAGTGGGAAGCCAAGAATGCCGGCTTCAAGGTCGCGCCGGAAGTCGTCGGCTGGGACCAGTGCCAGGACAAGGTGACGACGCTGGCAGCCGCCGGCACCCCGGTCGGGCTGGCCTATGTCGGCTCGCGCACGTTGAAGCAGTTTGCCGCGAACGACCTCATCGTGCCGATCGAATACACCGAGGACGAGAAGAAATCCTACTACCCCTTCATCGTTGAAACGGTGACGACGGACGGAAAGCAGTGGGGCATCCCGGTTGCGTTCTCGACCAAGGCGCTCTACTGGAACAAGGATCTCTTCACCGCCGCAGGTCTCGATCCCGAGACGCCGCCGAAGACCTTTGCCGAGGAAATCGCCTTCGCCAAGCAGATCAAGGAAAAGGCCAGCACCGCCGGTTTCGGTGTCGTCGCCAAGACCTTCGACAACACCATGCACCAGTTCCTACACTGGGTGTATTCGAACAACGGTTCGGTGATCGATGCAGACGGCAAGATCACGCTGGATTCCAAGGAGAATCTCGAATCGCTTACCGCGCTGAAGGATATCACCCCCTACGCCGAGGAAGGTCCGACCTCCTACGAGCAGAACGAGGTGCGCGCCATCTTCCTCGACGGCAAGCTCGGCATGATCCAGGCATCGGTCGGCGCCAAGAACCTGCTGAAGGATGCCAAGTTCAAATGGGGCGTCGCGGAGTTGCCGCAGGGTCCGAGCGCCAAGGGTCCGGGTACCTTGCTCATCACCGACTCGCTGGCGGTCTTCAAGAACACCGGCGTCGAGGAACAGGCGATCGATCTCGCCAAGTTCCTGACCAACTCGGAAAACCAGCCGGTCTATGAGGCGCAGGAAGGCCTGACCCCGCTGCGCCCCGGCGCGGCCGTGGATAAGCTCGTTGCCGAGGATCCGAATTGGAAGCCGTTCATCGACGGCATCTCCTTCGGTGGTCCGGAGCCCTTGTTCACCGACTACAAGGGTCTGCAGAACACGATGATCGAAATGGTTCAGGCCGTCGTCACCGGCCAGGCGGAACCGGCCGATGCCCTCAAGAAGGCAGCGGCGGACCTCGAACAGTACAAATAAGCTGTTCGTGCGCTTAAGCCGCCGCCACTTGTTGGCGGCGGCACTTTTCTAACCGCCCCTTGCGTCCCTTCTGCCGGGCACCGTGTCCGGCCAAACCGACGCCGATCAATCGAGATTGTGATTCCATGGGTCAACTCGTCCTTTCAAAGCTGAGAAAGTCCTTCGGTGATCTGGAGATCATCAAGGGTGTCGATCTCGACGTTGTCGAGGGCGAGTTCGTGGTGTTTGTAGGTCCCTCCGGCTGCGGAAAGTCGACCCTGCTACGCATGATCGCCGGCCTGGAAGATGTGACCAGCGGCGACATGCTGATCGGCGGCAAGTCGGTCAAGGATCTCCCGCCCGTCAAGCGCGGCATCGCCATGGTGTTCCAGTCCTACGCGCTCTATCCGCATATGAGCGTCTTTGAGAACATCGCCTTTCCGCTGCGCGTCGAAGGCCTACCCGAAGACCAGCTCAAGCAGCGGGTCGGCGCCGCCGCCAAGGTTCTGCAGCTGGAGCCGCGCCTGCAACAGCGCCCCGGCCAGTTGTCCGGCGGTCAGCGCCAGCGCGTCGCCATCGGCCGCGCCATCGTTCGCCAGCCGAAGATCTTCCTGTTCGACGAGCCGCTGTCCAATCTCGACGCGGCGCTGCGTTCGGAAATGCGCATCGAACTGATGCGTCTGCACAAATCGCTCGGCTCGACCATGATCTATGTCACGCATGACCAGGTCGAGGCGATGACCATGGCCGACAAGATCGTGGTCCTCAATGCCGGAACCATCGCGCAAATCGGTTCGCCGCTTGAGCTCTATGAGCATCCCGACAACAAATTTGTCGCCGGCTTCATCGGCTCGCCGAAGATGAACTTCCTCGACGGGGTATGTACAGCCGCTAGCGCTTCCGGCGTTACGGTCGACCTGAAAGGCTTCGGCTCGATCACGACGCCGCACAAGGGCAGCGGGGACCTCGTCGGCAAACCGCTCACACTGGGCATTCGCCCGGAACATCAGAGCCTGTCGAAAGCAAAGTTCACGCTGCCGTTCACGCCGGCGATCGTCGAGCGCCTGGGCATCCACACCATCGCTTATAGTCCGCTGCCCTCCGGTGAAAACTTCATCTCCCTGTTCGAGGGCAACCCGCAGATCGAACCGGACAAGCCGATGGAAATCGGCGTCGATCCGGCGAAGTGCCATCTGTTTACCGCCGATGGCCAGGCGCTGTCGCGACGGTGAGAGCCGGCGAACTGGTCGATTCCCAGAGAAGCGTCGGCCGTGGCGATCTATGCGTCAACAAGCCCCCACTGTCCCGTCGGACATCTCCCTCTTAAGTGGGGAGATTGCGCGCATCGAACTCACCGCTCGTTCCGGCACGCTGGTGATTGGCAAAAGCATCGCGGCCAGCCAATCTCCCCCTTGAGGAGAATTTGTCTGGGAGGACAGCGGGGCGGTGCAGGACAAATCGCGAAGAACCCCTTTCCCCGAAAGTAACCCATGACTCACTCGTCCCACCCATTTCACCTTGAAACCAGCTGGACGCCTGCGAGCAAAGGCGAGCCGCTCGCCTATGCGCTGAGGCTCACCAACAATTCCGGCGCGCCGGTCGAGAATTTTCGCCTTGCCGTCAGCGGACCGGCTCGCCTCGATCCGGCCGCGACGCTTGAAAACGGCACGCTGACGAAGCGCCTGTCCAACCACACCGAGTTGGCGCCGCCGGACGGATTTGTCCTGAAGCCCGACGCCACCTGGGTCGTCACGGCGCGCGGCCTGTCCTATCCGCTGCGCCACTGGAGCGATGGCGCGAACACGGCCTATCTCGTCCTCTCCGACCAGTCCGTTGCGAGCGTTTCGGTGTCGGGCACCGTGGCGAAGGGCGATAACCGGCCGCTGAAACGCGGCGCGGCCCGCTTCCCCGTGCCGGTGGACGCGCCCGTCTCGATCTCCGTCGTTCCCTGGCCGAACACGGTTGCCGTTTCCGGCCGCCGCCCGACGCCGGCCGGCCTTGCGCCGGCGCCGCTGTCGGAAGCGCAGCGCACCGCCACGGCTGCCTTCGCCGATCTGGCGCAGCGCCTGTTTCCTGCCGAGGGCCTGGTGCGCGATGCCGCGGAAGGCGGCATGGTCGTGCGCTTTGCCGAGGGCGCGCATGGCGAGGAAGGATATCGCCTCGCCTTCGCCGAGGCCGAGGTTACGGTTGAGGCAGCGAGCCTCAGCGGATACCTCTATGGCTTGATCACGCTGGGGCAGATTCTGCGCGGCGCGCGGCGTCACAAGGCTGTCTTCCTGTTTCCCGGCAAGGGCGAGATTGTCGACGCGCCGCGCATGGGCTTTCGCGGCAGCCATCTCGACGTCGCCCGCCAATTCTATTCCTCCGCCGAGATCGGGCAGTTCCTCGCCATCCTGGCCTGGAACAAGCTCAACCGCTTTCATTGGCATCTGACCGAGGACGAAGCCTGGCGCATCGAGATGGAAGCCTATCCGCAGCTGACGGAAATCGCATCCTGGCGCGGCCATGGCCTGAAGCTGCCGCCGCTGCTTGGCTCCGGTCCGGAAAAGACCGGCGGCTTCTACTCCAAGGCGGCGGTGCGGGCGATTGTCGCCCAGGCCGCCAGCTACGGCATCGACGTGATTCCCGAGATCGATATTCCCGGCCATTGCTACGCGCTGCTGCAGGCATTGCCGGAATTGCGCGACCCGGACGATACCGGCGAATATTCCTCCGTTCAAGGCTTTCCCAACAATTGCCTCAACCCCGCTTACGACAAGGTCTATGCCTTTCTGGAAACCGTCTTCGGTGAATTGGCGGAACTGTTCCCGTCAAAGATCCTGCATCTCGGCGCCGACGAGGTGCCGCTTGCGGCCTGGTCCGGCTCGCCCAAGGCGCTGGCGCTGCTGCGCGAGCTTGCAGGCGACAAGGCGGCGGACGCCCATGCGGCCAGGAAGGACACCATCGGCAATCTTCATGGCGCCGACGAGATCGGCGACTCGCCGACCGGAATTCTGCAATCGGAGTTCATCCGCAAGGTGCATGAGATCATCAAGGGGCTGGGCTGCGTCACCGGCGGCTGGGAAGAGGCGGCGCATGGCGACGTGATGGACAAGCAGGCGTCCTACCTGATCGGCTGGCGCGATGTCGCGATAAACGGCAAGCTCGCCGAGCGCGGCTACGACATCGTCGTATCGCCGGGCCAGGCATATTATCTCGACATGTCACAATCGCTGGACTGGGATGAGCCCGGCGCCGGCTGGGCCGGGTGGTCGGGCCCGCGCGAAAGTTACGAGTTCGATCCGGTCGCGGGCTGGAGCGACGAACAGCTCAAGCATTTCAAAGGCATCCAGGCCTGCATCTGGTCCGAGCCGATGACCGACCGCGCGCTGTTCGACCGCCTGGTCTTTCCGCGCCTGTCGGCAATCGCCGAAACCGCCTGGACCGAATGGGACCGCAAATCCTGGCGGCGCTTCAGCGCGCTGGCCGGGCTGATGCCGATCCTCTACGGCTATTGGGCGGATTGAAGCTCGCCGGCACTGCCCCTGAAGCCGTTGCCCGTCACAGGCGTGGCGGGGCTTCAGGCAAAATAGGGCGTCAGATTCTTCCGGATGCGGTCCAGAATATCGATCCCTGAGAGGTCGGGCGAGAACGTCCTGCCGGTGATCTTCTCGTAAGCCTCGATATAGACGCGCGACGTCTGATCGATGATCTCCGCCGGGATTTCCGGAATAGCGTCCCGGTAAGGATCGCAGCGCGCGGTGACCCAGGAGCGCACGAAATCCTTATCGAAGCTCCGTGGCCGTTCGCCTGTCTCGAAGCTTGTCTGATAGCTGTCCGCAATCCAGTAGCGGCTGCTGTCGGGTGTATGGATTTCGTCGGCCAGGACGATGTTGCCGTGTCTGTCGGTGCCGAACTCATATTTGGTATCGACCAAGATCAAGCCCCGCTCGGCGGCGCGCTGTTGGCCGCGCGCAAACAGCGACAGCGCATGGCCGCTGACTGTCTGCCATTGATCCTCGGTCAGCAGGCCTTGCGACAGAATATCCGCCTCGGTGAGCGGCTCGTCATGTCCGCCGTCGAAGGCCTTGCTGGTAGGCGTGATGATCGCCGCCGGCAGCCTTTCATTGTCGCGCAGTCCGTCCGGCAGACGAATCCCGTACATCTCGCGTTCGCCGTTCCTGTACTTCGTCAGGATCGACGTGCTGGTGGTTCCCGCGAGATAACCGCGCACGACAATCTCGACAGGCAGGATGTCGAGCCGGGTGCCGACGACGACATTCGGATCGGGATAGTCGAGCACATGGTTCGGACAGATGTCCGCCGTCTCCTCGAACCAGTAGCGCGCCGTCTGCGTCAGCACCTGGCCCTTGAACGGGATCGATGCCAGGACAACATCGAAAGCACTCAGGCGGTCCGTTGCGATGATGATACGCCGGCCATCCGGCAGATCGTAATTCTCGCGAACCTTGCCCTTGTAATGATTGGGCAGTTCCGGAATGAAGGCATCGGACAGAACCTGCAACGGGTCACCCTCTCATCAATTCGCGGCGCGCTTCAGCCTGGCCAGTTCGACCGCGATCTGCGCCGCTACCTTCGCATTGTTCTTCACCAGCGCAATATTCGCCTTGAGGCTGACGCCTTCGCTCATCTCAAAAATGCGCTGAAGCAGAAACGGCGTCAGCGCCTTGCGCGATATTCCCTTCGCCTCGGCCTCCTTGACGGCGGCCGCAATCGTCTTGTCGATCGTCGCGGGATCAAGCGCGTCGGCTTCCGGGATTGGGTTGGCGATCAGCATGCCGGTCCCGGACCCCAACTGCGCGTGGATCAGCATCGCTCGCGCCAGATCGGCGGGGCTGTCCAGCCGGTGATCGGCCTTCAACCCGCTGGAGCGCGTGTAGAAAGCGGGGAAATCGTCGCTGCCATAGGCAATGACGGGGACGCGCTGCGTTTCCAGGAATTCCAGCGTCTTCGGAATATCGAGGATCGACTTGACGCCGGCGCAGACGACAGCCGTACCGGTCTGGCCGAGTTCGGTCAGGTCGGCGGAAATGTCGAAGGTGGATTCGGCGCCGCGATGCACGCCGCCCACGCCCCCGGTCGCGAAAATGTCGATGCCGTTCAGCGCCGCAAGCCGCATCGTCGCAGAAACGGTCGTGCCGGCCGAACCCTGGCGCACCATGACGGCGGCGAGATCGCGGCTCGACGCCTTGACCACATCCTTGTCGGTGGCGAGTTGCTGCAGCGTCTCGTCGTCGAGGCCGATGCATATCTCGCCGCGCACGACGGCAATCGTCGCCGGGGTGGCGCCATGGTCGCGCACGACCTTCTCGACCTCCAGCGCCGTTTCCAGATTGGCCGGATGTGGCATTCCATGCGTGATGATGGTGGATTCCAACGCGACGACGGGGGCTCCATCCCGCAGAGCCTGGGCGATTTCCGGAGTGAATGTGGTCATGGCAGCTACTCGTATCAGGGAAGGCCTGGTCAAGCCGGGATGCGATGCATCGCGGCGGCCAGGACTTCGGGTGAAAGATCGGGACGGACGCTCTCGGCGCTCTCGGTGGTCAGCGTGGCGGCCAGTGCGCCGATGCGCGCGGCGCGCTCCAGCGGCGCGCCGGCGAGAAGGCTGTACAGCGTGCCGGCCACCATGGCGTCGCCCGCGCCGGTCACGTCGACCGGCTTCGCCGGGGCCGGCCGGAACGCCCTGACGCCGCCGGCTTGCGCCACGACAAACCCATCGGCGCCGCGGGTGATGACCGTGCTCGCCGCACCGCGCGCGAGGAGGTCGCCTGCCTGCGCCTCGACCGGCTGGTTTTCACCCACGGGCACGCCGAGCAGCACCGCCGCCTCATCCTGGTTGAGAAACAACAGGTCTATCCCTGAAAGGTCCTTCGGCAGGCGGCGAACCTTCGGTGTCGAAACCGCGTCGATGGCGAGCTTGAACCTATCCCCGGCCCTCAATGCGATCAGCGCGGCAAGACTTGCCGCTGGCAGATTGCAGTCGGCGAAGACCCAGCTTGCACGACCGAGATAGGGCCGGCAGGCCGCAATATGCTCTGGGGACAACAGGTCGAATATCTCCATGTCGGCGAGGCCGAGCGCGAGTTCATTGTCGGGGTTGAGCACAGCGACATATTCCGCGCTTGGCCGGTCGCGCGACCTGACCACCTGGCTAATATCAACCCCGAGATCGGCGAGATGGGCGGTCAGTGCGCGGCCGGTTTCATCCTCGCCGACAATGGTGACGAACCCCACCGACACGCCGAGCCGCGCCAGATTCTCGGTGACGTTGCGGGCGACGCCACCGAAGCTGCGGAAGCCGCTCACCGGGTTTGAGGTGCCCGGCGCCAGCTCGGCCTTTGCCTTGTATTTGCGATCGAGCACAGCGCCGCCGATGCAGATTATGCTGGGTACGGGCTGCACAGGATCGGACAGTTTCATTCTCCGGGGAGAGTCGGCGCGAGGATGGCTGGCGGATCGTTTAGGACATGACGCCGCCGTGTCAACGGGATGGCGCGCTGCGGATTGTTAGCATGAAACCATTCCCCCCATCCGAGCGACGTGGTTGAAAGAGCCGAACCAGAGGAGCATCGCCTTGCCGAGCAAGATCATCATCACCTGCGCCGTCACCGGCTCGATCCACACCCCGTCCATGTCGTCGCATCTGCCGGTGACCGCCGATGAGATCGCCACGGCGGCGATCGACGCGGCGGAGGCTGGCGCTGCGATCGTGCACCTCCACGCGCGCGATCCGCGAGACGGCCGGCCAGACCAGACGCCGGCGGCGTTTCAGCCCTTCCTGCAGGTCATCAAGCAGCGCAGCAACGCGGTGATCAACATCACGACCGGGGGCGCCGCGACGATGACCGTGGCGGAGCGTGCCGGGCCTGCCGCGACATTTGCACCGGAAGTCGCCTCGCTCAACATGGGGTCGATGAATTTCGCCCTCTACCCGATGCTGGAACGCTTCAAGACCTTCAGCCACGACTGGGAGCGGCCCTATCTCGAAAGCTCCCGCGACCGCGTGTTCAAGAACACCTTTGCGGACATCGAATACATCCTGACCACCTGCGCCGAGAATGGCACGCGGTTCGAGATCGAGTGCTATGACATCGGCCATCTCTACACCCTGGCGCACTTCGTCGATCGCGGCCTGGTGAAGCCGCCCTTCTTTGTGCAGAGCGTGTTCGGCATTCTGGGCGGGATAGGCACTCATCCGGAAGACGTCGCGCATATGAAGCGCACCGCCGACCGGCTGTTCGGGCAGGATTACCGCTGGTCGGTGCTGGGCGCAGGGCGTCACCAGATGCCCATCGCGGTGCAGGCGCTGACGCTCGGCGGCAATGTGCGCGTCGGACTGGAAGACTCGCTGTGGATCGGCAAGGGCAAGTTGGCAAGCTCGAGCGCCGAGCAGGTGACCAGGATACGCGGCATCATCGAGGCGATGGGCTTCGAGATCGCGACCCCCGACGATGCGCGCGAGATCCTGCAGTTGAAGGGTGGCGACATGGTGAGCTTCTGAGGCGACTCCCGAGCAAAGTCCCGACCGCCTTGCCTGAGCGGCCGCCACCCTCTACGTCACGTGTTGCGTGCGGACAGGAGGCTCCGTGAACATCAAACGGCTCAAGGCTATAGCTCTTCTGCCCATCCGCAGGGTGGTGCGCTTCGTGCACCACGACGTGAAGGTGATGCAGGCGCGGCGCGCTCGAGCTGCGCAGGGCGCGCCGTCGCTCAAGGCGAGCCATCAAGGCGCAAGAGAGCACACCGGCGGCGTATATGCCATTTTCCTTATTTGGCAGCGGCGGCAGGTCCCCTGGTATGTCCAGAATGCATTGACCGCCCTCGACGAAGCGGGCGTTAACGTCATCCTTGTCGTCAACCACGAGCTGGAAGGCGAGCGCCTGCGGGAATTGACGCAACAGTCGGCCCGCGTTCTGATCCGCGACAATTCCGGCTTCGATATTGGCGGGTATCGCGACGGCACGCTCTATGTGCAGGAGACGTTCAAGCCCAGCCGCGTCCTCTATCTCAACGACAGCATCTACTATTTCAAAGACAATCTGACCGGTCTGTTCAACGCCATGGCGCAGTCGGATGCGGATGTCGCGGCCCCCTTCGAGAACCACGAATACACCTACCACGTCCAGTCGTTCTGCTTTTCGGTGGCGGAGCACATCTTCCAGAGTACTGCGTTTTTGGACTTCTGGCGGGGATATCTGCCGGTGGATTCGCGGCTATGGGCGATCAACGAAGGGGAGATCGGACTATCGAACGCCCTTGCCCCGCAGGTCAGGACTAAGGACATTTTCTACACGCCGGAGAAGCTGCGCCCGTTCCTGACCGGCCTGTCCCTCGATGAATTGCGCCATCTGAATGTCTACCTGCCTCGGCTGTCTCGCATGGAGCAGGCGGAGCTGACGGCGTTCACGCAGCCCGAACTCGTCGATCAATTCTGCCGGCTGGTGGCAGTTCGCTCGCAGATCCACACCGGCGCGTTCCTCTATCAGCGCTTCATGGGCTGCCCGCTGATGAAGCGCGACCTTCTCTATCGGCTGCAATTCAGCCTGGAAGAAATCACCGCGAATCTGGCCGAGGTGCGCCGCGACGAACATTTCCGCGAGATTCTGGAGGAGATGAAGACCAAGGGCACGGGTCGCGACCTTTCCATCTGGAACTATGTCCGCTTTGCCGAGGGCGTGCTTTAACCGGTTCGCGGTCCGCACGTTCTGCACCCACACCCCCCGCTGTCCTGCCGGACATCTCCCCTCAAGGGGTAGGGGTGTGTGGACAGAAAATCGCTCCCAAGCTCAGGTGGAAGAATAATCTCGAGCCTTTTCAACAGCTTGCGAAATAGCCGCTACCGCCCCACTTCACCCTTTCCCAACCCGCGCGACAATCCGCTTGCCTGATTGGAGCGAGGCGGCATGGACGGAAGCAGACAGACGGAGAGAAGCGAGGTGGCACTGCGGCGCATCGTGGCATGGCTGTTTGCGCTCGCCGATATGGCCGAGCGCGCCGCGGACGCGCCGCACCGCGTCCGCAGCGTCGTGCTCATGATCCTGCGCTTGGCGGAACCCGCCGCGCAGGGGATAATCTTTGAAACCGGATACGGCCAGCCCGCGCTGGCCGCCTACGATAACGACAGTCCGGCCGACGCGCTGCGGCTCGCCGAGCGTTTCCGGGCGCTGGCTGCTCTGTTGCTCAGCCTAACGGCGCAGGCCCTTGCATCGTGGGAAGACCGGCCCTCCGGCCTTTTGGCCTTCGATGAGCCCGGCACATTGCGCCGTCCGGCATGGCCCGCGCCGGCGCGCGCCTTGCCCGACACATCCTGATGTCGGGCCAATTGGGCCCTCAAGGGTGGAGATTGGCAGCGCTACCTCACCGCTCCTCTGCATCGCCCGAAGATTGGCGCAAACAGCTCGCCAGCCAATCCCCCCTTGAGGGGGAGATGTCCGGCAGGACAGAGGGGGGTCCGTCCAGAAAGGATCGCTGATGGCGAGGCTTCAAGCTCCTTCCGCGCCCTCCAACTCGTAAAACGCGCTGATGATGTTCCACGCGTCGTCGGCGGTCTCGGCATAGTCGATAATGTCCTGATCCCCTGGCGAAATGGTCCCTTGGTCGGCGAGGTAGTCCAGGTCGAAGGCCTTTCGCCAGAACTCCTTGCCGAACAGGATAACCGGCACGCGCTCCATGCGTCCGGTCTGGATCAGCGTCAGCGTCTCGAAAAACTCGTCCAGCGTGCCGAAGCCGCCGGGGAACACCACGACCGCCTTGGCGCGCATGACGAAATGCATCTTGCGGATCGCGAAATAGTGGAAATTGAAGCAGAGATCCGGCGTCACGTAGATGTTCGGCGCCTGTTCATGCGGCAGCACGATGTTCAAGCCGATCGACGGCGCGCCGACATCCGCCGCGCCGCGGTTTCCGGCTTCCATCACGCCAGGCCCGCCGCCGGTCACCACCACGAATTCGCGATAATAGGACGCGGCCGAGTGCTTCGAGCAGAGCTGGCCGAATTTGCGCGCCTCGTCGTAATATTTGGCGTTCTTCAAGAGGTTCTTCTTCTGCGTCTCGTTCTTCGCCGCCCACGCCTCGCCGCCCGGTTCGGGCAGGCGCGCGCCGCCGAACATGACCACCGTGGAGCGGATACCGCGCTCGGCCAAGGTCATTTCCGGCTTCAGCAGTTCCAGTTGCAGGCGTACGGGCCTGAGATCCCGCTGCGTCATGAAGTCCGGATCGTTCCAGGCCAGGCGATAGGTGGGTGCGCGCGTTTGTGGCGTATCCGGTACGCTTTTGGCGCGTTCCAGGTCCTCATCGGAGTGCGGCAGCGGCGTATAGCCCGTCTTTTCGACAGGTGTCATCGGTAAAGTCCCCAGTTCGCGCCTTCGCCTGGGCGCCGCCGCGATTGACCCTTAAAAGGCCTTGAAATAGGGTCCGCGCGATTTCGGAAGCCCCAGGCAGCATAGTTGCTGGTTTCTTAACAGCGCGTAACGGAGCATTGCATGACCAAGCCGGATCTGGCGAGCCTCGAGCGCGCCGTCGACCAAGCATTCGAAGAGCGTGACAGCATTTCCACCTCCACCCGCGGCGAGATCCGCGAGGCGATCGAGACCGCGCTTGATCTGCTGGACAAGGGCACGGTGCGCGTCGCCGAACGCCAGGCCGACGGCCAGTGGAAGGTCAACCAGTGGCTCAAGAAGGCCGCGCTGTTGTCCTTCCGCCTCACGCCGATGGAAATCATCAAGGGCGGACCCGGCGACTCGGTCTGGTGGGACAAGGTGCCGTCAAAGTTCGATGGCTGGGGCGCGATGGATTTCGAGAAGGCGGGCTTCCGCGCCGTGCCGAACTGCATCGTACGCCGCTCTGCCTATGTGGCGCCGGGCGCGGTGCTGATGCCGTCCTTCGTCAATCTCGGCGCCTATGTCGATACCGGCACGATGGTCGACACCTGGGTTACGGTCGGCTCCTGCGCGCAGATCGGCAAGAATGTGCATCTGTCCGGCGGCGTCGGCATTGGCGGCGTGCTGGAGCCGATGCAGGCCGGTCCGACCATCATCGAGGACAATTGCTTCATCGGCGCGCGGTCCGAAGTGGTTGAAGGCTGCATCGTGCGCGAGGGCTCGGTGCTCGGCATGGGCGTGTTCATCGGCAAGTCGACCAAAATCGTGAACCGCGCGACCGGCGAGGTCTTCTACGGCGAGGTGCCGCCGCATTCCGTCGTAGTGGCCGGTACGATGCCGGGTTCGGCGCTGCCGAACGGAAATCCCGGCCCCAGCCTCTACTGCGCCGTCATCGTCAAGACCGTTGACGAAAGAACGCGCTCGAAGACCTCCATCAACGAACTGCTCAGAGATTGAGCGGCCCGGTCGAAGTCTAGCGGCGTGGATGTCCAAACCCAGTTCACCTGGTTGCTGTTCCGGTTTTCCGGCAGGCTTGGGCGCGTGGCGTATCTGCTGTCGTTCCTGTTGATCGGGCTCGTGCAGGCGTTTCCGTTCTACCGCTTCATGATCGCGCCGGAAGGCAGCCCGTCCGCCGCCACCTGGTCCCTCATTTTCATCGTCGCGCTGGCCGCCTCGCTCTATTGCTATGTCGCGATCACGGTGAAGCGTCTGCACGACCTCGGCCGCAATGGCATCGAGGCGGCGTGGATCTTCGTGCCGGTCATCTCGATCGTCGTGTTCATAGCCCTGTGCGTCGTTCCCGGACAGCCCGAGGCTAACCGCTTCGGCCGCGAGACCGATTCAGATGGCTGACGCCGCCGCGCAAGGCGACCGTCCACAATCCCGCTGGCGCGCATCAATACCGTACGCTCGACCCCGCGCGCATCATCGAAACCGCCAAGCGGCTCGAGGAGCGGATCGCCGACCGCTTTCCGGACTCCAGCCTGCGCCGCGTTTGCTCGGAGTTGGTCGACCTGTCGCGCGACCTCGCAATTTCCGCGGAAGGGTTGAAGGCGCCGATCTGGTGGCTGCGCATCCTCATCGGTGCGGTGTTCCTGGGCGGCGCGGCGATATTCCTCTTCGTCGGCACCGTGCTGCCCTTTGACCGCATTTCCGGCGGCGACAATGTCGTGGAGTCGGTGCAGGGCATCGAGGCGTCTCTCAATACGGTCATCCTGGCCGGCATCGGCCTGCTGGCGCTGGTCCGCTCCGAAGAGCGGATCAAGCGCAAGCGGGTTTTCCATGAATTGCATGGCCTGCGCTCGTTGATCCACGTCATCGACATGCACCAGCTGACCAAGGATCCGGCAGCGCTGTCGGCGAGTTTCAAGCCAACCGAACGCTCGCCGCAGCGGCTGACCGACGCCGACGATCTCGCCCGCTATCTCGACTATTGCTCGGAGATGCTCTCGATCACCGGAAAGCTGGCCGCGCTCTTCGCGCAGGCGGTGGATGACGAGGTGGTGATCGAGGCGGTCAACGATGTCGAGGAACTCGGCACCAATCTTTCGCGCAAGATCTGGCAGAAGATCACGCTGATCGTGCCGGCCAAACGCCGATAGCGCAGTCTGCAGGTCATACCGCGTCAGGCTCAAGCGCCGGCGGTCCGGCGTTCTTCCTTTCCGCGTCGCGGATGCGGGCGATGACGCGCTCCGTGACGGGCGCCTGTGTGCCTGCCGCTGCGGCCAGGCGTAGAATCGCGCCCTGAAATTCATCGATTTCCGTCGCCCTGTGGTGGACGAGATCTTCCCACATTGAGGATCGAGCCTGCGGGTCGATGGCCAGCATGCGCCGGGCGACGCGGCTGAACAGCCAATCCGGTAAGCGCAGGATCGTCGGCAGCAAGGTGGGCGATACCCCGGCCAGCTTGGCCGGCTGTATCGATGCCGCCCTCATCGCTGCAAGCGCTTCCTCCATCTGGACCGCCAGGAGCTTTCGCCAGCGGCCATCCGAAAGTTCGACCTTCAGCGGTTTGTCCGACAGGGCGTTGAGGGCGTTGTTCAGATTGAGCAGCAGCTTGCCCCACAGAACGGATTTCATGTCCGCACATGTCTCGACGGGCAGGCCCTCGACCGACAGCGCCGCCGCCAGATCGGCTTTGCCGCTCTCAACCAGAATATGGCCGGCGGTCGCCCTGTGTACTCTCAGCGACTCACCCGCACGCTCGGTGAGCACCACGTTGAAGGGCACCATTCCCGCCAGCACCGTGCGTGGCGTCGCGAACGCAGCGGCAATGCGGGAGGCGTTCTCGACGCCGTTCTGCAGGCTGATAACAACCGCGGCGGAAGGCGCGTACCGATCGACCAACCCGGCCATATCGAGGGTGGCTCCGCTTTTGACGGTCACCAGAACGATATCGGCGGAGGACAGCGCATTCGCCGGGTCTATCTCCACCGAGAGCGACCCGGCGGCAAACCGGTGGTCGCGCCCGTCAAGGTCGGTGACGCGAAGTCCATCGCGTGCCAATGCGGCGGCGACGCGTCCGCGCGCCAGAAAGGTGACGGTCTTCCCGGCCAATGCCAGGCAGCCGCCGACATAGCACCCGATGCTGCCCGCCCCGGCGATCACGATCTTCGCGGTCACTGCGCCCCCTCGATGCTTGGCCGATCGGCAGCTAAGCGTCCGGAGACACGAACGTCAAACGGCAGTCCGTCTCACGCGGACTTGCCGGCCCGCTTCCAATGCTTGCGGATGTGGCTGTAGCCTTCCCGGTACACGGCTTCGGGACTTTCGGCGAAATCGCGCCATACCTTGGTGGCCGCGGCAAGATCCTTCAGCCCCCGCCCGAATGCCTCGACGGTCAACCAATCGTCATAGCCGCTGGCGCGGATCGCCTTGAAGGTTTTCTTCCACGGAACATTGCCGCGACCCGGCACCCCTCGATCATTCTCGGAAATGTGGATGTGGCCGAACACCCTGACGTTGCGGGTGTAGGCGCCGATCGGATCGGCTTCCTCGATATTGGCGTGAAACGTGTCGTACATGCCGCGGATGTTGGGATGGCCGATCGCGTCGATATGCCCGGCGAGGTCGTCCATCGTGTTCAGGAGATAGCACTCGAAGCGATTGAGCGCTTCAAGGCAAACGATAACGTTGCGCTGTCCGGCCATGTCGCCAATGGCGCGCTGCGAATCGACGGAGCGCTTCTTCTCCGCATTGGTCGGACCAGAGCCGGAGAAATGGCCGATGGTGGAGTGCATCGGCCCTGATAGTTTGCGTGCGCCCAGCGCCTCGGCGCATTCCAGCGCCCAACGCATATAGGCAACGCCTTTCCGGCGGGTGCCGGCGTCCGCAGCGATGAGATTCATCGCCGGATCACCCATCGCGGTGACGGAGGTGCGCTCCAGGCCCAGTTCGTCGAGCATCTCGCCGAGCCTGCGATAATCGTCGGGCCGGCCCTCAAAAATCGGGATCTCGACGCCGTCATAGCCGGTCGCCTTGATGTCGCGCAGCAAAACCTTGTGGTGTTCTGTGACATGCGTCGTCCACAGAAGCATGCAGAAGCCGATCTTCATGGCCGCCCCTCCCAATCTGGTAAGACCAGACTCGCCGGAAAGTCACGCCGGCGCAAGGGCGAAGAACGATGGGTGGGCGCAGACCGGTGCACTCTGAGGCGCGGGATGGGATTTGGTAATCGCGCAGTCCAGGATTTCCCCAGGCGACAGCTACGGCGTCG
>DATDBN010000123.1:0-12671 GCA_036524835.1 Mesorhizobium sp. | reverse complement strand
GCGCCACCGTTTCCGGAACTGTCCTCCAATATCCGATCGATGCCCTGCTGCCTCAGCGTCGACAGCATGACGGTGGCGCCACGATCCTTGAAGCTTCCAGTCGGTGAAATCCATTCCAGCTTGAGATGGGCTCGCGCCCCTCGCCAGCCGGACTCCACCAGTGGCGTCAATCCCTCTCCCATGGTGATCGGGGCAGTAATCTGCACCGGGAACGAGGCCGCATAGCGCCAGAGCGATCGGCACGCGGTGTCGATGTCGTTGCGACCGATGCCCGGCAGGAGCGAAATCATGAGCGGGCCGCCCGTTTCGGAACGCCAACGCGGTGTGCCGATCGGATAGGTCTGGCCGTTTTGCGGGTCGACATAGGCTGGCTGCGACGGGACGGGTTCGAAGAGCATCTGGTGATTTCTTTCTCGCGGCGTTTGAAGCGGGCGCCATCGCGATGACGCCTCACGAACAGGTATCGGATCTGCTGAGACTGTCTCCCCGGTTTCCTCCTTTTGGAGCTGCTCCTGCCTGGGCACCACCACGCTATCGACGGACTTCTTGGTCAACTCGGTAGGCAGCAATCGCTAAAGTTGCGAGAGCAGAATTCGGAGCTTTTCAAGCTTTTCGGGCTAAATCGTCAGGATGCACACTCCGCGGAAAATCCAGTCGACATATCTCCATCGTACCAAACCACGGGACAATACGGTCCAAAAGCTACTGAGTGGCGTGGTCGCGGTTGGCCTAGCTGGAGCCGCTTGCTTCTCAGGCGGCGTGTCGGCCGAAAACGTATGGGCGGCACTTCCAGGTTCAGGTTGCGACATTAAGGGAAACATAAGCCTCAACACCGGAGAGCGGATTTATCATGTCCCTGGCCAAAAATATTACCGGGAGACCAACATCTGGATGCGGCACGGCGAGCGTTGGTTCTGTAGCGAGCAACAGGCACGTGAAGCTGGTTGGCGCAAATCTCGAAGGTAGTTTGACCCTGTGTCGCAAACGGCCAACCTGCGCTTCCGACATAAGGAACCGAGTTTGTAGACTGCCGTTTCGCTTTTCGGGCGAAGACTAAATAGGCGGCTGAGCGCGAAAGATATGGCGGTATTCCTGACGGTATCGGCATATCCCCAAAACAAAACTGTTATTTATTTCAAATAGCTAAGAGAGGAACGCGGTGACGGCTAGGGGCACCATCTCCTCGATCTCACGCCCGCTATGCTCGGCAACCATGGAGGGTGGAGAAGGCTGCGCAAATCGTCTAGATTCGGTCGGTCTGAAATCGGTTCGGGAAATGATGAAGCCTTGGAAGCAGTTGACCGCCGCCAGCCTGGGTCTGGCACTGGCGCTCCTCGCAGGATGTGCAACGGCTGAGCGTGACACGCCCTCCGCCGCCGCGAGCCCGGTGGTAGACCCTGCAGCCGTGGCGGCGGATGCGGTGACATCCACATCGGGCGAAAATATCGGCGCCATGGTAGACCCGGCAATCGCCCAGGCTGGCGCTCAGCAGGCCACGGCCGCGCCGGCAAAGCGGCCCCCGGCTCCAAAGTCGAAAGGGTCGGTCTTTTCCAAGGTCGGATTTTGCGACGGCAGATCGAGCGGCGTAACCGAGTCGGGATGCAACACGTCAAAGTCGATGGGCGAATCGCTGCACTACGAGAAAAAGCGGCCGACGCCGCCTGCAACCAGCGCACCAACGACCCAGCCAACCACAGCGGCAGGCCAGTTTTAGTCGAACAGCCGGCATTGGTCGGCAGGTCCGCCGTTTTGTTTGGTTACAATTTGCGGCGCTCGATTTGCCCGCGGAAGACCCACCGCTGACGAGCCTACCACCGCACCCAGACCTTGGCCGCGACGGCCCCGGCGGCGCTCAGCCCCGCAATGGCAAGACCGTACCAGACCGCGACAAAGAGCGGCGAATCATCGACGCAATGCGCGGCATAGAATGTTGCCGCCACGCCCCCCGCCAAGAGGCCCGCCACCGCGCCGGAGAGGCCTGGCCGCGCCGGAGCGCCATGCCGCAAGGCAACGATAAATGGCGCCAGAGGACCGATGCCTATCAGCGGGATGAATGTCAGGCATAGGCGCGAATTGCTGCCCATCATCAGGCCTCGCCAACGGTCGGCCGGCATGGCCGACATTTCGAGCACAATGGCGCCCACCAGCAGAGCCGGCACGACGGCAATCCACCACAATCCGGCGCCGCCCTCGGGGCGGGACAGGGCGCGGGCGGCAGCCCAGGCACTCGCGGCAAGGCCGACCGTCAGGACGAATTTGAACAGGAAGCGGCTGTGATGCATGGCGTCGGCGATATCCGCACGCGGACCAAGCATCGCAAAGAAGGCGACGCCGGCCAGGACGACCGCGATGACCAGCGCCATGCGCCACGATCTTTGCAGCGGCATTGCGGCCGTCGCGGTATCGGCGCCGAGCACTTTGATGAGATCGTCCGTCTTCATCCCTGGCCAAACCTCTTGGCGATGGCTTTCAGCCCGCGATGCAAGGCCACACGAACCGCCGTCTCGTTCATCCCCAGCGCCGCCGCCGTTTCGCCGATCGAGCGTCCGTCAACGGAAATGGAGGAAACGACACTGCGTTGGCCCGGCGCGAGGGAATCCAGCACTCGCGATAGATCGCGCTCGCTGAGCTGCGCCTCGTCCTCCGGCGCGGCAAGGTTGTCCGCGAAATCGCCAATGTCGACCTCAATCCGCCGCCCGCGCCGGCGGAATGCGTCGATCAGCTTGTACCGTGCGATCGCATAGAGCCAGGGCGCCACCGGCCTGTCCTGATTCCAGGTGTGGCGCTTAAGGTGGAGGGCCAGCAATGTTTCCTGCACGACATCCTCTGCATCGACCCCGCCCGCGCGGGTTCTGTGTCGGACGAAAGCCCGCACCAGCGCCGCCGCGCGCCGCAAGAAATCCGTATAGGCCTGTTCGTCACCCGCGAGCGAGGCCTTCAGCAGGGCCGCCATCACGGCTTCATCCTGGCCTTGCACGCCGGTCATTTCTCCTTGTTCGCGCGAAAGTCGTCTCTTGTTACGGGCCAGCCGGAATTTCGCAAGATGTGCCGGTCCCGCATCGCGTCCGAGGCAGATCGCTATTCCACGCGCTTGCCGGCTGCGTCGTACCAGTGCAGCTTGGCCGCCGGCGCGGTAATGGTGAGCTTGTCGCCAATCTCGGCAATCGAGCGACCCGCCACCCGCACGACGATTCGCGCGCCAGCAGCGGCGCAATAGAGAAAGCTCTCCGCGCCGACCGGCTCCACGCCCTCGACGACCGCGTCGAGCGTCAAGCCGCCGGCCGTGCCCTTGCCGGCGATGCCGGCGTCCTCCGGCCGAAACCCCAGGGTGGTGGCGCGTGCGGGTGTCGCCACCTTCACCGCCGAGCCGTCCGCCAGCTTTCCATCGGCAACCGTGAGCAGGTTCATCGGCGGCGCGCCGATGAAGCTGGCGACAAATGTCGACGCCGGTTTCTCGTAGATGTCGAGCGGATTGCCCATCTGCTCCACCAGTCCGCCATTCATCACCACCAGGATATCGGCCAGCGTCATGGCCTCGAGCTGATCGTGCGTCACATAGACCGAGGTGACGGCAAGCTCGCGCTGCAGCTTCTTGATCTCCACCCGCATCTGGCCGCGCAGCTTGGCGTCGAGGTTGGAGAGCGGTTCGTCGAACAGAAACACTTCCGGGTTGCGCACGATGGCCCGGCCCATGGCGACGCGCTGGCGCTGGCCGCCAGAGAGTTCGCGCGGCCGCCGGTCGAGAAGATGCGCAAGCTCCAGGGTCTTGGCGACTGCCTGCACCCTGCTGTCGATCTCGTCTTTCGGCATGCCGCGATTGCGCAGGCCATACGCCATATTGTCGTAGACCTTCATGTGGGGATAGAGAGCGTAATTCTGGAACACCATCGCGATGTCGCGCTCTGTGGGGCCGATCTCGTTGACCACCTTGCCATTGAACGAGCAGGTGCCGGCCGAGATTGTCTCCAGACCCGCGATCATTCTGAGCAGGGTCGACTTTCCGCAGCCGGACGGGCCGACCAGCACGCACAGCGCCTTGTCCGGTATGGCGATCGATACGCCCTTCACCGCCTCAACGCCGCCGGCGTATACCTTCTTGACGTCCTTCAGGTCGACTGTGGCCATTAATACGCTTCCCTAGATTCCCCGCGCGCCCCCTCCACCACGCTGCGCGTGGTTCCCCTCCCCCGCTTCGCAGGGGAGGATCCAAAGCGGCCAAGCCGGCACGACCTGAATCCTCCTCCGTTTACTGGGGAGGGGGACCGCCGGAGGCGGTGGAGGGGGCACAATTTCGATATGGCCGAGATCACTTTTCCGAATCCACCAGGCCGCGCACGAACCAGCGCTGCATCAGAACAACCACCAGGATCGGCGGCAGAATGGCAAACATCGCCGTCACCATGACCAGGTGCCATTCGGTATCGGCATCGGCGAAGGACACCATCTTCTTCATCGCAATGACGATGGTGTTCATCTGGTTGTCGTTGGTTACGAGCAGCGGCCACAAATATTGCGTCCAGCCATAGATGAAGAGGATGACGAACAGCGCCGCGATATTGGTGGCCGACAGCGGCAGCAGGATATCCTTGAAGAAGCGGAAAGGCCCTGCCCCGTCGACCCGCGCGGCTTCCACCAATTCGCCGGGAATGGTCAGGAAGAACTGGCGGAACAAAAGCGTCGCCGTTGCCGATGCGATGAGCGGCACGATCAGCCCGGCATAGGTGTCGATCAGGCCGAGATCGACCATCACCTTGTATGTCGGCAGGATGCGCACTTCGACGGGCAGCATCAGCGTGATGAAGATCAGCCAGAAGAAGACCATGCGCAGCGGAAATCGGAAGAAGACGATCGCATAGGCCGACAGGATCGAAATGACGATCTTGCCGACGGCGATGCCCAACGCCACGACGGTGGTGTTGAAGAGCAGCGTGCCGACGGAAACGCCGCCGATGCGCCCGACGCCGCCGAACAAGGCCTGCGAATAGTTCTCGAAGAATTGCCCGCCCGGCAGCAGCGGCAGCGGGGGGCGCAGGATGGTCTGCAGCGTGTGGGTCGATGCCACGAATGTGTAATAGATCGGAAAGGCAACGACGATAATGCCGAGGATTAGCACGGCATGCGCGATATAGGCGCGGAGCGGAGAGGCGCCGATCATGGGCGATCCGCCCCCCTTGATGGGGAGGTGCCGCCGCAGACGGCGGAGGGGGTTGCTGAAACATGCACGCCCCGCGACCGAGCAAAAAGAGGTCGCGGCGCTGCCGCTAGGACCCCAGACGGCCGCTGCCCGGCCACCCTCCCCTCAAGGGGGAGGGACCAAGTGCGGTCACCCATAGTGCACCTTCTTTTCCACATAGCGGAACTGCACCGCCGTCAGCGCGATCACGATTCCCATCAGGATCACGCTCTGGGCCGCCGAGTCGCCCAGGATCAGGTTCACGAAACCATCATTGTAGACTTTGTACACCAGCGTCTCAGTCGCCTTGCCTGGACCGCCCCCTGTGACGGCGTGAATGATGCCGAAGGTGTCGAAGAAGGCGTAGACGGTATTGACCACGAGGAGGAAGAATGTCGTCGGCGCGAGCAGCGGAAAGATAATCGTCCAGAACCGCTTGGTTTCCCCGGCGCCATCGATCGCCGCTGCCTCGATCAGCGTCTTGGGGATCGCCTGCAAGCCGGCGACGAAGAAGAGGAAATTGTAGCTGATCTGCTTCCAGGCGGCCGCCATGACGACGAGCACCATCGCCTGATTGCCGTTCAGCAAGGGATCCCAGGCGATGCCCAGCTTTCGCAATCCCATCGCCAGCGTGCCGATCGACGGATTGAACATGAACAGCCACAGCATGCCGGCAATCGCCGGGGCGACCGCATAGGGCCAGATCATCAACGTTCGATACGTCGCCTTGCCCTTGACCACCTTGTCGGCCATCACAGCGAGCAGAAGCGCGACAACCATCGAGACGATGGCGGTGGAGACGGAGAAGATGACCGTGACGTTCAGCGAGTTGATATAATTCGGGTCCGACAGGACCTTCTTGAAATTGTCGAACCCGACGAATTTCGAGGCCAGGCCGAATGGGTCTTCCCTCAGCATGGACTGGCGCAGTGCCTGGCTGGCCGGCCAGTAGAAAAACACCAGCGTAATGGCCAGCTGCGGCGCCACCAGAAGATATGGCAGAAGCTTGTTGGGAAAGACGACGCGTGGGGTCATGATGGAACTCGAACATCTTGCGTCGAGTGAAGTCGCAGCCGACCCCCCTCTGTCCTGCCGGACATCTCCCCCTCAACGGGGAAGATCATCAATGGAAATCTTGCCGACGAACCTGCGGCCGTAACGATACGCAACCGCCTGGCGGCCGGCCAATCTCCCCCCTTAAGGGGAAGATGTCCGGTAGCACAGAGGGGGCTCGGTGAAAGGCTCACGCCGCGCCGATGCAGTTACTACTGAGTCGCTTCCTTGATCGCCTGGTTACCGCGCGTCACGGCGTTGTCGAGCGCCTGCTGCGCGGTCTGTTTGCCGGCAAGCATGTTCTCGTACTCTTCGTTCAGAATGTCGCGGACCTGCGGCAGGTTCGGCAAGCGAACGCCCTTGGAGTTTTCCGTCGGCGCCTTGGCGAGCATCTGCTTGATCGGAATTTCGCGCGCAGGGTTCTTCTCGTAGAAGCCGTCGGCCTTCGACTTTTCATAGGCCGCGAGCGTCACGGGCAGATAGCCGGATACCTGGTGCAGACGCGCCTGGATGTCGGTCTGCGACAGGAAGTTGAAGAAGGCAGCGACGCCCTTGTACTCCTCGTCCGATTTGCCTGCGAACACCCAGAGCGAGGCACCACCGGGAATCGTGTTCTGCGATTCGGTGTCGTAGGGCAGCGTGCCGGTGCCGTAGTTCATGCCGGACTTGGCGATGTCGCCGAGACCGCCCGACGATTCGGTGAAGATGCCGCATTCGCCGGCGAGGAAGATCTGCTTCGCCTCCGAGGTACGCCCGCCATATTTGAAGGTGCCGTCCTTGGCGAGGTCGGCAAGCGCCTGGAAGTGATCGACGAAGGGCTTGGCGTTGATCTTCAGTTCAACATTCGGCCCGGCAATACCGTTCTCCTGTGTGCCCCACTGGTAGTTGTTCCAGGCGGCGAAATTCTCCGTATGGATCCAGGTCAGCCAGGTCGAGGTGAAACCGCATGGCGCTGCGCCCGAAGACTTGATCTTCTTCGCCGCGTCCCAGACCTCGTTCCAGGTCTTCGGCGGGTTCTCGGTGTCGAGCCCGGCCTTCTTGAAGATGTCCTTGTTGTAGAAAAGGATGGGCGAGGACGAATTGTAGGGGAAGGACAGCATCGTGCCGTCCGGCTTCGAATAATAGGAAACGATGCCGGGCAGGTACTGGCTCTTGTCGAACGGCTTGCCGCCCATGGAGAGGATATCCGCAACCGGCTTGATCGCGCCCTCGGCTGCCATCATGGTGCCGGTGCCGGCATCGAAGACCTGCATGATCGTCGGCGGCTGCTTGGCGCGGAATGCCGCGATTCCGGCGTTCAGCGTCTCCGGATAGGTGCCCTTGAACACCGGCGTAACCTTGTACTCCATCTGGCTTTCGTTGAATTCCTTCGAGAGCGTCTCAACCACTTCGTTGTTGGCGCCGGTCATGGCATGCCACCAGCTGATCTCGGTGACGGCAAACGCTGAAGTCGTGGTGAATAGTGTAACTGCCGCCGCTAGGCCGGCCGCAAAGCCTTGGAATTTCATGTCTCGCTCCCATTTCTCGTTGGCGAAGAAGGAAGCCGGCTAACGCATTGCGCACGCCCACTTCCAAACCGCGTAACCGAGTATTCCCGGATTGCGACGGTGGCGCAATGGTTTTGTTGCGCTTTCGTGACAGTTCGTGTGGAGCGCGGTTCGCTTTCGTTTTAGCGTAAAATGCTAATCCACCGAATTGCCGGCTAATTGGACATAGGACATTCCATCCTCGCTCCGTCAGCGCGGTCAAAGGCATAAACCCGTACCCTCGAGGGTGAACCGATTGCGCATGGCCTCAGCCATGAAGGGGGGCGATTGACGACCAGATCCATCGCCAGCGGATAATCGCGGACGTAATCCGCATTCGGCACGCCGTTGTAAGCGCAGACAACGACGTGGGTAGCCTTGGCCCGGTCGAGCTCGCCGCGAGGGTCAGCGGTGGAGGGATCGAAGAAGCGGTACGTCCGCTCGAGGCCGGCCGAGGCACGGTGAAACGGGATCGACACCAAGGCCGGTCCGTGCGGCCGCAGCATCGAAATGCCGAGCGCCGGTGGAGCGAGCACCCGCGCGCCCTCTGGCCAGCGAAGGTCCTCGACCGCGTCTCCTCTCGTTCCAGCGCAAAACGCCGCCAGTTCGGCGCCGAGGGGTTTTGTCGAGGCCGCGGGCCGAATCAGGTGGACAAATGTGATGACCGCCCCGACCGCCAGCGCCGGCAACAACAACGCAGCGCGCGACGGCAGCCGCTTGAGACCGTAGACGCGCAGGCGCCGGCCAAGCTCAACGCCCTCAGGCAAGAGGCGGGAGACCAGCAGCAGCAGTCCCGGTCCGGCGATCCAGGGCAGGAAGCGGAGGTAGCGCAGATAAAGCATGGCATGGACCGCGCCGGCGCCGGCGAACAGTGCGTAGACAACCCAGGCGCGCGCCCGCGCGACGCCAGTCAGCACCACCAGGCAGGCGGCAAGCGGGCCGCAGAATATCAGCAACGCGACAGCCAGGTTCCCGCTGAGAAAATAGGTCTCGCTGGCAAAGATGCTCTTCTCCTGCTCGATCGGCGCGAGGAAATTCGCATAGGCATAGTCGCTCATCGCGCCATAGGGACCGGCGAGGCATTGCGGGAAAAAGATCAGGATCACCCCTCCGGTCGCCATCGCCCCGGCGGCGATCGAGGCACCGCGTATCAAGGGGGACATGCCGGCCGGAAGCGACGCGACGGCCACGAAACTGACGCCGGCGCCCACCAACGCCACGAGATGACCGAGAGCGAACTGATCGCAGACAGGCGCGAAATAGGCCGATGGCGGCACGACGGGAAGAAAGAGCGCCAGCGCGGATGCCGCCAGCGAGCCGCCATAGGCGGCGATCTCCTGGCGTGCGCCCGTCGCGCCCCAGCAGAAGCGGCAGGCATAGATCGCCATCGTCAATGCTACGAATATCGCCAGTTCCGGGCTGATGGAAAACGACAGGGCCGTCACCGCCCCGTTCGCCAGCGCGGGCAAGCGGCCGGCCTGCATGCTCAGCAGCAGCGTCGCCAGCAGCAGCACCATCTGGATGTTGTGATAGTCGATGCGGCCGGGCTGAAACTCAACGAAGGTAGTCAAGGCCGCGACCAGCAAAAACGCCATGGTGGAGTCGTCGAAGTCGAGTTCGACAACGATCCGGAAGAGCAATGCCAGCGCGACCAGCAAGAGGGTCGGCGGCACGATGAAGATAGCGACCGCCAGTGCAGTCTCCTGGCCGAGCAGCGGCGTCATCACCAGCGTGATCAGGAGATAGGGCGCGTCGGCGATCCAGGTCCAATGCGAAACCATCACCTCCGGCTGCAGCACCTGCGGCACGACGCGGTCGGTGAGCACCCCGGTCTCAAGCACATGGCGAAGCTGGGCAAGTTTCAGAATGTCATCGGCATCGGCCTGCGGACGGATGTTTAGCGCCCACAGCGCGCTGAGAAATACGACGAGCAGGGCCCAGAAGGCGACAACCGCACAGCGTCGGCCTGTTACGCGCCGGCCTGTTTCACTATGGGCGGAATGAATCTCGGCTACTGTCACGGGGATGGGGGCCTTCTCCGGAAAGCCCCTCATGCCCGAATTTGCTTTCAGTGGAGTAAAGGCCGAGCAGGCTCAGCCGCCGAGTGCGGCGTCGACAAGGCGCTTGGCGTCGTCGCTGGACCACTCCGCCGGGCCGTTCATGCTGGCCAGCAGGCAACCTTGACCGTCGATCAGCAGCGTCACCGGCAGCCCCAGCGCAAGACCCTGCTTCTTCAGCGTCTCGAACAGCGCCAGCGTGTTCTCGCGATAATGACCGAGCGATCTGATGCCCGTCTCGGAGAGGAATTGCTTCGGCTTCGTGTCATCGCCCGTGTCGACATTGACCGCCAGCACCTCGAACCGGTCACCGCCCTTCGCCGCCTGCAAGGCGTCGAGCGCCGGCATCTCGGCGCGGCACGGCGCACACCAGGTCGCCCAGAGATTCATGAGCACCGTCTTGCCGGAGCGATCGGCCAGCGTCATCGGCTTGCCATCGGGGGCGTTAAGCGCCAACCCCTTCAGCGAGCGCGGCGGATCGGCGGGCAGCATTGCTGCAACCTGGCCGGTTGCAGCCGCCGCCACCGCCTTTGCCCTCTCCGATTTCGCGGCGCAGAGCTTGTCGTCCGCGCTTGCCGCGGAAATCTCGGGGACTGGCACAGCGGCTTGCGTGTTGCCTTCAAAGCCGCGCGTGACATATACAGCCGCCGCGCCGGCGATCAGACCAGCGATTGCCGCAAGCGCGACAAACTTCGGCGCAGGAAACAGTTTTCTCGGCTTGTCGTCAGGCATGGCAGGCATGGATTCTCCGGACACGGGTTATAGCGATGAGCGACGCGAAAGCCAGCAACCAGATGTGGGGTGGACGGTTTGCCGCCGGTCCCGCCGCGGTCATGGAGGCGATCAACGCATCCATCGGCTTCGACCGAAAGCTGTACGCCCAGGACATTCGCGGCTCCATCGCGCATTCCAAAATGCTGGCGGACCAAGGCATCATCGCGGCGCAGGATCAAGAAAAGATCGCTCACGGCCTGAACACGATTTTGAAAGAGATCGAGGACGGGGCCTTTGAATTTTCGACCAGGCTCGAGGACATTCACATGAATGTCGAGGCGCGGCTGGCCGAACTGATCGGCCCGGCTGCCGGGCGTCTGCACACCGCCCGCTCGCGCAACGACCAGGTGGCCGTGGACTTTCGCCTCTGGGTCAAGGACGAATGCTTTCGCGTCGCGGCGGCGCTGAAAGCCTTGATCGCCGCCTTTCTCGTCCGCGCGGAAGAACATGCGGCAACGGTCATGCCGGGCTTCACCCATCTCCAGACGGCCCAGCCGGTGACCTTCGGCCACCACTGCATGGCCTATGTCGAGATGTTTTCCCGCGACCTTTCGCGCGTGAGGGACGCCATCACGCGCATGGATGAAAGCCCGCTGGGTGCGGCGGCGCTGGCCGGGACGGGTTTTGCCATAGACCGGCATGCCACCGCCAAGGCGCTGGGCTTTCGCGAGCCGACCCGCAATTCGCTGGACAGCGTGTCCGACCGCGACTTCGCGCTGGAGTTTCTTTCCATCGCCTCGATCAGCGCGACGCATCTGTCGCGGCTGGCCGAGGAGATCGTCATCTGGTCGACGCCGCAATTCGGCTTTGTGCGCCTGTCCGACAGCTATTCAACCGGCTCTTCGATCATGCCGCAGAAGAAGAACCCCGATGCCGCCGAACTGGTGCGCGCCAAGACGGGCCGCGTCAACGGCCATCTGATCGGCCTGCTGACGGTCATGAAGGGCCTGCCGCTGACCTATTCCAAGGACATGCAGGAAGACAAGGAGTCCGTGTTCGATGCCGCCGAGACGCTTGACCTCATGCTAGCCGCCATGACCGGCATGGTGGGAGATATGACAATCGACACCCAGGCGATGAAGAGGGCGGCCGGCTCCGGACATTCGACGGCGACGGACCTCGCCGACTGGCTGGTGCGCAGGCTCGGCCTGCCGTTTCGTGAAGCGCACCATGTGACCGGACGCGCCGTGGCGCTGGCCGATGCCAGGAAGACGACGCTGGCGAAGCTTTCGCTCGATGAATTGCAGGCGCTCCATCCAAGTATCACGCAAGATCTCTTCTCCGTGCTCTCGGTCGATAGCTCGGTGAAGAGCCGCAAATCCTTCGGCGGCACGGCGCCGGCCGAGGTCCGCCGGCAGGTGCGCTACTGGCGCAAACGCCTGGCGCGTTCGTAAAATTGGCGAGATGCAATGCGTCGAAAACTTCGCTACAAGCATCGCCTCGACGCGACTGGATGGATGGCCCGATGACCGCGGTTCGGATGGTGACGATGATCGCGCTTCTCGCGGCGCTGGGTGCCGTGGCTGCCTGCGGACGAAAAGCGCCGCTCGACACGCCCTACGATGCCGCCGTTCAGGCGCGCAAGGATGCCGAGAAGGCGGGCGAGCCCTTGCCTCCGGAACCGCGCAAGCCGGTGGCGGACAAGCCGTTCATTCTCGACAAGCTCATTCAGTAGGTCCCCGGTCGTTGTTGCGGCAATTCCTCCTCGTGGAAGCTATCCGATGAATCATTTCGAATTCCGCGGCGGAGTGCTGCATGCCGAGGACGTGCCGGTTCCTGATATCGCGCGGTCGGTCGGCACGCCCTTCTACTGCTACTCGACCGCCACATTGGAGCGCCATTTCAACGTGTTCCGGAATTCCTTCGCCGGGCTCGACGCCCTCGTCTGCTACGCCATGAAGGCGAATTCCAACCAGGCGGTGATCGCCACGCTGGCGCGGCTCGGCGCCGGCATGGACGTGGTCTCGGAGGGCGAGCTGCGGCGCGCGCTCGCCGCCGGCGTGCCGGCCGGCCGCATCATCTTCGCCGGCGTCGGCAAGACGCGGGACGAGATGGCCTTCGCTCTCAAGCAGGACATCCTCGGCTTCA
>DATDBN010000122.1:0-10817 GCA_036524835.1 Mesorhizobium sp. | reverse complement strand
GGCAATGGCGTGGCTTCGGGCGGGGCGTTCGCGCGGCGTGTCGCCGAAGCCGACCTGTTGGTGCACAGCGGTGACGATCCTGGCCGCGATATCCTCGAAGGCTCCGCCGACGTTGCGTTTATCGGCGGCTTCTACGCCGCTGTCGCCGCACTCGGCGGGAATGCGGATGTCGTCGTGCTCGACACGACCGACCCGCTGAAGCCTCGGCCACGCTCGGTTGCGCAGGCAGTGGGCCGGGTCGTCAGGGCCCGCGCGGTCAACCCTCAATTTATCGCCGGCCAGATGCGCCACGGACCGCGCGGCGCGTCCGAGTTCGCCGAGACCGTGGATCGGCTGGTCGGCTTTGCGGAGACGACCAACGCTATTCCCGGCGCTTTGATCGGGGCTGTGCACGACGCCTATCTCGCAGATGCGACGGTGCGCGCCTTCCTGCTGCGCGAGAACCCGGCCGCCGCGCGCGTCATCGCCAGGCGTCTTGCCGACGCGCGCCGCCGGGGGCTGTGGCACCCGCTGCGCAATTCCATCGACGATGATCTGGCAGCACTCATCGCCGAAGCCGACGGGGTCGCCGCATGAGCGCGATCGTCCGACGCGGCGCCTGCCCGACGCTCGCCGCGCCGATGGAAACCGGTGATGGGCTGCTGGTGCGGGTGAATCCATTGCTTCAAGGACTAACACCCAAGCAATTGATCGGGCTCTGCAAATCCGCGGCACGCAATGGCAACGGCATTGTTGAGATCACTGCGCGCGGCAGCTTTCAGATCCGCGGCCTGACGGCTGCGGGTGTCGAGGCGCTTGCGCGCGATGTGACTGCATTGGCGATTTCGGTGCGCACCGGCGTACCGGTCGAAACCGGCCCACTGGCAGGACTCGATCCAGACGAAACCGCCGACCCGCGAGGGCTAGCCGAGGCGATCCGCGAACGTATTGCCAATGCGGGATTAGCGGCACGGCTGGGGCCGAAGGTGTCGGTGGTGGTCGACGGCGGCGGCACGATCGGGTTTGACGCCGTCATGGCCGATATTCGGCTGGCGGCGGAGGATGCGCCCGGGGAAGCGAAGGCGTGGTGGGGTCTTTCGATCGGCGGCGATGCCAGGACGGCGAGATTCGTGGGCGTACTTGACGAAGCAGCCGCATGCAGCGCCGTTGTCTCGATTCTCGCCGAAATCGCGGCGATGGGTGTTGATGCCCGTGCAAGAGATTTGGACCTGACCTCCGTCCGCCCGCTGGTAACATCGCCCTCCATCGAGCGCGGCTCCCGGCCATCAGTTCCGGTTGGAACGATCAAGCTCACGGGCCGCCAATGCGCCCTCGGCATCGCCCTGCCCTTCGGCAGCATTCCGGCCGAATCGCTGATCGCCTTCGCTGAGTATGCGGCGGCGCTCGGCGTCCTTGATCTGCGGCTTTCTCCCGGTCGCGCGTTGCTGGCTCTCTGCCACTCCGCCGCAGTGGCGGTCGAGCTCAAGGAAGGCGCGAAATCCTGCGGCTTCATCACCGACCCGCGTGATCCAAGCCTTGCAATATCCGCCTGCCCCGGTGCGCCGGCCTGCGCTTCGGGCCATTTTGCTGCGCGAGAGATTGCGGCGGCGATTGTCCGCGACGCGCGCGAGCTTGTCGAGCCCGACACCACGCTGCATGTCTCCGGCTGCCCGAAGGGCTGCGCGCACCCTGCCCCTGCCACCTTCACTTTGGTGGGCGACGAGAATGGCATCGGGCTTGTCGTCAACGGAACGGCGAGGCATACGCCGCTTGCCTACACCCAACCGCAAGGCTTGCGGGATTCGCTTCGCCGGATGGTGCGATTGATGGCCAAACAGCGCCCGCCTTCGCAGCAGCCCGGCCGGATTGCGGATATCCATCGCAGGCAATTGGCCGCCGCTTTCGCACGAGACATCTGATGGTTGACTACGACTACATCCGCGACGGTACGGCGATATACGAGAAATCGTTCGCCATCATTCGTGCGGAGGCGAGCCTTTCCCATTTCGAGGCCGACGAGGCCGACGTTGCGGTGCGGATGATCCACGCCTGCGGCCAGGTCGACGCCGCGCGGCATTTCCTGTTTTCTCAGGGCTTCGTGACGGCAGCGCGGACAGCACTTCGTGCCGGCGCGCCGATACTTTGCGATGCGGAAATGGTGGCGCACGGCGTCACGCGCTCACGGCTGCCGGCGGGCAATGAGGTCGTCTGCGCCCTGCGCGATCCGCGCACGGCCGAACACGCGAAAGCCATAGGCAATACGCGTTCGGCCGCTGGGATCGATTTTTGGGATGAAAAGCTGGCCGGTTCCGTGGTGGCAATCGGCAATGCGCCGACGGCCCTCTTCTATCTGCTGGAGAAGCTGCGCGACGGCGCTCCGAAGCCTGCCGCAATCATCGGCATGCCAGTGGGCTTCGTGGGCGCGGCGGAGTCGAAGGACGCCCTCGCCCAAAACTCATACGGCGTTCCCTTCGCGATCGTGCGCGGGCGCATGGGCGGCAGTGCAATGACGGCCGCCGCGCTGAATGCCCTGGCGAGGCCGGGGCTGTGAGCGAGCAGTCTCAAGCAGGACGATTGATCGGCGTAGGCACCGGGCCTGGCGACCCCGAACTGCTGACCCTGAAGGCCGTCCGTGCGCTGGGAGAAGCTGATGTGGTGGCGCATTTCGCAAAGCGCGGCAATGCCGGCAACGCCCGCGCGACAGTTTCCACTCACCTCAGGCCGGACGTCGTCGAACTGCCCCTGCTCTATCCGGTGACAACGGAAATCGACAAGGAAGAGGACAGCTACAAGAGCCAGATCCTCGACTTCTACGAGACATCGGCGGAGCAGCTTGCCGAGCATCTGCGCGCGGGCCGCACGGTGGCTGTGCTGTCAGAAGGCGATCCCCTGTTCTACGGTTCCTACATGCACCTGCACGTACGGCTCGCGCATCGCTTCCCCACGGAAGTCATTCCGGGCGTGACCGCGATGTCGGGCTGCTGGTCGCAGACGGCCACTCCTATTGTACAGGGCGATGACGTCCTCACCGTCTTGCCGGGCACCATGAACGAAGATGAACTGGCGCGGCGGCTGGCCGACACCGACGCCGCCGTGATCATGAAAGTCGGGCGCAATTTGCCCAAGATACGCCGTGCTCTCCAATCCGCGGGAAAGCTGGCAGACGCGATGTATGTCGAGCGTGGGACGATGGCGGAAACGCGCAACCTGCCGCTGAGGACGAAATCCGACGACCGCGCACCCTACTTCTCGATCGTCCTTGTACCGGGTTGGTCGTCGCGTCCCGGACAAGTCGAGGCGGTCGGATGACCGGCAAGATTTTCGTCATAGGCCTCGGGCCGGGCAATGAGGACCAAATCACGCCGCAGGCCTTGAAGGCAGTGGCCGACGCGACGCTGTTCTACGGCTACAAGCCATATCTTGACCGGCTCGACCTCGGCGAGCATCAGCAGGCCGTGGCCTCCGACAATCGCAAAGAACTCGCCCGGGCTCGCGAGGCGCTGGACGCCGCTGCCGCCGGGGCGGTCGTGGCCGTGGTTTCCGGCGGCGACCCCGGTGTGTTCGCCATGGCGTCGGCAGTCTGCGAGGCTATCGAAACCGGTCCCTCTGCCTGGCGCGGCATCGATCTTGAGATCGTTCCCGGCGTGACGGCCATGCTGGCCGTCGCCGCGCGCATCGGCGCACCGCTTGGGCACGATTTCTGCGCCATCTCTCTTTCCGACAACCTCAAGCCCTGGGACCTGATCGAACTTCGGCTGCTGGCGGCGGCCGGAGCGGGTTTCGTGATCGCGCTCTACAATCCGATCTCGAAGGCGCGTCCCTGGCAGCTCGGCCGCGCTTTCGAATGCGTCGCCGCGATCCTGCCGGCGGACACGCCGGTGATCTTTGGCCGCGCGGCGGGCCGCGACGACGAGCAGATCACCGTTCACGCTTTGCGCGATGCGCGCCCTGAGCATGCCGACATGTCCACCTGCGTCATCATCGGCTCGCCGCAGACGAGGATCGTCGAACGGCCCGGCAAATCGGATCTGGTCTACGCCACTCGCTTTGCCCGCAGGCCGAGCTGATGGGTTACCATGGCCAGCACCTCGGCGATGGTCTGCCCCGACGGCGCGTCGGGAACGCGAGGGCGGTCTATCACGATCACCTCAATGCCGAGCGCCCGCGCCGCGAGAATCTTGGCGTAGCTGATAGCGCCGCCGCTGTTCTTGGCCACCATCACATCGATCGCGCGCGTTTTCAGCAAATCGATCTCGCCGTCCCCGGTGTAGGGCGGCCGGGCGACGATGTATTCGGCATTCGGCAGGTTGAGAGGCGGAACGAACGCCTCGATGCTGCGGATAAGGTAGCGGTGCCACGGCGCGGCTTCGAAGGGAACGAGTTCGTTGCGCCCCAGCGGCAGGAAGACATTGCGTGCCTTGCTGCGCCCAAGCGCCTCGATGGCGCCGGCAACGTTTTCGACCGTGGTCCAACGATCACCCGCCGCCGCCACCCAGGCAGGGCGATGGAGCCGCACAATCGGAATGCCGGCAAGGCGCGCCGCTTCCACGGCATTGGTTTTCATCTGCGCGGCGAAGGGATGGGTGGCGTCGAGAAGCAATGCGATGTCCTGCACCTTGAGATAGCCTGCCAGCCCCTCTACGCCACCGAACCCGCCGATACGCACCGGGATCGGGAAAGAAGCGGGGGATGTCGTGCGGCCGGCCAGCGACATCGTGGTCTCGGTTTCGTCGCAGTTTGCCAGCACGTCGGCGATCTGCCGTGCTTCCGTGGTGCCACCCAGCAAGAGAATCTTCGTCGACATCGATTGCATTTCCTTGGCGGGCTTGCCGCTTCGCACCCTGCCTATCGCATTCCGGCCCGACTTGGGAGTGCGGCATGACGCAACTCGCTGCGGAAAGTTGGCTAAGCGTCGTCGGCATTGGCGAAGACGGGATGGAGGGCCTTGGCGAGCGCCAGCGCAATGCAATCTCGCAGGCCGACTTCGTGTTTGGCGGGGAACGCCACCTGACACTGGCGCGAAGCTTGATCCACGGCGAGGCGATACGGTGGCCGAGCCCCTTCAGCATCCAGCCGGTTCTTGCCCGGCGCGGGCAGAAGGTCTGCGTTCTTGCCTCCGGCGATCCCTTTTTGCACGGCGTCGGCGCGACCCTTGCAAGGGATATCGCGCCGGCGGAAATGTGCGTCTACCCGGCGCCTTCAGCCTTCAGCCTGGCCGCCGCGAAGCTGGGCTGGGCGCTGCAAGACATAGAGACGATATCGCTGCATGGCAGGCCGATCGATCTCCTGCGCCCGCTGCTGCACCCGGGCAGCCGGATCCTGGCGCTCACATCGGACGGTGCGGCGCCGGCGCTGATCGCCGCCCTTCTGCGCGAAAGCGGGTTCGGTGCTTCCCGGCTGCATGTGATGGAAGCGCTTGGTGGTGAGCACGAGCGCATTCGCTCCGCTTCGGCGGCACTCTTTGACCTCCAGAAAATCAACCCGCTCAATGTCTTGGCCATCGAAACTGAAGCGGAACAGCGGGCGCGGGTGCTGCCCTTGAGTGCCGGTCTGGACGATGGGCTTTTCGAGCATGATGGTCAGATCACCAAGCGCGATGTCAGGGCAGTCACGCTGGCGGCATTGTCGCCGCGCCGCGGCGAACTGCTGTGGGATGTCGGCGCCGGTTCCGGCTCGATCGCCATAGAGTGGATGCTGGCGCATTCTTCCCTGAGCGCCATCGCCATCGAGGCCCATCCCGAACGCGCCGCTCGTATCCGCACAAACGCTGCCGCTTGCGGCGTGCCCGGCCTGACGATCGTCGAAGGCCTTGCGCCAAGTGCGCTTGCCCGCCTTGCCGAGCCGGACGCGATCTTCATAGGCGGCGGCGGTAGCGACGAAGGCGTCCTAGACGCCGCAATCGCCGCGCTCAAGACGGGCGGACGCCTGGTGGCAAATGCGGTCACGCTGGAGATGGAGGCTTTGCTTCTGGGTGCCCAGGCACGCCTTGGCGGTGAACTTCGACGCATCGCGATCAGTCACGCAGCGCCTATTGGATCGATGCAGGGCTGGCGTCCGGCAATGCCGGTAACGCAGTGGGCATGGACGAAGTCATGATTGTCGCCGGCCTGGGATGCCGCAAAGGCACATCCGACGCTCAGCTGGCGGCGGCGTTGGAAGCAGCGCTGGCAACCGGGGGGCTGGCTCTGGCCGACGTGGGAACCTTGGCGACAGGCGGTTCGAAACGCGACGAGCCGGCGATTCACTCGATCGCTCGGCGGCTCAAGCTGCCTTTGGTGATTGTCGGAGACATGGAACTGCAGCAGGCCGCCCCGCACTGCCTGACCCAGTCCGACACATCGTTGCGGCATGCCGGAGTGCCATCGCTCTGCGAGGCTTCCGCGCTGGCTGCGGCGGGTGATGGGGCGGCATTGCTGGGTCCACGCATTGTCCTCGACGGGGTCACCTGCGCCCTGGCCCGCGGCGGTTCGGAGGCGGGCCGATGACGGTTCATTTCATTGGAGCCGGCCCCGGCGCTGCCGATCTCATCACAGTGCGCGGACGCGACCTGCTCGCGCGCTGCCAGATCTGTCTGTACGCCGGATCGGTCGTGTCGAAGGCACTGCTCGACTACTGCCCATCCGGAGCCAGGATCGTCGATACGGCGCCGATGTCCCTCGATGAAATCGAGGCCGAGTTCTTGTCCGCGCATCGCGCCGGGCATGACGTGGCACGGCTGCATTCCGGCGATTTGTCGGTGTGGAGCGCGGTGGCCGAACAGATACGCCGGCTTGAAACGCTCGGCATCGACTACACGATGACCCCCGGCGTTCCCGCCTTCGCCGCCGCCGCAGCGGCATTGAAGCGCGAACTGACCATACCCGAAATAGCGCAAAGCCTGGTGCTGACGCGGGTTTCCGGCCGCGCTTCGAAAATGCCGCCTAAGGAAACGCTCGCCAATTTCGCAGCGACCGGATCGACGCTGGCAATTCATCTCGCCATTCACGATCTCGGGCGCGTTGCAGCCGAACTGGCGCCCCACTACGGCGACGCCTGCCCGGTTGCCATCGTCTTTCGAGCGTCCTGGCCGGAGGAGCGCATCGTGCGGGGCAGTCTCGCGACGATCGTTGGGGAACTGGCGAAAGAGCCGATCGAGCGCAGCGCCGTCATCTTCGTCGGTCCCAGCCTAGCGGCCGAGGATTTCCGCGACTCCTCGCTCTACGACGCCTATTATCAGCGGCGATTCAGGGGGCGTGGCGAATGAACGCGACGTCAGCTTTCCGCCCGCGTGCTTGCATAACGCCCCCGCAACTCGCCCTCACGGTCGAACACCAACACTTCGAGGTCGATCCCCGCCCCCTCGACGACCGCCGCAGCGGTCGCCCAGGCGGCCTCGGCAATCGCATCGCCGACGGCAATGCCCTGCTCACCGGCAAGTGCAAAGGCCTCAGCCACGGTATTGGCGCGGCGCATGCGGCCGCCAAGCTCTTCCGACGCTCCTGCCCTCTCCGCCACAGCGGCGAGCGCTGCCAAATCCGCCATGCCTCGCTTCGAGTGCAGATCGAGCATTCCCTGCCCGAGCTTCGTCATCTTGGCGACGCCGCCGGCGATGGTGACGCGTCGCACGGGGTGATCGCGCAGATATTTCAGCATGCCGCCAACAAAATCGCCCATGTCGATGAGCTGCACTTCATGCAAGCCATATCGCTTCTGCACGGCGATCTCCGAGGCGTTGCCGGTCGATCCGGCAACATGGGCGAAGCCCATGGCCCGTGCGACATCGATGCCGCGGTGAATCGAGTGAATCCAGGACGAACAGGAATACGGGATAACGACGCCCGTCGTGCCGAGGATGGAAATGCCTCCGACGATGCCCAGCCTGCCGTTCAGGGTACGCTCGGCCATCGCTTCGCCGCCCGGAACCGAAATCTCGATCTCGATATCGGCTTCCGCGCCTGCCACCTGGGCGATCGCTTGGGCGAGCATCTTGCGCGGCACCGGATTTATGGCCGGCTCTCCGGGAGAAATGGGAAGGCCCGGCCGCGTCACCAGTCCGACGCCCTCGCCGCGCGCGAAGGAAACGCTGCTGCCGGGCCGGCCACGCCGCACGGTGCTGAGGATCAGCGCGCCATGGGTGACGTCCGGATCGTCGCCGGCGTCCTTCACGACGCCGGCGCGCGCGAACCCGTCGCCGATTTCGGTCTGCGCCAGGGCGAATGCGACCGTGCTTCCGCCGGGCAGCGTTATCTCCACCGGATCGGGAAACTCTCCGGTAAGCAGCGCCGCGCATGCAGCCTTGCTGGCGGCGGTAGCGCAAGCTCCAGTCGTCCAGCCGCGCCGCAGGGGTTTTTCGGTCGATGCCATGGGCGGATGTATAGGCGCGCCGGGGCAGTCTTGCACAGGCCGCAAATGTCGCGATCTATCAGTTCGATGCCGGCTTCGAGGCGGCGCGCATGACGCTTTACTCCAGCATCGAGACGCTCTTGCGCGACAGAGCCCCCCTTGAGCCGGGCCATGTCTGGTTGGCCGGCGCCGGCCCCGGCGACCCTGGGCTGCTGACGCTGGAGGTTTTGTCGGCGCTCGATCAGGCCGACACACTGGTTCATGACGCGCTGGTGTCGCCGGAGATCATCGCAATCGCCGCTCAGGCGGAGAAATTCTATGTCGGCAAGCGCGGCGGCAGGCTCTCGATCCCGCAGGAGGAGATCAATCAGTTGCTGGTGCGGCTGGCGGGCGAAGGCCGCAAGGTTCTGCGGCTGAAAGGCGGGCACCCCCTTGTCTTCGCGCGCGGTGGCGAAGAAGCGCTGGCGCTGGTGAAGGCAAGTATCCCCTATCGCGTGCTTCCCGGTGTCACCTCGGCCTTCGGCGGCCTCGCCTCAGCCGGCATTCCAGCGACCATGCGCGGGATCAACGGCGCGATTATCCTGGCCACGGGCTTCGCCGCTGTGTCCGACGACCGTCCGGACTGGCAAGCGCTTGCCCGTACCGGCCAGCCGATCGTCATCTATATGGGCCTGACGCATATGGCGGATACGGTGACGGCGCTGCGCGATGGCGGCCTCGCGCCCGAAACGCCCGCCGCACTGATCGAGAACGCTACCCTGCCGCAGGAACGCACGGTTGTGGCGACGCTTGGCACGCTGGCCGAGGCAGCGGCGCGTGAGAACATCGTCTCGCCCGCGCTGATCGTCGTGGGCGGCATTGTGGCGCTTCGCGAAGAACTGCGGGGCGGCGCATGAGCGCCCGCTGCATCATCATCGGCGCGCCGCGCTCCGGGTCCGGAAAGACCAGCGTCACGATCGGCCTGCTCAGGGCATTGGCGCGGCGCGGCCTGCGCGTTCGCGGCGCCAAATCCGGCCCCGACTACATCGATCCAGGCTTTCACGCCGCCGCCACCGGCCGGCCCGGCATCAATCTCGACAGTTGGGCTATGCCGCCGGACATGATCGGCTCGCTGCTCGCGGAAGCGGCATCCGACACTGACGTCCTCGTTATCGAAAGCGCGATGGGCCTGTTCGACGGCATCCCGGCGGAGCCGGGACGCTCCGGCGCGGCAGCCGACATCGCTCGGCTCTACGGCGTGCCTGTTTTGCTTGTGCTTGACGTCTCAGGCCAATCGCAGACGGCGGCCGCCGTGGCCAAGGGCTTTGCGAGCTTCGACCCCGGCGTGCGCATGGCTGGCGTCATCCTTAACAAGCTCGGCAGCGAACGGCACCAGAGGCTGGCGGGGGACGCCATCGCCGCCATCGGATTGCCGGTTGTCGGGGGCATTCTGCGCGATCCCAATCTGTCCCTGCCCGAGCGCCATCTCGGCCTCGTCCAGGCGGAGGAGCATGAGGCACTCGACGCGCATCTCGAGAGATTGGCGGATGTCATGGAGCGTTCGCTCGATGTCGACGCGATCCTCGCCTTGGCGGCTCCTCTGGAGCTGCCGGCGCCGAAAGCCGATGCCCACCTGCCGCCGCCGGGACAACGCATTGCTTTGGCCCGCGACGCTGCCTTCACCTTCCTGTATGCGCATGTCGCCGCCAATTGGCGCGACGCCGGGGCCGAACTGGTGCCTTTCTCTCCGCTTGCCGATGAAGGTCCCCGCCAGGATTGCGATGTTTGCTGGTTGCCCGGCGGCTATCCCGAACTGCACGCAGGCCGCCTCGCCGCGGCGGAAAATTTCACGGCAGGCATGCGGTCTTTTGCCGAGAGCAAGCCGGTCCACGGCGAATGCGGGGGCTACATGGTGCTCGGGCGGAGTCTGGAGGACGCTGCCGGCACCACCCACCCGATGCTGGGGCTGCTCGGCCATTCGACCAGCTTTGCCCAGCGCAAGATGAATCTCGGCTATCGGCAGGCGCGGCTGCTGGAGGATTGTCCGCTCGGCGAGGCGCAGACTGTCATTCGCGGTCATGAATTCCACTATGCCCGTGTGATAGCCGCGGGCGACGACCAGCCGGTGGCGGAACTGGCTGACGGCTTGGGCAATCCGCTGGGGTTTTCCGGCGGCCGCCGGGGTTGGGTCAGCGGCACGTTTTTTCACGCGATCGCGCGGGGGGATCGGTGACATGACGCCGCGCCTTTCCGACGTCCTCGTGGCGCTCGTCTTCTTCACCCGGCTTCCGCTGCCCTCTTTCATGTCGGACCGGAAGCTGGGCGAGGTCATATGGGCAGCCCCCCTCGTCGGCCTGGTGGTCGCGCTCCTGGGGGCGATCGTCTTTGCCCTGGTTGATGCGCTGGATGTGCCCACCTTGCCGGCGGCGGCGATCACGCTGGCCGCCATGATGCTTCTCACCGGGTGCCTGCACGAAGACGGCCTGGCCGATGTCGCCGATGGATTCGGCGGCGGCAAGACAATCGAGCGGAAGCTG
>DATDBN010000121.1:0-66263 GCA_036524835.1 Mesorhizobium sp. | reverse complement strand
CTTGGCGAGCGGCCCTGCGCCTTCAAGCTTCTCGCCTTCCTTGCGCCAGAAGATATAGCCAAGACCAGGCTGGCCCTCGCCCTGCGCCCACGAGTTCATGCGGTCGCAAAAAGCTCTGCTGCCGCCTGTCTTTGCCGGAATTGCCCAAACCTCCGCCTTAGGATCGTTGGCAAGGATATTGGCAAACACCTTGAAGCCTGACCCGCGAAAATGTTCCGACACATCCTCCATGACGATCGGGTTGCGCAGGTCCGGCTTGTCGGAGCCGTATTTTCGCATCGCGACATCGTAGGGGATGCGGGGGAACGACTGCGTGACCGGCTTTCCCTCGGCGAAGGTTTCAAACACGCCGCGCAGCACCGGCTCCATGGTCGACAGGACGTCGTCCTGTTCCACGAAGCTCATCTCAAGGTCGAGCTGGTAGAATTCGCCCGGCAGGCGATCGGCGCGCGGGTCCTCGTCGCGGAAGCAGGGTGCGATCTGGAAATAGCGGTCGAAGCCCGACACCATGATCAGCTGCTTATACTGCTGAGGCGCCTGCGGCAGCGCATAGAAATTGCCGGGATGGATGCGCGACGGCACCAGGAAGTCGCGCGCACCTTCTGGCGACGAGGCGGTGAGGATCGGCGTCGAAAACTCGGTGAAGCCAACCTCGCCCATGCGCTTGCGCATCTCGGCGATGATCTTCGTGCGCGCCACGATGTTCTTGTGAAGGGTATCGCGGCGCAGATCCAGGAAGCGGTACTTCAGCCGGATGTCTTCCGGATAATCGGGTTCGCCGAACACCGGCAGCGGCAGTTCCTTGGCGGCCGACAGCACTTCCATATCCACCGCGTAGACTTCGACCTCCCCGGTCGGCATGTTCGCGTTCACCGTTTCCGCCGCACGGGCCTTGACCTCGCCGTCGACACGGATGACCCACTCGCCGCGGACGGTCTCGGCCGTCTTGAAGCAGGGGGAGTCCGGATCGGCGACGATCTGCGTGAGGCCGTAATGGTCGCGCAAATCGATGAAGAGCAGTCCGCCATGGTCGCGGACACGATGGACCCAGCCGGAGAGGCGAACGGTCTGGCCCACTTCCGATTTTCTCAATTGTGCGCAGGTGTGGCTGCGATAGCGATGCATTGCAAATGATCCGACGGATGGAGGATTTCGCGGGTTGGGCGAGAACAAGCCTCACGGCCCGAAATTCGGCGCGAAAAGCGCATGCAGGGCCTGATTTGTCAAGGCGCAGTCAGAGTTCCAGTTCGCTGAGATTTTTCTGATGCACAACACCCAATATGGCGATGCCGTCCTCGGCGATCTCGTAGAGGATTACGTGGCTTATATGTTCATGGCGACGCACTGTTGTACGAGCTTTCTAGCGGGTCTGCCCATGCGAGGCTGCATTGCCAGGAGAGCGAAACAATCAAAAAGGCTCTTGAGATAGCGCTTGGCCTGGTTCTCGCCGAAATTCTCGATTGTGTAGATTTGAATATCGCTGATCTGCCCTCGCACGAAGCGTCAGCGAAACCTTATTCACGGAAAGTGCCGCGACCCTTGGTGATCTCAACCGCTTCTCGATGGATATCATCCATGGTCATCGGGTGAGGCCGCTCGCACGCGACTCGTCAACAAATTGCTTCAGTTCCTGGATGCGACGTTCCTGATCGCGGCGGATCAAATCCCGGACGAAATCCGAACCATCGATATACTCCGCGGTCTCGACCTGGGCGTCGACATAGTCCTTCATCTTGTCGGGCAACGCTATGCTGAGATTGACCATTCGGCGACAGCTCCATTCACGGAACAGGATAAGCCCAGTGGTAAAAAACGCAATTGGATCATCACTAGCCGCTTGTGGTGCATGGCACAGTTGCCGAAGCCGTCTATAGCTGATCCATCGCCCAACCAAGCTGTTCGAATGTCCTCCATCCGTCCACTCATCCCCCTCCTCATCGCTGCAGGCATTCTGCTCGGTGGAAACGGCCTGCAGGGCACGCTTGTCGCGCTGCGCGGCGCCATCGAGGGGTTTTCGCCGGCAACGATCGGCTTCATGGGCACCGCCTATTTCGCTGGATTCCTGCTGGGCTGCCTGGCGATTACCCGCATCCTCAAATCGGTGGGCCATGTCCGCGCCTTCGCGGCGCTTGCGGCACTCGCCTCATCCGGCACGCTCGTATTGGTGCTGGTGATCGATCCCTGGACATGGTCGGCGATGCGCTTCCTCACCGGCTTCTGCTTTGCCGGGCTGTTCACCGTGATGGAAAGCTGGCTGAACTCGGGCGTGCGCAACGAGGACCGCGCGCAAGTGCTCGGCGTCTACCGCATCATCGACCTCGGCTCTGTCACGGGTGCGCAATTCCTGATTCCCGTCTTCGGCGCCGGCGGATTTGCCATCTTCGCAATCATGTCGATCATGATCACCCTATCGCTGGTCCCGGTCTCGTTGGGCGATCGCTCGAACCCGGCGCCTCCTGAGGATGTGAAACTCGACCTCAGCCGCGCCTGGCGCATCTCGCCCCTGGCGGCGATCGGCTGCATTGCCGTCGGCGTCACCAACAGCGCCTTCCGCACGTTGTCACCTGTCTATGCCGAGCAGATCGGCATGTCGGTAACCGACGTCGTCACCTTCGTCAGTGTTTCAATCATCGGCGGCGCGGTCATCCAATATCCACTGGGCTACCTCTCAGACCGCTGGGATCGCCGCTGGATCCTTCTGGGGACATCCATCTGCGCGATGCTTGCAGCCCTGGTTCTGGCGTCTCTTGCGGGCAGCGATCCGACCTTCAATTTCGTCGCGGTTTTCGTCTTCGGCTCCTTCGCCATGCCGATGTTCTCCCTTTCCGCCGCCCACGCCAACGACCGGGCGGAAAGGAGCGAGTTCGTCCTCGTCAATGCCGCGCTGATGCTTTTCTACTCGATCGGCGCGATTGTCGGCCCGCTGACTGCCTCCTACGTAATGGAAGGATTCGGCCCCAACTGGCTGTTCTTCTTCTGCGCCGGAGTCTATGCGGCGCTGGTCGCTGTAATCCTTTACCGCATGCAGGTGCGTGGTCCGGCGCAAGGCCACAGCCGCTTCATCGCGCTACTACGCACGTCAACGATCTTCGCACGGCTCGCCAGGCGTAATGGCGGTGACAAACGCGAAACCTCGCTTGACGAATAGGCCAGCGGCTGAAAAGACGCGAGCATGCGCCTCATAACGACTACCGAAGAACTGGCGAAAACGACTGCTGCCCTGGCGCAGTCCGACTTTGTGACGGTCGACACCGAGTTCATCCGGGAGACCACGTTCTGGCCGGAACTTTGCCTCATCCAGATGGCGTCGCCTGATATATCCGCGCTCATCGATCCGCTGGCTCCAGGTCTCGACCTTGCGCCGTTCTTCGAGTTGATGGCCAACGAGGCGGTGACGAAAGTCTTTCATGCCGCGCGGCAGGACATCGAGATCGTCTTCAATTTGGGCCGCCTGATTCCCCATCCGGTGTTCGACACCCAGGTTGCGGCGATGGTCTGCGGCTTCGGCGACAGCGTCTCCTACGAGCAGATCGTGCAGAAGGTGAGCGGCGCACAAATCGACAAGTCGTCCCGCTTCACGGATTGGCGGGCACGGCCGCTGTCGGAAAAGCAGCTGACCTACGCGCTGGCCGATGTCACTCATCTGATCGACGTGTACCTGCATCTGAAGGCCGAGTTGGAGCGCGAGGGCCGCGCGCACTGGCTGAACGAGGAAATGGCGATTCTCACCGCCCGCGAGACCTATGACCCGCATCCCGAAGATGCGTGGAAGCGCCTGAAGGTCCGGCTGCGGAAACCCAGCGAACTCGCAGTGGTGCAGGCAATCGCCGCCTGGCGCGAGCGCGAGGCGCGCGACCGCAACGTGCCGCGCCGGCGCGTCATCAAGGACGAGGTCATCACCGAGATCGCCCAGCAGCAGCCGCGCGACGAGGCGGGGCTGGGCAAGCTGCGCACGATCCCCAAGGGTTGGGAGCGCTCGGCCACCGCCGGTTCCCTGCTTGCCGCCGTCAACGCCGCGCTGGCGATGCCGAAAGAGGAGATGCCGAGGCTGCCGAAGCCGCCGCAGAATCCGGAAGGGTCAAGCGCGGCGTCCGAACTTCTGAAGGTGCTGCTTCGTCTGGTGGCCGAAAAGGAAGGCGTGGCGGCAAAGGTTCTGGCATCGTCCGACGACATCGACCGGATCGCCGCTGACGGCGAAGAAGCGAAGGTTGCAGCCCTCTCCGGGTGGCGGCGCGAAGTGTTCGGCGAGCGCGCGCTCAAGCTGGTGCGCGGCGAGATCGCGCTCAAGTTTAACAACCGCAAGATCGTCGCGGTGGAATAGCAGGCGCGCCAGCGGCGCGCTCGTTCCGCTCCTAGACAATCCCGGCAATGTGCAGGGTGAACGCAATCCATAATATGACCAGCACCAGTAGGCCGACGCGGAAGGTCATGTTTCGCCATTTCAGCTTGTTGCTGGTGAGGTGAATATAGGCGTGAGCGTAGCGCAGCAGCGCGAACAGCCAGGCCAGAGTGACAGTCAGGTAGCTGGCGCCAGCTGTCACATAGAGGCAGATGCAGGCAGTGTGAAACAACACCGGCAGCTCGAACTGGTTCATGATGTTGTTGGCGGCGGTAACGCTGCTCGAGGGCTCCTCGTAGCGCCCCTTGAACTGGTTCACCTTTGCTTCGCCGGTCTTCACCGCGCCGCCGCGCCGGATCGCCAGCACGATGTAGACGATGAACACCAGCAGCACATGTGCCAGCATCGGCCAGAAGATTGCAGTCTGGTTCATCTACGTCCTCGTCCTGAAGGGGATCATCTGTCGCCCGCACCTGATTGTACGTTCGGGCGCGAGCTGACGACGGAGCGGGTCACGTGACCTACACCGGATAATTCGGGCTTTCCCGCGTGATGGCCACGTCGTGCGTGTGGCTCTCGCGGAGGCCTGCCGGCGAAATGCGCACAAAGGTCGCGCGGTCGCGGAATGCGGCGAGGTCTTTTGCGCCAACATAGCCCATCGCGGCCTTCAGGCCGCCGGCCAGCTGATGCAGGACGCCCGACACCGGCCCTTTATAAGGCACCTGCCCCTCGATGCCTTCGGGCACCAGTTTCAGCGTGTCACGGACCTCCGCCTGGAAGTAGCGATCGGCCGAACCACGCGCCATCGCGCCCACCGATCCCATGCCGCGATAGGCTTTGAACGAGCGGCCCTGGTGCAGATAGACCTCGCCCGGGCTTTCGTCCGTGCCGGCCAGCAGCGAGCCTATCATCGCAGCACTTGCGCCTGCGGCCAGCGCCTTGGCGAGATCACCGGAGAATTTGATGCCGCCATCGGCAATGATCGAAGCGCCAGCCTTCTGCGCGGCCTCGACAGCCGACATGATGGCCGAGAGCTGCGGAACACCGACACCGGCAACAATGCGCGTGGTGCAGATCGAGCCCGGACCGATACCCACCTTGACGCCATCCGCACCGGCATCGATCAGCGCTTTGGTGCCGTCCGCAGTCGCGACATTACCGGCAATGATGCGCACCGAGTTGGAGAGCTTCTTCGCCCGCGTCACGGCGTCCAGAACGCGCTGCGAATGGCCATGCGCCGTATCGATGACCAACAGGTCTACGCCGGCGTCGATAAGCCGCTCAGCGCGCTCGAAACCGTCCTCGCCGACGCTGGTCGCGGCGGCTGCGCGCAGCCGCCCTTGGGAATCCTTGGTAGCGTTTGGATTAAGCTGCGACTTCTCGATGTCCTTGACCGTGATCAGGCCGACGCAATTGCCGGCCGGATCAACCACCAGCAGCTTTTCGATGCGGTGCATGTGCAGGAGCCGCTTAGCCTCGTTCTGGTCGACGGAGGATTCCTTCACCGTCACCAGGTTCTCATGCGTCATCAGTTCGCGCACTTTCTGCGCCGGATCGGAGGCGAAACGCACGTCGCGGTTGGTCAGGATGCCGACCAGCCGGCCCGTCTTGCCACCATGGCCTTCGACCACCGGAATGCCGGAAATGCCATGCGCGCGCATCAGGCCTAGCGCGTCGGCCAGCGTCGCGTCGGGGCCGATGGTGACCGGATTGACCACCATGCCGGACTCGAATTTCTTGACCTGGCGCACAGCCTCCGCCTGCTCGGCAGGCGAAAGATTGCGGTGGATCACGCCAATGCCGCCAGCCTGCGCCATGGCGATGGCAAGGCGCGATTCAGTCACCGTGTCCATCGCCGCCGATAGAATCGGCAGGTTCAGGTCGATGTCACCCGCGATGCGCGTGCGCACATCCGTCTCGCCCGGCATCACCTCGGAATGTCCGGGTTGCAGGAGCACATCGTCGAAGGTCAGCGCCAGCGCGCCGGTTGCAGTCTCGATGATTGTCGCCATGGCCGATCCTAATGCGAAAAGGGCGCTGCCCCGTTCAGTGGGCGGCGCCGACTCGAAATGTCCCTTTCAGGATTGGCGCTGGCTGGTAACACGACGAGGCAAGGTTGGGAAGACAGATGGTGAATGGTGAATGGTGAATGGGTCCGGTCACGCGCACAGCTCGCGTCAATCTGAAACCTCCTCCGCCGGAGCGCCTCTAACCTAACCACCATTCACCATTCACCATTCACGCCTTCTCGCGCATCAGCCTTTCCGCCGCCGCTCGCGCTTCGTCGGTGATGGTTGCGCCGGCCAGCATGCGCGCGATTTCTTCCTGGCGGGCCGGCCGGTCCATCTGCTCAACTCGCGTGGCGACACGGTCGGCGCCGGATTTGGAGATGAGAAAATGCGCATCGGCGCGGGCAGCGACCTGGGGCGCATGGGTGACGGACAGCACTTGCACGCGTTCCGCCAGGCGGGCCAGGCGCTGGCCGATAGCGTCTGCCACCGCGCCGCCGACGCCCGTGTCGATCTCGTCGAAGACGAGCGTTGGCGCGGAGCCGCGGTCGGCCAGCGCCACCTTCAGCGCCAGCAGGAATCGAGATAGCTCGCCGCCCGAGGCGACTTTCATCATCGGACCGGGGCGCGTGCCCGGGTTGGTGCGCACCCAGAAGGCGACCTGGTCGATGCCGTCCTCCAGGCGATTGTCGGCCTCGGTTGACAGTTCGACGACGAACTCGGCGCGCTCCAGCTTGAGCGCCGGCAATTCGGCCATCACCGCCCCGCGCAAGCCGTCGGCCGCGCCGTAGCGCAGGTCCGAAAGATGCTTCGCCGCCTCATCGTAGACAGCGCGCGCGGCAACGCTTTGAGCCTCCAGCCGCACCAATCGATCGGCGCCGGCGTCGAGATCGGCAAGATCGGCGGCAAAACTGTCGCGCAACGCGGCAAGATCATCGACAGCGACGTTGTGCTTGCGGGCGGCAGCGCGCAGTGCGAAGAGCCGCTCCTCGGCGCGCTCCAACTGCTCCGGCTCGAAGTCTATCGCCCGCAGCGCCGCGCTCACGCTGGATTGCGCCGCATCGAGCGCCAGCAGCGCCTCGTCCAGCGCGGTGATCGTCTCGTCCAGCAGCCCTGGCGCTTCCGCTGCCTTGCGTTGTAGCCGGCGCAGCAGCCCGGCCAGTTGCGGCGATGGGGCAGCCGTGCCCGTCAGGATATCTTCGGCGTCGCGTACATCGGAGGCGATCTTTTCCGCCCGCATCATGCTGGCGCGCTCTTCGGCCAGCGTCGTTTCCTCGCCGGGCTGCGGGTCAAGCTTCGACAGTTCGTCCACGGAGGCGCGCAGGTAATCCGCCTGGCGGGCGGCGGCGTCGACGCGCGTACGGTGAGCCGCCAACTCCTGATCGGTCGCGCGCCATTGCCGCCAAGCGGCGTGCGTGGCGCTGAGCGCGCTTGCGTTGCCGCCGAAACTGTCGAGCAGGTCGCGGTGGGCGGACGGATCCACCAGCGCCCGCTCGTCATGCTGGCCGTGTATCTCGACCAGCGCACGGCCAAGATCGCGCATCAGCGTCACGCTCGAGGGCTGGTCGTTGATGAAGACGCGCGTACGGCCATCAGCCGTCTGGACACGGCGCAGGATGATGTCGCCATCGTCGTCTATGGCGTTTTCGGCAAGGAGCGCGCGCGCGGGATGCCCGGCGGCGACGTCGAACACGGCAGTCACCTGCCCTTGCGCCGCGCCATGCCGCACAAGAGCGATGTCGCCACGCGCGCCGAGGGCAAGCGAGAGGGCGTCAAGCAGGATCGACTTGCCGGCGCCGGTTTCGCCCGTCAGCACCGAAAGCCCCTCTGCGAGGTCGATGTCCAGCTTCTCGATCAGGACGATGTCGCGGATGGAAAGGCGCGAAAGCATGATCGGGTGTTCGGAAGGTCCTTCGAGGATGGGCCGGAGCAAGACTCCAGCGGGGGGATTCGCCAAATGGGCGGCGAAGCGCAACCTACATAAATGCGGCGGGCGCCGGAAGCGGAGAATTTCCGCTGCGGCGCCCGTCACTACTCTTTCGTTTCGCCGCCGTTTGGCGGCAGAACTTTAGCCGGTGATCAGCTTGCCGGCCTTGGTGATCCACGAACCGGCATTTTCACGCGGCTCCAGGCCCTGGGACTGCAGCAGCTTGTAGGAATCCTTGTACCACTGGCTGTCCGGATAGTTCTGGCCGAGTACGGCAGCGGATGCCTGCGCCTCGCTGGCCAGACCCATCGCATAATAGGCTTCGGTGAGGCGGGCCAGCGCCTCCTCGACATGGCGTGTGTTGGAATAGTTCTCGACCACGTAGCGGAAGCGCTTGACGGCAGCGATATATTCGCGCCGCTCAAGATAATAGCGGCCGACCTGCATTTCCTTGCCGGCCAGCTGGTCGCGGGCGTAGCGGATCTTTTCCTGCGCATCGTCGACATATTCGGAATCGGGCCAGCGCTGCTCGACCTCCTGCATCGCCTCGATGGCTTGGCGCGATTCCCGCTGATCGCGGGTGACGTCGGGGATCTGCCTGAAATAGCTCAGCCCGATAATGTACTGCGCATAGGCAGCGTCTTCGGTGGCCGGATAGAGCTGGACATAGCGCTTGCCGGCGGAGATTGCCTCCTCGTAATTGCCGGCGCGGTAGCTGGCAAAAGCGCCCATAACGAGCGATTTGCGGGCATATTCCGAGTAGGGATGCTGGCGATCGATCGCCGCGAATTTCTTCTGCGCTTCCGGCAGGCGGCCGGCGTTGAGATTGGCGAGGCCCTGATTGTAGAGCACGTCGGCCGGATCGCTCTGCTCGACATAGGTGGCGAGGTCGACATCGTCATCCGACGACATGCATCCTGCAAGGGCAAGCGGCGCAACCAGCATCGCAAGACCCGCAAGCAGATTGCGGACTGCCCGTGTCGGTGTGCCAGCCGGTTTCAAGTCCATCACATATTCCGTCGGTTTCTGCGTTTACGCAGTCAAAAACAGGCCGCCATTAATCATAGCAGCCACCTATCGGCAACGCTATCAGCGGCCAATGCCGCAATTTTGTGGCAGCGGCTCATTTCCCCCCGAATGCGCAAACCCCGCCACGCAACATCGTGCCCGATTATGGTTTATGCGCGGTTAAGGCACGGCCGGCGCCGAAGGCGCTTCAGCTGCCCTAGACGATATTCGAGCCCGTCAAAGGACCCAAGGCGCGAAAACCGGCGCGTTCACCGCAATCATTTCGGACTGACGGCCACGACGCCGGCTCGTCTCGACGATTTCGAACGCGGCCGGATCGGACAGCAGCCCACGCAGTGCGCTAGCGTTCAGCCTGTGGCCGCCACGATATGAGCGGAAGCAACCGAGGAAGCGCGCACCCGCCAAGGCAAGATCCCCCACGGCGTCGAGCGTCTTGTGGCGTACGAACTCATCCTTGAAGCGCAGGCCTTCCATATTGATGACCTGGCTGTCTTCGCCGATCACCACCGAATTCTCCAGCGAGGAGCCCAGGGCATAGCCGGCGGCCCAGAGGCGCTCGACATCCTTCATGAAGCCGAAGGTGCGGGCCCGCGCGACATCGCGGCGGAAGACTTCCGGCGTCAGGTCGCTGGCAAAGCGCTGCCGGCCAATAGCCGGGCTTTCAAAATCGATCTCGACCTCGAAGCGGGTGCCGTCATAAGGCCGGAACTCCGCCCAGGACGCGCCGCTATCGATGCGGACAGGCTTCAGGACACGGATGAAACGGCGCTTCACATCGAGCGTTTCCAGCCCGACCTGATCGAACGCGTCGACAAACTGCGCCGCGCTTCCGTCGAGGATCGGCGCTTCCTTGCCATCGATGTCGATAGAGACATTGTCGATGCCCAGGCCGAACAGCGCGGCCATCAGGTGTTCGACGGTGGTTACATGCTGCCCATTGCGGGAGCCGAGCTGGGTCGAGAGGTCGGTCGCCCCCACCTCCGAGATCAGCGCGCGCAGCTCCGCGCCGCCTTCCAGATTGAAGACGACGCCGGTGTCGGCGTCTGCGGGGTTGAAACGGACGGTGACCGGCTGGCCACTGTGAACGCCGATGCCCTCAAGCGTCACGGCCCTGGCAAGGGTTGTCTGGAAGTCGTTCAAGTTTGTCCCCATGAACCGGTCTAAAACTGCCGTTACACAATGCGACTGGAACGGTTTGAACCGATCGTAGCGGAACGCCTCTTCCCTCGTTCCCGACAGGTTATCGTGCGCCGCAAGATAATGGTGTGGAGGGGAGAGTCCAAATCACGGTTTCTTACTCTGTGTAACCGCGCCCAGCCGAAGAGGAGGAGGAGCAAATCTTTGAAACAAATGGCAAAAATGAAAGCGGCGCGCAAGGCAATTCATGCCCCGCGCGCCGCAATGGTTAGCGTCCGTTAACGACTTAGTTTACTTGGCGGCGAAGGAACGCCGGAATATCCAGCTGATCGTCATCCTGAGTCGAGCGCTGCTGCGGCGACAGACGGCCGTGCTCGTCCAATTGACCCCGGCGCGGCGCATAGACCTGAGCGTCCTGGCTGGCGGCGCGGCGCATCTCCGGCGCAGGCTGGCGAAGCTTCGGTTCACGCGTCTGGTACTGCGGCTGCGCGCTGGCCGGCGCTTCCTCACGGCGGGCCGAGAGGCTGCCGGTGATGCGGCGTAGGATGCCCAGCGCGCCACGATCCTCGTGGTTCACATGGGCAGGCTGGGACTTGGCGTGGATTTCGGCCTGAACGACCGGAGGGAAATCTTCCACGCGCGGCATGCGCGCAGGCGCTGCCGCCGCGACTGGTGCCGGCTGCGGCGCAGGCTGCTGGACAGGCGCGACCGGTGCTGCCGCGACCGGCTGGGGCGTCTGGAACAGTTTGCTGTGCGGCCGGAAATCTTCCTGGGCGGGCTGGCGCGGCGCCGCCATTTCGTTGTGGTGAACCTCGGCGGCACGGATCGCTTCGGCTACCGGATCGTGATGCCCGTCCAGATGCTGGGCCTCCTGTTGAGCCGGCACACGGATATCGCCCGCCGGACGCGGCTGCTTCATCGGCTGGCGGATCGCTATCGGCGCGGCGGCAATTTCTTCGGCCGACTTGTCGATGCCGGTTGCCACCACCGAAACGCGGATGACGCCTTCGAGATCCTCGTCGAAGGTAGCGCCCAGTATAATGTTGGCGTCCTGATCCACTTCCTCGCGGATACGGGTTGCCGCTTCATCGACCTCGAACAGCGTGAGGTCGCGGCCGCCGGTGATCGAGATCAGCAGGCCCTTCGCGCCGCGCATCGAGGTTTCGTCGAGCAGCGGGTTGGAAATGGCGGCCTCGGCGGCGGCCATCGCCCTGCCCTCGCCGGACGCTTCGCCGGTGCCCATCATTGCCTTGCCCATCTCGCGCATCACCGAGCGGACGTCGGCAAAGTCGAGGTTGATCAGGCCTTCCTTGACCATCAGGTCGGTGATGCAGGCGACACCGGAGTAAAGCACCTGGTCAGCCATCGCGAAGGCATCCGCGAAGGTGGTCTTGTCGTTGGCAAGACGGAACAGATTCTGATTCGGAATGACGATCAGCGTATCGACGCACTTCTGCAGTTCCTCGATGCCGAAATCCGCCGTCTTCATGCGGCGCATGCCTTCGAAATGAAACGGCTTGGTGACGACGCCGACCGTCAGGATGCCCTTCTCGCGCGCCGCGCGGGCAACCACAGGGGCTGCGCCCGTGCCGGTGCCACCGCCCATACCAGCGGTCACGAAGCACATGTGCGTGTGCTGCAAATGATCGAGGATCTCGTCGATGCACTCTTCGGCAGCGGCGCGGCCTACTTCGGGCTGCGAACCCGCGCCGAGGCCCTCGGTGACATTGGCGCCCAATTGGATCAGCCGCTCGGCCTTCGACATTGTCAGCGCTTGAGCGTCGGTGTTCGCAACAACGAATTCGACACCCCTCAAGCCGGCTGTGATCATGTTGTTGACCGCGTTTCCGCCGCCGCCGCCGACCCCGAACACGGTGATGCGGGGCTTCAATTCGGTAATATCCGGTTTTTGGAGATTGATCGTCATTGCACTATCCTTTTCGCCTTTCCTGCCGCCTCGCCTTGCGGCTGTGTTGGGGCTTTCCCCTGATTGTTAGAAACTGTCTTTCAACCACTGACTCATGCGGTGGAACCTGCCACCGGTACCCGTCATGCGCTGACTGAAGCTGTCTTTGCTGTAGAGGCTTTCGAACCCGGCCATCTGCGGGTAGATCAACAGTCCCACCGCAGTGGAGAAGGCCGGTCCCTTTGCGGCTTCCGGCAATCCGGCCACTCCGAGCGGGCGGCCTATCCGGACATTGCGCCCGAGAACGCGGCGCGCCATTTCGGTCATGCCGGCCACTTGGCAGGCGCCGCCGGTCAGCACCACACGCTTGCCCGCTGTATTTGCGTGACCGGATCGCGCGAGCCTGTCGCGCAGGAGTTCGAGTGTCTCTTCCAGCCGCGCCTGGATGATCCGCGTCATCGCCGAGCGCGGGATCTGCATCGGAACCTCGATGTCGTCGCCGATCGGCTGCACCGAGATCACGTCGCGGTCGTCGGCGGTCGGAATGACCGAGCCGTGCATGACCTTCAGGCGTTCGGCGTCTTCGAGCCGCGTCGAGAGGCCGCGCGCCAGATCCATGGTGACATGATTGCCGCCAAGGGGCACCGCGTCGGCATGGATGAAGCGGCCATCGGCAAAGACGGACAGCGTCGTGGAGCCGCCGCCCATATCGATGCAGGTTGCCCCCATTTCGAGTTCGTCATCTACCAACGCGGCAAGACCGCTCGCATAGGGCGTCGCGACCATGCGTTCGACAGACAGATGAGCGCGATTGATCGATGCTTCGAGATTGCGCACCGGGCCGGCGTCGCCGGTCAGCACATGCATGTCGACACCCAGCGTGTCGCCGACCATGCCGCGCGGATCCTGCACGCCCTGCTCCTGGTCCAGCGAAAAGCGGACCGGCATTGAGTGGATAACCTCGCGCTCGGCCTTCATTGCCTGCTTGGCGCCGGCGGCAAGCACGCGCTTGATGTCCGACTCGTCGACTTCATGGCCGCCGAGGTTGATCGTGGCATTGAAGATTTCGCTTCTCAGCCGGCCGGCGGACAAGTTCACCAGCAAGGAGTCGACGGTGACGTTGGCCATGCGCTCGGCTGCGTCGACCGAAAGACGGATCGCGCTTTCGGCGCGGTCAAGGTCGATCACGCGGCCCGACTTTACACCGTGCGACTTCTGGTGGCCGATGCCGATGACCTGCGCCTTATGTGTCCGCGTGCGCAGCAACTGGCTGTCGCTGACATTGGGACGAAGCCTGGCAACGATGCAGCAGACCTTGGTGGAGCCGATGTCCAGCACGGTGATGATGCCGGAACGGCGCGTCGTGTCTTCCTTGGGGCCACCGAGCCAACTCATGTACGCTTCTCCGCCTTGGCCTTATGCGGCTTCGGCTTTTCCTTAAGGGCAGCTTCGCGCCGTTCCACGGCTTCCGGCGTCAGGCGCACCACCACCCGGTCGGACAGCCGCAGATCCACCACCGCGATATCCTTCGACAAGAGGCCGCTGTCGCGGTCCATCTTCTCAAGGTCCGCAAGGGCGACGTCCTCGCCAAATTCCGGCAGCTTTGCCACCACGCCATTCTCGAACTGAACATCCCAGCGGCGCGCGGCGATGCGCAGGTAAACCCGGGCACGCGAGGCGAGACCGGGGAACGCTTCCATCTTGGCGATGAAAGCGGCGGCGTCCCGCTCGGCGCCCTGTCCCACCACCACCGGCAGTTTGCTCAAGCCACCCGGCCTGTAGGGCGCGATCGCCTTGCCCGAAGACTCGATGACGGTGAGTTCCGCATTGTGCTGCCAGATTGCGAAGGGCTGGCGCTCATCGAGCTTGACCTCAATCGCGTTCGGATAGGTCTTGCGCACCGACACCTGGCTGACCCAGGGCAAGGCCGCAATCCGATCGCGCGCCTCATCGGCATTCATGCCGATGAGGGAGGTCCAGCCATCAAGCTGCAAGCGCTCCAGGACATCGATTTCCGACGTCTCGCGATTGCCGATAACCTTGATCTGGTCGACCGCGAAACCGGTGCGGGCGGTAACGGCCTGCACCACTGCGGGCATGTGGCCGCCAACGACCGTGCCGTAAACAGCTGCCGCACCAAGGACCAACGCATTCAGTGCGCCGGCCGCAAAGCGCGGCGGCTTGAAATCGCCCATGCCGAAGCGGCCGAAAGCCCGCACCGGGCGGCGCAGCCAGCGCGGCAAGACAAATCCCTGAACGAGGTCAGATAGCAAAGAGACGCCGGCGCCACCGCGCGACACCCGCAAACCGTGCCTCGGCTTCAACGCAAACACGACGCGTCCTCCACCATCCATTTCAGCAACTCGCCGAATGAATGTCCCGCATCCGCGGCAATCTCCGGCACCAGTGATGTCGGCGTCATGCCCGGTTGTGTGTTGACCTCCAGCCAAACGAGCTCGCCATTCTCCGAATGACGGTCGTCGTAGCGGAAGTCAGACCGGGATATTCCCCGACAGCCGATTGCTTGGTGCGCCTTGAGGGCCAGTGTCTGTATTTTTTGGTAAATATTTAATGAAACTTTAGCCGGAACCTCGTGTTTTGAGCCGCCGGCGACGTATTTTGAGTCGTAGTCGTAGAAGGCGTGCCCGGTTGGGACGATTTCGCACACGCCGAGCGCCACATCGCCCATCACGGCGCATGTCAGCTCACGTCCATGGATGTAGCGCTCCACCATCACAGTATCGCCGTAGCGCCAGTCGGAAGAGGTGATCACCTGCGGCGGATGCGACTGATCTTCCTTGACGATGACCACGCCGAAACTCGATCCTTCATTCACCGGCTTGACCACATAGGGCGGCTTCATCGGATGCTCATTGCGGATCGACATGCGGTTCAGCACCTTCGATTCCGCCACCGGAATGCCGGCGGCCTTGGCTACGCGCTTGGCCTGTTCCTTGTTCATCGCCAGCGCCGAGGCCAGGACGCCCGAGTGGGTGTAGGGGATCGCCAGATATTCAAGGATGCCCTGGATCGTCCCGTCTTCTCCGAACGGCCCATGCAGGGCGTTGAACGCGACATCGGGCCGAAGCTCGGAAAGCACGGCGCCGACATCACGTGTAACGTCAACTCGCGAGACGTCGTAGCCGACCTGCTCCAGCGCATCGGCGCAGGCATTTCCGGATGATAGTGAGACGGGACGTTCGGATGAGAATCCACCTAACAACACCGCCACATGCTTTGACGCCATGCCCTATTTTCCCCTCTAGAGCGGCTTCCATGTCCCCAACATTCCCTGCATGCGCCAACAACCTCCGGTGGCCAGGCCACCAGGGCAGACACGAACCGTTCAGGCACTACGCCGCAAATCAGGAAACGCTTTAGGCCAATCAACCAGACGCGCGAATCTATGTCCAGCGCTTTGATTCGGAATTGATTCAGTTTTTAATAAGCCAATGAAACTATGAGACTTTTTCCTCGTGATCGAATTGCGATTTCTTTCATTTTCAGATCACTCGCGAGCGCTAATTTTGCCGCGTTTTTATTGGCCAAAAATGATTGAACAGCACGGCTGGAAGTCGCGCGGAGAGTGTACGGGATAATGAGAAACACAAGGAATATGGTGTAAATATCAGAGATGTTAAGATTTTCTTGAACGCATTTCACTGCGCCGAGTTGGGCAAATCGAGATGCAGTGTGCACGAGATCGTCGTGTCAGCATCAATGACGACCCTGAATATTGATTCGAATCAATTCACTGCGGTACTGTGCCTTGCTTCCCCGACACTGCACCCTCCCTCAAAGCAGGAGAGCGCCTCACGCGAAGTTTGCGGACCACGGTGCACCGTGGAGCGAACTGCATCTCACAAACTCAGAGCAGCAACCCCAGGAACTCATCGACTTCGTGGCCAGGTTTGAAGGTGCCGATGCGCTTGATTTCCCATTGAAGGCGGATGCCGGAATGTTCGAGCACACGCGCGCGGACGGTCTCCCCGAGATATTCCAGATCGTAGCCGCTGGCATTGCCGACATTGATCATGAAGTTGCAATGCATCGGCGACATCTGCGCGCCGCCGATCATCAGGCCGCGACAGCCGGCCTTGTCGATCTCCTTCCAGGCGGAGGTGCCTTCAGGGTTCTTGAAGGTCGAACCGCCCGTCTTTTCGCGGATCGGCTGCACCGTCTCCCGATGATGCTGGACAGCGTCCATCGCCGCCTTTATCGCGGCAGGTTCCTCACCATGTCCCTCGAACAGACCGGAGGTGAAGATGAAATCGGCAGGCGCGGAGGAGTGACGATAGGCATAGCCCATCTCGGCGTTTGAAAGGATGTGAGTGTTGCCCTGCCGGTCCAGTGCACGCACTTCCACGACGCGCTCACGCGTCTCGACGCCATTGGCGCCGGCGTTCATCCGCAAGGCGCCGCCGATCGCGCCGGGAATGCCGTGGTAGAAGTGGAAGCCGCCGATGCCGGCCTCAAGGGCAAGGGCTGCGACGCGCTTGTCCGGACACGCGGCACCCGCCCGGATGCGCGTATCGGAGACGCGCTCGGCCTCGCCGAAACCCTTCGCCGAGAGCCGAACGACAAAGCCACGGATACCGCCTTCGCGGACCAGCAGGTTAGAGCCTATGCCGACCACAGTGATGGGTACTTCGACCGGGACCGCTTTGAGAAACGCCGCCAGATCGTCCTCATCCGCGGGCTGGAAAAGCGCATCGGCCGCGCCGCCGGCGCGGAACCAGGTGATCTTGTCCATCTCCGCGTCCGGCGTCAGCCGCCCACGCAGAGCGGAAAGCTTGTCGCTGAAACCAGCGATAAGGTCTTGGCCTCGGCTCATTCCGCTGACCCTACCATCGAAAGGTCAGCGCTGCCCCTCACCTGCCTGCCGGCATCCTCTTCCCGTGGAGAACAGGGAGAGGAGATGCACTCATCCCCGCTTTCGCCAATCATTAGCGTCGCGAGATTTGCCGCAACGCGGACGTTCCCCTCTCCCCGTTCTTCACGACGAGAGGGCAAGAGCGAAGGGCAGCGGGATGCTTGACCGTATCCCAGCATCACCCGCCAACTCCGCCGCCATCGAGTTCCTTCGGCAGCGCGTAAGCCCACTGCGTGATATTGCCAGCGCCCAGGAACACGACAAAATCTCCCGGCTTGGTCAGATCCCTGACCGTCTGCGCGATGTCTTGTGGTCCGTCGATGTGGCGCGCGTCGCGGTGCCCGCCGGAGCGGATGCGAGACACCAGTGTGTCGGACGAGATGCCGTCGATCGGATCTTCGCCCGCCGCGTAGACCGGGGCCACTAGGACCGTGTCCGCATCGTTGAAGCAGGCAGCGAAATCGTCAAACAAATCGCGCAGGCGCGTATAACGGTGGGGTTGGGCGATGGCCACGATCCGCCCCCTGGTGGCGTCGCGCGCCGCACGTAAGACTGCCTTGATCTCGACGGGATGGTGTCCGTAGTCATCGAACACCTGAACGCCGTTCCACTCTCCTGTCAGCGTGAAGCGCCGCTTGACGCCGCCGAAGGAGGACAGGCCCTTCTTGATTGCCTCCGGGCCAAGGCCCAGCTCATGCGCCACGGCAATCGCGGCGGTGGCGTTGGAAACATTGTGCCGCCCCGGCATCGGCAGGGCGAGGCCGTCAATATTGGTCACCGTCGACCGCTTGCGGTCGCGGATCACGATATCGAACCGCGATGTCGCGCCCTCCATGCGATGGTTCGTGAAGCGAACATCGGCCTGCGCATTGGCGCCATAGGTGATGACGCGGCGATCTTCGATATGCGACACCAGGGCCTGCACTTCGGGATGGTCGGTGCACATCACGCCGAAGCCGTAAAAGGGCACATTCTCGACGAACTGGCGGAAAGCCTCGCGCACCTTGTCGAAGGTGCCGTAGTGATCGAGATGCTCAGGATCGATGTTCGTCACGACAGCGACATCGGCTGGCAGCTTGAGGAAGGTACCGTCGCTCTCATCGGCCTCGACCACCATCCACTCGCCCTCGCCCATGCGGGCATTGGTGCCGTAGGCATTGATGATGCCGCCATTGATGACCGTCGGGTCGAGCCCGCCCGCCTCGAGCAGCGTCGCCACCATCGAAGTGGTGGTGGTCTTGCCATGCGTGCCGCCAATGGCGACGGCCTGGCGGAAGCGCATCAGTTCCGCCAGCATCTCGGCGCGGCGCACGATCGGCAGCAGCCTCTCGCGGGCGGCCTTGAGTTCCGGATTCGATTTCTTGATTGCGGTCGAGACGACGACGACCTCGGCCTCGCCGAGGTTCTCCGCCTTGTGGCCAACGAAGCAGGCAATGCCCTTGTCCCGCAGCCGCTGCACATTGGCGCTGTCGGCCTGGTCGGACCCCTGCACGCGGTAACCCAGATTGTGCAGCACCTCGGCGATGCCGCTCATGCCGATGCCGCCTATGCCGATAAAATGCACAAGCCCGATCGTCTGCGGCATCTTCATGACCGCGCTCCCTTCCTGAATTCGGCAATTGATTTGCCTGAGGCAATAGCCTCTGTCAGGTCGGCGAGCAACCTTGCCGCATCCGGCTTTCCGGCCGATTTGGCCGCGGCGGCCATGGCGGTGAGCTTGGCGGGATCGTTCATGAAGCCGGTCAACAGTTCGGCGATGCACTCGCGGGTCAGGCTGGCCTGCACATGCACCTCCGCGCCGCCCGCAGCAGCCAGGGCCGCCGCGTTGGCCGCCTGGTCGTGATCCAGGGCATAGGGGTACGGGACCAGCAGAGACGGCCTGCCGATGACGGAGACCTCGGAAACAGTTGATGCCCCGGAGCGCGAGATTACGAGGTGCGCGGCCGCGATGCGCTGGGCCATATCGCCAAAAAAGGGCGATATCTCCGCCGAGACGCCCAGTTGATTATAGGCCTCGATGACGGCGTCCTGATCTTCGGTGCGGGCCTGCTGTGTGACGCGCAACCGTTTCCGCAGGGCATCGGGCAGCGCGGCGATTGCAGCCGGCATCGCCTCCGAAAAGAAGAGTGCGCCCTGGCTGCCGCCGAACACCAAAAGCCGGAACGGCTCGCCGCGCCCGGACGGACGATAGAGTGTGCGAGCGGCCTCCAGCACGGCTGGCCGTACCGGATTGCCGGTAACGATGGTCTTTGCTGCGTCGGCGCCTTGCCCTCCCGGCAGGAATCCGCCCGCAATCGCGGTGACGCGCCGCGCCAGCGCGCGATTGGCCCGTCCCATCACCGCGTTCTGTTCGTGGACGAGGGTCGGTACGCCACGCCGCGTGGCGGCGTAGAGCGGCGGCAATGTCGGATAGCCGCCGAATCCGACAACGACCGAAGGCTTGATGCGGCCAATCAGCGCCGAAGCCTGCCGCACACCCTTCCAGATACGCCAGAAGGAGCGCGTCAACGCGACAGGATTCTTCTGGCCGAACGTCGCCGAGGCGATCGGATGCACGGCGCTGGCCGGGAAGTTTCCGGCAAAGCGGTTTGCGCGATCATCGGTGGCGAGATGCACCTCCCAGCCGCGGGCGAGGAGTTCATGCGCCAGCGCTTCCGCCGGGAAGAGATGGCCGCCGGTTCCGCCGGCGCAAAGGAGGACAGTTTTCGCCGCCAAGACTATTCCGCCGGGATCAGTTCGCGCACCGGCAATCCATGGCCACGCTTGCGCAGCGTTTCCGGGCGTTTGCGGCTAAGCGCCAGCACCATACCCATGGATATAGCGATCGCGATCAGCGACGAGCCGCCATAGGAGATGAACGGTAGCGTCATGCCCTTGGCCGGCATCATCTGCAGGTTGACACCCATGTTGATGATCGACTGGAAGCCAAACACGGTGACGAGGCCTGCAACGGAATAGCGCGTGAAGTCGTCATGCTCCTTCAAGGCGACGAGCATGCCGCGCATGACGATGAAGGCGAAAATGCCCATGATCAGGAAGCACAGCACGATGCCGAACTCCTCGCCGGCGACCGCAAACACGAAGTCGGCATGGCTGTCCGGAATCATTCGTTTGACAGTCCCCTCGCCCGGTCCGACGCCGAACCAGCCTCCGTGCACCACCGCGTCTCGGCCCATATCGACCTGGAAGGTGTCGCCCTGGCCGGAAATGAAGCGGTCGAGGCGGCTGGCGACATGCGGAAAAATCCAATAGGCGGCAAAGGCGCCCGCCGCAGCCAGCCCGCCCAGCAGCACGATCCAGAACCACGACATCCCGGCCATGAAGAACATGACGCCCCAGGTGCCGGCGGTGAGCATGGTCTGGCCGAGATCGGGCTGCGCCACCAACAGCGCCAGGACAACGCCGAGCAGGACCATGGCGAGAAGGCTGCCGGGAATTTCGGGCTTGCGCGCGCGCTCGGCGAAGAACCAGGCGCAGATGACGACGAAGGCGGGCTTCATGAATTCAGAAGGCTGGATCGAAACGCCGAGAAAGGACACCCAGCGCCGGGCGCCCTTGACCTCAACGCCGATGAACAGCACGGCCACCATCAGCAGCAGCGATACACCGAGCATGATCAGCGCCAACCGCCTGACCTGGCGCGCATTGAGAAAGGAGACCGCCAGCATGGCGGCCAGCGCCGGCAGCATGAAGATGATCTGCCGTGTGGCGAAATGAAAGGAATCGAGTCCGATACGCTCGGCCACCGCCGGGCTGGCGGCGAAGGACAGGACAACGCCAAGCCCCATCAGCGGCAGGAAGGCCGCCAGAAACCAGCGGTCGATCGTCCACCACCAATTGGCGACAGGGCTTTTGTCCAGGCGGCTCAACATGCCTACACTCCGATCGGAATCACTCCGGAGATGCCGCGAACCGCCTTTCGAAAGGCATCGCCGCGCACCTCGAAATTCTTGAACTGGTCGAAACTCGCACAGGCTGGCGACAACAACACAACCGCCTCGCCGCTATCGTCCATAGCCGCGTCATGCGCGGCGTGTTCGACAGCGGAAGCAAGAGTGCCGGAAATTTCATAAGGAACCGTTTCTCCCAGCGTGGCCGAAAAGGAAGGTGCGGCCTCGCCGATGAGATAGGCCCGCGCAATGCGCGGGAACATGCCGCGCAGCGACTCGATGCCGCCTTCCTTCGGCAGCCCACCGGCGATCCAGTAGATGCGGGGGAAGCTGGACAGCGCCGGCGCGGCGGCGTCGGCATTGGTCGCCTTGGAATCGTTGACGAACAGCACATGGCCCTTGCGGCCGACCTGCTCCATGCGATGCGCAAGTCCGGGAAAGCTTTCCAGGCCCGATTGAATCTCACCCAGGTCGAGCCCGACCTTCAGGCATGCGGCAACAGCCGCCAAGGCATTCTGGGCATTGTGCTGGCCGCGCAGCGAGCCGATCCCCTCCAGGAAGCCGATCCGCTCGTAGCGCCCGCCAGTCGCCTCCATCAGATCGGTGTTGTCGGCAAAATAGCCGTCGGGCAGAGGCAAGCGCTTGGAGATGCGCACGACTTCCTTGCCGGCCTGTTCGAGCCGGTCGGCGATCTGCACGCAATAGACATCGTCAACGCCGACAATGGCCGTTTCGCTGCCCGCGACCAGCCGCTCCTTGATCGCCGCGTAGTGCTGCATGGTGCCATGGCGATCGAGATGATCCGGCGTCAAATTGAGCAGGATACCGGCGGTCGGATTGATCGAGGGCGCAAGGTCGATCTGGTAGGAAGAACATTCCACGACATAGAACCGGTCGGGCGCAGGCGGGTCGAGTGTCATCACGGCACGGCCGATATTGCCGCCCATCTGCGCATCGCGCCCCGATGCCTTGAGGATGTGGGCAATCAGCGCCGTGGTCGTGGACTTGCCGTTGGTGCCGGTGATGGCGATGAATGGAGCCGTCGGTGCCGCGAGCTTCCGCTCCCGGCCGAAAAGCTCGACATCGCCGATGATTTCGACGCCCGCGCCCCGCGCCAGTTCAACCGTCCAATGCGGTTTCGGATGCGTCAACGGCACGCCGGGAGACAGAACGAAGGAGGCGATGCCGCTCCAATCCGTTTCGCGCAGGTTTTCGGTCGACACGCCGGCCGCTTGCGCGCGTGAAACGCTTTCGGGATTGTCGTCCCACGCAAAGACCTGGGCGCCGCCTTCGATCAATGCCTGCGCGGTAGCGATGCCCGAGCCACCGAGACCAAACAGGGCGACGCGCCTGCCGCTAAACGTCCGTGCCGGAATCACCGAGCCCCCCTCAACGCAGCTTCAGCGACGACAATCCAACCAGAGCAAGAAGCACGGCGATGATCCAGAAGCGAATCACAACCTGGCTCTCCGTCCAGCCGAGCTTCTCGAAATGGTGGTGGATGGGCGCCATCAGGAATACGCGCCGCCCGGTCATCTTGAAGAAGCCCACCTGGATGATAACAGACAGCGCCTCCATCACGAAGAGACCGCCGACAATTGCCATGACGATCTCGTGCTTGGTGGCGACCGCGACGGTCCCGATCAATCCGCCCAGCGCAAGCGAGCCCGTATCGCCCATGAAAATGGCGGCCGGCGGCGCGTTGAACCAGAGAAAACCAAGGCCGGCGCCGATGACCGCGCCAAGCACGACGGCGAGTTCGCCGGTGCCCGGCACAAAGTGTATCTGCAGATATTCCGCGAAGACCGCGTTGCCCGAGAGGTAGGCGATCACGCCGAACGAGGCCGCCGCAATCATGATCGGCACGATCGCAAGGCCGTCCAGGCCGTCGGTCAGGTTGACCGCGTTGCCTGCCCCCACGATCACCACGCAGGCGAAGGGGATGAAGAACCAGCCTAGATTGAGGACAAAGTCCTTGATGAACGGGAAGGTGAGCGACGAGGAGAACGACGTCTGGCCGCTTTGCATGATGACGAAGGCGGCGACGCCCGCGATGAGAAACTCGATGCCGAGCCTGGTCTTTCCGGACAATCCAAGATGCGATTGCTTGGTGACCTTGAGATAGTCGTCATAAAAGCCGATGGCACCGAAACCCAGCGTGACGATCAGCACCACCCAGACGTAGACACTGGTGATGTCGGCCCATAACAGTGCCGACCCTACGATGCCGGACATGATCATCAGGCCGCCCATGGTGGGGGTGCCAGCCTTCTTGAAATGCGTCTGCGGGCCATCGGCACGGATCGGCTGACCCTTGCCCTGCCTCAGCCGCAAATTGTTGATGATCATAGGCCCGAACATGAACACCAGAACCGCCGACGTAATCAGCGCGCCGCCGGTCCGGAATGTGATGTAGCGAAAGACGTTGAAGACCTGGAACTGGTCCGACAGTCCGACTAGCAATGTGAACATAATCCGGCGTTCCCCCGCCTCAGCTCGGTTTCGAGGCGACGGCAGCGGACGGAAACTTTTTCACGACCGCCTCGACCAATCGCGAGAAACCGATCCCCTTGGATGATTTTACCATGACCGCATCGCCCGGCCGGATGGCCGACAGCAGCAGCGGTCGCAATTCGTCGGCGCTCTTGCGGTACTCGGCTTCGAGTTCCTGCGGCAGCACTTCGGCCAATGCCTTCATTTCCGGCCCGGCGAGCAACACCTTGTCGGCCGTCGAGTCCCGCACCAGTTCAGCCAGCGCCGCATGCAGCTTCGGCGCGTGCTTGCCGAGCTCCAGCATATCGCCGAGCACCGCGATGCGTCGCCCGCCTTCCTCGACCGGCGTTGCCTTCAGCATCGCCAGCGATGCTGCCATCGAGGCCGGATTTGCGTTGTAGCTCTCGTCGATCAGCGTGAACGGGCCCTTCGGATGCTTCAGGCGATGTCGCTGGCCGCGCCCCGGCTCCGCCCTCATGTCGGCCAGCGCCAGGGCAACGGCCGGCACCGGCGCGCCCGCTAAATGTGCCGCGCCAAGCACCGCCAGGGCGTTCTGCACGACATGCCGCCCGGGAATGCCGATCCGCGCGGTGATTTCCTTGCCGCCGATCTTGGCCGAAATCGTGGAATGCTCAGCAAAAAGCGTGCAATCGAGCAAGCGGTAGTTCGCCCTGACATGCTCGCCAAAACCGTAGCGGTTCTCTACACCAGCCTCCTCGGCCAGCTTGAGAAGCTTCTTCGCGCGCGGGTCGTCGCGATTGATCAGCGCTGCGCCGCCCGGTTCTACACCTTCGAAGATCTCCCCTTTGGCGCCGGCGATCTCGTCAAGATTGCGGAAATGGCCGAGATGCGCGGCGGCGATCAGGGTAACGACGGCGATGTGCGGCCTCACCATCCTGGTAAGCGGCCGGATCTCGCCGGCATGGTTCATGCCGATCTCGAAAACCGCGTAGTCGCAATCAGCCGGCATGCGCGCCAGCGTCAGCGGCACGCCCCAGTGATTGTTGAACGATTTGTCCGACGCGTGCACCTTGCCGACGCCGATGAGCGCATGACGCAACATTTCCTTGGTGCTGGTTTTGCCGGCCGAGCCGGTGATCGCGATAATTTTCGCCTGGGATCGCGCGCGGGCTGCGATACCCAGTTGCTCCAAAGCCATCAGCACGTCAGTCACGACGATCATCGTGGAAACACGTCCGAGCGCCGGCAGCCTTTCCTCCGCAACGACCAGCAGCCCCGCGCCGGCGGCCATGGCGGCGGTCGCGAAATCATGACCGTCCATGGATTCGCCCTTGATGGCGAAGAAGGCCTCGCCGGGCTGTAGCGTGCGGCTATCGATGGAGATCCCGGTGATGCCGTCCGGCATCGCGCCGACCGGACGACCACCCATCGCGGCAACCAATTCCTCAGCGGTCCAAAGCAGGCTCATGCGCCGCCCTCGCCCCGGAGAGCCTTGCGGACCTCCTCGTGGTCGGAGAACGGGAACGTCTTGTCGCCAATCGTCTGGCCTTCCTCGTGCCCCTTCCCGGCCACGATGAGCGTGTCTCCGGCATGAAGCAGGGCCACGGCCTCGCGAATCGCCTGATGACGGTCGGCGATCTCGATAGCGCCAGGCGCCGCTGCCATGATCGCGGCGCGGATGTCCTGCGGAACCTCGGAGCGGGGATTATCGTCGGTGACGATGGCCACATCAGCCAGGCGTGTGGCGATCTCGCCCATGATCGGCCGCTTGCCGCGGTCGCGGTCGCCGCCGCATCCAAACACCACGATGACCCGGCCGGTGGTGAAAGGCCGCACCGACGCCAGCACGTTCTCCAGCGCGTCCGGCTTGTGTGCATAATCAACATAGACCGGCGCGCCGTTGGCGGCGGTGCCGACAAGCTCCAGCCGTCCCGAAGCGCCCTTCAGTTTCTCCAGCGCCCGAAGGGCCTTGCCGGCGTCCGTTCCGGTAGCGGCGGCAAGGCCAGCCGCGACCAGGGCGTTGTAGATCTGGAAGTCGCCTGCCAGGGGCAGATCGATCTCATGGATCACGCCGTCGGCCTCGATCTCGGCGCGCTGGCGAAACCGCTCATGCTCCACCCGCTTCAGGCGCAGGAAGTCGCCGTGACGGCCGACCGTCAGCACGCTGAGACCGGCAGCCCGCGCCGCATCGATGGTCGGCTGCGAGAATGGATCGTCCGCGAAGATGACCGCGGGCGCAGTTTTGTCGAGCAAGGTGTCGAACAGGCGCAGCTTGGCCCGAAGATAGTCGTCGACCGTCGGATGATAATCCATGTGGTCGCGGCCAAGATTGGTAAAGGCCCCGGCCGCCAGCTTGACGCCGTCGAGGCGGCGCTGGTCGAGGCCATGGCTCGACGCCTCCATGGACGCGTGCGTCACGCCGGCGTCGGCGAGTTCCTTCAGCAGAGCGTGCAGGGCGACAGGGTCGGGGGTGGTCAGAGAGCCGTAGTCGTTGCGGCCAGGCGCAATGACCCCGGTCGTGCCGATGCTGGCGGCCTGATGGCCGGTCTGCTCCCATATCTGCCGGACAAAGGACGCGACGGATGTCTTGCCGCTGGTGCCGGTTACGGCCACCATCGTTGCCGGCTGGCGGCCATAGAACTTGGCCGCAGCCAGCGCCAAGGCGCGACGCGCATCGTCAACGCGAAGTGCCGGCACGCCAAGATCGGCCGCCTCGACATTTCCCGAGAGGATGACCGCAGCGGCGCCCTTGCGCGCGGCGTCGGCGGCATAGGCCGCGCCATTGGCCTTCGTCCCGGCAACGCCGAAGAACAGCATGCCCGGAGACACCGCCCGGGAGTCCGAAGTCACGCCGGCAATGTCGAGGCCGGCGAGCGCGGCGCCCTCCACAGGCAGGATATCGGCGAATTCGCTGAGTTTCATGAAGCTTCGTTCGTCAGGCGTGGTCCGGGAAGGGGAAATGGCTCGAATCAGTCGGCAGCCACTATTTCAATAGGCTTCTCTTGGCCGAAATCGGGCTTCACGCCAAGCATGGAGGCCGAACGGCGGATAATGTTGGCGACGATGGGGGCCGCGTTGGAGCCCGCAGTGGCGCCCATCCCAGGCTTCTCCGGCTTCGGCTCGTCGATGATGGACAGGACGATATATTGAGGATCGTCCATCGGAAAGGAGGCCACAAACGCATTGAAACGGACATTGCTCGAATAGCGGCCGTTGACCACCTTCTCGGCTGTACCGGTCTTGCCGCCTACGCGATATCCCGGCACCTCGGCCTTCTTGCCCGACCCCTTCTCGGCGTTCAGCCGGTAAAGGTAGCGCATATCTTCGCTGGTCTTCTCATTGACGACGCGAGTCGCGGCTTCAGCCGCCCCTTCGATCGTGCGCGGCAGAAAAGTGGGCTCTATCAACATGCCGCCATTCATCAAGGCTGCGCAACCCACGGCCGTTTGCAAGGGCGTGGTCGAGAACCCGTGACCGAACGCAGCCGTAATGGAGTGGACCTTCTTCCAAACTTTGGGCTCGGTCGGCTTGGCAACTTCCGGCAGTTCGGTATTCATCTTCTCAAGCACCCCCATCCGGTGCAGGAACTCGCGGTGGCCTTCGATGCCGACCACGTCGGCCTCCTTCGCCGAACCGATGTTGGAGGAGTAGATGAACACTTCCGGCACGGTCAAAACCCTACCCTTGCCGTGGAAGTCACGGATCGTGCGACGACCGATGGTGATGGGGCGCCGCGCGTCGAAGGTAGAGTTCAGTGTCACCTTACCCGAATCCAACGCCATGGCCGTGGTGAAGCTCTTGATGGTGGAGCCCATTTCGTAGAGTCCCGCAGACATGCGGTTAAGCTTATCCTTGTCGTTGGCATCGACAGGATTGTTCGGATCGAAGTCCGGAACTGACCCCATGGCCACGACTTCGCCCGTCTTGACGTTGAGAACCACCGCGCCCGCTGCAATGGCGTGATATTTGTTCATGGCGGTGAGGATTTCATCGCGCACAATGTGCTGTACGCGCAGATCGATCGACAGTTTCACCGGCTTGAGGTCCTTGGCGACTGCCAAACCGCTCGCCTGCAAGTCGGCCAGACCCTGGCCATCGATGTACTTCTCCATGCCGGAGATGCCCTGATTGTCGATGTTGGTCAGGCCGACAATGTAGGAGGTGGTCGACCCGGCCGGATAGAATCGGCGGTTCTCCGTGCGGAAGCCGATGCCCGGCAGGCCGAGCTGCATGATGTCGTTCTGCTGGCGTGGCGATAGCTGGCGCTTCAGCCACACAAAGCCCGCACCGGTCTTGAGCTTTTTGTAGACCTGCTCGGCGTCGATATCGGGCAGCACCGTCGATAGCTTCTCGATCGTTTCGTCGACATCCACGATGCGGCGCGGCTCACCGAAGAGCGAAGCCATCTTGATGTCCGTTGCGAGCACCATGCCATTGCGGTCGACAATGTCGGGCCGCGAAGCAGTGACGCGCGACGCCGGGCCTCCATCGGCGTTGGGATCCTGCAAGCCGAGATAGACCAGGCGCCCGGCGATCGCCGAGTAGATGGAAAAGAAGGCGGCCATGGTCATCAGCACCCGGGCGCGGCTGCGCCCGCCCCTGCCGGCCTTCTTGGCGCCATACACGACGATAGGAGCCATTTCCGAGCCTTTGCGCCCAGCCACGCGGCTCTTCACCCAATTGATCATGGCTTGACGCTCCCGGTCTTGATCTTGTCCTTGCCCTTGGCGTCGGCGACTTCATCGCCGATGACCTGCTCGACGTTCAATTCCTTGACCGGCAGGTCGGACAGTTCGACGATCTGATGCGGATCGACCGGCTGCAGCTTCAGCTGTTCGCCGAAGGTTTCGACCAGGCGCTGAAGGCGGGCGGGCTGGGTGAGCAGGCTCCAGTCGGCCTTGAGAACATCGATCGTGTCCTCCTCGTAGTGGATCGCCGCCTCGAGCTTTCGAACCTCGCGGTACTTTCCCTCGGCATCGTGCTTGGTCTTGTATGTAAAGGCGGCGGCGGCGACCATCACCGCTATCAGCACTGTATCACTCGTACGGAACACGCTTCGACACCCCTACTCGGCCTGATGCAATTCGGGCAGTTTCGGCAGCCCGAACATGTCAATGTCTGCCACGCGCGCGGGCGCGTCGGTCCGTTGCGCCGCGCGCAGCCTGGCTGAGCGCGCGCGTGGATTTTGCTCCGACTCTTCCTGGCTGGCGACAGCCGCGCCGCCGATCTTGGCGAAGGTTGGCGCCTTCTGCTCGATCTGCGGCAGATGTCGCGATCCGCTCGGCTGCTCCGAGCGGTCGGCAATGAAGCGCTTGACGATGCGGTCTTCCAACGAATGGAAGCTGACCACCACCAGCCGCCCGCCGGGCTTGAGAATCCGTTCGGCGGCCAATAACGCCCGCGCCAGCTCGCCAAGCTCATCGTTTACGAAGATGCGCAGCGCCTGGAACACGCGCGTCGCCGGGTGGATCTTGTCGCCAGGCTTGCGTCCGATATGGGTCTCGATTGCGTCGGCAAGGTCCAGCGTGCGTTCGAAGGGCCGCTTCTGCCGGCGCGCCTCGATCATGCGGGCGATACGTCCGGCATGGCGCTCTTCGCCCAGGAAATTGAAGATCCGGGCCATATCGCCCGTCTTGAAGGTGTTGACGACGTAAGCAGCGTCGACGCCCGATTGCGCCATGCGCATGTCGAGTGGACCGTCATGCCGGAAGGAAAATCCGCGCTGCGCTTCATCGAGTTGCATCGAGGAGACACCGATGTCGAGCACCACACCATCCGCCGCGTCGACATGATCGGCCATGGTCGAGAAGGGGGCTCGAACGAACCGGAGGAGCCCCGGCGCTTCTTCCTGGAGCAGAGCCGCGGTCGCCTCAGCGGAGGGATCGCGGTCGAAGGCGACGACACGCGCGCCGGCGCGCAGCAGCGCACGGCTGTAGCCGCCCGCCCCAAATGTCCCGTCGACAATGAGGTTGCCAGGCAACGGAGCCAAGGCAGCCATCACCTCGGCCAGCATGACCGGGATATGCGGCGTTCTTTCGCTCATCGGCGGCCGCCCGCGTCGGCGCGACGCACTCGGCCCTCGGCGCGGTGCAACCGATCCCAGCGAACGCGCGAAGGACCCGCCCAAATGAGGGCCGGGCCCGTCGCGGACGCGCGAAGGGCCGCACCGGAGGAATGCCAACTCATAACCGGACATGGGAACACAATTTGCGTCAAACTACTCAACGAACAGCGGATCGGTTCTCGCGAATTCCGAAGAAAACGCCCGAAGCTGTTTATGGAGGATTAAGGCTAACGAAATCTTAGGGCGCGCGGAAATCCGCAGCGGGAATGACTGAACTCCGACGGCGCGGATCCTCGTATCGGAGGGCCGGCCGGACGCTGTGTGGGCAGAGAGAAAATGCCAGTCGGCCTGTAAGCCGGGTTCTGTATGGCTCCCGCCCTTGCGGACGGAAACGTGGCGGCCATTCATCTGGGACGCCGGTTGCCCGGCGCCTCGCGCGACCAACCCGGATGGCAGGCTGAAACAGCCCCGAAGGTTGCCCTTCGCGCCATCCCTATTCGGTCTTGCTCCCGGTGGGGTTTGCCGTGCCACGCCTGTTGCCAGGCGCGCGGTGGGCTCTTACCCCACCCTTTCACCCTTACCCAGCCAACAAAGCGGTCCGAACCGTTCGGAGAACACGGCGATCGGGCCGATTTGTAGGCTGGGCGGTCTGCTTTCTGTGGCACTTTCCCTAGGGTCGCCCCCGCCGGACGTTATCCGGCACCGTGTTTCATGGAGCCCGGACTTTCCTCCCCGCCAGCAAAGCGGCCGACTTTCCGGGGATACCGGGAAGCCTGGCTGATTTGCAGGCGGGGCGGCCGCCCGGCCGACTGGCGAGGCGTATAAGGGTCTTCGGCGACAAAAATGCAAGCAAAAAGAGCGGCATGGTTTCTCGCCGCTCTCTGATGCGTGGCTCAGACGCCGGCCATCTGCCGCATCACCTTGGAGCAATAGGCGGAGGAGACCGGGTTCATGCGCCGGGCCGCGTGACCCGCATTGTAGCGCAGGATGGTGCCGCAGGTCTGCCCGCCACCCAGTCTGTGTGCCTTGCCGAGATACATCATGCCGTATTTGATGTTGGTGTCGGGATCGTAGAGGCCCTTCGCCGGTCCTGAATAGCCCATCATGCGCGCCGTTGCGGGCTTGATCTGCATCAGTCCGATTTCGCCTGCACTGCCCAGCGCATCGACACGGTAATTGCTCTCGACCGTGATGACCGCATGCGCGAGCGAGGCCGGAACGCCATAGGTAGAGGCATAATGCGAGACGATTTCGCTATAGCGGGCGGCGGGCGTCGCCGGCGTCACGGCGTTCGCCATGATCTCCGCGCGCATCTCATTCCGGCTCAGTGTCGCGATCGACGCGGTGGTCATCGGATCGACACCTGCAGGAACTCGGTTGACGCTGTTGCCTGCGGCAACGGTCCTGGAACGCGTTGAAAACTTCTTCGCATCGCCCTTGCGTATTCTCGCGGTCCCGCTTGCGGTTGCGATCTTCAAGGTTTTGGCGGTCTTGGTGGCCTTGGCGCTCTTGTTCGTCTTCGTGGCCGATCCGCGCTTGGCAGCTTTGCCAGCCTCGGCGGAACTGCGCTTCTGGGCGGCGCTCCGGCCGCGATCCGTTTGGGTTCCGGGCTGCGGCGATTTCGCGGTAGTCACCGCACTTTTGTTGACCCGGAGAGCGTCGAGGTATGACGTGCCTTTGTCGCTGCTCGCGGCCGACGGGGCAACGCTCCACGCTCCGGCAGCAAGCGCTGCCGCTACAAATACCAGCTTGTTCATGACTTCCTTTTGTTTTTACCGATGCCGCGCGAAGGAGCACGACGGCGACGTTAGGGCGCGGTCTGCGCAGTGGCGCAGTAGGGATCCGCTCGACCCGATTTCGCATGTGCGAAATGAATGGGAGCCAAAACTTGACCCGTAGATGACGATTTTATGGCAGCTTACGCTGCGGCAGCTGGCTCAATCGAAGCAATCCGGCAGCGCTTCGATCAGCCGGTCCAGCGTTGTTCTGGTGGAAGCATCTGCCACGCCATCCACCCGCGCGGGACGAAAATGGCGTTGAAAAGCAGCCACCACAGCCTTTGTCCGCTCGTCGTAGAGGCCACTGATTTCAACGCCATAGCCATAGAGCGAGAGCATATATTGCAGGGTCTGGACCCCATCCCCACTGTCGCCGACGACCAGTTTCGGGCCCTCGACAATGCTAGCGGGTGCGACGAAATGGCCAAGTCCCGCCGCCGCCAGCCGCCGCCAATCGAACTTTTCGCCAGGGTCCACCTTGCGGCCGGGAGCCACATCCGAATGCGCAAGGATGCGCTCGGGCGCCACGCCGTTTCGCACTGCAACATCATGGCAGAGTGCGATGACGCTCTTCATCTGCGCCTCGGAAAAGTCGACATAGCCGAATTCATGGCCGGGATTGACGATCTCGATGCCGATGGAACAGGAGTTGATGTCAGTGACGCCTCTCCACGAACTCTTGCCCGCGTGCCACGCGCGATCGCTCTCGCGCACCATTTGCACGACCCTGCCATCCTCGTGCACCAGATAATGCGATGACACCTGGCTGGCGGTGTCGCAGAGCCAGCTTTCGGCAGCGAGGCCGGTCTGCATGCCTGTATAGTGCAGAATGATCATGTCGGCGCGGAACCCATCCGCGCGGGGGCCGAAATTCGGCGAAACCCGCACTTCCGCTTCCCGGAAATCCGGTGAGAAACCGCTCATGCGGCTCTCAAGCCCCGCTCGATCGTCTCGAAAGCAGCGTTGATCGCGGCAATCCGCCGGGTCGCTATTGCGATAAATTCCTCCGGCATGCCGCGGCCAATCAGACGATCCGGGTGGTTATCGGAAACGAGCCGCCTGTAGCGGGCGCGGATCTCGGTGAAGGGCCGGCCGCGCTCGATGCCCAGTACGACGTAGGGGTCGGCCTCGCCCAGATCGACATGCCTCGCAAGAATGCTTTCGTAGTGCTGGTCGCTGATTTCGAAGATCTCGGCGATATGTTTGAGGAAGTTGGCCTCAAGTTCGTGCATCAGGCCATCCGCTTTGGCGATATGGAACAGCCCATCCAGTATATCTTCGAGCATCGCGCAATTCGGCTTGCCGGATCCGCAGAGATTCGCAATGCGCCGCGCGTAGATATCAAAGCCTGCGGTGTCCTGCCGCGCAAGATCGTATAGACGCGCGACGTTGCGCATCTCGTGTCTAGGCACCGAGAAGATTTCGTGGAATGCGCGAATCTCGTCCTGTGTTACGACGCCGTCAGCCTTGGCCATCTTGGCCGAAAGCGCGATCATCGCCACCGAGAATGCCACCTGCCGCCGCAGCTCCGGATCGCCGCGAAACACGGTGCGCACGGCATCCACCACCTCCGCGACCTTGTGCGTGGTCGCCGATGCCAGCCGCTGGGCATACTCTCCGATCTTCGTCCAAATCGACATGGGCGCCTTCATAATGCGAATTCGTGCGGGCGGAAACAGCCGAAGCCTGGCACAATACGAAAACGGCCGGACGCAAACGTCCGGCCGTGCTTCATTGTATTGCGGACAAGTGCCCGCCGGTTAGTTTACAGTCCGAGCGCGGACTTCGCGGCGGCTTCGGCCTGATCGCCAATCGCCTTCGCCTGGTCGTCGGTCTGGCCAGCGGCCTTCGCGGCAGCTTCCGCATTGGTGCGGGCAGCGGTCACGGCAGCGGCTTTCTGCTCAGGCGACATGGTAGCCGCCTGTTCCTTGAGCTGCTTCAGGGCTTCCTCGGCCATCTTGGCGGCATCAGGAGCCATCGGCGTTGCGGGCGCTTCCGTCGCGGCAGGTGCCGGAGCAGCCGGGGCCGCGGGTGCAGCAGGCGCGGCTGGTGCAGCCGGAGCCGGCTGTTCGGTCGCAGCAGGCGGCGTCTTGGCAGGCTCTTCCCCACAGGCCGCCAAAGTCAGGGCCAATGCTGCCGCAGCCGGCAGTGCTAGAAGTTTGCGCATCTATTCCCTCCATAGAGTATCAATTATGTGGCGATTCTCGCCATATTCGGGATCGACCCGAATTGCGGCCAAGTTGGGTCCATGGGGAGGAAATCCCCCGCACAGACTTTCGGGAAGGCCAAAAGCTTGGCCTTGCCGAATCTTCGCGAAATCAACGCCCTAGATGATTCTGCCGTTAACGTCGTTCAATATGAATCCAGCTACGGCTGTCGCCCCGGAGTACCGTTCGCCACATGGGCTTCAGTTCGCTGGAGCGGCCGGAGCCGGCTGCATGGGTTGATCGGCAGGCGGGGTCGCCTCCGGCACGGCCGGCGCGGGCTCCTGAACTGGCGGAGTGACGCCCTGCGTGGTCGTCTGATCAACAGCGGAGTCGCTGCAGGCGGCGACGCCGAACAATGCGATCGCGGAAGCGGTGGCAAGGATGAGTTTTCTCATGACTTGTTGTCCTTCGCGGTTGTCCCGCCGGCGGCGGGGTCGCTGGAATAACGGCCTGTCGCCAGCTTGGTTGCCTGCGGGCGCATTTTTTTGCCAGAATGCGGCGTCCCGCCGCCAGTCACCGCGCGATTCCGGTGTCTGAGCACACCCCGACAGGGGATGGCGCATGGGCCGGAAGACCGGCGACGGGGATGGATGGTGAGGGGTTATGAACGAACGCTGGGACTTCTGGATCGATCGTGGCGGTACATTTACGGATGTCATCGGCCGCGATCCCAGCGGCGGACTTCACGCGCGAAAACTTCTCTCGGAAAACCCCGAAGCCTATCCAGATGCGGCCATTGAAGGCATTCGCAACCTGCTCGGCGTCGATGGCGGCGCAAGCCTGCCGCCCGAGCGCATCGGCGACATCAAGATGGGCACGACCGTTGCCACCAACGCTCTGCTCGAGCGCAAGGGCGATCGTGTCCTGCTGCTGATTACCCGCGGTTTTCGCGACGCGCTTCGTATCGCCTATCAGGCGCGGCCCGACATCTTCGCCAAGGAAATCATCCTGCCCGAGCAACTCTATGAAAGAGTGATCGAGGTGAACGAGCGGGTCCGCGCAGATGGCACTGTGGAGCAGGCGCTCGACACGGCGACACTTGCCGCCGATCTTGACGCGGCCCGCCGCGATGGCATCGATGCGGTGGCAATCGTTTTCATGCATTCGTGGAAGTTTCCGCGCCACGAGCAGGATATGGCTGCGCTTTGCCGGGAAATGGGCTTTGCGCAACTATCGGTCAGCCACGAGGTCTCACCGCTGATCAAGCTGGTTGGACGCGGCGATACGACCGTTGTCGATGCATATCTCTCGCCGATCCTGAAGCGGTACGTGCAGCGTGTCGCCGGTGAATTGGGGGCAAGTTCGCTCCTCCTGGAAGGGAGCGTGGCCGCGCCTGCGGCTGGCCAGCCTCCCCTCAAGGCGCAGGGAAATGCGCAACCCCGGCTCAAGTTCATGATGTCGTCGGGCGGACTGACAGCCGCCGATCTTTTTCAGGGCAAGGATGCGCTTCTGTCGGGGCCTGCCGGTGGCGTCGTCGGCATGGTGGAGACCGCCAAGCTGGCGGGCTTCGCAAAGGTCATCGGCTTCGACATGGGTGGCACCTCCACCGACGTCGCGCACTACGACGGCGACTATGAACGCGCCTTCGACACGGAGGTGGCAGGCGTGCGCGTGCGCGCGCCAATGATGCGGATCCACACCGTCGCCGCTGGCGGCGGCTCCATTCTGCACTACGATGCCGGCCGCTTTCGCGTCGGCCCGGACTCCGCCGGCGCGAACCCCGGCCCTGCCTGCTATCGGCGCGGCGGACCGCTTGCCGTCACCGACGCCAATGTGATGCTCGGAAAGCTGCGGCCCGACTATTTCCCGGCCATCTTCGGGTCACGCCAGGATCAACGGCTCGACACTGCCGCCGTGCGGCAAGGGTTTGAAGCCTTGAGCGTCGAGATTGGTGACGGCCGCACACCGGAGGCGATCGCGGAGGGTTTCATCACCATCGCGGTCGAGAACATGGCCAACGCCATCAAGAAGATCTCGGTGCAGCGCGGCTATGACGTGACCGAATATCTGCTCAACTGCTTTGGCGGCGCCGGCGGCCAGCACGCGTGCCTCGTGGCCGATGCGCTTGGCATGAAATCGGTGCTGATCCACCCCTTTTCCGGCTTGCTCTCGGCCTACGGAATTGGATTGGCCTCGGTCTTCGCTTCCCGGCAACAGGCTCTGCTGAAGCCGCTGGCGGCAGAGTTCGTCGCGGCCATCGACAGCTTGATCTCGACGCTGCACGCCGCCGTTTTCGCCGAGCTTGCGGGACAAGGCGTCGCCGCAGCCGATGTCGCGTGGCGTCCCGTCCTGTACATCCGCTACGACGGAACGGACACCACATTGCCGGTCGATTTCAGTGCGCGGTCGCTGGATGCCGCGAGAGATGCCTTCGAGGCGGCGCACAAGGCGCAATTCGGCTTCGTCTACGACAACAAGCCGATGATTGTCGAAACAGTCGGCGTCGAGGGAAGCGACACGGCCGGTCGCGCCCTGCATGAAAGCGGCCAGGCTGGAGTGCGGCACGAAGGACCACCCCACGAACAGGTTGAACTCTATTGCGAAGGCGAGTGGCGAACCGCAGGCGTGTATTTCCGCAACAAGCCAGGCACCGATGACCTTGAGTCCGGCTGTGAGATCGCCGGTGCGGCGCTCATCGTGGAGCCTCATCAGACCATCGTCGTCGAACCCGGCTGGCGCGCCGAGATCACGGCGAAGAACCATGTGCTGATCCGGCGGGCGGAGAAGAAGGTGCGCGCCGCCGCGATCGGAACACAGGCCGATCCAGTGATGCTGGAGGTGTTCAACAACCTCTTCATGTCCATCGCCGAACAGATGGGCGTGACCTTGCAGAACACCGCCTATTCGGTGAACATCAAGGAACGGCTGGACTTTTCCTGCGCCGTGTTCGACCACACCGGCGCGCTCGTCGCCAATGCGCCTCATATGCCCGTGCATCTCGGCTCGATGGACCGGTCGGTAGAAACAATCATCCGGCTGAACGAGGGCGACATTCATCCCGGCGACGTGTTCGCGCTCAATGCGCCCTACAATGGCGGCACGCATCTGCCCGATATTACTGTGGTGACGCCTGTGTTCGAGGAATTTACCCTCCCCCTTGTGGGGAGGGTCGCTGCGCAGCAGCGGGGTGGGGGTCACGACGAACCCTCTGACCCGTCAGAGGGTAAAGGCCCCCGCATTCTCTTCTATGTAGCCTCACGCGGGCATCACGCCGATGTCGGCGGCACTGCCCCCGGCTCGATGACCCCATTGGCCACCACGGTCGACGAGGAGGGCGTGCTGTTCGACAATTTCCGCCTCGTCGGGCGCGGCACGTTCCGCGAAGAGGCGCTGCACCGGCTGCTGACCGACCACCCCTACCCCGCGCGCAATCCGAAGCAGAACATCGCCGATCTGAAGGCACAGATCGCGGCGAACGAAAAGGGGGTGGCCGAACTGCGCAAGATGGTGACGCATTTCGGCCTCGACGTCGTGGAGGCCTATATGGGCCATGTGCAGGACAACGCCGCCGAGAGTGTGCGCCGGGTGCTGGACCGCCTGCCCGACAATTCCGCCTATGACTATCCGACCGACACCGGCCAGACGATCAAGGTCAGGATCAGCGTCGACCGCGACAAGCGCGAGGCCACGGTGGACTTCACCGGCACCTCCCCGGTGATGAAGAACAATTTCAACGCGCCGGAACCGGTTGCGCGCGCGGCGGTGCTCTACGCATTCCGCGTCATGGTCGAGGATAATATCCCGATGAATGCGGGGTGCCTCAGGCCGATCAACATCATCATCCCGGATGGCTGTATGTTGCGGCCGAGCTATCCCGCAGCGGTCGTGGCCGGCAATGTCGAGACCTCGCAGCACGTCACCAACGCCATTTTCGGCGCCATGGGCGCGCTGGCCAATGCGCAAGGAACGATGAACAATCTCACCTTCGGCAACCAGACCTATCAGTATTACGAGACGATCTGCTCCGGTTCGCCGGCGGGCCGCATGAACGACGGGCGCGGCTTTGCCGGCACATCAGGCGTGCACACCCATATGACCAATTCGCGCCTGACCGACCCGGAGGTGCTGGAACTGCGGTTCCCGGTGGTGCTGGAGGATTTCCACATCCGCGAAGGGTCCGGCGGCAAGGGCCCATTCCCCGCTGGGGATGGGACACGCCGCACCATTCGTTTCCTTGAAAAGATGGAGTGCGCCATCCTCTCCTCGCATCGCAACCGCCCACCGCGTGGGTTGGATAGCGGCGGTGACGGCGAGGTCGGCTCGACCACGGTTCGCCGGGCAGATGGAACGGTCGAGACGCTGCGCGCCTGCGATCAGACCGTGCTCGAAGCTGGCGAGGCGGTTATTGTGAAGACGCCGACGCCGGGGGGATTTGGAGGTTGTGAATAACCAAAACTGCAAGTGTTAGACAACACACTTTGACTTCCGGGAAGCGGCTACCCCGCCGCTGCCTTGCGGGGTCGGCCGCCCTTCATTCCATTTGCGCGGGCTGCAGCCGCTTTGGCAGGCGAATTCGTCTTGCCGGCAATTCGCGCCAAGCCGCGCTTCATCCAATTTTGGATTCCAAAAATGCCTGCGACCAGCGCCGGAACATAGAGATCGACGTCCAGCTTCGGCCAGTGCAGGTTGAAACCCATTCCATCAACGACGACCTCCGAAAGATCGGCCGGCCGCGCGCCATGAAGTTCCTGCACTAACTGTGCTGGAAAGGCATAGGTGCCTGCCCCGCCCCGGTTATGTGAACATGCGCCGGTTCGTGATCCAAAGTGTAGATAACGATGCGGAAGCCGAATGCACGATGCACAACGACCAGAATTCAATATAACCTATCAGATGGGTATCAAAGAGCGCTGAGCCGTTAACGATCCCCGTCGCTCACTCCGCGATCATCTTCACCAATGCCCCCAGCATCCTCTGCGGCCGGTACTCGAGTTTGGACGGCGTCAGCCCCATCCGCACCACGACCAGCTGTTTCGATGGCACAATCGCGACCGTCTGGCCGTCATGGCCCTCCAACCAGAATGTATCGGCGGGCACGCCGAAATCGCGGTCGGCGGCGGGGGTTTCCTCATTGCCCGGCCCCGACAGCCAGGCCTGCCCCTTGGTGTAGGCGCCCTTGGAGGCGGGCGCTTCCTCGCGCATCATGGCGACATAGCCGGCTGGCAGGATCTCCGCACCGTTCCACTTGCCGTCCTGCAGCAGGAACTGGCCAAACCGCGCCCAATCGCGCGCGGTCGCGTAGACGTAGGATGAGCCGACGAATGTGCCGTGCTCGTCAGTTTCGATCAGCGCGCTGGTCATGCCTATCGGCTGGAACAAGTTCTTCTGGGGCCAGGGGAGCGCATCAGCCCCTACGGCGTCCTGCCACAGCCGCGAAAGGAACGTCGCAGTGCCGCTGGAATAGTTGAAGACCTTGCCAACTTCGCCCGCCAGCGGCTTGGAGGCAGCAAAACCTGCCATGTCCGGCTCCAGAAAGAGCATGCGCGTGACATCGGTCACATCGCCATAGTCCTCGTTGAATTCCAACCCGGAGGACATCGCCATCAGATCACCAATGCTGACGGCTACTCGCCCATCGGCTTTCCAGGCATCCGTCAAATCCTTGCCGTCGAGGCTCATCTTGCCAGCCTTCACGACCGTGCCAATCACCGCGGCGTTGACTGTCTTGGCCATAGACCAGCCCAGCAGCGGCGTCTTTGCCTCGAACCCTTCCGCGTACCGCTCGCCAATAATTCGCCCGTTCTGGACCACCACCACCGCCCGCATGCCGGGACCGGTCATGGCCGCATCGTCCAGCACCCGCGCGATGTCGGGATCCTGGCTCGGCTGAACACGATCGCCCTCCGGCCAGAGCCGGTCGGCCGCAGCCGCAGGCATGCCCGGCAGGGTGACCTTGGCCACGGCGTCAAGCTTGCCGTCAGGCACGTTCGTGCAGCCGAGACCATCGCGGGCAAGCGATGTGTTCTTGCCGAACAGGCCAAGCAGCCCTGCCGTCGCGGTCTTCGCCTCGCGGTCGACATCCACCTTCATGTAACCCAGCAGCCAGTGACCTGGCGCCTGAACGTCGACCTGCAGCACCTCCTCGAGATCACGCCCGGCGATGAAGACATTGGAGCAGACAATCTTGGCCGTGTAGGCAGAGCCGACGCGGATCAGTTCAGGCGGCGCGATCGCCAGCCAGCCGGCCAGTCCTGCAGTGGCAAGCGCCAATAGTGCGACCAGCCATTTGACGATCCTGCCGATCATGAACTCCCCAGTTCGATCTTGCCCCCTGTTGCGCTGGGAGTCGGTCGGTCGCAATGAGAGCATCGTTGCCGGCGTCGTGCAAACGCCTGTTGGGACAAAAGGCAGTGTCGCTGCGTAACCTTCAAAGGAGCGACGAGCCCGACCCCTGGCTTGCCAGCGGGTGGAAAAGCGCATCTGTGGCTGGGCAATGGAACGGCCATCACACAAATTTGACAAGCAGGCGTGTTCGATCAATAGAAAATCAACCATGATGGAGGATGACCGGAAGCGCTGCGGTCACGATAGTCAGAACTGACCAAGCCATCGTCGGGGACTTTCCTTAGGGGACACATGTCGAGATCGCGTTTCAGCCGTGCCGTGGCCTTGCTGATGGTGGCGCTGCCGCTTGCCGCCTGCACTTCCATCGACGATCTGTCGCCGAGTGCTGACGGCGGCGCGTCGGTCACCGTGGCCAGGACCAATCCACGCTTCAAGGATAGCGACCCGCATATCTGGGAAAGCGGCGCGCCATGGACTTATGCCGTCCACGGCACCGACATCTCCAAATACCAGAGGTCGGTCGACTGGGCGTCGGCCAAGGCCAATGGCATCTCCTTCGCCTTCATCAAGGCGACCGAGGGCGGTGACCGTGTCGACGATCTGTTCGCCGAGCATTGGCACAATGCCCGCGCCTACGGCGTGCCGCGCGGCGCCTATCATTTCTACTATTTCTGCCGGCCAGCCTCGGAGCAGGCGGCCTGGTTCATCCGCAACGTGCCGCGCGAGCGCTCGGCGCTGCCGCCGGTGCTGGACATGGAGTGGAATCCGGATTCGCCGACCTGCAAGCTGCGCCCGCCAGCTGCAACGGTGCGCAGCGAGATGCGAACATTCCTTGAAATCGTCGAGCGTCACTACGGCAAGAAGCCGATCATCTACACATCGGTCGATTTCTTCGACGACAACGATCTGGCCAGTTTCCGCGGATATCCTTACTGGCTGCGCTCGGTGGCGGGCCATCCGACCATGAAATATGGGGAGCACCCCTTCACCTTCTGGCAATACACCGGCACCGGAGTCGTGCCTGGTATCCGGGGCGATGCTGATATAAACGCCTTCAACGGCACCCATGGCGAATGGAAAAAGTGGCTGGCGAAGAACACCCATTGATCCGCCCGGCGTAAAAATGCGGTGACGACGCCGCAATCGCACCGCATCATCACACTTTTGCCCCAACTCGTGTTACAGGCGGGGCGGATGATCAGACAGGCATACAACACTTTCTCCATGGCTTCGCGTTCCATAGCTTGTCGCATGGGCGCGTTGGCGTTCGGCGTGTCCCTTCTCGCGGCCGGCCAGGCTGGGGCGCAGCAATGCGGCGGTGATTTCACGGCCTGGAGAGCGGCGCTGCATGCCGAAGCACAGCAGGCCGGCGTGGGTGCGACTGGCCTGACAGCGCTCGAGGGCGCGCAGATCGACCCTAAAGTGCTTGAGCGCGACCGCGCCCAAGGCGTCTTCTCGCAGACCTTCGCGCAGTTCGCCGGCCGCATGGTCTCGGCCTACCGTCTCAAGCAGGGCGCGACCAAGCTGAAGGAATATGCCGACGTGTTTGCCCGCGCCGAACAGGAGTTCGGCGCGCCGCCAGCGGTCATCTCCGCCTTCTGGGCGCTGGAGACGGATTTCGGCGCCGTGCAAGGCAATTTCCATACATTGAGCGCCCTGGTGACGCTGGCGCATGATTGCCGCCGGCCCGACCTGTTCCGCAAGCAATTGGTGCCGCTGCTCACTTTGATCGACCGCGGCGTTCTGCCGGCGGATGTGACTGGCGCCTGGGCCGGAGAAATCGGCCAGACGCAGATCCTGCCTTCGGACTACCTCGCGCGCGGCGTGGACGGTGACGGCGATGGCCTCGTCGACCTGCGCAACGATGCGCCCGATGTCATCATGACCACGGCCAACAAGCTGAAGTCGCGCGGCTGGAAAGCCGGCGAGCCCTGGCTTCAGGAAGTTGCCCTGCCCGATGATCTTCCCTGGGACCAGACGGGCCGCTTGAACAAGCTGCCGGTGCAACAATGGGTGGATTGGGGCGTCACCGCGCGGGATGGCTCACCGCTCACCGAGACTTCGCTGAAGGCCGGCCTGGTGCTGCCGATGGGACATAAGGGTCCCGCCTTTCTCGCCTACGAGAATTTCGACGTTTATCTTCAGTGGAACCAGTCCGCGACCTACGCCCTGACCGCCGGCTACCTCGCCACCCGCCTTGCCGGACAACCGGCCTTCGAATTGCGCAGTCCCGACCCGGGCCTCTCGGGCGATGAAATGAAGCGGCTGCAGGAGAAGCTGCAAGCCAAGGGCTATGATGTGGGCAAGATCGACGGCATCCTCGGCGCCAACACCCGCGAAGCCATCCGGCAGGAGCAAATCCGGCTTGGGCTGGTCGTCGATGGCTGGCCGACGCAGCAATTGCTGGCCGGACTGTAAGAATCGTCAGCGAGCGGCAGGCCGCTTTTCCAATCCATTGGTGCTGTTGGGTGGGGCTTGCGCCCGCGAACAGGTTTCATGCTATGGTTGAGGCGGCACCAAGAGACCTGGAGACGATGATGTCGCGCGCACTGATTGCGGCTCTGCTCGCTTTGCTTGCCACACCTGCCTTTGCCGAAAATCCTGTCGCAATCGGCCTGACGCCGTTCACCTTTGCCGATACGTCGGGCGAGGTGCGCGACCAGGCGAAGCTGCATTCCGACCGGCTCGCCCGTATGGGCGAGGTGCTGGAGAAAGAGCTCGCGAGTAACGACCAGTTCGCAGTAGCCAAATTCTCATGCGGCAACGATCCCTGCCCGGCCGATGAACTGCTGCCCCGTGCGCGCGACTCCGGCAAGCGCTACGTCGTGGTTGGCGCTGTGCAGAAGACCAGCACGCTGGTGCTTTGGGCAACGGTGGACGTGCTGGATGCGGCAACCGGCAAAACGGTGCTGCACCGCTGGATCACCTTTCGCGGTGACACGGACGAGGCGTGGGACCGCACCGCGCGGTTTATCGGTAAGGCGATCAACACCGGCTTTGCGGGGTAACAGGCAAGCCAGCGCCGCGTCAGGCCGCCACTGACCGGGCTACTCAGCCGCCATTGTCTCCAGGCTCGCAAACCCTTGCGGCTTGTCTCCCGACTCGAATGGCGTCGTCACCTCCACGAAGGTATCGGGATAAAATCCGTTGAAACGGGTGCGCAGCGAAAGCGAATACGCGCCGATATGGCCGATTTCGATCCAGTCGCCGGTATGCACCGTCTCCGGAAGCCAGAACGGACGCGACAGGATATCGACCGAGTCGCAGGTGGCCCCGCATACCTTGAAGGGGACGATGTTGTCCTGCTGGCCCGTGCGGCTGCGAATTGCTGGGTCGGGAATGAACCGCGCCGGCAAGGTGATCTTGCCGGTCCAGCTGTCGGACAGCGAGGCCCAGATGCCGTCATTGATGTAGAGCCGTTTGCCCTTTCGCAGCAGCACCCGCACGATGAGCGAAAAGGCGCGCGCGACGATCACGCGGCCGGGTTCGGCCACCAGCGACATGTCGCCGAAGCCGTATTCCTTAAGATCGCCGCGCAGCCGCGACATCAACTGCCCGATCGACGGCATTTCCGGTTTCTTGCTGTTGGGGTCGTGCCCATATTCTGCTGGAAAGCCGCCGCCGACATCCAGACCCGCCAGATCGAAGCTCAGGCGGTTGCGCACCCAATCAACCGAGGCAAGCGCCCGCTCATAGGTGTCGGGATCCTCGATCTGGCTGCCGACGTGGAAACAAAGCCCAACCTTGTAGCCGATCTTGTTGACGCGCTCGGCAATCTCGACGGCATGCGCCGGGCCTGCGCCAAATTTCTTGGACAGCTCATACGCGGCGCTACCCTTTGTTTGCACCCGCACGAACACCGTGATTGCGCCGGGGTCGATGTCGAGTGCCCGCACGATGCGGGTGAGCTTGGCAACCTCGTCCTCATGATCGACCGATATGACACGGATGCCATAGGTCTCCAGCGCCAGGCGAATTTCGGACTGCGCCTTGACCGGATGCATGTAGAGCATCTCGGCATCCGGTGAGACGTCGCGCACAGCCTTGAATTCGCCCGGCGAGGCGACGTCAAACGTCCTCACCCCGGCTTCGACCAGCGTCCTCAGCACCATGGGCTCGCCATTGGTCTTCACCGCGTAAGCGGTCTTGCCCGGAAACATGCCCATGAACTGCCGGGCATCTTCCTTCAGCACTTCTGGCCGGAAGCAATAAACCGGCTCGTCTGGACGAAGCGCGAGCGCTGCTTCGCGCGCATTTTCGAATCGCTGCATGGTGCGCCTCTTAGCCGGCGCGCGTTCTAGCACCCCAGAGTGAAGGGAAAAAGACTTCCGGTTCGGCCGCGAAAGACATTGCGCCAACAGCTCTTAAACGCAAAGGGTGCGGTCGTCGTTTCCTGTCTCGCCAAGAATACAAATCCCGATGGTGTAGTGACTTTGGAACCGGTGGATCGTCTCAAATCGGGTGGGCCGCGCTATACGATCGAATAGGGTCGCGCCGACTCTTGCCAATCAGAAGTATCAATGACCCCTCAATCGCCCGCCATCCGTTCCGAAGCACCCATGTCCACCGCCACTTGGCTCATGCTCCTTGTGTTGGGTGCGATCTGGGGCGGGTCCTTCTTTTTTGCCCGCATCGCGGTCGCCGAACTCCAGCCACTTGTTCTGGTGCTGCAGCGGGTCGCGATCGCAGCGCTGGCTCTGCATGTCTACCTGGCCATCGCTGGCCCGTCGTTTCGCACCGCTTTGCCTTTTGCCGGGCGTTTCCTCATCCTCGCGCTGCTCAACAATGTGATCCCGTTCTCGCTCATATTTGCCGGACAGACGCAGATGGGCGCAGGCCTCGCCTCAGTGCTCAATGCCACGACGCCGTTCTGGACGCTGGTACTGGCGCAGGCGCTGACCGCTGACGAGCGCCTGTCGTCGAACAAGGTCGCCGGCATTGTGCTCGGCATCGCCGGTACAGCGGTGATGGTAGGCCCGGGTCTGGTGGCTGGCCTAGGCGGTCCCGTTTGGGCGAAATTCGCGCTGATCGGCGCGTCTCTCTCCTATGGATTTGCGCTGATCTGGACTCGCCGTTCGTTCGCAGGGACCCCTCCACCGATCATTGCGACCGGCCAACTGACCGCCTCTACGCTCATCATGCTGCCAGTGGTCCTCATCGGATATGGCCCGGCGGCAGCGATCACTGCAAGCGGGCATGTATGGGCGGCAGTCGTAGCGCTCGCGCTGATATCGACCGCCTTCGCCTATATCCTCTACTTCCGCATCGTTGCGGCCGCCGGCGCCACCAATGCCTCGCTGGTCACCCTCATTGTCCCCGTCAGCGCCATGCTGCTGGGGATCACCTTTCTCGGCGAAAGGCTGGAACTGTTCGAACTTGCCGGAATGGCGCTGATCGGCGCCGGGCTGGTGGTCATCGACGGGAGACTGTTGCCGCGCCGCTGACGCCCGTTTGTGGTATCGGAATCTGGTAGGACCACATTTTTTTCACGGAATGTTTCCGCACGTATCTTCTTGTAATCGTTTCAGGAAGCGGAAGCGGCGACCTTGTTTGCCTCACATTCTTGCCGCAATGCAGCACATTTTGCGCTTGCCAGCCCCATGAACTGCTTTAACTATTACTTCGTAGGCTCACAAAAGGAGGCTATGTATGGGACTGACACGGCCAATCAATGCCCTGATGATTTGTGCTGCGTTCGCCTTTATCGGCGCCATGATAATGGGAGTTCTACCATAAGGAATGGCTGAGGCCGGTGGGCCCGCAGCGTGGACATACGAAAGGCCGGGCCGTGACGTCCCGGCCTTTCGCATTTTTGTGGTTTTCGATCACAAACGGGCAGAACGGCCCACAAAGCTTCACAAACGTGGTTTCTAGAACTTCAGTCGCGCCAACGATAGCCTCGGCACATGCCCTCGGCATCGGACGAACGGATGGCGCGAAGCTGGACATCGATGCGTGACGTCTTGGCCATAGGCGTTGCTCAGGCGGCTGCTGAGGCCGAAGACACCTCGACCGGCGCATGGGGGCGGATGCCGATCATGTGGCAGATCGCGTAAGCCAGGTCGGCGCGGTTCATCGTGTAGAAATGAAAGTCGTTGACGCCGCGCTCGACTAGGTCGAGCACCTGTTCCGCTGTCACCGCCGCAGCCACCAGCATATGCGTCTGCGGATCCTTCTCCAGGCCCTCGAACCGCTCGCGCAACCAGGTCGGGATGTGCGCGCCTGCGCGGGACGCGAAGTTGCTGACCTGGGTGATGTTGTGGACCGGCTGAATGCCCGGCACGATCGGAATATAGATGCCGGCGCGGCGCGCACGCTCGACATAGCGCTCATAGGCGTCATTGTCGAAAAAGAACTGGGTGATGGCCCGGGTAGCGCCATTGTCGACCTTGCGCTTCAGCATGTCGATATCGGTGGCGAAATCCGGGCTCTCGGGGTGTTTTTCCGGATAGGCGGCGACCGAGATGTCGAAATCGCCGACGCGCTTCAGCGCCGCAACCACTTCCGCGCCGTTGGCATAGCCGCCCGGATGTGGCTTGTAGCGCGTGCCGACGCCTGCCGCCGGATCGCCGCGCAGCGCCACGAAGCGCTTGACGCCGAGGTCGGCAAACTCGCGAATTACCGCATCGACGGTCTCGCGCGTGGCGTCGATGCAGGTCAGATGCGCGGCCGGATGCAAATCCGTCTCGCGGATCATGCGGCCCAAGGTCCGTCCCGTGCGCTCGCGAGTCGAGCCGCCCGCACCATAGGTCACCGACACGAAATCCGGCTGCAGCGGCTGCAGCCGCGTAACCGTCTCCCACAACCGCTTCTCCATCTCGTCGGTCTTCGGTGGGAAAAACTCGAACGAGACGTTGATCCGGTCGCCGATGTCGGGACGACGGGAAAGGCGATACTGCGACATCAGGCTGTTTCCCTTGCTGAGGTGGTCTGGCGAGTTGGATCGGCGATGAGGACGCGGCGATCGCGGCCCAACCACAGCTTCACGGTGAGTTTTTCATCCGAAGTGCTCGGCTGGAACGCCTGCTGCTCTTCCATCTCAAGCCCGGCTTCGGCGAACCATCCCTCCATCTGGCGGTCGGAAAAGCCGAGGCGCTGATGCGCGTGATCGTTGCGCAGGAATTCCAACTGATGCGGCGCGAAGTCGACCACGACGAGACGTCCGGACGGGCGCAGCAGCCGCGCCGCCTCGCGCACGGCAAGTGCGGGATCGTCCAGATAATGCAGCACCTGGTGGATGGTAACCAGGTCGAACGTGCCACGCTCGACCGGAGGCGAGAAAATGTCGCCTTGGCGGACCTGGGCATTGGTGACGCCGGCATGCTCCAGATTGGCGCGTGCAACCGCCAGCATTTCCCTGGACATGTCGATGCCGACGCCGCGGCGGTAGAGTGGACTCAGAATTTCCAAAAGCCGGCCGGTGCCCGTACCCAGATCGATCATCGACTGGAACGGCCGCTTGCCGATCAGCTTGAGCAGCGCCGCCTCGACAGCCTTGTCGGGCGCATGCAGCGTGCGAATCTCGTCCCAACTCGCGGCGTTGCGGGAGAAATAGTCCACCGCCCGCTCCTGCCGGCGGCGTTTGACATCAGCCAGCCGCTCCAGATCGCGATCGAGTTGCAGGTCTTCGCCATCGATGCGCGAAACCAGTCCGTGCACGAATTCGCGCGCCGCGTCGTCGTCAGAGAGCCGGAAAAACGCCCACGAGCCTTCCTGATATCGTCCGATCAGCCGCGCTTCGAGCAGGAGCTTCAGGTGCCGCGAAATGCGCGGCTGCGATTGCCGCAGGATCTCCGTCAGATCGCTTACAGTGAGGTCACCGCGCGAAAGCAGCGCCAGAATGCGCAAGCGGCTGGTCTCCGCTGCCGCCTTCAGGGTATCAACCATATTATCGAGCGATAAGCGCATTTGCCTCACCGGAAACATATAAAGATATCTTTATGTGAGATTCTGGGACGGTGCAACGGCAAATGTCGCGTTCGGACCTGAAAATGGCGCGTATGTTAGCGGAGACAATGGTGACCCAGGGAAGGCCCGGCGAAATCGCCATGGATCGCAACCCGGCTGATTACGCCGACGACGCGCGGCTTGTGTTCATCGGCCGTGTGCGATCACCGTGGGTCGAGCGCGCGCAGTGCCCCAAGAACATGGGGGCCGCGCGGGAGACGGGGCAGCCTGCGTCGATCAAGGTGGCCGAACCCTTCCGGCCGGGCCTTGCAGGTCTGGCAGGCTACAGCCACGCCGTACTGCTCACATGGTTTGATCGATCCGAACGGAATCTGATTGTACAGAAACCGCGCCATGCCGAGGAAACAAAAGGCGTTTTCGCCTTGCGTTCACCGGCGCGGCCAAATCCGGTCGGCCTTCATGTCTTTCGCCTGCTCTCCGTGGATGTGGAGGCGGGCCTGTTGTCGCTGGAGGCGATCGACGCGCTGGACGGCACCCCTGTCATCGACATCAAACCCTATTTCGCGTCGACCGACGCCATTCCTGACGCATCACGGGTCAGGTAGCGCCAGACATGATTGCCCATACCGGCCGCCGCCGCGCCATCGCCAAGACGCTCACCGCCCTTCTGCCTCTTGCGCCCTATGCGGATATCGAGAAGATCCGCGCCGACGCATATGCCCCTCACATGAAAACGCTTCCGCCGTCGGTGGCGGTCTGGCTGGCGACGATTGCCCATATTCGGCACGGGCACACCGACTACGAAAAACTGCTGGCGGAAGGATATGACCGCGACTCGGCGCGGTTCTTCGTTATCGAGGCGACCAATGAGGTGCTGACGCGCTGGCGTGCGACGCGGCTCCTGGACCCGGATGATGAGGATATCTGAGGGGGTGGGTGCGTCCTTCGAGGCTCGCCCCTCCCATGAATGGTTTTACAATGGACCGCTTTGCGGGCTCGCACCTCAGGATGAGGACCGCGGTGCGCTCTGTCCAAGTTCGGAAACGCTGTGCGTCAGCGCTCGCCCGTCCGACGAACGGGTTTACAAACTGGGCGCTTTGCCGGCTCGCACCTCAGAAAGGACCGTGGTGCGCCTTCTCCAAGTTCGGAAACGCTGTGCGTCAGCGCTCGCCCGTCCGACGAATGGGTTTACAAACTGGGCGCTTTGCCGGCTCGCACAGACCAACCATGGTCCTCATCCTGAGGTGCGAGCCCGCACGGCGGGTCAATTGCAAATTGTTCGTTTGCGGGCGAGCCTCGAAGGACGCACCCAACTCGCTCGCCGTCACCCGCGATAGATCCACTGTTGCGGGACTCGCACCGTGATTGTCTCGCCCTCCACGATACGGCCGGGCTTCTCGACCCAGGCAACGAGGCCGCGCAGGCGCTTGGCGACTTGCGGAAACAACAATGCGCCAGCAGCTTGGTCCGGCATCTTGGCGTTCTCAGCTATCGAGCGGCCGCTCAGGCGGCATGGGCCATTCTGCGCATCGATCTTCAGCGTCACGCCGTTCTGGAAAAACATAAGCGTGCCGGCCGGTAGCATCGACAGGCGCGGAACCCCGGAAAGCAGTAGATTGGCTCCGATCCATTGCGGCTGAACCTCGGCAATACCCATCCGCTCGGCAATCAGCGCCAGTTCATCGGGCGCCACGATGGAGAGTTGACGTTCGTTGCGTATTTCCGTGCCGCGCGGATACCAGGGCTCGCGGCCACCGGAACGGCGCGTGGCGCCGGCGTGGAAATCGCCCGCGATGCCGTCGAAGGAGAGTTCGAGCGCCTCGGTCCGTCGCGTCTTGAAATGATCGAACCGCGCCGCGAACAAAGCGTCGACCCGCGCCGCGATCTTCTTTCCGGCGACGATTTCGATTTCCTGCTCCGGCTCCGTAATATCCATCGGTCTGTTCTCGTTGAACGGCAACTTTGCGGGTCGCCCGCAAGCCGGGATCACATCATCCGCAGCAAGCCGCCGCCGATGGAATAGCCGGCTCCGAACGCGCACAGAAGCCCAAAGTCACCCGGCTTCATGTCCTTGTGGTTCTCCTGCAACGCGATAATGGCGCCGGCGGCGGCCGTATTGCCAAGGCGCGACAGCACCATCGGTGCGCGATCGTGGCCGACCTCCTCGCCAAAGGCGAGCTTCAGGATCATCGCATTCATGCGCGCATTGGCCTGGTGCAGCCAGAAACGCCGCATATCCTGCGGCGTCAAATTATGTTCGGCGAGGAAATCGACGATAAATTTGTGGCCGGCGACGGTGACTTCCTTGAACACCTTGTTGCCGACCTGCTTGATCATGTTGCCTTCGAGCGGGATCGTGTACGGGTCTTCCTGCTCGGCACGCGTGAAATGGCCGAGATTGTTGCGGATATTGCTGGAAAATTGCGTCCAGGTGCGGGTGTCGAGAATTTCGAAGCGCCCGGCCCGCGTCTCGCCATCGGCAAGCGGCTCCACCACCAGCGCAACCGATGCATCGCCGAAGATGAAATGCGTCTGCCGGTCTCGAAAATTCAGCGGCGCCGTGACAATTTCGGGCGATACCACGAGCACCCGCCTTTGGCCGCCACCGCGCACCAGATTGAAGGCGACATGCAGCGCCGCCGCCGCCGAAGAGCAGCCCAGCCCCATATCGAAGGCCCCGCCCCGCGTGCCCAACGCCTGCTGAATCTCGATACCGATCGCCGGGTAGGATCGCTGCTGATGCGAGGCCGAGCAGATGACCATATCGACATCGCCGCCCTTCAGGCCCGCATCGTCCAGCGCGCGCCGTGCTGCGGCAACGCCGAACTCGGCCATCAGGGAAAGCGCCTCATCTGGCCGCGATTCAAACCGGGGCGCCATTCGCGCCGGGTCGAGCACACCTTTTGGGTCCAGCATGTGACGCGTCTTGATGCCGGAGGCGTGTTCGATGAATTCGCTGCTGGAATGCGAGAGCAAAGGTTCGCCGGCCTGCTCCCGTTTATGATTTTCAGCATCGACCCAACTGTTGAAGCTGGCGACCAATTCGTCGTTCGTGACTTTACCGGAGGGGATTTCTACGCCAATGCCGGTAATCGCTGCGCGTGCCATGCCTGCTCTTCCATTTGCGCTCCGCCCTCCCAAGCGGATCGCCCTCAGCGCACCGCGCCCACCCCGCGCAGCCGCAAGCCGTTTACGCCAGTTTTTGCAGTTGCGAAAGGAAGCTTGGCGCGTTTTTCGCAATGCGCTAACCGCCGGCCTCTATAGTGGTAAGTTCGCGAAAGCGGTGGACCGCGACGGAAAGCGATGTTGGCGCCTTCCGATGGCGTAGTACACAGGACGAAGCATCGAGAATCAGTCTGGATTGACTGCGTTGTGAAGTTCTGCTTTTGTTCCTGATTGATTGGGGGATGCCTGCCGTGAATGCCGAGGCCATGACTGCCGGGATCGACCTGGCCCGCAGGATCGGAGGCCAGCGCTTCCAGACCGTGCTTGCCGACCCGCCATGGCGGTTCATCAATCGCACCGGCAAGGTCGCTCCGGAGCATCGGCGCCTGTCGCGCTACGAAACAATGACCACCGACGATATCTGCGCCCTGCCCGTGGCGGACCTGACCGAGCAGCCAGCGCATCTTTATCTCTGGGTGCCGAACGCCTTGCTGCCCGATGGGCTGCGCGTCATGCAGTCCTGGGGGTTCGAGTACAAGGCCAACATTGTCTGGCACAAGGTGCGCAAGGACGGCGGATCGGACGGCCGTGGCGTAGGCTTCTATTTCCGCAACGTGACGGAAATCCTGCTCTTCGGCGTGCGCGGCAAAAACGCCCGAACCGAAGCCGCTGGCCGCAGCCAGGTCAATTATCTGTCGTCGCGCAAGCGGGAGCATTCGCGCAAGCCGGACGAGCAGTATGAACTGATAGAGAACTGTTCAAAGGGACCCTATCTGGAGCTGTTCGCGCGCGGCACGCGGCCCGGCTGGACCTATTGGGGCAACCAGGCCGACGAGAGCTACAAGCCTACCTGGAAGACCTACGCCTATAATTCAGCCGCCGAAGCCGCCGAATAGGTCAGGCTCCTCAGCCTCTTCATGTTCCTCGCCGACGGACTGGATGATCGGCCGCAAGATGGCCGGGTCCTCGCCGAAGCTGACGATCGAATCGGGCAGCCCGATCGTCACAACGGGACATGGATTGCCGACGCCGCGCGAAATGCGGTCTTCCAGCTTGCGCCAGTGGGTCGTCGCCTCGCCGAACTTGTCGGCGACAAACTTGGTAGAGAACGCCTCGCGAAAGCCGACCGGGCTCTTGGTCCGATCCACACGCTTCTGGATCGCGGCGCGCTGCCGGCTGGTGGGGTCGTAGCCCCAGCGCAGCAGGTCATCGAACCCGCCGATTTGGCGTTTGTCGAAAAAGCGCTGCACCAACGCCAGCATATTGTCGTGCAGAGAGCGGCCGCGCGTCACGATGATGCCGACGGAGATGGCCCCCTCGGCATGCAGCCGCTTGAAATTCTCCAGATCGCGATCGAAGAACGGGTCCTTGTTGTTCCACTCGATTTCGAGCGCCACGACGCCGTCCGATCCATCACCCTGCGGCACATGCCGCACATGGTCCATCTTGTGCGAGATCGCCTCGCGCTGGACACCATTGATGCGTTTTTCGACAGTGAAGGTGGTGGTCAGCCAGCCAGCCGCCACCAGACCGCGCCGAAGTCGCTGGGTGTTCTTCGTCTCGCCGCCACCGCCCGCGATGATTTCCTCGATCGGGATGGAAGCGCCGAGCAGCACTTCCTCAAGCTCGCCGACAGAGTCGGAAAAGTCAGCCGCCAGAATAGCTTGCGCATGCGAGTGAAACTCGACCTGGAAGCCCTTGTCTCTCAAGCGGTCAAAAATTGGCATGGTTGCAGGAAGCCACAGGTTCATGCCGAAGAGCAAGACCGCCGGAGAAGAAGCGCCGCTTGCGAGGCTGGGCAGCATTCACCAGCATTCCGCGGAAGGCTGTAGCGCCGCATCCTTCGATCGTCTAGGTGGACGTTGACTGCGCTCGCTAAACCTGAGCGACGATGAACAGCCTCGGAAACCGCAGCAGGACCTTTTCATCCAATGCGGGCGGATAGGCCTGGCGAATCTTTTCCGTGTAAAGCGCCAGGAAGCGGTACCGCTCTTCGTCATCCAGTGGATCGAGAAACGGCTTCAGCCCGGTCGCCTTGACCCATTCGACTATCGCTTCGGCATTCTCAAGCGGGTGGGTGTAGATGGTGTGCCAGACGTCGACGCGTCGGGCGACCGGCATCAGCAGGTCGTAGTAGGCCGAGAAGGACGGCAAGGGCTTGCGCGCCGCTCGTGCCAATTTGCCCGCAAAAGCAGGCTCAGAGGCGACCTCGCGCATCAGGACATGCGACGGCTCGGACATGTTGTCCGGCATCTGAACCGCGAGCGCGCCACCTGGCGACAGCAGGCCGACCAGCCGTTTCAATACGACCGGATGGTCCGGGAGCCACTGGAAGACGGCGTTTGCAAAGATAACGTCGACGGGTGCGCCGGGCGCCCATGTGCCTGCGTCGGCCTGTTCGAAGCGCAGCGCCGGTAGCCGACGCCGCGCCTGCGCGAGCATGTCCGGAGAGGTGTCGATCCCGCTGACCGAAGCGTGCGGCCATCGCGCCACAAGCAATTCGGTGGAGTTTCCGGGACCGCAGCCAATGTCCACGACAGCGCGCGGATTTTCGACAGGCACCTGCGCCAGCAGATCGCGCGCCGGACGCGTGCGTTCGTCCTCGAATTTGAGGTACTGAGCGGCGGACCAGTCAGGCGTTCGGGAAGAGCTCATCGATACACCTCGCGTCGATTGCCAACGCGCACGACAACGATGGTCACTTCGGCGTCGACAATATTCGCGATGGCACGATAGTCACCAACGCGATATTTCCAAAGGCCGGCAAAGGGACCGGTAAGAGCTCCCCCAAATTCACGCGGATTTTCCCAGAGCGCCAGCTTATGATCAAGGAAATCGGTAATGCGCTTTTGATCTGCCTTTGAAAACTTCAACAAATCTTTGAATGCACGTTTCTCAACACGAATAGTCCACGGCATCGTCGATTTATTCGCTCTCGATCAATCCGAGACGCTCGCGCACTTCCTCCATCGTAAAGAATTCAGCTTTGCCGTCTTCCATACGTTCAAGAGCGATTAGCCCGTCCTCCAGATCTTGAATTTCTTCCAAGATGGCTTCGAGGGCCACATCTTCCGTCGACCGGCCCAGTCTTGCTGCAACGGCCTCAAGTCGATGTTCCATGTCAGGCGGAAGTTTCACCGTCAGCATCGTCGTCTCCAGGCAGACAAAGTAGGCTGAGCTCCCGCCCAGCGCAATGCTTCAACTCACCGCGTCAGGCGCTTGTACGTCATGCGGTGCGGGTTGACAGCCTCGGGTCCGAGCCGGCGGATCTTGTCCTGCTCGTAGTCCTCGAAATTGCCCTCGAACCATTCCACATGGCTGTCGCCCTCGAAGGCGAGGATGTGCGTCGCAAGCCGGTCGAGGAACATGCGGTCGTGGCTGATGATCACGGCGCAACCGGCGAAGCTTTCCAGCGCATCTTCCAGCGCAGCCAGCGTTTCGGTGTCGAGGTCGTTGGTCGGCTCGTCGAGAAGCAGGACGTTGCCGCCGGTCTTCAGCATCTTGGCCAGATGGACGCGGTTGCGCTGCCCGCCCGACAAATTGCCGACCTTCTGCTGCTGGTCGCCGCCGCGGAAATTGAACGACGAGCAGTAGGCACGGGTATTGGCTTCGAACTTGCCGAGCTTCACCACCTCGGCGCCGCCGGAGATTTCCTCCCACACGGTCTTGTTGGGGTCGAGCGCGTCGCGGCTCTGGTCGACATAACCGAGCTTGACGCTGTCGCCGACGCGGATCGAACCGTCGTCGGGTTTCTCGGCGCCCGTGATCATCTTGAACAGCGTCGTCTTGCCCGCGCCATTGGGGCCGATGACACCGACGATACCGCCGGGCGGCAGCTTGAAGGTCAGGTCTTCGATCAGAAGCTGGTCGCCGAACCCCTTGTCAAGATCGGCTACCTCGATGACGACATTACCCAGCCTCTCGCCATGCGGAATGACGATCTGGGTGTCGGACGGCCGGCGCTTGTCCGCCGCGTCGAGCAACTCCTCAAAGGCCTTGATGCGCGCCTTAGATTTTGTCTGGCGCGCCTTGGGCGATGAGGCGATCCACTCGCGCTCGCGGCTGATCGCGCGCTGGCGGGCATCGTCCTCGCGGCCCTCCTGCTTGAGGCGCTTGGCCTTGGCCTCGAGATAGGCGGTGTAGTTGCCTTCGTAAGGAATGCCGCGGCCCCGGTCGAGCTCAAGGATCCAGCCGGTGACATTGTCGAGGAAGTAGCGGTCGTGGGTGATGATCATCACCGCGCCAGGATAGGCGCGCAGGTGTTTTTCCAGCCAGGCGGTCGTCTCGGCATCGAGGTGGTTGGTCGGTTCGTCGAGAAGCAGCAGGTCCGGCTGGCGCAGAAGCAACTGGCAGAGGGCTACACGGCGGCGCTCGCCACCCGACAGGCTGGTGACGCCGGACTCCTTGGGGGGGCAGCCGAGCGCTTCCATCGCCATCTCGACCTGCTGTTCGAGATCCCACAGATTGAGCCGGTCCATGTCGTCCTGCAGCTTGGCGGATTCGTCGGCCGTCTCGTCGGAATAGTTCATCATCAGCTCGTTATAGCGCTCGATGATGGCGGTCTTAGCCGCAACGCCTTCCATGACGTTTTCGAACACCGTCTTTGCCGGATCAAGCTGGGGCTCTTGGGCGAGGTAGCCCACGGTTGCGCCCTCGGCCAGCCAGGCTTCGCCGGAATACTCTTTGTCCATGCCGGCCATGATCTTGAGGATCGTCGATTTACCGGCGCCGTTGGGACCCAGAATGCCGATCTTGGCGTCCGGATAGAAAGACAGGTGAACGTTGTCGAGCACCTTCTTGGTGCCGTAGGCCTTGCTGAGACCCGACATGTGATAGATGAACTGGCGTGCCACGCGCGCGTTTCCCGATCTCGAATGAATGGAAGTTGCGCGCTATGTAGGCGACACGAGCGAAAACAGCAATCTGCATTGTGTCGCCACCATCTCAAGTGTCGCGCTTCTGTCGAAACGCCGCTACAAATTCATCGGATGCGATGAAATTAAGCGTGGAACGGAGCTCCGCCGCCCGTTCCCGCCCGAAGGCGGCTTCAAATCGACCCTGCACTACCCGCCAAAGCTGCAAGGCCTGCTGAAACTTGGCCTTCCCCATTGTAGTCAATCTTACCCGCTTCGCCCGGCGATCGTTTTCATCTGGCGTCAACTCCACCAGTCCATCCCGCATCAGCGGCTTCAATGTGTGGCCGAGCGCGGAAAGATCCATGACAAGCGCCTCGGCGAGTTCACGCATCGTCGGCTGCTGCATGAAATCGATCTGCGTCAGCATGCCGTGCTGCGTTGCCCGCAATCCAGTGGGCGCGATGGCGTCATCGTATAGCTGCCCCATGCGCCGTGTTGCCTGACGCAGCGCTGCATTGTTGCAGAGGTCCGTTGGTCCGTTCATCCCGTTCGTTCCCGCTCAGCTGCCAATGCCCATGGTCGCTCCGTGAAAATAATCCGGCCAGCCGCTATTGACAAGATGAAGGCATATACCTTAATTTCCAATAACAGGCATATACCTGTAAATCGGAGAAATTGTCATGCCAATACCCTCAGGAACCGCGGTCATCACCGGCGCCTCGTCCGGAATCGGGGCTTTGTACGCGGAAGGACTGGCCGAGCGCGGACACGATCTTGTCATTGTCGCCCGCCGGGCGGATCGTCTTCAGGAACTGGCGGCGCGCCTCGAGGCTGCGTACGGGGTGGGAGTGGAAGTCGTCGCCGCCCGATTTGAGCAAGCCGGAGGATGTCCGGAAGCTTGAATCCAGGCTAGCCGCCGATTCGTCGATCTCGATCCTTGTCAACAATGCCGGGATGGGCGCCTACGAACGCTTTGGCGTTTCGGACATTGATGGCGTGGAGAAAATGATCGCCGTCAACATCACGGCGCTTACCCGCCTTACGCGCGCCGTGCTGCCGCAATTCGTAAAGAAGAATGCCGGCGCCATAGTCAATATCGGCTCGGTTCTGGCGCTCAGGCCTTGGGAAGAGATGGGGCCTTATGCTGCCTCGAAATCCTATGTGTTGGCCTTCTCGCAGGCGCTTCAGAAGGAGTTGGAGGCAACAAACGTTCTTGTTCAGGTCGTCAATCCACCGGCAACCGCCACCGATTTCTGGAGCGATGCCGGCGCTTCGCTCGATGGTTTGCCTCCCGAAGCTGTCATGACCGCCGAAGATTTGGTGAAAGCCGGTCTCCTGGCGCTTGAACGCCACGAGCCGGTATCTTTCCCCTCGCTGCCAGACGCCCACGCCTGGGAAAATCTGAATAGCCAGCGCGCTCAGCTGTTTCAGGCGATGATGTCGGGGAGCCTGGCGCCTCGTTACGTCATCTAGCCGCCCGCGGCCCATACATGAACGCCGCCGCCCGTCGCGGCGTTCAGCCCTCGTCCGAGCGGCGCCACACCGGAAAGAAGGCGTGGTCGGTTGACCCCATCGCAGTGATCATCTGCTCGTAGTCGAAGTTAGGAAGCTTGAGCAGCACATCGACGGCCCCGCGTTCTCCATCGGCGCTCTGCGGAAACCGCACCGCCACGCGCTCATTCGGGCCGAGAAGCAGCCACCACACATCCTCGCCGAACGGCCCGCTGTCATTGGTCTCGATGACGACGCGGTAAAGATCTCTCATCGCGATCGTGGCCAACCGGCCATCGGGGTCGACCGTGGCGACTCGCTCGTCGTTCGCCTCCACGCTCCAATTGGCACTGCTCAATATACGCTTCCCATTTTTGAGCCCAGTCTAGTGGTGCTTGCCGCCCGGGAAAAGGCCGCTTCGCGTTGACGCCCCGGCTAGGACCCTCTCACCAACTCCCACTGACGGTTAATCTGCGGTTGCCGCCCTTGACGCCCTTGGCGGCAAGCTCCAACAGTCGGCTCGTGGGGGAGGATTTTTTTGCATGGCATTTACCGAGCAGCGCACAATCAATTCGCCGACCGGCGCGAGGCTGAACGTCTATGTCCGGCAAGCCGACACAGCGCCGCGCGCCGTCGTCCAGATCAATCACGGCTTGGCCGAACATGCGTTACGCTACGCCCGCTTCGCGGACATGCTTAGCCAGCACGGCTACATCACCTACGCGTACGACCATCGCGGCCACGGCTTCACGAAGGCCGCGGACGCGCCGCAGGGGCGGTTTGCTGAGAGGGACGGCGGCGACAAGGTTCTTGCCGACATCGACGCCTTGCACGAAACGATCAGCCGCGAGCATCGGAACCTTCCGCTGATCATCTTCGGCCACTCGATGGGCGGCATCATCACGCTGAATTACACGCTGAGGCAGTCTTCGCATTTGGCAGGCTCGGCAGTTTGGAACGCCAATTTCTCGGCCGGCGCTCTGGGCCAGCTCGCAAAGCTTATTCTGATCTGGGAGCGCTTTCGTCTTGGCGCCGACATGCCGTCGCGCCTGTTGCCGAAGCTCACCTTCCAGGCGTGGGGTAAGGCCGTACCCAACCACCGCACGCTGTTTGATTGGCTGTCGCGTGACCCGGCGGAGGTGGACAAATACATCGCCGACCCGCTGAGCGGCTGGGACGCATCGGTCTCGCTCTGGCAGGATCTGTTCGGCTTTGTGTTCCACGGCGCGTCGGACGCGAACTTCACCACCGTGCGCAAGAACCTGCCCTTTATGCTGCGCGGCGGCGAGCGAGACCCTGCCACGGACGGCGGCAAGGCAGTCGTGGCTTTGGCCAACCGCATGCGGGCGATGGGCTTTTCGAATCTGGACTCAAAGGTTTACGCCGAGACCCGCCACGAGTCTCTCAACGAGATCAATCGCGACGAGGCCGCCGAGGATTTCGTTCGCTGGGCGGATCGTGTAACCGGGGGGCGCGCGGCAAACGGCGCCGCCGCCTGACAAGGACAGAGACATGGCAGAACTCTTCACCGTCGAGCATCTGACGACATTCCTGGTGCTGACGGCGCTGGAAACAGTGCTGGGTTTCGACAACCTGCTTTACATCTCGATTGAATCGAAACGCACCGGCCCGCAGAACGAGGCCTGGGTGCGGCGCATGGGAATCTTTCTGGCGATCGGCTTGCGTATCGTCCTGCTCTTTGTCGTGCTCCAGCTGATCAGCCTGTTTCAGGAGCCTATCTTCACCGTGGATATTCGCTGGCTTCACGGCGCGCTATCAGGCCACGCGCTGATCGTCCTCGTCGGCGGTGTCTTCCTCATCTATACGGCGATGAAGGAAATATATCACATGCTGGCCGTAGAAGATCTTGGCCATGGCGCAGACGGTCCGGCTCACAAGAGCGTAACCAACGCGCTCACCTGGATCGTCTTGATGAACATTGTCTTCTCCTTTGACACCGTGCTGTCTGCCGTCGCGCTGACCAAGCAGTTCTGGGTCATGACCGCAGCGATCATCGTCTCCGGACTGTTGATGGTGGTGATGGCGGATGCCGTGGCGAATTTCCTGAAAAAGAACCGCATGTACGAAGTGCTTGGACTGTTCGTGCTGCTGCTTGTCGGCATCATGCTGATGTCGGAAGGCGGACACATCGCCCACCTAGCTTTGTTCAGTTACGACGTTTTGCCGATGGCCAAGTCGACCTTCTACTTCGTGCTGGCGACGCTGGTGATCGTCGAACTCATCCAGACCCGCTACCAGCGCAAGCTGCTGGCGGAAAAGAAAGTGCCCGGCCGAAAGTCGGGGCACTGAGCGCACGCTATGTCCGATGCCAATTTGCCCCCTCTCCACGGCGTTCGCGTCATAGAACTTGCGCGTATCCTGGCTGGGCCATGGGCCGGCCAGTTGCTCGCCGACCTCGGCGCCGACGTCATCAAGGTGGAAAGCCCTGACGGCGGCGACGATACCCGCAAATGGGGGCCGCCCTTCGTGACCGGCCAGGATGGCGAGAACCTGTCGGCTGCCTATTATCATTCCTGCAATCGCGGCAAACGCTCGATCGCCATCGATTTCTCGACGCCCGAGGGCGCGGAAACAGTCCGGAAACTCGTGGCTTCCGCCCATGTGATGATCGAGAACTTCAAGCTGGGAGGCTTGCAGAAATACGGCCTGGACTATGACAGCCTGAAGACGCTCAATCCGAAGCTTGTCTATTGTTCGATCACCGGCTTCGGCCAGACCGGCCCCTACGCGCCGCGCGCCGGATATGACTTCATCATCCAGGGCATGGCGGGCATGATGTCGATCACCGGCGAGGCGGGGCGCGAACCGCAGAAGGCCGGCGTCGCCATCTCCGATATCTTCACCGGCCTCTATTCGGTGATTGCGATCCAGGCGGCATTGCGCCACGCCGAGGCCACCGGCCAGGGCCAGCATATCGACATGGCGCTGTTCGACACGCAGATTTCCGTACTCGGCAATCAGAACCTGAACTACCTCGTCTCCGGCAAGGCACCGGTTCAGATGGGCAACGCCCATATGAACATTGCTCCCTATGAGGTGCTGCCCGTCAAGGATGGACACATCATCCTGGCCGTCGGCAACGATTCGCAGTTCCGCAAGTTCTGCGCGGTGGTCGGACTGGACGCTCTCGCCACCCAGGCGGAGTTTGCCACAAATCCCGCCCGGGTGACCAACCGCGCCGCGCTGCGCGCTGCCGTTATCGCCGCGCTGGCCGATATCATGCGCGACGACCTGTTGCGCAAGCTGGAAGCGCAGGGCGTACCGGCTTCGCCCATCAATTCGATCGCCGACAGTTTCGCCGATCCGCAGACGATAGCCCGCGGCATGCGGCTCGACCTCGACGATGGGCAGGGCAACGCCCTGCCCTCGGTGCGCGCGCCAATGTTGATGTCCGCCACACCGCTTGCCTATCAGCGGCCCTCGCCCCGGCTGGGCGAACACACCGATGAGATCCTTGCGGAACTGGAGCGCAAAGCATGATGCGAACGGGCGGCCGGCTTATCGTCGAGGCACTCGAGGCCAACGGCGTGGAGCGCATCTTCTGTGTTCCTGGCGAGAGCTATCTCGCCGTTCTCGACGCCTTGCACGACTCGGCGATCAAAACCATCGTCTGCCGGCAGGAAGGCGGCGCGGCGATGATGGCCGATTGCGAGGGCCGCCTGACAGGCAAGCCCGGCATCTGCTTCGTCACGCGCGGACCGGGCGCCACCAATGCCTCGGCCGGCATCCACATCGCCATGCAGGATTCGATCCCGATGCTTTTGTTCATCGGCCAGATCGCCGGTCATGCCCGCGAGCGCGAGGCGTTTCAGGAAGTGGACTACAAGCGCTTCTTCGGCGACATCGCCAAGTGGGTGGTCGAGATCGATCGCGCCGAGCGCATCCCGGAACTGGTGACACGGGCTTTCGCGGTGGCCACGTCCGGCCGCCCCGGGCCGGTGGTGATTTCGCTGCCTGAGGACATGCTGACCTCCGAGGCGGAGGCTCCCGCCGCCTTGCCTGCCACGCCGGTGGAGACATCGCCGGGCGAAGTGGAGATGCGCCGCCTCGCCGAGTTACTGACGAACGCGAAAAACCCGATCGCCATCCTCGGCGGCACCCGCTGGTCGGAACAGGCCAAGTCGCACTTCGAGAAGGCAGCCGAAGCCTGGGCGCTACCGGTCGGCTGCTCGTTCCGCCGTCAGATGCTATTCGACAATCTACACCCCTGCTATGCGGGGGACGTCGGCATCGGCCCCAATCCCGCCCTCGCCAAGGCGGTCAAGAACGCCGATGTCGTTCTGCTGATCGGCGGACGCTTCAGCGAGATGCCGTCCTCCGACTACACATTGCTTGAAAGCCCATATCCAAAGCAGACGCTCGTTCACGTCCATGCCGACGCCAACGAGTTGGGGCGGGTCTATCGCCCCACCATCGCCATCAACGCCACCCCGTCAGCCTTTGCGGCGGCTTTCGCGCGCACCACCCCCAAGGCGCAACCGGCATGGGAAGACGAGACGGAACGGTTGCACAAAGCCTATCTCGACTGGTCGACCCCGCCGGAATCAGGCCCCGGCGCGGTACATATGGGGCCGATCATGTCCTATCTGGAAACCGTCCTGCCCGACGATGCGATCATGACCAACGGCGCCGGCAATTATGCGACCTGGCTGCATCGGTTCCACCGCTTCCGCCGCTACGCCACGCAGGGCGCACCGACTTCAGGCTCGATGGGCTACGGCACACCTGCAGCGGTCGCCGCCAAGGCATTGTTTCCGAAGCGCGATGTGATCTGCTTTGCAGGCGACGGCTGTTTCATGATGAACGGCCAGGAATTTGCGACCGCCGTGCAATATGACCTGCCGATCATCGTCCTGCTGGTCAACAACGGGATTTACGGAACGATCCGCATGCATCAGGAGCGCGAATATCCCGGCCGCGTGTCAGGTACCGACCTGAGGAACCCGGACTTTGCCGACCTCGCGCGGGCCTATGGCGGGCATGGCGAGACTGTCGAGAAGACCGCGGACTTCGCCCCGGCCTTCGAGCGCGCCCGCGCCAGCGGCAAGCCTGCCATCATCGAAATCAGGCTCGACCCGGAAGCGATCACGCCGACGCGAACGCTGAGCGATATAAGGGATCGGCGGTAGCAAAGCGCTGCCGCCTCCCACGCTCAGTCCGCCAGCTACATCGCCTTTTCGACCTGGCCCCTGATTTCACCGCCCTTGTTCGCGGCGGTATGGATGTTGACGTAGTATTTACCGGCCACCAGGTCGGCGGCTTGCGCCTCTGTCAACACGGCCGAGCCCTTGATCGGACTGGCCGGGCTCTCGAACGGAACGGCCACGCCGGCGTTCTCACCCTTGGCTGCCGGGCCATGGAAATGGCCGGCGGTGGCATCGCCCGACAGGCCGGAATATTCAACCGTCCAGGACAAGGTCTTGGTGTCGGTGTCGTAGCTGATGTCAGCTGTGCCCTTGCCTTCGGTCGTCACCGGCGGGTTCTGCTGGGCGCCATCCAGCGTGGCGGTGAACTTCATCATTTCGGCAAAGGCGGGCGAGGCAATGCCGAGCGCCAGCGACAAGGCAAGCCCGACGAGAATACGGGAACGGATCATGGGAAACTCCTCCAAGGATTGCTCCGGATCAGGAGTCCGAAGATACCTTGTTAACGGATTCAAACGCCAAATGTTTCCGCGCTCCCGGACCTCCCCTCAATGGGCCTCAATGGGGGGTGGCGCGCAGCGCCGGTGAGGGGGCAACTCTGGGTGTCAGCCCAATGCCACGAAGCCTCGCAAACCTCGCCCGCTCAAGCGACCGCCAGCGCCTGCGCAAGATCGGCGATAAGATCGTCCGGATGTTCGAGACCAATCGACAAGCGCACCGTGGTGTCGAGCACGCCGATGCGCTGGCGTACCTCAATCGGCACGCCCGAATGCGTCATCGCCGCGGGATGGCTGGCCAGCGACTCCGTTCCGCCCAGGCTGACCGCCAGCTTGAACACCTGCAAGGCGTTGAGAAAAGCGAAGGCCGCGTTCTGGCCACCCTTGATATCGAAGGAGAAGGTCGAGCCCGCACCGGTCGACTGAAGGGTGAAGACCTTTCCGGCAGCGCTTTCGGGCGCAAGGAACGGGAGATAGTGCACGCGGTCCACCTTGGCATGGTCGCGCAGGAATTCCGCCACGATGGCCGCATTGTCATTGGCCTTTTCCATGCGGATCGCCAACGTCTCCAGCGAGCGCCCCAGCATCCAGCAGGAATGCGGGTCGAGCTGCGTGCCGATGGCGCCGCGCAGAGCCTTGATGGGCTTCGTGACGGCCTTCGATCCGAGAGCAGCGCCGGCGATGAGGTCGGAGTGTCCCCCGACATATTTGGTCAGCGAGTAAACCGAGACATCTGCGCCATGCTCGCAGGGGCGCTGGAATACCGGCCCGAGCAGCGTGTTGTCGCACACGATCACGGGGCGATGACCCTGCCGCGCTTCGATTTCCGCCGCGACGTCTCGCATCAGGGCGATATCGACCAGCCCATTTGTCGGGTTGGCCGGCGTCTCGACCATGATCACCGAGACGCGGCCAAGTTTCTCCGCCTCCGCCGCGGCAGCCCGCACGGTCGCCGGATCGACGCCGTCGGCAAAGCCATGTGCGGCGATGCCGAAATTGAGGAGTTGCTTGGCAAGCAGCGTTTCCGTCCCGCCATAGAGCGGCTGCGAATGCAGGATCACGTCGCCGGGCCGCGCAAAAGCGAGCAGCGTGGTGGAAATCGCCGACATGCCGGACGAGAACAGGATGCAGCTTTCGGTGCCTTCGTAGACCGCCATGCGGTCCTCGACGATCTCGCTGTTCGGATGGTTGAAGCGCGAATAGACAAGCCCGGCGCCGGCGCCGGCCGGCGGCTCCTTGCGGCCCGAGGTGTAGTCGAAGAAGTCCCTGCCCTCTTCCGCCGACCGGAACACGAAGGTCGAGGTGAGGAACACCGGCGGCTTGACCGCGCCTTCGGAGAGCTCGGGATCGTACCCATAGCCGAGCATCAGCGTCTCGGGATGGAGCTTATGGTTGCCGATATGGGTCTTCGACGGGCGCGGGGCGGTCATGGCGGTTCCTGACGGTGAGGTGCGGGGGCGACACGGATGGCGTGCCGGCGCAATATAGCCGAAGCCTTTCGCTTTGTTCTTGCTATTCGCCGGCTTCTATGGCTTTGCCAACGCAATTCCATAGCGCCGACGGCGACCCATGAAGCAGATTGTTGCCGACGACTTTGACCGCAAGATTTTGCGGACCCTGCAGGCGGATGCGCGCATCACCAATTCCGAACTGGCGGAGAAGATCGGCCTGTCACAGTCCCCTTGCTTACGGCGCGTCCGTAGGCTGGAAGAGGCGGGGCTGATCCGCGGCTATACGGCGCTGATCGATCCAGCCGCCTTCGGCTGGACGATGGTCGCGATCGCCACCATCCGGCTTGGCCGGCAGAACGAGGACGAGATCTTGATGTTCGAAGAGGCCATTCGCGGTTGGGACGAGGTGCTGGAATGCCACCTGGTAACCGGCTCGCGCGACTATGTCCTGAAGGTCGCCGCCCGCGACCTGGTCGAGTATGAAGGCTTCATCAAGCAGAAGATCGCACGGCTGAAATGCGTGGCGTCGATCGAGACGAGCTTCGTGATGAATACGGTCAAGGAGCGCAGGCTTTGACGGGTTTGCATCAAGCCAAACCTGCGTCATGAACTGTCACATCGCTCCATTGCGCAAAGCACTGTCGCTTGCGGATAGGCCTCGACCATGTCGAGCATCGTGCGCGGATGTTTGCGATCCCGGTTGCGCGCAAGGTCTTTCGATGGGGAGACGCCTGCCCGCGCAAAGTAGAGGGATGTCCACATAAACTTGTCGAGGGCGCGCGCCATTGCCTGAAAGCACAGCGCAAGGCGCTTCGCATCGCTCGAACTGTCACCGCTTCGAACTGCGGCAAATTCGGCGTTGGCCGGCAACGGCGCCTGCATCAGTTCCATGACAAACTCCCGCGCGGCAGACTCGGCCGGGCGCAGGATCCACAGCAAGAGGCAGCGAACGGGGCCGGATAGACTGCTGGCGCGCTCGGCCAACGCGGCCAGCGCGAGGCACATCGCAACGATGCGCTGAAGCGCTCCCCGGTCTTTCTCGTTAGCCAAATTCCAGTCCATGCGCTTTCGTCACCAGTTCGCGACGAATAGAACATAAAGAGAACAAAAATACAATAGAAAACTGGCAATTGAAGCGTAGCGGAATTGCGAAGCGGGGTGGGGGCATCTTCCAGCACCTTGCTCGAAGCACCCCCACCCCGCTCACTTCGTGCGCGACCCTCCCCACCGGGGAAAGGGTAAGGCGCTCTTACTTGATCGCCTTGTCCGTAATCGCTGCCGTCCAGGCGCCGGTCGGCTCCTTGGTGATGATCTTCTGGGCCAGCAGCGCGTCGGCGGTGCGCTTGTAGGCGTCTTCGATCAGCTTGCCGTCGGCATTGTCGATCAGCTTGGCTACTTCGCCCATCATGCGCTTCTGGTGGTTTTCGTCCTGGCCGCCATTTTCGACCACGATGTCAGCCGCCTCATCCGGGTTTTCCGTAGCGTATTTCCAGCCCTTCATCGAAGCGCGCACGAAGCGCACCATCTTGTCCTCGAAGGCCGGGTCCTTCAGCTTGTCTTCCATCGCGTAGAGGCCGTCTTCGAGCAGGTCGACGCCCATGGTGGTGTAGTTGAACACCGTCAGGTCTTCCGGCTTGTAGCCGGCGTCGATCAGCTGCCAGTATTCGTTGTAGGTCATCACGGAGATGCAATCGGCCTGCTTCTGGATCAGCGGCTGCACGTCGAAGGACTGCTTCAACACGGTAACGCCGTCCGCCCCGCCTTCGGTCGGCAGGCCCAGCTTGTTCATCCAGGCATAGAACGGATATTCGTTGCCGAAGAACCAGACGCCC
>DATDBN010000120.1:0-12479 GCA_036524835.1 Mesorhizobium sp. | reverse complement strand
ATCTCCCCCACACGGGGGGAGATTACACGCGGCGCCGATGGCGGCCAATCTCCCCCCTCGTGGGGGAGATGTCCGGCAGGACAGAGGGGGGCAACGTAGAGCACTGCCATTTGACAATCGCATTCGGGAACCAGCGGACGTGAACCACTTCGATTACCGCAATGGCGTCCTGTTTGCCGAGGATGTCGCGCTGCCTGACATCGCCAAGGCGGTCGGCACGCCGTTCTATTGCTATTCCACCGCGACCTTGACACGGCACTATCAGGTGTTTGCCAAGGCGTTCCACGGGCTGGATGCGCTGGTGTGCTATGCCATGAAGGCGAATTCCAACCAGGCGGTGCTGCGCACCCTGGCAAGGCTCGGCGCCGGCGCGGACGTCGTCTCGGAAGGCGAATTGCGCCGCGCGCTCGCCGCCGGCATCCCGGCCGAGAAGATCATCTTCTCCGGCGTTGGCAAGACGCCGCGGGAAATGGACTTTGCGCTCGCCGCCGGCATCCACTGCTTCAACGTCGAGTCCGAGCCGGAACTCGAAGTCCTGGCATCGCGCGCTTCGGCGCTGGGCAAGACCGCGCCGATCTCGCTGCGCATCAATCCGGATGTCGACGCCAGGACGCACAAGAAGATTTCCACGGGCAAGGCCGAGAACAAGTTCGGCATTGCCTGGCAGCGCGCCCGCGCCGTCTACAAGCGCGCCGCCAGCCTGCCGGGCATCAGGATCGTCGGCATCGACATGCATATCGGCAGCCAGATCACCGATCTGCAGCCCTATGACGACGCCATCGCCGTGCTGGTCGACCTCGTGGCGACGCTGCGTCAGGACGGCATCGCGGTCGAACACATCGATGTCGGCGGCGGCCTCGGCATTCCCTATCACGTCGACAACAGCCCGCCGCCGCTGCCGGACGAGCTGGGCGACATCGTGCGCAAGCACATAGCGCCGCTAGGCCTCAAGGTGATCGTGGAACCCGGGCGGCTGATCGCGGGGAACGCCGGCATACTGGTCTCGGAAGTCATCTATGTGAAGGACGGCGACGCCAAGAATTTCGTCATCGTCGACGCTGCGATGAACGATCTCATTCGCCCGACGCTCTACGAGGCTTATCACGAGATTCGGCCCGTCGTGCAGCGCGCGGCGAGCGGCCCGCGCATGCGTGCCGATGTGGTGGGTCCGGTTTGCGAGACCGGCGACTATATTGCGCTGGACCGTGAGATTGCCCGCCTGCAGCCTGGCGACCTGATTGCCGTTGGCACCGCAGGCGCCTATGGCGCGGTCCAGTCCGGCACCTACAATACTCGGCTTCTGGTCCCCGAGGTGCTGGTCGATGGCGACCGCTTCCATGTCGTGCGGCCCCGCCCCTCCTATGACGATCTCATCGGACTGGATTCAATGCCGGACTGGCTGAAATAGCCCCGGCGCCCTTGGGCCGATTGCCTCAAGCGACGATGAAATCGAATCGGCCATAGCCGCCGTCCGGCGCATCCTTGATCGAAAGAAGCAGAGACCGATCGAAAATGCCGTCGCTGTCGTTGCCCGCTTCGCCGGGAAAATAGAGCTGGGTCGTCAGCAGCGGTCCGCCGGGCCGTTGCACCTTCACATGGAAATGGCGCGTCCGCCCGGGATAGACGCCGGGCAAGATCGTTTCGAACCACCAGCGGCCCTGGTCGTCGGAAAACTGGTGGCCGCGCAGCCGGTAGCCGGCATTGTCGTATTCGCCATGATCGTCGCAGTGCCACAGTTCGATCAGCGCTTTCGACACCGGCTGGCAGTCGCGGGTCAGCACGTAGCCGGCAATGGTGATGGCCGTTCCACCGGACACATCCCCGGCGAAATTGCGCTTCAGCGGCGTATCCGGCGTGAAATACGGCCCTTCCGTCTGGGCGGCGGTAGCTTCCGGCTGGCCGCAGGACGGCGTCAAGGCGAGACCAAGCGGAGCGTCTTCAGCGCCTGCCGCAACGGCGGGCGCCAGGGCCGGCAGAGCGAGAAACCCGGCTAGGAAATCACGTCGCGTGGTTTGCATGAAAGGGCTCCCGGAAGGCTCATGGGGTAGGTTGCAGCCCTAGCGGCAGGACATGGCGGCGGTTGGGCGGCGTCCGGTTTGCGCCATCACATTCTTGCTACCCCGCCTCGCCTTTGCCGCGTTTGCTGCTATCCTACACGGGTAGAGCGCGTGACCGCGCGCTTGCCGGAAAGGGCTTATGAGCAGCGCGACGAGCGACGGCGACGCGAGAATTGGATCCGCCCGGCGGTTGGCCGGGACCCGCCTTGCAACGCGCCTGGCGATCATCGGCGAGCGGCTTTGGCCGCTTGCATTGCCTTTCCTCATCGTCATCAGCATCTTCATCAGCGCATCCTGGTTGGGCCTTTTCCGCCTGGTGCCGGATCAGACGCGCATCGGCCTCGCCGTTATCTTCGGGCTCGCTGCGGTGTGGGCGATGCTCCCACTGCGCCGGTTTCGCAAGCCCACCACCGCCGAGATCGACCGGCGCATCGAGGGCGCGAACCGCCTGGAGCATACGCCGGTTCTTGTGCAGACCGACCGCCCCGGCGGCAAGCCGGATCTCTTCGCGGATGCGCTATGGCGTGAACACCAGAAGCGCATGGCCGATAGGCTGCGCAACCTGGCTGGCGACATGCCGCGCGCCCGCGTTCCGGAACGCGATCCCTGGGGGCTGCGCGCCCTGGCGCCTCTGCTGCTGCTCGCAGCGCTTGCCTTCTCGTACGGTCCCTTCGGCGGCAGGGTGACCGATGCCTTCAGCGCCGCGCCGGGCGTGCCGCCTGTGCCACCGCGCGTCGATGCCTGGGTGACGCCGCCGCCCTATACCGGCAAGGCGCCGATCTTCCTGACCGCGGAGAACAACCGCGGCATAGCTGCTTTCACCGTACCGGCTGGCAGCGATCTCGTCTTGCGCGTGACCGGCGGGGCGGGCGATGAAACGCTCGCCTTCGACGAGGCTTCCGGCGTAATGCGCAACATCCCTCCAGTCGAACCGCCGGCCAAGAAGCCGGGAGCGGCCGAAAGCGCCAAGCCCTTGGGGACAGCGCCCCGGGAATTTGCCGGCAAGCTGATGACCGATGGCGTTCTGACCTTGCGATCCGGCGAGTCTGCGCTGGATGATTGGGTTTTCACCGTCGTTCCCGACGCGCCCCCGACGATCCGCTTTACCCAGGAGCCGAAACGCGCCGCCAATGGCACGTTGGAACTTCACTACGAAATCGCGGATGATTACGGCGCGGCCTCCGCCGGCGCCGATATCGTGCTGGCCGACAAGCAGGAGCCGGGTGCGCACCCGCTTTATCCTGCGCCGGAGCTGCCGCTGAGCTTGCCCAAGCGCGGCGCACAGCCGCCGGCCGCCAAGACCACGCGCGACCTGACCGAGCATGTCTGGGCCGGCGCCCGCGTGGCGATGACATTGAAGGCCGTCGATGCCGCCAGGCAGGAAGCCCGCAGCGAAACCAAGATTCTTACGCTGCCGGAGCGCACCTTCACCAACCCGCTTGCCAAGGCAATTGTCGAGCAGCGGCGCATCCTCAGTCTCGATGCAAACCGGAAGCCGTGGGTGCTGACGCTGATGGACGCGATCACGCTGCGGCCGGAAGATACGTTCCATGCCATGGCGCATTATCTGGCGATCATGAGCGCGCGCACGCGGCTCGACATGGCCCAGACCGACGACCAGTTGCGCGGCGCCGCCGATTATCTCTGGGAGATCGCGCTGGGCATCGAGGATGGCGAACTGTCTACCGCCGAAAAGCGGCTGAAGCAGGCGCAGGAAGCGCTGAAGCAGGCGCTTGAGCGCGGCGCCAGCGACGAGGAAATCGACAAGCTCATGCGCGAATTGCGTGAGGCCATGAACGACTTCCTGCGCGAATTTGCCGAGCGCGCCATGAAGGACCCGAATTTCGCGCAGGATGCCAAGCCTGGTCAGGAACTCCAAAAGCGCGACATCGACAAGATGCTCGATCAGCTTGAGGACATGGCCAAGTCGGGCAATCGCGAGGACGCGCAGGAACTGCTCTCCCAGCTTGAGGAGATGATGAACAATCTCCAGGCGGGCCGCCCGCAACAGGGCGAGACCGGCCAGCAGGGCGAAATGCGCCGGCAGATGAACAAGCTGGGCGAGATCATGCGCCGCCAGCAAGAGATGATGAACGAGACTTTCCGCACCGAGCGCCAGCAGCGCGGCCAGCAGGGCGAGGAAGGCGAGGGCGAAGGGGAAGAGGGAGAGCAGCAGGGCCAGAACGGTGAGCAGGGCGAACAGGGCGAGCCCGGCGCGGGCCAGAACGGCCGGCCGATGACGCCGGAGGAATTCGCCGATGCCATGAAGCAATTGCAGGACGGCCAGGGCCAGTTGCAGGGCGAGTTGCAGAAGCTGATGGAAGGCCTGCGCGGCATGGGCATTCAGCCCGGCGAGGGCTTCGGTGACGCCGGCGACGAGATGGGCGAGGCCGAAGGCGCGCTCGGCGATCAGCAGGGCGAGCGCGCAACCGGTCACCAGGGGCGCGCGCTCGAAGCGCTGCGGCGCGGCGCGCAGGACATGATGCAGCAGATGCAGCAGGCCATGGAGGGCGACGAAGGGGGCAGCGAACAGGGCGGACGCGAGCAGCAGGCGGACCGCGACCCGCTTGGGCGGCCCCGCGCGAGCACGGGTCCCGATTTCGGCGAATCGGTCGACGTGCCCGACGAGATCGACGTTCAGCGTGCGCGCCGCATCCTCGACGCGATCCGCAAGCGCCTCGGCAACGCGCTCAGCCCCGAACTGGAGCGGAATTACCTCGAGCGTCTGCTCGAAATGCGCTGAGAGTGCGGGACGATAGGCTGCTGCGCTATAAGCGGCTAGGCGGTCTGGGCAGTCCGGGGTCCGTCTGCGCAAGCGCCGGTCGGCGCCGCATCGCCTGCCACCACTTTGACAGTTTCGGAAACCGCGCCAGCATCGCCGCCCCATCGGGTGCGGCGTTGAAGCAGGCGATCATCGGCGCGAGGTGCACGTCAGCGAGGCTCAGCGCCACGCCGCAGAGGAATGGCCCTTCGTCCAGCAAGGCTTCGATGGCCGTCAGCACCTTCGGCGCGCTGGCAAGGCCCTCTTCGACTATGTGCTCGTCCGCTGCCACACCCTCCGCCGGACGGAACACGCGATGGGAATAGACCTGACGAACGAGCGGCCAATAGGCATAGGAATCGGCTATCGCCACGATCTGCGCTGCCCTGGCGCGATCTCTCGGATGCGACGGCTGAAGCGGCAGGCCGTCAAAGGCCTCGTCGATGTAGCGCGTGATCGCCGTCGTCTCATAGAGTGTGAAATCGCCATGACGAAGGGTCGGCACGCGGCCGAACGGGTTCATCGCAAGGTAATCGGCGGGAATTTCCTTGGCGAAAGGATCGATCTCGACGTGCTGCCACGCAACGCCCTTTTCGAGCAGCGCCAGACGCACCACGCGCACATAGACACTGTAGTGATAGCCGTAGAGAAGCACGGCTTCGGGATTGAAGGTCAAGACCTCAAGCCGCGAGGGCTCGTTCGACGCGGTCACGCAATTCCGCAAGCGCGAAGGGTTTCTGCAGCACGTCGACGATGACGCCGTTCAATTCGTCGGCGCGTTCGCGCTGGTCGGCATAGCCGGTGAAAAGCATCACCTTCAGGCTGGGAAAGCTGGCGACGGCCTCGATCGCCATCTGGATGCCGTCCATTTCCGGCATCCTGATATCGGACAGCACAAGGTCATAGGCGGCGGCGTTGTCGACGATGCGCGTCAGGCCGCTAACGCCGTCGCAGGCCATATCGACCGCGTGGCCCAACCGCTCCAGGGCGCGCGCCGCAAGGGCGCGAACCGCGTCATCGTCTTCCACAACAAGTATTCTCGCCATGACCGGAACATGGAGGGAATTCGTTGACGAAGCTTGAAAGACTATGCCGGCATTCAAACGGAAGTCGCGATTGTCGCGTCGGCGAGTGGGCGGATCCGCAGCCGCGTGATGCGGTTCTTCTCGCGCTTCATCACCACGAAGCGCTTGCCATGAAAGGTGAATGCCTGCCGCTCCTTGGGGATCGACTGCGTCTCATGGATAACCAGTCCCGCAATCGTCGTCGCCTCGTCGTCCGGCAGGCTCCAGCCGAGCGCCCGGTTCAGATCGCGAATCGCAACCGCCCCGTCCACCACCACCGAGCCATCGGCTTCCTGGCGCACGCCCTGCACCTCGACATCGTGCTCGTCGGCAATCTCGCCGACGATCTCCTCCAGAATGTCCTCCAGCGTGATCAGGCCTTCGACCTCGCCATATTCATCGACCACGATGGCGAAATGCGACTTGCGGCGCAGGAAGGCGTTGAGCTGATCCTGCAAGGTGGTGGTGTCCGGCACGAACCACGGCTTCATCGCAAGCTTGAGGATGTCCACCTTCGAATAATCGTTCTCAAGTACGCTGAGTTCGCGGAGCAGGTCCTTGGCGTGCAGCACGCCGACAATGTTGTCGAGCGAACCTTGCCACAGCGGCATGCGCGTGTGCGGGCTGGCCAGCATTTCCTTCACGATCGCCTCGGCGGGATCGCCGGCGTTCAAGGATCGCATCGTCATGCGATGGACCATCACGTCCGACACTTCGAGTTCGGTCAGCGCTTCCAGGCCGCTGCGCGGCGGTGGCGGCGCGTCCGGTTCCTCGATCTCCATCAGCGGAGCAGGCTGACTTTTTCCGACGCCGGCAACGCGACGCCGGCGTCTGATCAGCCGCAGGCCGAACAGCTTCAAAAGCGGCCTGGTGAGCAAACCGGCCAGAACCAGGACGGCCAACAGGGTCAGCCCGACGATCGCCCAGGGGTTTTCGCTCATCCGGGGTGATTGTCCCGCAGGAAGGCCACGACTTCCGACGCCGGCACGTCCTTGGCGATGAAGGAACGGCCGATGCCGCGCGTCAGGATGAAGGTGAGCGCGCCGCGCGTCACCTTCTTGTCCTGGGTGATGTAGTCGAACAGTTTTTCCGGTCCCGGCAGGTCACCTGGAATGTCCGCCATTCGCCAGGGAAGGCCGACATCGCGCAAATGCCGCTCCACGCGCACAGCGTCGTCCGGGCTGGCGAGGTTGAGACGGGCCGAAAAGCGGTGCGCCAGCGCCATGCCGATGGCGACGCCTTCGCCATGCACCAGGCGGGCTCCGTCATAATTCGTCGCGCCTTCGAGCGCATGACCGAAAGTGTGGCCGAGATTGAGCAGCGCCCTGTCGCCGGTCTCGAATTCGTCTCGGGCAACGACATCCGCCTTGGCCCGGCAGGACTGTGCGATCGCCTCGATGCGGGCGGCGCCGCCGGCGAAAATCTCCCGCCAGTTCTTTTCCAGCCAGGCGAAAAAGTCGGGACGGTCGATCAGTCCGTATTTGGCCACCTCGGCATAGCCGGCGCGGAATTCGCGCAGCGGCAGGGTGTCCAGAACCGCCGAATCGGCAAGCACCAGGCGCGGCTGGTGAAAGACGCCGACCAGATTCTTGCCCTGCGGACTGTTGATGCCGGTTTTTCCGCCCACGGAGGAGTCGACTTGCGCAAGCAGCGAGGTCGGCATCTGCACGAAACGCATGCCGCGCCGCACGATGCCGGAGGCGAAGCCGGCAAGATCGCCTATGACGCCGCCGCCCAACGCGATCACGACATCGCCACGCTCGAGGCGCGCGGCGATAATCGCTTCGACCACTTCGCCGAGATAGATGTAGCTCTTGGTCTTCTCGCCAGCCGGCAGAACCACCGAAGTCGCTTCGATGCCGCCTGCCTTCAGGCCGCCCACGAGGCGATCGAGATGGGCTGCGGCAACGTTGGTGTCGGTCACCACCGCGGCACGAACGCCCGGCAGGCGGGCAGTGATCTCTGCGCCGGCGCGCTCAATCAGGCCCGGTCCGATGAGGATGTCGTAGGCGCGGTCTCCAAGGCCGACTTCGATCTTCACTGGGTCGGTCATTCCGCGCTCACCTTCTCGTCAAGATGACGGCGGAGAGCCTCGATCACCTCTTCAGCAATAACTTCCTTGCGCTCATCGCGCGTCTCAACCGTCACATCCGCCAACGCATACACCGGATAGCGTTCGTCGATCAGCCGCTGCATGACGCCGCGCGGATCCGCATTCTTGAGCAGCGGCCGATTCTGCTTCTTCGACACCCGCTCCATGAGCACGTCGATATCGGCCTTGAGCCAGACGGAAACGGCCCGCTCGGCGATCGAGATGCGGGTCTGTGCATTCATGAAGGCGCCGCCGCCGGTGGACAGCACTTGCGGTCCGCCTTCCAGCAGGCGTGCGATGACACGCTGCTCCAAGGCGCGAAATTCCGTCTCGCCATAGAGTTCGAAGAGATCCGGGATCGTCGTTCGCGACACATCCTCGATCTCATGATCGCTGTCGATGAAACGCAGACCCAGTTCGCCCGCCACTTTGCGGCCGATGGCCGTCTTGCCCGCGCCCATCAAGCCGACGAAGACGATCGATCGGCCGCCGAGCCGGTGGATGATCTCGGTTGAATGCGGGGTGGTGGCTGCAGTCGTCATTTCAAAAGTCTCGCTGCGCCGGTTTGCACATCAAATGCCGATGCGCGTCAACCTTGAAACGGCCCCACCCGCGCCTCATAAGCGCTGAACCTGCAAAACAACGGTGATTCGCTGATCGATGCCCACCGTCTTTCGCTTTCTGACGATCCTCGCAGTACTTGCTGCGGCCGTGTACGGCGCGATGTATCTGCTGGTCACTCTGGTCGAGCCGCGCCAGGGCGAAATGAGCGTGCGCGTGCCGTTGGATCATCTGCGCGTTGCGCCTGAGCAGACCGGTTCCACCCAGCCCGAGCAGGATATGGAAAAGATCGATCCGGCTGACGACATGCCTACCCTTGCCAAGCCGCCGGCCGCACCGTGAACAGCGCCGCACGGATCGACGCCTTTCTTGAGATGATGGCAGCCGAGCGCGGCGCGGCCGAGAATACGCTGCAATCCTATCGGCGCGATCTTGAGGACGCCGCGGATTATTTGAACGGCAAGCTCGCGGAGACGGATCCACCCGCCCTGCGCGACTATCTGGCTGACATCGCCACGCGTGGCTTCGCGGCGAGCTCCCAGGCGCGCCGCCTTTCGGCGCTGAAGCAGTTCTTCAAATTCCTCTACGCGGAGGGCATGCGGCAGGACGATCCGACAGGCGTGCTCGATAGCCCGAAGAAGCAGGCGGCCCTGCCGAAGGTGATGAGCGAGGCCGACACCGGCCGCCTGCTCGACCGCGCCGCGCTCGAGGCACAGGATCCCGCGCTGACAGACGCCGCGCGTCACGCCGCGCTGCGGCTCCATGCACTCGTGGAGACGCTTTACGCCACCGGGCTGCGCGTTTCGGAGTTGGTCAGCCTGCCTGTCACCGTCGCCTTGCGCGACGAGCGTTTCTTCGTCGTGCGCGGCAAGGGCGCCAAGGATCGCATGGTTCCGCTGTCCGGCAAGGCGCGTGACGCGATGCGGCTCTGGCTGGCGGAACGCAGCAGCCGCCCTGCCCTCGCCGAAAGCCCGTGGCTCTTTCCCGCCGCGTCCGATACCGGCTATCTGCCACGCCAGGTTTTCGCCCGTGACCTGAAGGGATTGGCGGCCCGCACCGGCATTTCGTCGGCCAAAATATCGCCGCATGTCCTGCGTCACGCCTTCGCCAGTCACCTGCTGCAGAACGGCGCCGATTTGCGCGCTGTACAGCAATTGCTCGGTCATGCTGACATTTCGACCACGCAAATATATACGCATGTGCTTGAGGAAAGGCTGGTGCGCCTGGTGCAGGACCACCACCCGCTTGCCGATCCCGCGCCCTGACGCTATGTGAGGGTGCATATCGGGCCAGCGGCGGCCAAATTTACCTTTAGTTTTTTGGGTTTTGGTATCCGAAGGCATGTACAACTATCTTGATTTCGAAAAGCCCGTCGCCGATCTCGAAGGCAAGATCATCGAGTTGAAGAAGCTCGCCGAAAGCGGCGGGGCCGTGGACGTGGCGGACGAGATCGCCCGGCTGGAAAAGCGATCCGCAGACGCGCTGCGCGATGCCTACAGGACGTTGACGCCTTGGCAAAAGGTGCAGGTGTCGCGTCACCCCGACCGCCCGCACTGCGTAGACTATGTCGCCGGGCTGTTTACCGATTTCACGCCATTGGCCGGCGACCGCTACTATGGCGAGGACAGGGCGATCGTCAGCGGCTTCGCGCGATTCCGCGGCCAATCCGTTGCCCTGATCGGGCAGGAGAAGGGCTCCGACACGGCAAGCCGCCTGAGGCACAATTTCGGCATGGCGATGCCCGAAGGCTACCGCAAGGCGGTACGCGTGATGGAATTGGCCGACCGCTTCAAGATTCCCGTCATCACCCTGGCCGACACCGCCGGCGCCTATCCGGGCGTCAGCGCGGAGGAGCGTGGCCAGGCCGAGGCCATCGCCCGTTCCATTCAAGCCTGCCTCAATCTCCGCGTTCCATCCGTTTCCGTGATCATCGGCGAAGGGATGTCCGGCGGTGCGATCGCGATCGCCGCGACCAACCGCGTCTATATGCTGGAGCATTCCATCTATTCGGTCATCTCCCCGGAGGGTGCCGCGTCCATCCTGTGGCGCGACACGACGCGCTCGAAGGACGCCGCGACAAGCATCCGCATGACGGCGCAGGATCTGCTGGACATGCGCATCATCGACGGCATCATCCCCGAGCCGCTGGGCGGCGCGCATCGCGGCCCCGAGTCGGTCATCCAGGCCACCGGTGACCAGATCGCGAAGGCGCTGAAGGAGCTGAGCGGCGCGAACATGGATCTGCGCGAGCAGCGGCGCGAGAAATACCTGGCGATGGGACGGCATCTCTAGACCGTAGTGACGGTTTAACGATCGTGGCGCTAAATTGAGGCCGCGAAGTTGTTTCAAGGTGCCGCCGACCACAGCAATCCCGATTCAGAGTTCGGCATGGGAGTCTCCTAAACCCCGAGCCAATGCGTTCAGCAGGATTGTGTGCTGGCGGGATGTGGCTCAACCTCGCTGCAGCACAGGAGGCGGTCAAGGTCCGGGATGTCACGGCCGACGTATGACGAGTTAAGAGATCGCCCGGGCCTGCAGCCTGGCGCGGGACTGAAAGCGCGCGTCCAGAACTGATCGCGCTGCTGCCGGCTATGGGGGAGTCAAACACGGGGTCGCTGAGTAAGATCGTCATGCACCGGACATCTCGTCCGGCCGAAGGAGCGACAGATCGAGACATCCGCGTCCTGTTTAGGTCTTGTTAGCGCCGGCGCGGCCGCCCTAGATTACTCTCCTTGCATTTGATCAAATGCTGATAACAAAAGGCGAAGTTTCTGCCGCCAGGTGAGTACGTCCAAATAGGGAAAGCCATGAAAAGCCTAAAGCGAACTGTTTCCTGTGCCACTGTGCTGTTCTTGCTGCCACTGACGGCACATGCGAACCCCCTCACAACGATGGACCAGGTTGGCGCGGCGGTCATGTCTTGCTGGAAACCGCCCGCCGGCGTTGAAAACTCCACCGTTACACTGAGTTTCAGCTTCAAAAGCGATGGGTCGCTGATTGGTCCGCCGCAAGCTACATACATCAATGTCATCGGCGACGACAAAGTCCGCCAACAGTTCATCGCCACCGCCATGGACGCCGTGGATCGATGCACCCCCGTTCAACTGTCTCCTACCCTGGCACAGGGGATCGGCGGCAATCCACTCACGTTGGAATTTACATCCGCCGATAAGGCGCAAATCATTACGCCTGAGAACTGAGTTCTGAATTGTCAGTCGCGGATATTCAGCCCGGCTCGGCTTCTTTGCCGGCGTCGCTGGTGATGGCCGGCATGATGGCGGGAAGCCGCGGTCTAAATCGCCTGGCCTTTGACCGGGCCAGATGGAAGCAGGAATAGAGCGCCGCGCGATCTTATTGGGGTCCGGTTGGTCAGGGGTGGTACCCGACTATGGGAGCTGAAGACAATCGGCAGGCTTGAGCTTTGCTTTCCCCGATCGGTCTATTCAATCTTTACCGGAAGATTCAAGAAACTTGCGCAGCGCGTCGCGATGTAAGTAAGTTTTTGGGAAGTACATCGACCATCGCAGCGCTAAACCCGCGTCACTTCCCCAAAGGACAATATTAAAGCTCCATCGCGAGCGCTACCGTAACGTCAACCGGCAGCAGTGGCCAGTTGGCGGCGCTGCACGCCTTTGAATATCCGGCAGCGACAGTGGCCAGGCATACGGTAATAGCGAGAGGAGAAGGAAATGAGTCCCAAGATCCTTAGTTGTAGCATCGGCATATTGACGGCCGCGACAGTTCTTTGCGGCGCACAGGCTCCCGCGCAAGCTCAGGACGCGCCAAAGCCCAACATCCTGTTTATCATGGGCGACGACATCGGCTGGATGCAGCCCAGCATATATCACCAGGGCCTGATGGTCGGCGAGACGCCCAACATCGATCGCATCGGCAATGAAGGTGCGAAATTCATGACCTACTATGCCGAGCAAAGCTGCACGGCT
>DATDBN010000119.1:0-3218 GCA_036524835.1 Mesorhizobium sp. | reverse complement strand
CCCTGCGCTCCGCCTTCGTCGAACCGAGCCTGCCGTCGAAGGCTGCTAAACGTAAGCGCGAAGCCGGCACCCTTGCTTCAGAGTTAAAATGAATGTGCGAAGAAGCCTCCGGCTTGGAACGGAGGTTTGGGATGGGACTGGACAGCAAAAAGGACGTCCATTTGGACGGCTCATCGGTACGGCCGGTGAGCCGGCTGGAGGTTCTTGAAGGGCCGACGGGTCGCCGCGTGCGTTCGGAAGCTGAGAGAGCTCGGATCGCCGCCGAGAGTCTGCTCCCCGGTGCGCAGGTGTCCGAGGTGGCACGTAAGCACGGCGCGACACGCTGGCAGATTTACGATTGGCGACGGCGGTTTCGACGGCGAGGGATGTTGCCGTCGTGCGATGCGCCGCAGCCGACATTCGCGCCGCTGGTCGTGGAAGGTGCGTTGGAGGAGCGTCACGTTCCGGCGATCAAACTTGAGATCGCGATCGGCGATGTCGTACTGCGGACGGACACGGCCATAGATGGCGAGCAGCTGTCCCGGGTGATCCGCGCGTTGCGAGCATCAAGATGATTGCGGCCGGTGCTGATCTGAAGATTTACATGGCGACGCGGCCGATCGACTTCCGCTGTGGCCATGATGGGCTTGCTGCGAAGGTGCAGGAGATGCTTCGTCTCGATCCGTTCAGCGGGGCAGCCTTTGTGTTCCGATCGAAACGAGCTGACCGGATCAAGATTTTGGTCTGGGATCGAACGGGCCTGGTGTTGGTGCACAAACGCCTCGAAGGTTGCAAGTTCGTTTGGCCAACGATCGCGGACGGCGTGATGCGGATGTCGCCGGCGATGTTCGCGGCCTTGTTCGAGGGGTTGGATTGGAGGTTGGTCCGTCCGGAGGAAGCACGGCGCCCGCAGGCGGCGGGATAACTGCGGCAGAATGACTCGGAAGCTATTTTGAACGTGGCACGCGCGGCGGCGATATGCTCGAAATAGCGCATGAGCTTCGCGGCGCTGCGCGACGAAAATGAACAACTGAAAGCGCTTTTGGCGCAAACGCAGGCGGCCTTGAGCGAGCATCAGGCGGCGCTGGCGACGTCGGAAGAGGCGCGGCGTCGGTTAGAGGTCATTCTCGGCGAATTGCGACGCGAGAAGTTCGGCGCGACGTCCGAGAAGCTGCGGCCAGATCAGTATCACTTACCGCTGGAAGACGTGGAGATCGCGCAAGGCATCCTGGACGCGGCGCAGGAGAGAGCCGAGGCTGTAATCAAGGGCCGATCACGAAACGCGACGGATCAAAGCTCTCATCGCAATCGCGGCTGCTTGCCTGCCCATTTGCCGCGGGTGGAGCGGATCATCGAGCCTACGAACACGCTCTGTCCATGCGGTTGCGGCGCCATGACGAAGATCGGCGAAGACGTGAGCGAGCGCCTCGACGTGATCCCGGCACAATGGCGCGTGCTGGTCACGCGCCGCCCGAAATACATCTGCCGCCGCTGCTCGGGCCCTGTCATGCAGGCACACGCGCCGGAGCATGTCGTGCCTGGTGGACTGCCGACCGAAGCGGCGATTGCGCACGTGATCGTCTCCAAGTTCGGCGACCACTCGCCGTTTTACCGTCAGGCCGAGATCTATGCGCGCCAGGGGATCCGGCTTGATCGGGCGACACTGGGCAACTGGTCCGGCCGCGCTTGCTTCCATCTCCAACCCATCGCGGACCACATGCGCCGCCGCCTGGCCATGGCGGATCGCCTGTTCATGGATGAAACCACGGCGCCAGTACTCGATCCAGGGCGCGGCCAAACGAAGAAAGGTTACTTCTGGGCGATCGTCTCCGACGACCGCGGCCACAGCGGCCCAAGTCCGCCGATCGTGCTGTTCCGATATGCCTCCGGTCGCAGCGGTGCCTTCGCGGAGCAGTTCCTGGACGGCTTTAGCGGACGCTTCCTGCAATGCGATGCCTATGACGGTTATGACCGACTGACCGAAGTCGCGCGACCGCAAGGGCCTTGGACGCTCGTGCATTGCTGGAGCCATTTGCGCCGGCGCTTCGTCAAATTGGCCCGCAACAGCAAATCGCCGATCGCCGAGGCCGCCGTTCGGCACATCGCACAGCTTTACGCCGTCGAAGCCATGGTACGCAGCTCATCGCCGGATAGCCGGCTGGCCGCGCGCAAGGAGCACTCGCTTCCCATGGTTGCCGCGTTAAAGCCGTGGTTCGAGAAACAGCTGTCGATGATCTCCAGCGGTTCGACACTCGCCGAGGACATCCGTTACGCGCTCAATCACTGGCAGGGACTGACCCGCTTCCTTGAAGACGGGCGCCTCGAACTCGACACCAACCCGGTCGAGAACGCCATCCGGCCAGTCTGCCTGACCAGAAAAAATGCGTTGTTCGCAGGCTCGGAGGTCGGGGCTGAAAATTGGGCCTTGCTTGCATCGATCGTCGCTACCTGCAAGCTTAACGACGTCAACCCGGCAGCCTACATCGCCGAAACACTCGGGGCGATCATCGACGGCCATCCCAACAGCAGAATCGAAGACCTCATGCCGTGGCGATTCCGTAAAGCGTCAAGCCTGCGTCAATAGGGTCGCGGTTAAGCGCTTACCTTCAGATATAGGATCGGCAGCAGCGTCTCGATCGACTTTGACCGGCGCATGTAGGGTGGCAGGATCGACGGAGAGAACCGGATGCGGCCGGGATCGGCGGCGTCCGCCTCGCGATCGCGCACACGCGGTTGGCGGACGGCGACCGGACCGATACCGGTCATCACCTCGCGCTCCGGCAGGTGACCGTGGCGCACGACACGCTGGTGGCCGTCCGCGGTCTTCAAATCGGCATGCTTGCCGAGAAAGTCTGCAACCTCGGCCTCTACCGCCTGGGCAAGCAGGGAACGCGCCCCATTGCGCAAGATTTCGGTGAGTTGATCCTCGACGTTTCCTGGCTGAATCAGCTTGATGATGTTATCTTTGGACACGGCATATCGCTCCTTCGGTGGAGAAGTGGAGGCGTCAAGCACCCCCACGATATGCCGCCTTCCCGATTCCCGCCGCGCATCAAGCAGCCGGCGAACGAACTCTGGAAAACCCGATCAGCGTCATCTCGTCCAGGGTCCGCAAGCCTGACCAGATTGTGCAGTGAGACCAAGGCGACCTGTCTGTGGCTCAAGAACCTCCCGAATCTGATGCCGACGGACATTGTCGAGCGGGAGCGAAAAGCCTCCCGCACAATGCCGCTAAATTC
>DATDBN010000118.1:0-13297 GCA_036524835.1 Mesorhizobium sp. | reverse complement strand
CCTGTTTTCGCGGCCCTTCTTCTCAATCTTGCCGATATGAACCTCACCGACCTCCCCCGTGCGCGCAACATGCGTACCGCCGCAAGGCTGGCTGTCCACCAATGCATTCTCGCCGATGCAGACCAGCCGGATGCGGCCGGTCCCCGACGGCGGACGCACATTCTTCGACTTCACCAGACCGGGATTGGCGGCGAATTCGTCGTCAGTGATCCAGCGGATGAACACAGGGTGATCGGCCCGCACCAGATCCATCATCCTCCCGCTGACTTCCTCCTTGGAATAGCCAGCTTCCCGAATGTCGAAATCAACGCGGGAATCGTCTTCGCTGACCGCCGCGCCCGTGATCGGAAACGGGCAAACGACTGAAAGGAGATGGCAGGCCGTATGCATGCGCATCAGTTTGAACCGTCGATCCCAGTCAATCGCCAGCCTGACCGCTTCGCCAAGTTGGAGCGATGCTTGCCCGTCGGCGGGTATATGGATGATCTCGTCCTTGCTTTCACCGGTTATCGTCGCCGCCACGGCAATCGCCGAGCCATCGGCACGTACCAGCCGCCCCGTATCGCCAGGCTGCCCGCCTGAAGTCGCGTAGAAAATGGTGCGGTTGAGGATGATACCGCCGCGATCGTTGATCCCTATGACGGAAGCGTCGGTCTCGGTCAGATAGGCATCGTCCCGAAAGACAGCGTCCGTCGCGAACGCCATCACCCCGCCTCCACATAGGGCACGGCTATCTCAGGCTCGCGGTCCATCCATTCCGGCACAGGCAGTCCCTTTTCGCGCAAGAACTGGGGATTGAAGAGCTTCGACTGATAGCGCGTGCCATAGTCGCACAAGATCGTCACGATGGTGTGGCCAGGTCCGAGGTCCCGGGCGAGCCGGATTGCGCCGGCGATGTTGATGCCCGTCGATCCGCCGAGGCAGAGCCCCTCCTCCTGCACGAGGTCGAAGACGATCGGCAGGGCCTCCTCGTCGGGGATCTGGTAGGAAAAGTCCGGCGTGAACCCCTCCAGATTGGCGGTGATTCGCCCCTGCCCGATGCCTTCCGTGATGGAACTGCCTTGGGCTTTCAATTCACCAGCCGTGTAGTAGCCGAACAGGGCCGCCCCAAGCGGATCCGCCAGCGCGATCTTCACGCCACGCGAATGTGCCCGCAAACCTTCGGCAACACCGGCGAGCGTACCGCCGGTACCGACCGCGGACACAAAGCCATCGACCTTGCCATCGGTCTGCGTCCATATTTCCTGCGCCGTCGTGCGCACATGGCCATCGCGATTGGCGACATTGTCGAACTGATTCGCCCAGATGGCGCCATTGGGGTCTGTCGCCGCCATCTGTTCCGCCAACCGTCCCGAGACCTTCACGTAATTGTTGGGGTTCTTGTACGGCACTGCGGGAACCTCGATCAGCTCTGCGCCAAGCAGGCGCAGTGCGTCCTTCTTCTCCTGGCTCTGCGTATCGGGGATGACGATGACGGTGCGATAGCCCAGCGCCTTCGCGACCACGGTCAGGCCGATGCCGGTGTTGCCCGCGGTTCCCTCCACGATAACGCCACCCGGCCGCAGAAGTCCCTTCGCTTCGGCATCGCGAACGATGAACAGCCCGGCGCGGTCCTTGACCGATTGGCCGGGATTCATGAATTCGGCTTTGCCGAGGATCTCGCACCCGGTCTCCTCGGATGCGCGACGGAGACGGATAAGGGGTGTATTGCCTATGGCATCGAGCACCGATTGAAACATGCGGAGCAAATTCCCTTTCGATTAATGGGGCGACCCTAAGAAGCCCGCGTGTGCGTGGCAAGTCGAGGGATGAATTTCCACACCAGGACGGGGTTTCCACGATGGCTTTCATCCTCTAGACACCCCACACAGACAAAACAGGTGGCGGAATGGGGCTTTATCGGGCCGACCCGAAAGATGGGGTCGCGTGGATCACGGGGGCAAGCACGGGCATTGGCCGCGCGCTAGCAATCGATTTGTGTGCGCAGGGCTACACCGTGGCGGTGACGGCGCGCGATGAAGAGCGCCTCGTGACCCTGACTGACGAAACCAGGGCGCTGCCGGGCCGCGCCATTCCATTCCCATGCGACGTGACCGATGAACCGGGCATGGCGCAGACTGTTGCCGCGATTGAAAAGGAAGCCGGCCCGATCGTTTTGGCGGTGTTCAACGCGGGGAACTATTTTCCCACGCGCGGCGAGCGGCTGGACACGCTCAACGTGCTCAAGACCTTCGAGATCAATCTTTTCGGCGTGGTGTTCGGCCTTGTCCCGACGGTAGAACGTATGCGCGAACGTGGCCGTGGACAGGTGGTCATGGTCGGCTCGGCCTCGTCCTATTTCGGCTGGCCGTCCGCTTCGTCCTACGGGGCATCGAAGGCGGCGCTGAACAATTTCGCCGAGGCGCTGCGCTACGATTTCGACAAAATGAACATCCGCCTCCAGGTGGTGAACCCAGGCTTCATCGACACGCCGCTAACGGAGAGGAACGCATTTCCGATGCCGGCCTTGATGCCCGTCGACAAGGCGGCCGCCCGGATGGCCCGGTCGATCAGCAACGGCGGCTTCGAAACGACGTTCCCGCGCCGCTTCACCTGGTTTCTGAAACTGCTGCGCATAATGCCTATGTCGCTGCGCTACTGGTTCATAACCCGTGCTACCGGCTGGAAGTCGCGACCCCTAGCGAATGGCCGCAAGCCCAAGAATTAGGTAACTTATTTGGGGCGGCGCAAGGGCCGCCCCCTGAGATCAGGCTGCGCGACGGCCGGTGCCACCAAAACGGCGCTTGTTGCCGCCGAAGCGTTTGCCGCCGCCGGGCTTGCCCGCAAAGGCCTTCTGACCTTCCGGCTTGTCCCCGGCGGGCCTTTCACCGAAGCGCGGCTTGCCAAAGCCATCGCCGCCCTGCGGCTTGCGATCGCCCTGCTGGGCACGCGCGCGCTGCGGCTGGCCGCGATGGCCACTCCGGTCGTTTGCGGCGCCCCTATTCTCACGCGGCGCACCGCGATCGTTGGCCGGCTGGCGGTCTTCGCGCTTCACCTGCGGATCAGGCTGGTCAAGGTGGTCTGCCGCTACCGGCAAGCGCATGCGGATGATCTTTTCCACCGAGCGCAGCTTGGCATTTTCCGACGGATCGACCAGGGTTATCGCCGAGCCATTAGCGCCGTTGCGGCCGGTACGGCCGATGCGGTGCACGTAGCTTTCGGCCTCATCGGGCAGGTCGAAGTTCACGACATGCGAAATGCCGGGCACGTCAATGCCGCGCGCCGCGATGTCCGTCGCGACCAGGATACGCACATTGCCGTCACGAAAACCATTGAGCGCCTTCTGACGAGCGTTCTGCGATTTGTTGCCGTGGATCACGGCGGCTTCAAAGCCGTCGCGCTCCAGATCGCGCGTGACGCGGTCGGCGCCATGCTTGGTGCGGGCAAAAATCAGGACGGACCGCATGTCGGGGTTGGCGAGCATCGTCGACAGGATGGCGCGCTTCTGCTTCGTGCGGGCAAGAACGATACTCTGATGGATCTCCGCAGCCGGCGTGCCTTGCGGCGCAACGTCGACGCGCAGCGGGTCGCGCAGCAATCCGCGCGACAGCTCGGCGATCTCTTCCGGCATGGTGGCCGAGAACAGCACCGTCTGCCGCGCAGGATGCGTCGCTTTCGCGATGCGGCGGACATCGTTGATGAAGCCCATGTCGAGCATGCGGTCGGCTTCGTCTAGAACCAGCCAGGTGGTGTCGGAAAGCACGACTTCATGTTCGCGCACGAGGTCGGTCAACCGGCCGGGCGTGGCGACAAGCACGTCGACGCCGGCCTGCAGCTTCTTGACCTGACTATGGCGCGAGACGCCGCCAAGGACGAGCGCGGTGGAGACATGCGCGCCCTTGGACAGCAAGCGAATCGTCTCTTCGATCTGCACTGCCAATTCGCGCGTCGGCGCGAGGATCAGCGCGCGCGCCGTCTTCGGCCGCCGCTTGGTTCCAAGGGCAATGATCTTGGACAGGATCGGCAGCGCGAAGGCGGCCGTCTTGCCCGAGCCGGTCTGGGCGATCCCCAGCAAATCGCGTCCTGCAAGCTGCGCCGGGATCGCCTTGGCCTGGATCGGCTTGGGATCGACAAAGCCTGCCGCATTGGCCGCCTTGAGAAGCTGGCCGGTTATTCCGAGTTCGGCAAAGCCCATCGGCTCGCCAGAAATTTCATTCGTCAATTTGTTCTTCTTTCGTGCGGCCCGCCATTTTTGCGGCCGCAATTGTCAACACACGACAGGGCGCAACCTGACGCGACAATTCTGTTCTGGAACGACAAGGCGGCGGCTTCGAGGAAGCCGCGCGGCTGCGCTGTCGTGCCTGCCCCCTATCGGAGCAGGGCTCTTCATCCGATCCGCTTGGAATGGAAGAAGTCAGACGCAACCAGTCCCTTCTGAGGGGAAAGCCGGATATCCGGCCCAAGCGCCTGTCGCGGATATGGTGGAGTTCGCGCCGAAAAGCAAGCGATTTCATATTGCGCTGCAACAGAGCCGCCCCGCCGCCAGCGCAAAGACGGTCAGCCACCGGCCTTTTTTGCAAGGTCGCGCAGCTTCAGCACCGTGTTCCAGTTCCGCGCCGTATTGGCAACGCCGATGCCCTTGTCAAACTTGGCGCCCATTTGGGACTTGGAGAATCCGTTCGGCGTGTGGATGTAGGCAACCGTTTCCACCACCGCCAAACGGTCGCCATGAGCGCACAGCGCCTGCAGGGCATCAAGCTTTTCCTTTGCGGGGTAGGCTTCAAGCAGCGCGGCGTGAAGCAAATTGCCCGGCTCAACAGCGTCGGCAAATGGGTTATTGTGGATCAGCCTTTCCCATTCCGCTGTGGTCGGCGCGTAAATCGCCTTCTCGAAAGCGAAGTGCTGGCGGCAGATGCCGGCGATTGTCTCGATAACCCTCTGCCGGCCGAGCTTGCTTTTGACAACCGCATTGCCGCTATTGATGTATGTCGAGACGTTCTCGAACCCTGCTTCGGTGAGCTTCGCGCGCAACGGCGCGGTTGGCAGTTGGGTCACTCCGCCCACGCCGCGGAAGAGAATGATGTAGACGGGCATGAACTCCTCCGCAGCACTTCGGCACTAGCTGGCTCCAGCTGTAGGTGCTGCCCCTCAGATGATGAAGTTGGCCAGCATCTCGTTATCGGTGATGTCTTCATAGACCCAGCCAGCCTCGCGAAAACGCTTGCCGAGCAAATCGAAATTATGCCGGTCCTTCGTCTCGATGCCGATGAGGACCGAGCCGAAATTGCGCGCCGACTTCTTCAGATATTCGAAGCGGGCGATATCGTCTTCGGGTCCGAGCAAATCGAGGAATGACCGCAGGGCGCCGGGCCGCTGGGGAAAACGAAACACGAAATACTTCTTCAATCCTTCGAACCGCAGCGCCCTCTCCTTCACGTCGGGCAGCCGTTCGAAGTCGAAATTGCCCCCCGAGACGACGCACACAATCGTCTTGCCCTTGAGTTCCTTGCGCGAAAAATCCTTGAGCGCATCGATTGCCAGCGCACCGGCCGGCTCCAGCACCACGCCTTCGACATTGAGCATCTCGATCATCGTCGCACAGAGGCGGTTCTCGGGGATCAGCCGCACATCCTCCGCCGAAAACGCCCTGAGCAGCCGGAAATTTTCCCTGCCGATTTCCGCGACGGCGGCCCCATCGACGAAATTGTCGACCTTGGTCAGTTGCACGCGCTTGCCGTGCTCCAGGCTCTGCTTCAGGCTCGGAGCGCCGACCGGCTCGCAGAAAACGTAGCGGGTCTCGCGACCCTGGTCGTGAAAATAGCGGGTCACCCCAGCCGAAAGGCCGCCGCCGCCGACAGGCAGGATCATCATGTCGGGCATGCGCGCCCCGGGCATCTGATCGGCGATCTCATAGGCGACCGTGGCCTGCCCTTCGATGATATCCTTGTGGTCGAAAGGAGGCACCATATGGGCTTTGGCCTCGGTGCAAAAATTCAAGGCGGCGCGGTAGCATTCGTCGAAGAAGTCCCCGACCAGACGTATCTCTATTGCTGGGCCTCCGAAAAGCCGCGTCTTGTCGATCTTCTGCTGCGGCGTTGTCACCGGCATGAACACCACGCCCTTGACGCCAAAATGCCGGCAGACGAAGGCGAAACCCTGCGCGTGATTGCCGGCCGAAGCGCAGACAAATAGGTTCTCGCCGGCGCCGGCGGCCAGTGCATGGCGAAAGAAGTTGAAAGCGCCGCGCAGCTTGTAGGAGCGCACCGGCGACAGATCTTCCCGCTTCAGCAGGATCCGCGCACCGGTCTTGCGGGACAGGTAATCGTTGGCCTGCAGCGGCGTCTCTGGAAAGATGGTGCGCAGCGCCGCGGCCGCCTGCGCTGTCCTATCGGCAAAACTTGTCATGACCGCTGCCTCCCTTGGTCCCGGGCGTTGCCGGCTATTGCATATTCAAAGCGGCGAAGCCAAGGTCGCCGTCGCATCGCTTTGCCGCATCAACCCGTCTGGTCAGCCAAGAGCCGCTTCCGTGAACCGACTGCCGCTATTGAGTGTCTGCGATGGGGCCGCTTTGCCAGGATCCGTACTCCCGTGAGCGGGGTGCAGGTGCGGGCGGCGATCCATGTCGCATCTGTGCTGGCAATCTACCTCGCCTTGCTCATGCTCATCCCCGTTGCCATCGACCTGTTCTATGGAAACCCCGACTGGAAGGTGTTCGCCTTCTCTGCGATGCTGGTGGGTGGTGCTGCCATGGCGGTGGCGCTGGCGACACGAGGCCGACCCCCGCCCGCCAGCCCGCGATTCGGCTTCCTGCTCGTCAACCTTTTGTGGCTGACCGTCTCGCTGGCGGGGGCAGTACCGTTGGGGCTTTCCTCGCTCGACCTCTCCCTGACCGATGCCGTCTTCGAATCGGTGTCTGGCGTGACGGCAACCGGCGCGACGATCATCAACGGTGTCGACCGGGCGCCGCCGGGATTGCTCATGTGGCGTTCGCTGCTCAGCTTCATGGGGGGCCTCGGCGTCATCGCCCTGGGCCTCTTCCTGCTGCCCTTCCTCAATATTGGCGGCGTCTCATACTTCAAGATCGAATCGACGGACATCCAGGATAGGCCGTTCGAGCGGCTGCAGACCTTCCTCGTCAGCCTGATCGGCATCTACACGCTGCTCGGATTCGCCTGCACCGTGTGCTACGTCCTCGGCGGCATGGAACCGTTCCACGCGGTGAACCATGCAATGACTACAGTGGCGACCGGCGGTTTCTCCACGCACGACACCTCGTTCCTGCGCTATGTCGACAAACCGTTCATTCTGTGGACCGGCATCGTGTTCATGTTCATCGGCGGCCTGCCGTTTTCCATCATGATCCTCATCGCCGTTCGCGGCCGGCCCGATGCATTGCGTGATCCGCAAATCCGCGTCTATGCCGGCTATGTCATCGCTTTTTCGCTGGCGGTCGCGGTGTACCTGCGCGTCAACGACAATGTTCCGTTTCTCGAGGCGCTGACGCAATCGACATTCAACATTCTGTCGATCATCACCACGTCCGGCTTTGCCAGCGAGGACTACACCCTATGGGGGCCATTCGCGGTTGTGGTGTTCTTCGTTGCCACCTTCATGGGCGGCTGTTCCGGCTCGACCACGGGCGGCATCAAGGCCTACCGCTTCCTGATCCTTTTCGAGCTTCTCGTCAGCGGCCTGAGGCGTCTGCTTTATCCCAACAGCGTTGTGCCCATTCGCTATGGCGACCGCTCCATCGATCCCGACATGCAGCGCGCGGTCGTGCTCTTCATGGCCTCCTTTTTTGTCCTGTGGGGCATCATCACCGTGCTGCTCGGCGCCGCCGGTCTCGATTTCGTCACCGCGCTGACAGGTTCGCTCTCCTCGCTGACGAATGTCGGACCTGGGCTCGGACCGATCATCGGACCAGTCGGCAATTTCTCGTCGCTGCCTGACAGCGCGAAATGGATCTGCGCCGTCGCGATGCTGCTTGGCCGCCTTGAAATTCTGGCGGTGCTGGTGATTTTCACGCCCGTTTTCTGGCGCGGATAGCAGTCATAGCTCCATTGGCCGCCAGGGATACTGGCTGGACCATGGAAACCGCAGTGCCTATGAAATCCAGCTGGAAAGGATTTCCAGCCTGCGGACTGCGCGGGCGCACCCGGATCTCCTCCATGGCTAGAAGCTGACAACAAGAGCCGAGGGACTGCAGAATGCGCCTTAGGATGCTGCTCCAGCTTGCCGCGATCGGCTTTCTGCTTTCGGGCTGCATCAACCACCGCACCAGCGAGTTGCTGACCGAAACGACGCGCCCGGCCGCACCGGCGGCGGTTGCCGCGAAGCACGAGATTTTCGTGGCGACCACCCGAGCGCGCTCGAAAGACCGTCTGGAGGTTTTCGGCGGCGCGCGTGCGCCTCTGACCGATTTTGCCAGCGTCAACGTGACGGTGCCGGCGATCCACAAGGTCGGCCAGATAGAACGCAGGCGCGGCCGTGTCGGTGACGCCTCGCGCTATTTCACCGCCTCCGATGTTTCCGTTTACAGTGAGCCAGCTTTCGCCAAGGCGCTGCGCGAGGACATTCGCAAGAACGATGGAAGGGCGCTGGTGTTCATCCATGGCTACAACACCGCCTTCGACAGCGCGATTTACCGGGCAACCCAAATCGTTCACGATGCCGGTTATGCCGGCACGCCGGTGCTGTTCTCATGGGCGTCGGGCGCGAAGACCGTCGACTATGTCTACGACACCAACAGCGCGACCGCAGCGCGCGATTCGCTGGAGGCGACACTGCGAATGGTCGCCGACGCCGGCGCGACACGCGTCGATGTCATCGCGCATTCGATGGGCAATTGGGTGACGATGGAGGCGCTGCGCCAACTCGCCATCTCCAACGACAAGACACTGGGCGGCAAGCTCGGCGATGTGGTGCTGGCGTCTCCAGACATCGACATCGACGTGTTCAAGACGCAGATGGCCCGCTACGGCAAGCCCAAGAAGCCGTTTCTGATCATGCTTTCCGATGACGACCGCGCGCTGCGTTTTTCAAAGATTCTAGCCGGTGACACGCCGCGCGTGGGCGACTATTCCAACGCTGCCGAGATTGCCAAATACGGCGCGGTCGTGATCGACCTGACCCAATTGAAGGGCGATCGGCTGAACCACACAAAGTTTGCCGACAACCCGGGTATGATCAAGCTGATCGGCGAGGGCCTGCGCAACGAGGCCAAGACGCCCGAAAACGAGCGCCAGGTAACCGAACGGGTCAACCAGCTCACCGCAAACTTCGGCAAGACGCTCACATCTGCCGCGGATATCGTTGTCACGACGCCGATCAATGTTTTGCGGATTGCAGTGGGTCAGTAGGCACGCCGGGTGGACATATCGCGGCCCTTCAGCCCCAGCCGATAGCGTTTCTGAGGTAGAAGGCAAGGACCACGAAGCCGAAGCAGAAGGCGACGCCGGTCCAATCGATTTCACGCGTCTTGAAAAACCGGATCGCTCCCCGCGCGAAAAGCCAAACCGCGACAACAGCGACAGCGATTACGACGAAGCGGATCATCAGCATTCCACCAAAAACATTGCCGCATTGGAAATGGGGAGCGCAAAGCGCTTTTTCCAGCAAGTCGGCGGCTGTGATGACAGGAAATGGCAGGGGCAGCAGGGCTCGAACCCGCGACCTGCGGTTTTGGAGACCGCCGCTCTACCAACTGAGCTATACCCCTGGATCGCGGAGGCGTACATTTCACAAAGTCGCGGTGAACTCAAGGGGCGGTTTGCATCCGTCTCAGCCACACGCCCGGCAAGCACCGGCCGCACTCGGCCGATGGAGCGGGTCAAGGACCCAATCCGCCCTCCCATCATTTTCGTGTTAACCCGGCAGTGAAATCCTTCCCTCGGCGTCGATCGGGAAGTCAGGATTGTGGGCGACCTCCCAGAGAGAACCGTCGGGATCGGCAAAATATCCGTACCAGCCGCCCCAGAAGGCGCGCCCCGCCGGCTTGACGATGCGGCCGCCCGCACGCTCTGCCGCAGCCAGAACCTCATCCACCTCAGCATCGGAGCGCGTGTTGTAGGCCAGGTAGACACGCGAGACACCGTCGCCGAAGCGAATGCCGGCATCCTCTTCGGCGCTGGCGCGCGGGAAAAGCCCAAGGATCGCTCCACCCATCTGAAAGAAGGCAACGCCGTCTGTAATCCCCTGGTGACGCTTCAGGCCAAGCGCCTCGTAGAAGCGCGTTGCGCGCTGCAGATCGTCCACTGCGATCGTCAAGATCGAAATTCGAGGCTCCATGGCTTCCTCCAGTTGGCCAAATGGCCGAGACCGGCACGCTTGCAATTCGGCGAGCGATGCGCTCACTTCCGCGCGGCACCTTTACCGGAGTAGAACACCATGCGGAAATTGCTGGCGCAATATGTGCTGCCTACCGTGATCCTTGCACTGTTGATCCAGCCCGCGAGCGCAGGCCTTGCGGACGGCGCTCAGGCCAATTTGAAGGCCGCGAGCGCCCAATTCGAAGCGCTGCTGAAAGAAGACGCCGCCAGAGCCGCCCCGCCCCGCCTGACCGACGAGAAGGCGAAGCCGGTGTTCGGCGTGCTTTTCGACGATGCGAAGATCCTGGGCAGCCATCCCTATACATCGGCGGAAGTCGAGCCTTTGCTCACGGTGTTCGGTGCCTATTTCGGTATGACAAAGAGCTATCTCGGCTTCCGCAACGCGCAGGGAACCAACAATATCGCCGACAACGAGTTCGAATATCAGAACGAACTGTCGAAGCTGGCTGAGGAGATGGTGAAGACCAGCGGGGCGCTGGCGGAAGCGCTGGACAACTACGTGAGGACGACGCCTGCAGATCAGATCAGCGAGGAGCGCAAGGGTGGCCTGGCGCGTATGCGCACAGGCGTCAGCCAGGTTGTTTCCGGCGTCATCACACTTTTGCAGAACCCGCGCTACAGCGCCGAGAACAAGATTGTTATGGCAGGCGCCATCGTCGATACCGCGCCCTATCTGCGCCAGATCCTTCGCGTGGAAGACCGAAAGGCATTCGCCAAGTCAGCGCTGGACAGCTTGCTGAACAGCCCGAAGGAAGTCGAGCCTCTGATCAACGAGTTCTCGAACACGATGAACAGCGAAGATTGCATCAATCTTTGCGCCCTGAAGTAATCGGGCTGTGGTCCTCCAGCCGCCGAACCTGCCCGCCGTATCTTATTCTTCGGGCCAGTTGGGTTTGCGCTTGCCTATGAAAGCGTCGATGCCCTCACAGGCATCGGCGCTCAACATGTTGTCGACCATGACCTGCGAGGCATAGGCATAGGCGTCCGCCACGGTCATCTCGGCCTGGCGGTAGAATGCCTCCTTGCCAAGTTTGATCGTGGAAACCGGTTTTGCAGCAATGGTTTGGGCATACTTGTTCACGACCTGCGTGAGGTATTCGCCTGGCACGACACGGTTGACCAATCCGAATTCGCGGGCGGTCGAGGCGTCGACCATCTCCCCCGTCAGCAGCATCTCCATTGCGTGCTTCGGCTTCAGCCCGCGCGCCAGGGCAACGCCCGGCGTCGTGCAAAACAAGCCAACATCGATGCCGTTGACGCCGAAGCGCGCCTTGTCACTGGCGATCGCCAGATCGCAGCTGGCGACCAGCTGGCAGCCGGCTGCGGTAGCAATGCCATCGACCTCGGCAATGACCGGACAGCGGTGCTTGACGATGGATCGCATGAGGCGGGAACACGCCGCGAAGGTCTCCTCGAAGAACGCCCTGCCCCCATCCACGTCTTTGCGATGCGCCGTCATCTCCTTGAGGTCGTGGCCACCTGAAAACACCTTGCCGGCAGACCCGATGACGATCACATGAACCGTCTTGTCGCTGTGGGCGCGATCGAGTTCCACCTGCAGAGCGGCCATCGTCGCTAGCGACAACGCGTTGGCGGGCGGATTGGCCAAAGTGAGCCGCAGCACGCTGCCTGTCTGTTCGGCCAGTACCGGCCCTTCCGGTTCCGCGCGCCGCAATGCCAGGATTTCAGCCATCGGTCGGTCCTCGCGTCGTCAGTCTGGCGCGAAGTTAGCACGCATCCGCTTGAAATAAAGACGCCCGGCGTGCTTTGTCTGCCTGAATTTCCCATCGCTCTCCATGAGACCTTGCATGCCAGCCCATTCCCAGCTCACGCCAGTCATGACCGTCGATGAGGTCAATCAATTGATCGAGCGCGAGTTTCCGCAATTGAACGAGGTGACGGCCAGCTACAAGGCAACCGCAGTCTTCCCGGGCGGTTGCGTCGTACGGCTCAACGCCGGGGAAAAGCACCTGCGTCCTGGCGGCACGGTTTCGGGGCCGGCGCTCTTCACCCTGGCGGATATCGGCGGCTATGTCTGCGTGCTGTCCCATGGCGGACCTGACGCGCTGTCGGTCACCACCAATCTCAACATCAATTTTGTGCGAAAGACTGGCATTGGGCCTGTCGATGGCCACTGCCGCATTCTGAAACTCGGCAAGAGCCTGATGGTCTTCGACATCGACATCGTCGCCGGCCCTGATCAACACACGGTTGCCCATGCGACCGGGACTTATTCGATCCCACCAAGGCGTTGAGAGCACGGTTTCAACCCAAATTGGACAGGTAAAATAATACCTCAATCATAATCCATTGATATCGCTTATTTTTCTGCCAGATTTACAGCGTTGACCACCTTGACGCTGGTGCCGCGCTTCCCTATAAGCACCCACGAAACAGCGGCCTCACGGTCGCGGTTTCATTTGGGCCCGGGTGTATTCTCAACCCAATACAAGCAACAAGAAACGCCCTGAACTCAGGGTTCCTTAGGAAGAAAACCATGACAACCTTTTCGCAGAAGCCTGCGGATGTGGTGAAGAAGTGGGTGATCATCGACGCCGACGGTCTCGTCGTCGGCCGTCTCGCCTCCATCGTCGCCAACCGTCTGCGCGGCAAGCACAAGCCCACCTTCACCCCGCATGTCGACGACGGCGACAACGTCATCGTCATCAACGCCGAGAAAGTGGCCCTGACCGGCAAGAAGTACACCGACAAGATGTACTACTGGCACACCGGCCATCCCGGCGGCATCAAGGAGCGCACTGCGCGCCAGCTGCTTGAGGGCCGTTTCCCGGAACGCGTCGTCGAGAAAGCCGTGGAACGCATGATCCCGCGCGGCCCGCTTGGCCGTCGCCAGATGAAGAACCTTCGCGTCTATGCCGGCGCCGAGCATCCGCACGTCGCACAGCAGCCCGAAGCGCTCGACGTTGCAGCCATGAACTCCAAGAACAAGAGGGCCTGATAGATGGCTGAGCTCAACTCCCTCGCCGAAC
>DATDBN010000117.1:0-4841 GCA_036524835.1 Mesorhizobium sp. | reverse complement strand
GATCGTGAACGTACCCCCTTGCATCTGATCGGGCTTCAGCTTGCCGTCGCGCGCGAGCTTGGCGAGAGCCGCCATTTCGCTCGCAATTTCGACGACGCCTTTCTTGTCCGCGTCACGTATCACCGGCACGACCAACCCCTGCGGAGTGTCCGCCGCAAAACCGATGTGGTAGTACTTCTTGACGATCAGGTTGTCGCCGTCGAGAGAAGCGTTGAAGTCGGGGAACTTCCTGAGCGCGGCGACCGCCGCCTTGATCATGAACGACAGCATGCTGACCTTGACGCCGGTCTTCTCGATCTCCTTGTTGAGCTGCACGCGGAAGGCTTCGAGTTCGGTGATGTCGGCATCGTCGTGATTCGTGACGTGCGGGATCATCACCCAGTTGCGGTGCAGGTTGGCGCCGGAGATCTTCTTGATGCGCGCCAGCGGTTTGGAATCGACCGGCCCGAACTTGGTGAAATCGATCTTCGGCCATGGCAGCAGGCCGAGCGCGGCTCCAGCTGCGACACCGCCGCTGGGCGCAGCCGTGGGCGCCGCTGCGGCGGGCGCCTTCGCGAAATTGGCGACGTCCTCCGGGAGGATGCGGCCGCGCCGTCCGCTTCCCTTCACCTGACGCAAGTCGACGCCGCGCTCGCGCGCAAGCTTTCGGACCGATGGCCCGGCATAAGGGATGTCGGCCGCCATCTCCGACAGGCTCCGCTCGGCCTGTGGTAGCGCGGCTGGGGGCGCGGCCGCAGGGGCAGCAGGCTTCGCCAGCGTAGCCATGGTCGGGGCGGCGGCCGCAGACTTCGCTTGCGCCGCGGCCGCATCCGTGAGGAGCGTGAGGATGACCGAACCTTCGCTCACACGATCGCCGATCTTGGCCTTGAGGTCCTGCACCACGCCGCCGAGGGGAGACGGCACTTCCATCGAGGCCTTGTCGGATTCGAGGGTGACCAGCGGCTGTTCCGGCTTGACCGTGTCGCCGACCTTGACCATGACCTCGATGATCGGCACGTCCTTGAAGTCGCCGATGTCCGGTACCCGCACCTCGGCGACCCCCGCCGGTGCGCTGGTCGGCGCCGGCGGCGCGGTGACGGCCGGCTTTGCCGGCTGCGCGGCGCCTCCGCTCCCGTCGAGCTCGAGCGTGAGAATCTGCGCGCCCTGGCTCACACGGTCGCCGAGCTTCACCGCAATGTTCTTCACCACCCCCGCTGTCGGCGAGGGGACCTCCATCGAGGCCTTGTCGGACTCCAGCGTGATTAGCGGGGCCTCAGCGGCGATGCGGTCGCCGGGCTGCACCTGAATTTCGATGATCGGGACATCCTTGAAGTCGCCGATGTCAGGAACGAGGACCTGCCTGGTTTCACCCATCATAATGCCCCACGGGTGGAAGTTGAGAAACGGCGCGGCATCCTTGTCCGCGCCACCGGTGTCGTCACACGGTCCAAGGCGGTGGCCGCTCCGGATCAATTCCATAGGCGGCGATCGCCTCGGCAACCTTTGGTTTCGGCACCACCCCTTCGTCGGCCAGCGACTTGAGCGCCGCGACCACCACGTAGTGGCGGTTGACCTCGAAAAACTTCCGCAACGCCACCCGGTAGTCGCTGCGACCGAAACCGTCGGTGCCGAGGCACACATAGCGCTGCGGCACGAACGGCCGGATCTGCTCGGCAAAGGCGCGCATGTAATCCGTCGATGCAATGACCGGCCCCTGGCGCCCGTCGAGGCATTGCTCGACGTAGCTCTTGCGCGGTGTCTGTGATGGATGCAGCAGGTTCCACCGCTCGGCCGCGATGCCGTCCCGGCGCAGTTCGTTGAAACTCGGGCAGCTCCAGACATCTGCGGCGACGCCGAAGTCGTTCTCCAAAAGCTCCGCCGCCGCGATGACTTCGCGCAGGATGGTGCCGCACCCGAGAAGCTGGACGCGCGGCGCGTTCTTCTTTCCCGCCCCTTCGCGGAAAAGGTACATGCCGCGGCGTATTCCCTCCTCTGCGCCTTTCGGCATCGCGGGGTGCGGGTAGTTCTCGTTCATCAACGTGATGTAGTAGTAGACGTCGTCCTGATCCTTGAACATACGCCGCAGCCCATCTTGGATGATGACCGCGACCTCATAGGCAAACGTCGGATCGTAGGAGACGCAGTTGGGAATGGTGGCGGCGAGCAGATGGCTGTGGCCATCCTCGTGCTGCAGCCCTTCGCCGTTGAGGGTGGTCCGTCCGGCGGTGCCGCCGAGCAGGAATCCGCGGCAGCGCATATCGCCTGCCGCCCAGGCGAGATCGCCCACGCGCTGCAGACCGAACATCGAATAGTAGATATACAACGGGATCATCGGCACATTGCTCGTACTGTACGCCGTCGCGGCCGCGATCCATGAGGACATGGCGCCGGCTTCGTTGATGCCTTCCTGAAGCATCTGGCCGGACTTGTCCTCGCGATAGTACATCAGCTGGTCGGCGTCCTGAGGCTTATAGAGCTGTCCTACCTGCGAGAAGATGCCAAGCTGGCGGAACATGCCCTCCATGCCGAAGGTCCGCGACTCGTCCGGCACGATCGGCACGACGAATTTTCCGATCGTCTTGTCGCGCAGGAGCGTGTTGAGGATGCGCACGAACGCCATGGTGGTGGAGATTTCCCGCTGTTCGGTGCTGGCAAGCTGCGCGGTGAAGGCGGAAAGTTCCGGCACGTCGAGCGACGTCGACTTGCGCCGGCGCTGCGGCAGACTCCCGCCGAGCTGTCGGCGACGCTCCTGCAGGTATTTCTGTTCCGGGCCGCCGTCCGCCATCGTCAGGAACGGGATTTCTTCGAGCCTGGCATCGGTGACGGGGATTGCGAAGCGGTCACGGAATTTTCGCAATGCGTCATGACCCATCTTCTTCTGCTGATGGGTGATCATCTGGCCTTCGCCCGCCTCACCCATGCCATAACCCTTCACGGTCTTGGCGAGGATCACGGTCGGCTGTCCCGCGTGCTTAGCGGCCGCTGCATAGGCAGCATAGACCTTCACCGGGTCGCTGCCACCACGGCGGAGCGCCCAGATGTCATCGTCGCTCATGTCCTTCACGAGCGCAGCGGTTTCCGGATACTTGCCGAAGAACTGCTGGCGCACGTATGCTCCGTTCTTCGACTTGAAGTCCTGGTACTCGCCATCGACGCATTCTTGCATGCGCTTGCGCAGCATGCCGGAGGTATCCTTGGCGAGCAGCTGGTCCCATCCCGAGCCCCACAGCACTTTGATGACGTTCCAGCCGGCGCCGCGGAACACGCCTTCCAACTCCTGCACGATCTTGCCGTTGCCGCGCACCGGGCCGTCAAGACGCTGCAGATTGCAGTTGATGACGAAAATCAGGTTGTCGAGCTGCTCGCGGCCGCCCAGCGAAATGGCGCCGAGCGATTCCGGCTCGTCCATCTCGCCGTCACCCATGAAGGCCCACACTTTGCGCGCGGCGGTATCCGCAATGCCACGCCCATGCAGGTATTTCAGGAACCGCGCCTGGTAGATCGCCATCAACGGCCCTAGCCCCATCGAGACGGTGGGGAACTGCCAGAAATCGGGCATCAGCCAGGGATGCGGATATGACGACAGGCCCTGGCCGCCGGTCTCCTGGCGGAAACCCAGCAACGCCTGTTCGCTGAGCCGTCCTTCCACGAAGGCGCGCGCGTAGATGCCTGGGGCCGAGTGCCCCTGCATATAGATGAGATCGCCCCCGTGACTATCTGACGGCGCGTGCCAGAAATGCCCGAAGCCGATGTCGTAGAGGGTCGCCGCTGACTGGAAGCTCGCAATGTGGCCGCCGAGTTCGGACGATTCCTTGTTGGCCCGCAGGATGATGGCGACCGCATTCCAGCGGATGATCGACCGAATACGATGTTCGATGTCGCGGTCCCAGTTGGCGCGTTCCTCGCGCTCCGGCGGGATCGTATTCACGTAGGGCGTATTCAGCGTGGAGGGCTGGGCAATGCCGGCGCGCCCTGCCTCCTCGGCCAGCCTCTCGAGCAGGTAGGTCGCGCGAGCACCGCCTTGATGGTGGAGAACTGCGCGCAGCGAGTCGACCCATTCGCCCGTCTCGACGGGGTCAAGATCCTGCATGCGTTCCATTTGGTCCTCCCCTTGGCGCTTCCTCGACTATTATTGATTGTGTCCGGTCTGGCACGATCCGTGCCAAGGAGCATGGCCCTTTTCCAAATGCGACGAACCCCTTTCATCCGCAAGCATTCTTCGCGCACCGCTACATTGTAGGTTCATTCGTTTGTGCAAAAATTCGGAATAACGACGTGTGTAATGTCGGGAAATCCAAATCTTTAGGCGGCTGCGTGACGCCGGCTACGGCCGGATTGCCGGACACCGCGCGCCCAGGTTTTCTGACAAACCGCACTCGCGACGCTTTCGCTCTCGTGCGCGAAACTTAGATTTCGTAGAAAAATGAGAAACTTCTCACTTGCGCTCGCTGTCCCTGAAACATGGCCCCGTTCTTGCTGGCCCTTGGAGCGCGCGAGTTCGTGGGTGGCCCGCTCGTCGAACGAGCCCTCAATAAACAAGAACGATGCAGGGAGTGAAACGTGTTGGCGGCAGCCCGCCAGGAATCAGCCCGTACCAGACCTATAAGCGCCAGCGCGGATTGAGTGCCGGCAAGGGTATGTGACGTCGAGATACCAACCGGCGTCGAATAGTATGGAGGGAGGCCCATGGAGACCGCACGTTCGACGATGGCCGATACCCCGCATAAGCCGTTTTACACACATCTTTATGTGCAGGTGCTCACCGCGATCGTACTCGGCATCCTATTGGGTCATTTCTACCCGCACCTTGGCGAGGCCATGAAGCCGCTGGGCGACGGGTTCATCAAGTTGATCAAGATGCT
>DATDBN010000116.1:0-15677 GCA_036524835.1 Mesorhizobium sp. | reverse complement strand
AGGCGGCTCGGGCCTCGATCTCGTGCAGTCGTCGATCAGCTTTTCCTTATCCGGCGCCAAAGTCCTGGGTGCAGTTGAGAATCTGACCCTCACTGGGACTGCCGCGATAAATGGCACCGGTAACACATTGGCCAACGCCATTGTCGGAAACGCCGCTGCCAACAGTCTCGATGGCGGAGCCGGCAACGACCAAATCACCGGCGGAGCCGGGAACGATCGGCTGAACGGCGGCGCTGGCGCGGACGTCCTGCTTGGGCAGGCGGGGAACGACATTTACGACGTCGACAACGCGTTGGACCAGGTCTCGGAGGCAGGCGGTTCGGGCCTCGATCTCGTGCTGTCGTCGGTCAGCTTTTCCTTATCCGGCGCCAAAGTCCGGGGTGCAGTTGAGAATCTGACGCTGACCGGGACTGCCGCGATAAATGGCACCGGCAACACATCGGCGAATGCTATCGTCGGCAACGCCGCCGCCAACAGCCTCGATGGCGGAGCCGGCAACGACCAGCTCATCGGTGGCGCCGGGAACGACCTCCTCATTGGAGGAGCAGGCCTCGATACGCTTACTGGGTCTGCCGGGCGAGATGTGTTCCGTTTCACGACGGCGCCAGCGGCAACCACCGTCGACAAGATTGTCGACTTCAACGTTTCCGATGACACCTTTCAGCTGGAGAACGCCGTGATGGCAAAGCTTGGCGCTAAGACCGGCGTTCTGGCGGCCGCCGCATTCCACAAGAGCGCAGCCGGAATTGCGCAGGATGCGAGTGACCGCATCATCTACGACACGGATAACGGCCGCCTCTACTATGACCCGGACGGAACCGGTGCTGCAAAGGCGATCCTCCTCGCCACGCTCAGCACTAAGCTGGCGCTGACCGCTGCCGACTTCACCGTGATCTGAACTGGAATGTCTGACCCGGCTTGACTTTCTCCGCGCGCTGCGCGCCGTTTAAGGAGTTCCGATGCTTCCCGCTATCTCGGCACATCTGGTCACTGACGCTATAATCGATGAGGATTGGTGGTGGAATGGAAACATCACCTACTCCATCCCCGGTCCGGGTGCCTCCTGGCGGGGATATTCGGCAGGGCAGGAACCTTTTGTCGGCTATGCTTCCCTGACCGCTAGCCAGGCGACCAGCTTTCGAGCGGCAATGGCAGCGTGGGATGCCTTGATCGCACCGTCCTTGAAGGAAGTGAGTGACGCCACGCCAGGCAATATCCGGGTCGCGTTCTCCGGCTATTCCGAGCTGTCGCCCTATTGGGGCTATACGTTCGCGCCGCCATATCGCGGCGGTGCGCCCGACTCGTTAGCTGGTGACATATGGATCAACAGAGCCTACGCAACCGGCTCGTTCGCATCCGGCACCGAGAACTGGAGCATGCTGCTTCACGAGACGGGTCATGCCCTCGGTCTCCGGCACAGTTTTGAAACCGGCCAGATACCGGCCGGCTGGGATACACAACGATATTCGGTGATGTCCTATACGGACCCTGTCGACCAGAATGTCGTCAGCTTTCGCGTTCTGGCGAGCGGGTCTGTGCAAGGTAGCTACACCCCTGTTAACCCCTCCACGCCTATGGTCTTCGATATCGCGGCGATACAGGAACGCTATGGCCGCGACCTCACGACCCACGCCGGCAACGACACCTATCGCTTCGATCAAAAACAGGCGTTTTTCCGCGCCCTCTACGATGCAGGTGGTACGGATACGCTTGATCTCACCAATTTCACGCGACCCTGCCTGATCGACCTGCGGCCCGGCGCTTATTCCAGCCTTGGGCAGTGGTCGGTCGCAGAGCAGAAGGCCTATTGGAAGGCAGCCATGCCCGGCTGGGCCTCCAGCTACGTCGATAGCGTTTTCTCGGCTCTGTCTCCATCCAAGCCATTTACCTGGACCGATAATTTCGGAATTGCCTGGTCGACGGTGATCGAGAACGCGACGGGCGGCGCGGCTTCCGATGTCATCACGGGCAACAGCGCGGCGAATGTGTTGTTGGGACTGCAGGGCAACGACACGCTGATCGGCGCGGCCGGCAACGATACTCTCAATGGTAACGCCGGAGCCGATCGGATGGATGGCGGCGCGGGCAACGATACCTTTTGGGTCGACAACGCCCGCGATCTCGTCATCGAAGCCGCCAATGGCGGTGTCGACCGGGTTAACGCATCTGTGAGTTGGACGCTTGGGGCTGCTTTCGAGAACCTCACACTGATCGGCGCCGGCCTCATCAACGCCGCCGGAAACGCGCTGGCCAACATCATAGGCGGCAATGCCGCCGCCAATAGTCTCAACGGCGGAGCCGGCAACGACCAGCTCATCGGTGGCGCCGGGAACGACGTCCTCATTGGAGGAGCAGGCCTCGATACACTTACGGGGTCTGCCGGGCGCGATGTGTTCCGTTTCACGACGGCGCCAGCGGCAACCACCGTCGACAAGATTGTCGACTTCAACGTTGCCGATGACACATTTCAGCTGGAGAACGCCGTGATGGCGAAGCTTGGCGCGACGACTGGGGTTCTTGCAGCGGCCGCATTCCACAAGAGCGTAGCCGGAATTGCGCATGATGCGAGCGACCGCATCATCTACGACACGGATAACGGTTGCCTCTACTATGACCCGGACGGAAACGGCGCTGCAAAGGCGATCCTTCTCGCTACGCTCAGCACAAAGCTGGCGCTGACCGCTGCCGACTTCGTCGTAATCTGAGACCGGAGGATTGCGCGACCTGCCATAGCCTTCTGGACCCGGCTTGAAGCGCAGTAAGCTTGAGCCGATCCAGCGAGAGGGGAACCTTCCCAAAATTGATCATCTCTCCCGTCGGGCCAAAGCCTAGCAAAAACAGAGTGCTACACCCATCTGCGCACGCGCTTGGCATAGTCCCGGTAGCGTTTGCCGAATCGGGCGGCGAGGTGCTTCTCCTCGCCCTCGATCGCAAGTTTTTGTGTCGTGAAAGCAGCCACGAGCCCAAGGATAAGAAACCAGATGCTGCCGACAATCAGGCCTATGCCGAGCATCAGCAAAGTGTTGGCAAGGTAGATCGGGTTGCGCGTGAAGGAGAATGGCCCGGAAGTTACCAGATGCTCGGACGGCCTGTTGGGCATGATCGTGGTCTTGCCGCGAACGAGGGCTCGAAACGCCGCGATGTGGATCGCGATCGCCGCCGCGACCAGCAGCCAGCCACCGGCGACCAGAAGGTCGGAGAGCGGTCGGGTAATCCAGGGCAGGGGGTAGAGCAGATTGAGCACGATACCCGCCGCGATCGCCACCAGATAGATGATCGGCGGCCAGGGCAGGCGGCTCGGTGCTGCGTCGGTCATTCGGTCACTCCCTCTTGCTCCAGTGCGCCCGGTTCCGATTCCACAGTACACATCTCGGCCATATCCTTGACCGCATTGTCCAGTTCGCCGCCGGGGTCCGATCCCATCACGCGGCCCAGGGCGTCCGCGCCTTCGAGGCGGTCCAGCATGCACACACAATAGCGCGCGCAAAACTCCTCGTCGCGGGTCTCCGTGCAGGTGCGCTCGCAGGCTTGACGGAACTGAACCTGAGCAGACTCGGCAGCAGGCGGCGAAAGCTGGGCAAACAGCCACAGGCAGCCAATCAAGACAGGTTGATGGATCAGGTAGAAGGCGAGGCTATGCCGGCCGAAAAAGGCGAGCGGCCGCGACCAAGCCCCTGGCGTTACACGCCGCAAGCGGTCCAGCAGGCCGGCGGCGTTGCCCAATTGCGCAGCGGCGATGCCGAGCAGGACCGCGCCAAACCACGGGAACACCGGCACATAATCATTCGAGCGGGGTGAAATGCTCGACAGACCGACCCACCAGAAGATGGGATGGTCGAGAAACGTCGTACGCAGGAAATGCGGTGCGGCGATGACGGCTGCTGCGGCCAGCAAATTCAACCAGGCTGGAGCGTGCAGGAAAAGGAGACCCAGCAGACTGGCCAGCGCGATCTGGTGCAGGATGCCGAAAAAGATGAAGCTGTCGGGCGTCGCGTACCAGGTTCCCAGGGTGATCAGCGCCGCCGCCGCCGCGACCATCGCCCAGCGGCGCCAGAATGGCCTCCAGCGGACGCCTTTCCGATGCGCGAGCCAAAGGCTTACCCCGACCAGGAAAAGGAAGCTTGAAGCGATGCAGCGCGCGAAAACCTTCCAGCCGCCGACCGCGGTCAGCCCCCGCTCGGCATAGCCGAAGAATTCCAGATCCCATGTGAAATGGTAAATCGCCATCGCGATCAACGCGACGCCGCGCGCGATGTCGAGCAGCTCGATGCGGCCGGACGGCCCCGTCGCTGCCTTGTGGTCCGATTGGCTCATGGCGCCAACCCGTAGCCAAGTCTCACGCGTTCGCAAAGCCCTCGAACCGCCAAAACACAGGGCAAGCGCTCGGCGAGGCGTGTGGCCCCTTGCTGCGGGTTTCGATGTCGGCCTCGACGTAGCGGCTGAACGCTCACGCCGTCGCTCGTGGGCGACATGGAGCGGCGGAATTTGGTTTGCCGCAGTCAGCGATTCTGCCTATAGTCGCAACGTCGCCGGTTCCGTAAGGAGCCAAGAGGGAATGCGGTTGGGGCTATTTGCCCAATGCCGCGGCTGCCCCCGCAACTGTATGCGGTTTAGTCTGGTCCGACACGCCACTGGAGCAATCCGGGAAGGCAGGATCAGGCGGACGAGACCGCGAGCCAGGAGACCTGCCGGCGGCACGGCTCACTCTATGCCCTCGGGTGGAGGGCGAAAGGACATTGTGGAATGAACACGACGACAACTTCGATCGGCGCCTCTGGGGTATCATCGCAATCGCGCCTGCTGCAACCGGCTCTGGCCGGTCTTCTCGGTCTTTTCATCGTTGGCTTCTCCGGCTTTTCGCCGATGGAGGTCGTGCACAACGCTGCGCACGACTATCGCCATTCGATGGCCTTTCCCTGCCACTAACCAGGGATTACCAACATGACCACATTTCGTAACACCGTGTTCGTCGCGGTGCTGGCCGGGCTATTCGCCGGGTTGGCCATGGCCGCGCTTCAACATTTCACAACCGTTCCGCTGATTCTCCAGGCGGAGGTATTCGAAAATGCATCCGAAGCCGCACCTGCGGCTCAGGGCCAGGCAACGGCCCATGAGCACGCGCCCGGTGTGGCCGCTCATGAGCACGACGCCGAGGCTTGGGCGCCTAGCGAAGGCTTCGAGCGAACGGCTTACTCTGCCGGCGCGAACATCGTTACTGCGATAGGGTTCGCGCTGCTCCTGATCGTGGCCTCGGAATTTGCGGGCGGACTTGCCGGATGGCGTCAGGGCGTCCTCTGGGGATTGGCTGGGTTTGGCGTCTTCACCCTCGCGCCCGGGCTGGGTCTGCCGCCGGAGCTGCCTGCGATGCCCGCGGCTGATCTCGGTGCGCGTCAAATGTGGTGGGTGGCGACCGCGGCGGCAACCGCGGCCGGCCTTGGGTTGATCGCCTTTCGCGGCACTGTGGCGTGGTCTCTGATCGGCGTCGCGCTCATCGTCGCACCGCATATTGTCGGCGCGCCGCAGCCTGCTGACTATGCGAGCCCGATACCCGAAGGGTTGCACCACAATTTCGTCGTCGCCACGACGGTGTCCAACCTTCTGTTCTGGGTCATTCTGGGTGGGCTGTCCGGGCTTCTACGCAGCCGCTGGCTCGGTGAGGGCCTTGGCGCTTCGGGCCGACTTGCCTGATCCGCAGCTGACTTTCGTCCTCGGTGGTGCGCGCTCCGGCAAGAGCGCGCATGCCGAATCTTTGGCGACGGCGTCGCCCGCGCCCTGGACTTATGTCGCCACCGGGCAGGCGTTCGACACCGAGATGGAAGAGCGCATTGCCCATCACCGCGATCGACGCGGCGAGGGCTGGCGCACGGTGGAGGCGCCGCTCAATCTTGCCGACGCTCTCCAGGCGGTTCCCGAAGGCCGACCCGTGTTGCTGGACTGCCTGACGCTCTGGCTGACCAACCACATGCTGGCCGAGAGTGATCTGCACGCGCAAACCGCGCAACTGCTCGCGGTTCTGGCGCAGCCACGGGGTCCGTGGTTCGTCGTATCCAATGAGGTGGGACTTGGCATCGTGCCGAAGAATGCGCTCGCGCGGCGGTTTCGCGACGAGGCTGGGCGCTTGAACCAGCAAGTCGCGGCGATTGCCGGCAGCGTGCTGTTCATGGCCGCCGGCCTTCCGATCAAGGTGAAGTGAGATGCCCAGGCACCGCGATATCGACGACGTCGAGGCCGAGCGCCATCGCGCAAAGATGGCGAAGCGCAAGGCCGTGCAGGACGCGGAAGTCGCCGGCAAGACGGTCGAGAAGGGGTTGCTGATCGTCAACACAGGGCCAGGCAAGGGCAAGTCCACCGCCGCCTTTGGCCTTGCGCTGAGAATGCTTGGGCATGGCCGCCGGGTTGGCGTCGTGCAATTCATCAAGGGTGCGTGGCGCAGCGGTGAACGGGATGCCTTTGCGCGCTTCGGCGATCTCGTGTCCTGGCATTCGATGGGGGAGGGCTTCACCTGGGAAACGCAGGATGTGCGCCGCGATGTCGCCGCGGCGGAAGCCGCATGGGCCAAAGTGCTTGACCTTATGAACGATCCGACGATCAGCCTGATCGTGCTGGACGAGTTGAACATCGCGCTGCGCTACGACTATCTCGATGTGGAAGCAGTGGTTGCCGCCCTCAAGGCCCGCCGGCACGACCTGCATGTTGTCGTTACCGGACGCAATGCGAAGCCGGCTCTCCTGGAGACCGCCGACCTCGTGACCGAAATGGGCGCGACGAAGCATCACTTCGCAGCGGGGGTGAAGGCCCAGCAGGGGATCGAGTTTTGATCGGCGGATGCCCTCGGAATTCAGGCAAGGATCGCCAGCAAGGCTGCGACCGTGCCGACAAGCGCAACCAGGATTCCGTCCGCAATCCAAAACAGACTAAGCGCGCGGCGAATATCGTCCGCCGTCGCTTCGCGGCGACCGCCCTCGCCCATGACGGCGTCCGGCACCACAACACCGCCATAGGCACGCGGGCCGGCCAGCGCCAGACCGAGTGCGCCGGCCATGGCGGCCTCAGGCCAGCCGGCATTGGGCGAACGATGCTTGCGCGCATCGCGCAAGACCGACCTGCAAGCCGCGCCGGCATTCGTGCCGGGAACCACCAGAGCCGCCAGCACGATCGTCAGGGCGCACAGCCGGGAAGCCGGCAGGTTCACCAGATCGTCGAGCCGCGCCGCCGCACAGCCGAAATTCAGATGGCGAGGCGTCTTGTGGCCGATCATGCTGTCGGCAGTGTTGATCGCCTTATAGGCCACGCCGGCGGGCAGGCCGCCTATGGCCAGCCAGAGCGCTGGGGCGACGACGCCGTCGGAGAAATTCTCGGCCAGGCTTTCGATTGCAGCGCGGCACACGCCGGCTTCGTCCAGCACATCGGGGTCGCGGCCGACGATTTGCGAGACCGCCAGCCGGCCGCCGGCAATGCCGTCCCGGTCGAGGCCTTCGGCGACCGCCTTGACGTGAGAGGCGAGGCTGCGTTGCGCGACCAGGCTGCTGCCGACCGCACCTGTCGCCAACAGCCCCAGGACCGTCGCACCAAAAACCCGCTGGATGACGAACGCCGCCATGACGGGGATGATGACGATGAGCGCCGCCGCGAGAATGCCGAGCAGACGCTGCTGTCGCGGTGTCTCAGTTTGCCGGTTCATCTTTCGATCGAGGAAATCGATCAAGGCGCCGATCCAGGTTACGGGATGGCCAATTCGCTCGAACAGCCTGTTCGGATAGCCGAAGGCAAGTTCGATCAGCAGCGACAGAAAGGCGACCAATACAGTCATGCAGGGTAGGGGCGAACCATCGGAGGTGGCGGTTGAACATGGCGGCAGTCTCGGCCGCGCCCATGCGCTTTTTCCGAACGCCCCGCAACCCATCGTCGATCTGTCGACCGGGATAAACCCGCACCATTATCCGCTGATCGAACTGCCGGCGGAAGCGTTCACCCGTTTGCCCGAGCCGTCCCAGATTGCCGAATTAACGCGGGTGGCAGCGAGGGCATACGGCGCGCCGTCGCCGGAGAATGTGGTGTGCGCGCCGGGTACGCAGATCCTGTTGCCGCGCGTTGCCGCACTGGTAAAGCCGGGCAGGGCAGCGGTGCTGGGTCCGACCTATCAGGAACATGGACCCGCTGCCGCATTGGCGGGGCACAGCGTGCGCGAAGTCACAGCCTTTGCCGATCTCGCCGACGCCGACCTCGCCATTCTCGTCAACCCGAACAACCCGGATGGACGCGTCGTCGCGCGAACGGATTTAATCTCTCTGGCAAGCGCGCTGGCGTCGCGCGGCGGGCTGTTGGTGGTGGACGAAGCGTTCATGGATGTCGGCCCGCAAGCAGAGAGCGTCGATGGGGATGTCGATGCCGGGGGCCTTGTCGTGCTGCGGTCGTTCGGCAAGTTCTTAGGCCTTGCCGGTGTGCGCCTGGGATTTGCCCTCGCGGCTCAACCGCAGGCGAAACGTTTGGTGGATGAACTCGGCCCCTGGGCGGTTGCCGGACCGGCGTTGGAATATGGGCTCACCGCCTTGGCGGATCTGGAATGGCAGAACGGGATGCGCCTGCGCCTGTCATCCGAGGCCGCCCGCCTCGACGCACTTTTCGCGCGTGCCGGCGTAGCAATGTCAGGAGGCACCAGCCTGTTTCGCCATTTTCATGTCGACCCAGCCAAGGGCCTGTATCTTTGGCTGGGCGAAGCAGGCATCTTCCTGCGCGCCTTTGCGGATCGGCCCGACGAGCTTCGCTGTGGTCTCCCCGGCAGTGAAGCGGAATGGGCGCGGCTGGAAGAAGCGCTGATGCGGTGGGCTGAGGTAACGGAGCCACGTGGAATGGAAGCCAGGGGAGGTTCGCGATGATCTATGTGTGTCCACTGAATAAGGTGGATGAAACGATTTCGCTTGTCGGCGCCAGGCGCATCGTGTCGCTGCTTGCCCACGGCACCGATATGCAACGCCCCAGCGTGATCGCGGAGGGCAACCACCTCCTGATCAACATGCACGACATTGCCGAGGCGCAGGACGGCATGACGCTGCCCGGCCACGAGCATGTCGAGCGCATCATTGCCTTCGGCAAAGGCTGGGATCGGGGCCAGCCCCTTGTCGTGAACTGCTATGCCGGCATCAGCCGCTCGACCGCGACCGCCTATCTGCTGGCCGCAGCCCTTTCGCCGTCGCGTGACGAGGTGGAACTGGCGCAGGCGCTCCGCAAACTCTCGCCCACCGCAACGCCAAATCCGCGCATCATCGCGATCGCCGACGAACTGCTGGGCCGTGAAGGGCGCATGACTGCCGCCATCGCTGCCATCGGGCGCGGTGCCGAAGCCTTCGAGGGCGTTCCCTTCGGCCTCAGGATCGACGGCTAAGCCGTTGCTCCAGCGCGGTCACGGCTTCGCCAGCCAATCCGCGAGTCTCGCTTTTTGGACATCGCGCAGCAGGCGGATGAAACGGTCTGCCTGATAGGCGGCCGTCAGCCGACCCTTTTCCGCTGTCGCGGCTGCGGCATTGCCGACGACGCCGGCGGTGTTGAGGTCGGCTGCCAGCCAGGCAAATGCCTGCGGTCCGGTCGGGCGCAGCAACTCGAACGCATCTTCGGCTTTCGCGTAGCTCGACGTGAAATCCTGCGCCTTGGACATATCCACCAGATCCGGCCGGAGATGCAGCATCAGCGATGTTTCCAGGTCGCCGCCGTGAATGCCCTGCTGCATCTCCTCGTCCGAATAGAGACCCTCCGGGCGGCCGAGCTTTTCCCAACTCGTTTTGACCGCCAGCATATCGAAGCGGATGCGCAACTGGCGCGTGACGATGCCGATGACTTCCTCGTTGCCGCCATGCGAGTTGATGACCACCAGCTTGCGTACGCCAGTCCGCGCGACAGAGGCGCCGATCTCGCTCCAGGCCTCGATCAGCGCGGCAGGCGGCAGGGTGAGCGTGCCGGGCTGGAGCAGATGCTCATCGGATTTGCCGATCGTCTGGATGGGAAGAAACCGCGCATCGAGATCGGCGGGGAGCCGCGAAAACACCTCGGCCAGCATGCCTTCCATGATGGCTGTGTCGGTGGAGACCGGGAGATGCGGGCCATGCTGCTCGATGGCCGCAACCGGCAGCACCGCAATCGTCACATGCGGATCAATGGCGCGAAAGGCGCTCGACGGAAATTCGCTCCACCAGACTTTTCGCGCCGCCATTTAACGTTCATCATGCTCCGGTGGACAGATGCCGACACGGGTCCTAGCGTTTGGGGCGAGCCCTGTCGACGCTGCCCGCACTCGCTTATGTGATCAATTAGAATATGAGAACGCTGCCAAAGGCCATTTCACCGGCGCGAAAAAGCCGTTAGGATTGGTGCAATGCACAAATGGGCGCGGAGCTGAATTGTTGGAAACGGAAATTTCGTCGACGGCCCGGTTGAGGAACTACTTCCTGACCGGCCTGATCGTCTGTGCGCCATTGGCGATCACCGCTTACATCGCGTGGTCTTTTGTCGGCTGGGTCGATTCCTGGGTGAAGCCCTATCTTCCCAACGCCTATAACCCGGATAATTACCTGCCGTTCGCGGTGCCGGGCTTCGGCCTGATCGTAGCACTTCTGCTGATCACGCTGGTTGGCTTCCTCACCGCCAATTTCATCGGCCGGGCAATCATACGGTATGGCGAACATTTGTTGAGCCGGCTGCCGATGGTGCGAGGCGTCTACAAGGCGCTGAAGCAGATTTTCGAGACCGTGCTGTCGAACAAGAGTGAGATGTTTCGTACGGTGGGGCTGGTCGAGTATCCGCGTAAGGGCGTCTGGTCGCTGGTCTTCGTCGCCGGCGAGAAGGACACGGAAATCAACGCCGTGCTCGACAAGGAAGGCGATCCACTTATCGGCGTCTTCATGCCGTGCACGCCCAACCCGACGACCGGCTTCCTGATGTATGTCTACAAGTCGGAGATCGTCATGCTGGACATGACGATCGAGGACGGCGCCAAGCTCATCGTGTCGGCTGGCCTTGTCGCGCCGGAATACAAGCGCAAGGTGGTTACCGTGGATGGCAAACCGCTGGATGTGTCGCTGAACAACCCGGCGATCACCGATCGGCGCAAGAAGGCATAGCGCCGCTTACCGTCCCCTAGGGGGGTGGACAGAAAATCGCTCCCAGGCTCGGCTCGAAAAATAATATCGAGCCTTTTCAACATCTTGTGAAATAGCCGCCCCCGACCCACTCCACCCGTTGCCAACCCGCGCGACAATCCGCGTGCCTGATTGGAGTGGGGCGGCATGGACGTACGCGGACAGACGGAGAGGGGCGGGGTGGCACTGCAGCGCATCGTAGCGTTGCTGTTCGCCCTGGCCGACATGGCCGAGCGCGCCGCCGACGCGCCGCACCGAGTGCGCTCGGTCGTGCTGATGATCCTGCGCAGCGCCGAACCGGCCGCGCAGGGGATATTCTTCGAAACCGGGTGCGGCCAGCCCACCGCGCCGGTTTACGAACGCGACAGTCCGGAGGACGCGCTGCGGCTCGCAGCGCGTTTCCGGGCGCTGGCCGGCCTGTTGCTCAGCCTGACGGCGCAGGCCCTTGCGTCGTGGGAAGACCGGCCCTCCGGCCTTTTGGCCTTCGATCAGCCCGGCACATCCCATCGCCCGGCATGGCCTGCGCTCACGCGCGCCTTGCCCGACACATCCTGATGGCATTACCCCGCCCTGAGCAGCCGCACCGCCTCGTCGCGCCCGAATAGATAGAGCAGCGTCCGGACTGCCTGGCCGCGCTCCGTTTGCAAGTCGGGATCGCGCGCCAGCAGCAGCCGTGCATCGTCGCGCGCGGTCTCCAGAAGGTCGGCGTGGAACTCGATGCGCGCAACCTGGAACCCCGGCGTGCCTGACTGTCGCGTACCCAGCAACTCGCCTTCGCCGCGGAGCTTCAGATCTTCCTCGGCGATGAGGAAGCCATCTTCCGTCTCGCGCATGACCGAGAGCCGTCGCTTCGCGGTTTCGCCAAGCGGATCCTTGTAGAGCAATACGCAGGAGGATGGCTTCGAGCCACGGCCCACGCGGCCGCGCAGCTGGTGCAATTGCGCCAGCCCGAAGCGCTCCGCGTGTTCGATGACCATGATCGTCGCATCGGGCACGTCGACGCCGACTTCAATCACCGTCGTGGCGACCAGGACGCGCGTTTCGCCAGCCTTGAAGGCGCGCATCGCTTCGTCCTTGTCTGCGCCCTTCATCCTGCCGTGGACGAGCCCCAACTGGTTTCCGAAGACCGGTTTGAGAGCGGCGAAGCGGTCCTCCGCCGACATCAGCTTGATCTCTTCGGACTCCTCGACCAGCGGGCATATCCAATAGATCTTCTGGCCTTCATTGACCGCGTCCTGCATGCGCAGGACAAGATCACCCAGCCGCTCCAGCGGTAGCGTGACAGTGCGGATCGGCTGCCGCCCGGCTGGCTTCTCGGTGAGGCGCGAGACATCCATATCCCCGAACGCAGTCAGGACCAGCGTGCGCGGGATGGGCGTCGCCGTCATTACCAGCATGTCCGGCGCGTCGCCCTTGGCGGTAATGGCCAGCCGCTGGTGCACGCCGAAGCGGTGCTGCTCATCAACCACGGCGAAAGCGAGGTCGCGGAACTTGACCGCTTCCTGGAACAGGGCGTGCGTGCCGACTACGATGTCGATCTCGCCGCCCTCCAAGCCGGCGAGCGTATCTGTTCGCTCGCGGCCCTTTTCACGGCCGGTGAGGATGGCAAGGCGCAGGCCCACGCGCTCTGCCAGCGGCGTAATGGTGGCGAAGTGCTGGCGGGCAAGGATTTCGGTCGGCGCCATCAACGCCGCCTGGCCGCCCGCTTCGACCGCACGCGCCATGGCCAGCAGCGCGACGACCGTCTTGCCGGATCCGACATCGCCTTGCAGGAGGCGCAACATGCGCTCGGGCTTGGCGAGGTCGGCCTCGATCTCGGCCAACGCCTCCTCCTGGCTTCCCGTCAGCGAATAGGGCAATGCGGCCTTCAGCTTCTCGATCAGGCGGCCATCGCCCAGCAATGGCCGTCCGGCGGCCCGGCGCACCCGGGCGCGCACCAGCGCCAGCGCAATCTGCCCGGCCAGGAACTCGTCGTAGCCCAGCCTGCGCCAGGCAGCGTTCTCCGGCGAGACATCAATCGGATCCGCCGGGTTGTGGATACGGCGGAGTGCTTCGGTGAAAGACGGGAAGGTCTGACGCCGAAGAATCTCGGCGTCCTGCCATTCCGGCAGATCCGGCAGCTTCTCCAGCGCATTGCCGATGGCGCGGCGCAGCACCTTGGCCGACAAGCCGGCAGTCAGCGGATAGACCGGCTCCACCAGCGGCAGCGCATCCGTATCGCCGGCGCGCGCAATGTGGTCGGGATGCACCATGCTCGGGCGGCCGTTGAACCACTCCATGCGTCCGCTCACCGTGACGTGTTCGCCGACGGGCATCGTCTTTTCGAGATAGGCGGCGTGGGCGTGGAAGAAGGTCAGCGCAACCTCACCCGTGTCGTCATGCGCAAAGACCCGATAAGGCACCGAGCGGTTGCCGCGCGGCGGCGGCTGGTGCCGGTCGATGCGTACGTCGAGCGTGACGATGGCGCCCTCCGCCGAGCCTGCGATCCCCGGCCGGTTGCGCCGGTCGATGATCGAATGCGGCAGGGTAAAGAGCAGGTCGCCGATACGGGCGTCGCGATCCGACAGCCCGGCCGGAACGATTTTCTCGATCAGCAGCGCGAGTTTCGGACCTACGCCGGGCAGGGCGGTGATCGGGGCAAAGAGCGGATCGAGCAGGGAAGGGCGCACTAAAGGTTTGTCCCTTCCAACCTTGCTGGCTCTGCCTCGGCAAAAAGATTTGGAAACAGTCGTTCGCGAAAATCGAGTGGGAAAGCGATTCGAACTGGCGACTTTGCGCTGTCCGATCTCAAGAAACCCTGCTTGACCAAAGTCGAAAGCGTGTTGCGAGCGGTCCGCTCGGAGGTCTTGAGCGCCAGATGCGCATCGCCACGGTCAAGCGAACCGTGCTTAAACACTGCCGAGATAAGATCCGGCCCTCGCTTGTCGTCGCAGATATCCTTCACCAGGAAGCGGTAGCGGCCCTCCAGTCTATCGATGTCGAAAAGACGGCTGGTGAATTGTATCTGGTCAAGCGCGATCGTCAGGAACCATTCGCAGAAATCGCGCAGCGCCGTCTCCGACAGATTTCCCCTGCCATCAAGGTCGCCCCGTCTCGGACTGTCTGCATGATCCATCATTCGCTTGTACTCACCACGATCCTTTAGTCCGCGTGCGAGGCCCCTGGAAATCGACCAGAGTCCATTCCCGCCGATGCCGGCCCTTAACGCCATCGCATGCGACATCAGCCGCGAAACCCGGCCATTTCCGTCGAGAAATGGGTGAATGTAATTGAGCCGATGATGCGCCGACGCAATGGCGATTATTCGGGTGCTCGCCCATTTCTCGGCGGCGCCGTATCGCGTCGAAAAATAGTCCATAAAGGCGGCAACGTGCTCGGAGGAGGGTGGCTGGCGGCGGCCGACCGTGACGTCTTCAGCTACGGATTGACGGAAGGCCCCCGGTTCTATTTCCACCCGGTTACCACCCGGTCGCTTCACCCATTTGAACTCGTCAGGCATTGATCCGTAGAATTGCTGATGAACGCTGCGTATGAATTGGATTGAGGTGGGGCTTGGCAACGCACCATTCATATGGAGCCGGTCAATCGAGCGCTGCACTTCCACATGAGCCTTGGCTTCCAGCGCGAGCGGCCGGCGTTCGGGGTCTATTTCAGCGCCGGCCAGTGCTCGTTCTATGTCTCTGGGCCGGGTGTTGTGACCCTCTATCAAGTTCGAATAGTAGGAATTCATGACGCGGACTAGATCGGCCAATTCCAGCGCTGATTCCGGGTGAAGGTCACGGCCCAACTCGCCGGCTTCCCGCTGCAGCTCGACCGTCAGGTCCGCCAGCACCGAGGGCACGCTATCACCAAACAGCAAGGGTTCAATGCGGGCCGGTGTTTCGATCATTCTTGCCGATAGTCCTTCACAGCAAACTTAAATCATATTAATGGGTTGAAGTACGATCTGGCAAGGTTTTGCCGATCACGCTTGCCGATCTCCGTCGGTGCCGCGTGTTGATACTGAGACCTCCAAGGCTGACACCGACGCCTATCCACGCTATATGCCGCGCGCTGCCTAGGGAAATGCCGAATGACCGGAACAAAACATTCGAGCGAGGGGCTCGACACCCGTCGCCGCAAGCTGCTGTTCCGTTCGTGGCATCGCGGCATGCGCGAATCGGACCTGATCCTCGGCGCCTTCGCCGATACTGCCATCGCCACCTTGACCGACGCCGAACTCGACCAATATGAAGCACTGCTCGACCTGACCGACACCGAATTGCTGCCCTGGCTCACCGGACAACAGCCCATTCCTGTCGGCGCCCACACCGACATGCTCGCCAAGATCACGGCATTTCGCCGCAATCGCGCTTTATGAAGTCCATATAAGCTTCTGAAATCATGACAATCCTGCCAAAAATTGGCCTTCCACAAGGCCGTCCGGGTCAATTCCTTGTCGACGGTGTCGCAGACGGCTACGAGGCGTTCGCCTTGGCCGTTGTGGCGACCGAGGCGTCGCCAGATGGGCCGATAGTCTTCGTCGCGCGTGACGGCCAACGCCTGCCC
>DATDBN010000115.1:0-2857 GCA_036524835.1 Mesorhizobium sp. | reverse complement strand
CAAAAATGAACATTCTGGCGGGCAAGCATTTCAATGCCGGTCTGCGCGGCGTCTTTTTTTCGATCGGCTATTTGGGCTAGGGCCTGTTGATATTTAGGATTGAACGAACCCGCTGACGCAGGATTGGCGTGTGCACTGGCTGGAATGGCCTCCTGATGGGAGGTTTGGTTGCTGAGACCAACCCCTGACCAGGAGACCATCCCATGGCTGAAGCCACGGCAGCGGTAAGCCCGCTGCGCCGTCGCATGATCGACGACATGAGCTTGCGCAACCTGTCGCCCGCGACGCAACGATCCTATCTACATGCGGTGGCGAAGTTCAGCCGTTATTTCGGCCGGTCGCCGGATCGGCTGGGGCTGGAGGACGTCCGTGCGTTCCAGGTTTATCTGGTGTCGCAGGGCATTTCCTGGCCGGCTCTGAACCAGACGGTCTGTGCGTTGCGTTTCTTCTACGGCGTGACGCTGGACCGGGCGGAGATCCCGGAGCGCATCGTCTATGCGCGCACACCGCGCAAGTTGCCGGCGATCCTGAGTGCCGACGAGGTGGTGCGCTTTCTGGAAGCGGTGCCATCGTTGAAGGCGCGCACTGCACTGACCACCGCCTATGCCGCGGGGTTGCGCGCCTCGGAGGCGGTGAGCCTCAAGGTGGCGGATATCGACAGCGACCGGATGGTGATCCAGGTCCGCCACGGCAAGGGCGCCAAGGATCGCACGGTAATGCTGTCGCCGCAGCTGCTCGGGATCTTGCGGACCTACTGGCGACTGGCACGCCCGGAGGACTGGCTGTTCCCCGGACGAGGCGACAAGCCGATCGACGTGCAGGTCCTTCACGCGGCCTGCCGTTCCGCGACCAAGGCGGCGGGTTTGGTCAAGCGGGTGAGCGTGCATACGCTGCGCCACAGTTTTGCGACCCACCTGCTTGAGAGCGGTACGGATATCCGGATTATCCAGGTGCTGCTGGGGCACAACAACCTCTCGACGACGGCGCGCTACACCCATGTGGCAACAAGCACGATCGCCAGGACGCAGAGCCCGCTCGACCGCCTGACGCTGGAGGTGGTGCCGCCCGCCTAGCCCAGCGATGCGCTCCGAGCTGGAGGTGGCGGATATCTTCCGTCGCCATGATCATGCCTATCGTGTTGCCCATGACGGCCATCTCGGCCGCGTCGAGCGCCGCGTCATGTCCGCGATCGAGCTCTGCCGGACTGCGGCGCTTGGCGGTCATGTCGAGGCCTGTGAGGACTGCACACATGCCCGCGTCTGCTATAACTCCTGCCGCAACCGGCATTGTCCCAAGTGTCAGAGCGCGACGCGCGAACGGTGGCTCGCCGACCGTCAGGCCGATCTGCTGCCGGTGCCTTACTTCCACGTCGTGTTCACGGTGCCGGCCGAAGTCGCCGAGATCGCCTTTCACAATAAGGCAGTCGTCTATGCCATCCTGTTCGACGCCGTCGCCGCAACGCTCAAGATCATCGCCGCCGATCCGCGGCACCTCGGCGGTGAGATCGGGTTCCTGGCCATTCTTCACACATGGGGCCAGGCGCTGACCCATCATCCCCACATCCATTGCCTCGTCCCCGGCGGCGCTCTCTCTTCCGATGGGTGCTGGCTCAGCTGCCGGCCACGCTTCTTCCTGCCCATCCATGTCCTCTCCCGCCTATTCCGGCGGTTATTCCTCGAGCGGCTCCAGGCGGCCTATGCGGCTGGGCGACTGCGCTTCTCCGGCACGCTCGACGGGCTCGGTCAGACCCATGCCTTCACGGCCGCGATCCGGCAGCTTCGTCGCAAGAACTGGATCGTCTATGCCAAGCCGCCGTTTGGCTCGCCCGAGCAGGTGCTCGCCTATCTCGGCCGCTATACCCACCGGGTCGCCATCGCCAACAGTCGCCTGGTCAGCGCCGACGAGACCAGCGTAACCTTCCGCTGGCGCGATTATCGTCACGGCAACGCGTCCAGGCTGATGTCGCTCGATCCGCACGAGTTCATCCGTCGCTTCCTGCTGCACTGCCTGCCCGACGGCTTCCACCGCATCCGCCACTATGGCTTCCTCGCCAATGGATGCCGCCGGACCCGACTCGCCATCATCCGGCAACTCCTGGTGGCGATGAAGCTCGCTCCGACCGCCGCAGCCGGCGAGACCACAAGGCCGCTCCCGCGCTTTGACCCAACCGTCTGTCCCTGCTGTGGCGGCATTCTGCGCATCACCGCCATACTGCCGCGATGGCGCGCCGGGCCGTCACCACCGCAGCCGGATACCTCATGACGACCGGATGTCGCCCCAGCATCGATCGTGGCAGCGTCGCGGCATCAGCGTCGACGGACGCAATGACCCACACAACGTCATCTTCCCGACCAGCCCGAAGAGGACAAGCATTACCCCCGCAGCATGCCCAAAGATGCCGACGGGCGCGTCGGCCGCCTCGGTCAACGTCGGCGTCTCGGCCCCGTCTTCACCGACACGGCAGCATTGCTTCACACCAAGCCGCTCACTTGGAACAGGCTTCGCGACACTAATCCCATAGTGCCCTGGCCGCGTCAGCGGGTTCGCTCAATCCGGCTTCAATGAGGTCGCGCACCGCGCCAAGCCAGACCATCACCGCCGCGCGACCTCACAGAACCCTCCAGATTCCCATCGTAGCTTGATCGTGATTCAAGCTTTGGATGGAACGATTCGTATTGACTGACGCCCAGTGGGCGAAGATGGAGCCGCATTGTCTGGGTAAGCCGACGGACCCTGGACGAAGTGGAAACGACAATCGGCGCTTCGTCGAAGCGGTTCTTTGGATCGCGCGGACGGGAAGTCCATGGCGTGATCTTCCGGCTTTCTTCGGAAACTGGAACAGCGTCTTCAAACGCTA
>DATDBN010000114.1:0-31258 GCA_036524835.1 Mesorhizobium sp. | reverse complement strand
GTAGGTGTTGACGGTTTCCAAATTCGCGGTGTGGCGCATGACGTGGTATTCGATCTGGATGCCGTTGCCGCCGTGCATGTCGCGGGAGGTGCGCGCGATATCGAGCGCCTTGCCGCACTTGTTGCGCTTGACGATCGAGATCATCTCCGGCGCCATCTTGCCTTCATCCATGATGCGCCCGACGCGCAACGAGGCCTGCAGCCCAAGCGCGATGTCGGTCTGCATGTCGGCCAGCTTCTTCTGGTAGAGTTGCGTGCCGGCCAGCGGCTTGCCGAACTGCTTGCGGTCGAGGCCATATTGGCGGGCGCGGTGCCAACAATCCTCCGCCGCGCCCAGCGCGCCCCAGGAAATGCCGTAGCGGGCGCGGTTGAGACAGCCGAACGGACCTTTCAAGCCCGAGACGTTCGGCAGTAGCGCGTCCTCGCCGACCTCGACGCCTTCCAGCACGATCTCGCCGGTGATAGAGGCGCGCAAGGACAGCTTGCCGTCGATCTTCGGCGCCGACAGGCCCTTCAGCCCCTTCTCCAGCACGAAACCGCGGATCTGATTGTCATGCGCGGCGGACTTTGCCCAGACGACGAAGACATCGGCGATCGGCGCGTTGGAGATCCACATTTTGGAGCCGCTGAGCCTATAGCCATCGGCGGTCTTTTCGGCGCGGGTCTTCATTCCGCCCGGATCGGAGCCTGCGTCCGGCTCGGTCAGGCCGAAGCAGCCGATCCACTCGCCCGAAGCCAGCTTCGGCAGATATTTCCTGCGCTGCGCCTCCGAGCCATAGGCATGGATCGGGTACATAACCAGCGAGGATTGCACGCTCATCATCGAGCGATAGCCCGAATCGACGCGCTCGACCTCGCGGGCCACCAGACCATAGGTGACGTAGCCGGCACCCAATCCGCCATACTCCTCGGGAATGGTGATACCGAGCAGGCCGGCATCGCCCATCTCGCAGAAGATCGCCGGATCGGTGGTCTCCTCCATATAGGCCTTCTCGATGCGCGGCATCAGCTTGTCCGAGGCGAAAGCCGCCGCCGCATCGCGGATCATCCGCTCATCCTCACTCAGCTGATCTTCCAGCAGGAACGGATCGCTCCACACAAAGGTCGCGGGCTTGTGGCCCTTCTGTTCGATGTTCATGACCGTCCCCGGATATTTTAAGCTTAAAGCTCTTTAGCGCCATTTCGCTGTACCGACAATAGCCTGATGCTCAATTGGGGACCATTCACCTTTCACGTTTCTCATGGTGCCAGAATCCCGATACTATCGGCCCATGCCCATTCGCCAACTCCCAGACACGATGATCAACCAGATCGCCGCCGGCGAAGTGATCGAACGACCGGCGAGCGTCGTGAAGGAGTTGGTCGAGAACGCGATAGACGCGGGCGCAACGCGCATCGAGATCGCGACAGCAGGCGGGGGCCTCTCACTGATCCGCGTTTCGGACGACGGAACGGGCATAGCGGAGAGCGACCTGCCTCTGGCCATCGGCCGCCATTGCACCTCGAAGCTTCACGACGATATCTCAGACATCCGTTCATTGGGTTTTCGCGGCGAGGCGCTGCCATCCATCGGCTCAGTCGCGCGGCTGACGATCCGGTCGCGCACCGGTGACGCGGATCACGGCGCGGAGATTTCCGTCGACGGCGGACGGGTTGGCGCGGTGCGACCGGCCGCCGCAAATCGCGGCACGCAGGTTGAAGTGCGCGACCTCTTCTTTGCCACGCCGGCGCGCCTCAAATTCATGAAAGGCGACCGCGCCGAGTCGACCGCGATTGGCGATGTCGTGCGCCGCATAGCGATTGCCTTTCCGGCAGTGCGATTTGTCCTGTCAGGCCCGGACCGCACCACGCTGGACCTTGCAGCGAAACAGGCCGACGCGGACGGCCGCCTGGCGCGCATCGCCCAAGTGACGGGAGCCGAGTTCCCGGCCAACGCGCTGAGCATCGATGCCGCCCGCGAGGCTGTACAATTGTGGGGCCATGTGTCGATCCCGTCATTCAGCCGCGCCAACGCCTTGCAGCAATATGCCTATGTCAACGGCCGCCCGGTGCGCGACAAGCTCATCGCCGGCGCGATCCGTGGCGCCTATGCCGATGTGCTGATGCGCGACCGCCACCCGGTCGTCGCGCTTTTCCTGACGCTCGATCCGTCCATCGTCGACGTCAACGTACACCCTGCCAAGGCAGACGTTCGCTTCCGGGATCCGGCATTGGTGCGCGGCCTGATCATTGGCGCAATCCGGCAGGCCTTGGCCGAGGCCGGGGTACGCCCTTCGTCCAGCGCCACCGACGCGATGGCCGGCGCATTCCGCCCCGGCAACTCCGCCTTCGGCCAGGCGGGACCAGCCAATGGTTACGCCGGCTATCAGCCCGGCTTCCGCGGCGCTTCCGGCTCAGCAGGTTTAGAGCCCGGCCATTTCCACCGTCCGCTTGGCGGTGAGGGCGCTTTCAACGGCTTCGAGGAAGGCATTCAAGCCGCTTTCGGGCGCGGCGAAACGCCGAGCGCAGACAGCCGGGCGGGCATCGCCGAGGCCCCCACCACGCTGGCCGACCATCCGTTAGGCGCGGCGCGCGCTCAGGTGCATGGCAATTACATTATTGCACAAACCGACACTTCGCTGGTGATCGTCGACCAGCACGCCGCTCATGAACGCCTGGTCTACGAGGCGCTGAAGGCGTCACTCGACGCCCGGCCCCTGCCCGCGCAGATGCTGCTTCTGCCGGAGATCGTTGACCTGCCGGCGGATGATGTCGAGCGGCTGTGCACGCATTCCGAGACGCTTCGCCGGTTCGGCCTTGGTGTCGAGCGCTTCGGGCCGGGCGCGATCGCGGTGCGGGAAACGCCCGCGATGCTGGGGAGCGTCGACGTGCCCGCGCTGATCCGTGACCTGGCCGACGAGATTGCCGACAGCGACACCACAGAGTCGCTGCGCCGCCGCCTGGACAGCATCGCCTCGAGAATGGCCTGTCACGGCTCGGTTCGGTCGGGCCGCCTGATGAAAGCCGACGAAATGAATGCACTGCTTCGAGAGATGGAGGCAACGCCCGGCTCGGGCACCTGTAATCACGGCCGGCCGACCTATATCGAACTCAGGCTCTCCGACATTGAACGATTGTTCGGACGGACTTAGCGAGCATTTTGCAGCCGAGTGAATCCACTTGGCGTCGCGCAGAGGCGGCGGAAAACAACGGTGGAGCCGGCCATTGTGCTTTTTGGGACCGCAAGCCGCTCCAAGCCGGCTTGACCGAAACCGCGATCTGTGGCGGAAGTCGAACAAATGCACGCAGGCTTTTTCAGATGAACCGCTTCGAAGGACCCGGCGCCCGGGAGGCGCGTATTCGCTATCTCGACGGCGATTTCCAGGTGATGAGCCCTGGCGCCTTCGTGCGCTGTGCGGTCACCGGCGAATCCATCCCGATCGACGAGCTCAAGTACTGGAGCGTGGCGCGGCAGGAACCCTACGCCAACGTTGCCGCATCGCTTCAGCGCGAAGTTGAAATGGATCCCTCGCTGCGCAAGCGCGGTTAGCGCAAGAGACGGCGCTGCTTCCAGGCGGCGACCGTACGATCGATGATGCGTCGGGGAACGTTCGGGTCTTCGAACACGGCTTCAACCTCCAGCTCGATCAGGTCCCCCATGAACAGGGGCGGCGTTTCGGCATGACGAAGACGCGCCGCGTCCTTGCTGGTGGTGACGAGATCCAGCCTCTCATCGCGTGCCGTGTCCTGGAGGTCCATCAGTTCCGGCAGGGAAAAAATATGATGGTCGCCGAAAGATCGCCACATCGCGACCTCCCCGCCGGCCGTAGCGAGTGAATCGTAGAAGCGCTCAGGATGTCCGATCCCCGCGAACGCAAGCAGGCGGCGTCCGGCGACGGCCTCGGGATTGACTGTTTGCACCGACGCTTCGAACACTGGCTTACCGGCGCGCGAGGCAGCACGAACGACGCTATCGGCCGCATCGCCCTCGCCCATCCTGAGCAATGCCGTCACATGCCGCAGTTGATCGGCCATCGGCGCGCGCAAGGGACCGGCGGGAATGACCCGGCCATTGCCTAATCCATGGCGGGCATCAGCGATGGCCAGCGCGTAGTCGACATGGACACGGGCGCTCTGAAAGCCATCGTCCATGATCAGAAAATCGCAGCCTTGCTCGATGAGCAGCTTGGCGCCGGCGGCGCGATCGGGCGTGACCGCCACGAGCGCGTGAGCGGCCAGCAAAAGAGGCTCATCGCCGACATGCCTGGCGCTGTCCTTGGCTGCGTCGACCAAATGGGGGCGCTTCGATGCGCCGCCATGGCCGCGCGACAGGAAGCCCGGCGCAAATCCCAATTCCGCTGCCTGCTTGGCGAAGGTTATTGCTGTCGGCGTCTTGCCGGTTCCGCCGACCGTGAAATTGCCGATGCACAAAACCGGCGCATCGACCTGTTTTCGCACGCCTTTATGCATTCGCCGCGCGGCGATCACCCCATAGAGCGCGGATACAGGCCAGAGGATGCGGGCGCGCCAATCAACCGGCTGCCACCAGAACGGCGGCGCCTCGCTAGCCATCGGCCGCCTTCAGCCGCGATTTGACGATCAGCGGCTTGATGAAAGGGTCGAGCGTTTGCAAGGTCCGGTCCAGCGCGCCACGCATGCCCTCGACCGTCGCACGGCTGGCCCTCATCATCGCGTTGCGGGCTTCGCTGTTGGTCAGCAAAAAGTTCACCGCGCCGGCCAGCATATCCTTGTCGCGAACGAATCTCGCTCCGCCACCCCTGACAAGCTTCTGATAGCTCTCGCGAAAATTCTGCACGTTCTGTCCCGCCAGGATCGCCGTATCGAGCATGGCCGGCTCAAGTGGGTTCTGGCCGCCAGTCGCCGTCAGTGACCGGCCGACAAACGCGATCTCGGTCAGCCGCAGATAAAGGCCCATCTCGCCGATCGTGTCGCCCAGCACGATATCGGTCTCCGGTCCGATTTCGTCCTCGCTGCTGCGTCGGGCAACAGATAGCCCTTGCTCCCTGAAGGCCGCGACAAGCGCTTCGCCGCGATCGGGATGGCGCGGCACGATGATGCTGAGCAGGGAGGGATGCCGCTTCTTCAGCTTGATGTGCACCTCGGCCGCAATCTCTTCCTCTCCGTCATGGGTAGACACCGCCGCCCAGGTCGGCCGCTTTCCAATCTGCTTCTTCAGTTTGGCCAGCACGTCCTCGTCGACCGGCAGTGGCGGTGTGTCGACCTTGAGATTGCCGGAAACGGTGACAGGACGCGCGCCCAAATCCAGGAAGCGTTCGGCGTCGATATCCGATTGCGCGACGACGTGAGCCAGATTCTCGAAAAGCGCTTCGGCGAGATAGGCCCGCTTGCTCCACGACGCAAAGGAGCGGTCGGAAAGCCTGCCATTGACCAGCACCTGCGGGATACGCCGCGCACCGAGTTCCAGGATCGTGACCGGCCAAATTTCCGATTCGGCGATGATCGCAAGGTCGGGTTGCCAATGATCCAGGAAGCGGCTCACCGCGGGGCGCAGATCGAGCGGGACATATTGATGGATGACACGATCGCCCAGCCGCTCATTCACCAGCCGCGCGGACGTGACCGTCCCCGTGGTCAGGACAACGTGGATGCCGTAGCCAAGCAGCCTCTCGATCAGGGGAATGACCGCCATCGTCTCGCCGACGCTTGCAGCATGCAGCCAGATCAGCGGACCGAGCGGGCGCGGCAGGCTGGCGCGTCCATAGCGTTCGCGGCGGCGCGTGCGATCCTCTTTCCCGCGCGATGCGCGCCACGCCACATAGCCACCGATAAGCGGGAAAATGGCCGATCCGGCAAGGCGGTAGGTGCGCAGGATTGCGCGGGCCCGTCTCTCGCTCATGATACGCCGTCTGCCAGCCGATAGGCTTTTTCAGTTGCCGCATTCAGTTGCTCGGTCAGCAGGATGCGGCAGGCTTCGATCTGCGCCTCGTCGGCCTTGTGCGGCACGACGACAGGCTCGCCCATAGCCACTCCGCAGCGTCCGAACGGCAGATTGATCGTCGTCTTGTCCCAGGTCTTTTCGAGCACCTTTCGGCGGCTGGTCGTCATGGCGACAGGCAGGATGGGACGGCCCGACAGGCGCGCGAGCAAGATGATTCCGGGACCTGCGTCGCGCGGCGTGCCATGAGGAATGTCTGCAATCATGCAGACATTCTTGCCGGTATCGAGCGCCTTTTTCAACGTGATAAGCGCCTTCGCTCCGCCCTTGTCCATGTGCGCCTGGTTGTTGCGCCCGCCCGATCCGCGCACCGCTTCGATGCCGAACCGATTTATGACCTGGGCGTTCAACTCGGCATCGGCGCTGCGCGAAACCATTGCGACGAGCGGCCGTTCGCTGGGGTAGATAACCGGCGCCATCAAATGCTGCCCGTGCCACAGCGCAATGATCATCGGCTCGAACTGCTTATAGCTCTCCGACAGGTCGATGGAGCCTTTGGCCACCGGGTTCGTCCAGCCGACAAGACGCAGGAACTGGGTCAACAGCGACGTCGTGGCGACCTTGACGACGCGCGATCGCGCCAGCGGCTTGCGGATGCGTCGCCACAGGGTGCGCAGAGCACCCCCCTGCCGGGGAGCGTCAGGTTGCGCGTCGTTCAAATGCTGGAGCTGTTCGCTCATCTGCCGCAGCGCCTAAGCCTCTCCGGGCTCAAGCAGGCGGTGAAGATGCACGACGAAATAGCGCATATGGGCGTTGTCGACGCTGGCCTGCGCCTTCGCCTTCCAGGCCGCCTCGGCCGATTTGTAGTCGGGGAAGATGCCGACAATGTCGACCTCGTCGAGATTGCGGAATTCATTGCCGCGCAGGGTCCTCAGCTCGCCGCCGAACACCAGATGCAGAAGCTGTTTCTTTTCGCCGTCTTCCGTCATGCGTTCCTCATTCCTGCTCGCAGCGCGTCGCCGCGACGTGACAACTCACTCAGCCAGACCGGAGAGCAGACCAGTCATCGTCCGCAGCAGTTCGCCGCTCCCGGCTGCCAGCGCCGGATGTGCCGTCGTCTCGCCGCCATAGCTTGGTGCCGCGCCGGTGGCATTGCAAATCATACCCCCTGCCTCGCGTAGGATCAGGTCGGCCGCGGCCAGGTCCCAATCCTGCGAGTTCGGCTTGACGAATGTCGCATCCATCCGGCCCGCGGCAATCATCGCGATCCGATAGGCCAGGGATGGCACATACGCAACCCTGCTAATGTCGCCCGAACGGCCCGCCTGCAGGCGATCGATCATCGGCTTTGGGCCGCCGACGTGCGGAGTGTGGCCAATTTCAACGACGCGAAGTCGCGCGCCGTCAAGAAACGACCCGCCGCCGCGCTCGGCCCAGAAGCGCTCCTTGCGGGCCGGGCATTGCAGCACGCCGGCAAGCGGCGCCCCCTGCTCGACCACGGCCACAGAGACGCACCATTGGTCGCCGCCATCCAGGAAGCCGCGCGTCCCGTCAATCGGATCGACCACGAAAAGCCGGTGTGCCGACAAACGCTCCGGCGTGTCCGCCGTTTCTTCCGACAGCCAGCCATAGTCCGGCCGGGCCGCCGTCAGCGTGTCCCGCAGGAAGGTATCGACGGCATAGTCCGCCTCGCTCACCGGCGAGCGGCCGCCCTTCATCCAGACTTCGGGGCTCTTGCGGAAATAGCGCATCGCAATGGCGCCCGCCTCGGCCGCCGCTTCCAGCAGCAGCGCCAAATCGTCGGCTCGCGCCGCCGCGTCGGACAATTCAACTGCCGGCAAGGGTCATGCCTTCGATGAGCAGCGTCGGCGCTGCCGTGCCGTAGTTGCGATCGACGTCGCTGCCGGGAATCATGCGCAGGAACATGTCCTTGAGATTGGACGCAATCGTGACCTCGGAGACCGGAAAAGCCAGTTCGCCATTCTCGATCCAGAAACCCGACGCGCCACGGCTATATTCGCCGGTGACCATGTTGACGCCCTGGCCGAAGACCTCGGTCACGTAGAAGCCCGACTTGAGCGAGCGAATGAGGTCTTCGGGCGAACGCTCGCCCGGCTCGATGGCGAAATTCGTCGAGGATGGCGAGACAGCCGAAGCGGCGCGCGCGCCACGGCCATTGGTGACAAGGCCGAGCTCATTCGCCGCCGAAGTGGACAGGAACCAGTGCTTGAGAACGCCCTTCTCCACCATGGCAAGCGCTTCGCCCTCGACGCCTTCGCCATCGAAGGGCCGCGACGCCTGGCCTCTTATCTTCAACGGCTCGTCGGTGGCAGTGATACCTGCAGAGGCAATTCGCTGGCCCATCTTGTCACGCAGAAAGCTCGTCTTGCGCGCAACCGAAGCGCCATTGATTGCCCCGGCAAGATGGCCGGCAATGCCCCGCGCCACGCGCGGATCGAAGATGACGTCGACTGTCGCGGTCTTCGCCTTGCGGGCATTCAGCCGCCGCACCGCACGCTCGGCAGCCTTGACGCCGATCGTTTCCGGCGCGTCCAGTTCGGCGAAATGAAGCCGCGAAGAATATTCATAGTCGCGCTCCATGCCGGTGCCCTCACCGGCAATGACGCTGACCGAGCGCGAGAAGCGCGACGCGACATAGTGGCCGAGAAAGCCATGCGACGTGGCAAGCACGAGACCGCCGAGCCCGGCGCTCGCGCCGCTGCCGCTTGAATTCGTGACACCCTTGACCGCCAGCGCCGCCTCCTCTGCGGCCAGCGCATGCTCGCGCAATTCGGCCGCGGATAGGACCGTGGGATCGAACAGGTCAAGATTGCGCGGCAATTTCGCGAGCTTCGACGCATCGGCCAGTCCCTGAAAGGGATCTTCGGGCGAGACCTTGGCCATCGCTACCGCGCGTTCGGCCAAGGCGGCCGGGTCGGAGCCGGCTGTCGCCGAAACGCTGGCCACCCGCTTGCCGACGAAAACCCGCAGCGACATGTCGTCGCCTTCGGAAGCCTCGGTGCTCTCGACCTTGCCCAGCCGTACCGAGACGCCGGAGGAACGCCCACGCACCGCCACGGCATCGGCTGCATCCGCGCCAGCGCGCTTGGCCGCTTCGACCAGAGCGGCGACGGTATCGGTCAGTCGTTTCGGATCAAGCACGTCGTCCATGAAGCTATCCTGATGATGCGAAAGCGGCTCTGCGCCGAGTCCGGAGGCTGGGAACGCCTGCGCACCATCTATTGTCACCGCCCAGCTTGCGCAATGGGTGGCGTTTGGCCGCAACGCGGGTTATGGCCTCGGCATGACCACTCAGCCGAGCGCGCAGGCAAAATTTACGACCGGCTCGACGATGCGTCATGTGCTGGTGATGACGTCGACCGCCTCGATCGGGCTGATCGCCGTGTTTGCCGTCGACATCCTGAACCTGTTCTACATCTCGCTGCTGGGCATACGGGAACTGGCGGCAGCGGTCGGCTTCGCCTCGACGTTGATGTTCTTCACGCTCTCCATCACCATCGGCCTGACCATCCCCACCGCCGCGCTCGTCGGACGCTGCCTCGGTCGCGGCAACCGGCAGGAAGCTGCGGAGTTGGGCGGCGCGTCGATGGTGTTCATGGCGATCGTCACTATCGTTGCAACGCTCCTCGTCCTGCCCTTCCTCGGCCCGCTGCTTTCCCTTCTCGGCGCGCGCGGGGAGACGCTGGAGCTGTCGAAGCGCTTCCTGCTGATCGTCATTCCCTCGACGCCGCTGATGGGTCTCGGCATCTGCGCGACCGGTATCCTGCGCGGCGCGGGCGATGCGCGCCGCTCTATGTATGTCACCCTGTTCAGCGCCGTCGCCACGGCTATTCTCGATCCGTTGCTGATCTTCTGGTTCGATCTGGGGCTTGACGGCGCGGCGATCTCGACCGTCCTGTCTCGCATCGTCATGCTGGCCGTCGGCGTCTATGGCGCGCATGTTGTGCACCGCCTGTTGGCCTTCCCCACCCGTGCGCGGCTCAAGGCCGCGGCAAAGCCGTTCTTCGACATCGGCATTCCCGCAATCCTGTCGCAACTCGCCACGCCGGTCGGCAACGCCACTGTGATGGTCGCACTTGCGCGTTTCGGCGACGATGCCGTGGCGGGAATGGCAGTGATTGGCCGGGTCGTTCCGGTGGCCTTCGTCGCCCTCTTTGCCCTGTCGGGCGCAATCGGTCCGATCCTGGCGCAGAATCTCGGCGCCCAGCGCTTTGACCGGCTTCGCTCGGCGCTGCGCGATGCGCTTATATTCTCCACCGTCTATGTGCTGATCGTCTGGGGTCTGCTGGCGGTTTTCGCGCATCAACTGTCCGATCTGTTCGGCGCCGACGCCATGGCGCGCGAGCTGATCGTGTTCTTCTGCCTGTTCGTCGCCGGGCGCTTTCTGTTCGAAGGCGCGATCTTTATCGCCAGCGCCGCCTTCAACAATCTCGGCCATCCGCGCTATTCGACCGTCCTAAACTGGGCGCGGTCTACGCTTGGGGTTATTCCCTTCGTCACCGCGGGAGCCGCGTGGTACGGCGCAAAGGGGGCGCTGGCCGGCTCCGGCATCGGTGTCATCGTGTTCGGGCTGATTGCCGTCGTCTGGTGTTATCGGGTGGTGAACCGGGTCGTCACCTCTGGTGAAGCAGCGCAGGCCGAAGAGCTTCCTCAGCCACCCGCTTCCGCCCAATCGCCATTCTCAACAGGCAAGGCAGCGACGCTGACATAGGGCGCGCTATCCTGGCAGCCCCTCGCCGAATGGCCTCGACGCCGCCAGCTTGTTTTGTATACGAACTTGCCATCGATCCTCCCATCGATGACGCCCTAACTCGCGCGTTATCGGGCACCCTCCCGGCGCTCCAGCACCTCCGCCACTGAACGCTTGACGTCATCCTTCAAGGACGCGGTCTCGGCCAGGACGGAGTCGATCTTCAGGAAATCGAGTACGCGGAACTTCGAGACCGGCGGACGCAGCAGAATGTCGGGATGTTGCGTTGTCAGTTTCTGCGCGGTCACGGATTGCATCATCAACTGGCTGGCGCCGAACATGAGATCGACCGTGCCCGGCATGGCGCGCTTACTCTTTTCCGGCGCGCCGACGACGTCGATCGCGAGCGTAATATCGGCGAGCGGCTTGACGAGATCGAACGGCACCGGGTTGAAGAACCCGCCATCGATCAGGATGATGCCGTTGCGCCGCACCGGGCGGAAGAGCGCGGGGATCGCTGCGGACGCGGCAAGCGCCGAACGCAGATCGCCTTCCCTCAGCACCTGCAGGCAATGGCCGTAGAAATCGGTTGCGGTGACCTGCAAGGGGATTTCGAGAGCGGCAAAATCCTGTGGAATCTGGTCGGGCAGAAACGCCGCCAGAATCCGCTCGATGTTGAACTGGGCAAGGTTGCGCCCGCGTTCCAGCATCTCGGCGAAGCTGCCCGGCCGGGCGCGCCACATGCGCGCTGCGAGCTCCGTGCGGTTGTTGAAAATGGAGCGGGCGTATTCATGAATTTCCTTGCCCGCCATGCCGGCCGCCATGCCGGCGCCCATGATCGCGCCGATGGAGGAGCCGGAAATCGCGACCGGCCGGATGCCAAGCTCGTCCAGCGCTTCGATGACGTGAATATGCGCCAGCCCGCGCGCCCCGCCGCCGCCGAAGGCAACCGCGAAAGTCGGCGAAGAACTTGGCCTCGTATTCGCCGGCGTCTTGGGTCCGGGGCTGCGGCTCATCCGCCGCTGCCCGGCGTTTCAGGCCCCAGCACCATCACGGTCGGCTTGACGCTCAGCAATTTCCTGGCGGCCGCCTTGACCTGATCCAGCGTGACCGCATCGATGATCGCGCCGCGGCGCTCGACATAGTCGATGCCGAGCTTGTCGATCTGCAGTTCGACCAAGGTGCGCGCGATGGCAGCGGAAGAATCCAGATTGTTGATGGCGTAGGCGCCGACGACATATTTCTTGGCGGCGTCCAGCTCTGCCTGGGTCGGCCCGTCCGCCGCCATCTTCGCCACAGTCTCCTCGATAACCTTCAGCGTCTCAGCCGCGCGATCGGAACGCGTCGCCGTGGAAATCGCCAACGCATTCGAATGGGCGTTGTTGCTGATGCCGGAATCGACATTGTAAACGAGGCCGCGTTTCTCGCGCACCTCGTCGAACAGCCGCGAGGTGAAGGTGCCGCCGCCAAGGATGTGGTTCATCAGATAGACGGAGAAGAACTCGGGATCGCTGCGCGCGAGGCTGGGGTAGACCATCTGGATCGTGGTCTGCGGCTGGTTGTAGGCAACGTGAAGCGACTGGCCGAATTTCAGGTCCGCGTCGGGAACCTCCGCCGCCTGCGATGTTGCAGGCAGATCGCCGAACACCTTGTCGAGCACCGCCTTGAGGGATTCGGCGTCGATCGCGCCAACAACGCCCACATGAAGATTGTCGCGTGCGAACATCGCCTTGTGGAACGCTTTGAGATCGCCGGACGTGATAGAGGCGAGCGAGGCCGCCGTACCCTCATCGTCGCGCGAGTAGGGATGCGAACCGTAAAGCGCCTTGCGCCACATCTCCTGGGCCTTCGCCTCGGGCGTGCGCTGGCTGGCGATGATGCCGGCCACGATCTGCGAGCGGATGCGATCGATCGGCGCCTGGTCGAAACGCGGCTGATTGACCGCCAGCCGTAGCAGCTCGAAGGCTTCGCCCTTCTGGTCGGCCAGCATCCGCATGGAGCCGTATATGGCGTCGCGGCTTTCGGAAAAACCCATCTCCGCGCCGGCATCGTCCAGCCGGATCTGGAACGCCTCGCTGTCGAGATCACCGGCACCTTCGTCGAACAGGCCGGTCATCAAATTGGACAGCCCCTCCTTGCCGGCCGGATCCTGCGTGCTGCCGGGTTCGAAGGCGAAACGGATGGCGATGATCGGCACCGAATAATCCTCGACCAGCCAGGCTTTCACGCCCTTGGTCGAGACCACCTCCTGAATCTTGACCTCGGCGCGGGCCAATCCGGCGAAGGCGGCCAGGAAGGCCACGGTGAGCAGAAGATAGAGAAGCGCCGTGAAGTGACGGCGAGCGGCTGCGGAATGTATCATTGTGTTTGCCGCTCCGCTCAATTCTGCGCCTTGGCCGCTTCGGCCGTGGGCAAGAGATAACTGGTGACCGATGTGCCGGGCTTCAAATACTTCGCCGCCGCTTGCTGCACCTGCATCGCGGTAACCGCCTTGATGCGGTCCGGCCATTCGGCAATGTCCTTCACGGTGCTGCCGGTGGTCAGCGCCCCGCCATAGAGGTTCGCCATTCCGGACTGGTTGTCGCGGGCGAAGATAAGACTGCGCAAATAGCGGTTCTTCACCTTCTGAAGTTCGGTGTCGCTGACGCCATCCTTGACGATCCTGGCGATTTCACCGTCCACCGCCTTCTCGACGGCCTCAAGGCCTTCCTCGCCTTTCGGCGCGCCATAGACGGTAAAGTTCGTCGCGTCGAACATCGCGCCCTGATAGTAGGCGCCGGCGCTGGAGGCGAGGCCGTCCTGCACGACCAGCTTCTGATAGATGCGGCTGCGCGTACCGCCGCCGAGGATCTCCGACAACAGGTCGAGCGCCTCAGCTTCGCCGGGCTGGGCCGTGTGGTAGGAAGGAACAACCCAACTGGTGGAGAAGCTTGGAACGCTGACCCGCTCGTCGCGCAGGGTCACCGTGCGGCTGGCGTCCTGTTCGGGCTCTTGCGGACGCACGCGCGGCGGCAGTTCGGGGCCGCGCGGCACCTTACCATAGGTCTTTTCCGCCAAGACCCGCACGGTGGCCTCGTCAACATCACCGGCGATGACGAGCACTGCGTTGTTGGGGGCGTAGTAGCGATCGTAGAAGGCCACCGCGTCGACGCGGTTCAGTTGCTCGATCTCGTGCTTCCAGCCGATGACGGGGATACGGTAGGGGTGGTTCTGGTAAAGCGTGGCCTGCGATTCTTCCTGCAGCAGCGCATCCGGATCGTTCTCCACGCGGGTGTTGCGCTCCTCCAGGATGACGTCGCGCTCCGGCCCGATCACCGCATCGGTGAGGATCAGGTTGCGCATCCGGTCAGCCTCGAATGTCATCATAGTCTCCAGCGTTTCGGGCGTGACCTGCTGGAAGTAGGCCGTGTAATCATATGAGGTGAAAGCGTTTTCGCTGCCGCCGATCTCCGCAACCTTGGCGCCGAACTCGCCTGCCTTGTGGTTGGACGTGCCCTTGAACATCAAATGTTCGAAGAAATGCGCAATGCCGGACTTGCCAGGCGGCTCATCGGCGCTGCCGATCTTGTACCACACCATATGAGTGACCACCGGCGCGCGGTGATCCGGAATAACGACCACTTCCATGCCGTTGTCGAGCAGGAAGTTGGAAACCGCGTTTTTGCCCGGCGAGGGCTGTTGCTGCGCCACGGCCGGGACGCTTGAGAGGGCCAGCAAAGCTGCCAGCATGCCGCAGCGAAGTGCGGGCAAATTTGCCATGCGCTGCAAAATCTTCGCAGGGTCCCGACGCAACAGCATGCGTCCCTTTTGAGGAGGCTGCCCAATGATCCAGTTTGCCATGAAGTCTTCCCGAAAACCCGCCCGATGATTCCTTTCGGGTGATGTGCTGGCAAATGAGGGCCGAAGTCAGGCAGCCTTGAAAATGCGCATCACTGTGTCGCCATAGCTGCGCTCGTCCAGGAGGTCGAAGCCGGATGGCGGTGCAAAAGCAACGTCCCCGGTTTCTTCAACGATGCACAATGCGCCCGGAAGCAGCCAGCCGCCCTCCAGCGCCGATTCAAGCGCCTGCTCGCCAAAGCCTTTGCCATAGGGGGGATCGGCGAAAAGCACGCCGAAAGGCAGGATCGTGCCGACGCCGCCGAGGCTTGTCGCGTCGCGGCGGAAAATCTTCGTGCGCCCCTGCAGGCCGAACGCCTCGACATTGTCGCGGATGAGACCCCGCCCCTCCGCCGATTCTTCGATGAACAGGCAGCTTGCCGCGCCGCGCGACAACGCTTCCAGCCCGAGCGCGCCGGTGCCGGCAAAAAGGTCCAGCACGCGCGCGCCCGCCAGATGTTCGGCATAGGCATGCGCCAGCACGTTGAACAGCGCTTCGCGGGTGCGGTCGGTGGTCGGCCGAATGGCGTTCGACCGCGGCGTCGCCAGCGGCCTGCCGCGGAACTCGCCGCCAACAATGCGCATCCGTCAGCCCTTGCGCGGTCCGCGCGGACCGCTGCCGCGCGGTCCATTGCCGCGTGGGGGACCGCTCGGCCGGTCGCCATCGCGCTTGCCGGCGAAACCCGGCTTGCCGCCGCCCTTGGCCGGTCCGCCGCGATGCCCGGACTTTTCCGCCTTGCGCGCGGCATGCGCGGCCTTTTCGCTCTCGGCCCGTCCGGAGCCGATCGGGCGCGAGCCCGGAGCCATCCAGACATTGGCCTTGCGAACGCCGGGTTCGACGATCGGGCGCTCCTCGCGCTCCCGCTTGCCGCCGCCCGGCTTCTTGTCAAAGCCCGGCTTGCCATCGCGGACCGGTTTGGCGAACCGCCCTCCCCGGCCATCGCCATCGCCGCGCTTGAAACCGTCCGGACCGCCTTCGAAGCGCTGGCGATCCGGCCTGGATGTCGTCAGCCGCCCCAAAACGCTTTCGCGCTTGTCATCGCGCTTGTCGTCGCGATCGCGGCGGAAGTTCTTGATCAGGCCGCCCGGCTTTTCATAGCCGATCTGCCTGGGTTTGCGGGCCGGCGCATGGTCCTCGACACGGGCCGGCTTTTCGAAACCGCGCCGCACCGGCTGGTTGGAAAACGGCTTGGTAATCTCGGCGTCGAAATTCGCGCCCGATTCCTCGACAAGGCGCTCGCCAAGCTGATCGCGCAGCATGCGTCCCTTGATCTCCATGACGTGACCTTCGGGCAATTCGCCCAACTGGAACGGCCCATAGGACACGCGGATCAGCCGGTTCACCTCCAGCCCGAGTGCGCCGAGTATGTTCTTGACCTCGCGGTTCTTGCCTTCGCGCAGGCCGATGGTGAGCCAGGCGTTGCTACCCTGCTCGCGCTCCAGAGACGCTTCGACCGAACCGTAGAAGACGCCGTCGACGGCGATGCCATCCTTGAGGCCCGCCAGCGCCGGCTCATCCACCTTGCCGTGGACCCGCACGCGGTAACGCCGCAGCCAGCCCGTGGCCGGCAGTTCCAGCACCCGCGACAGGCCGCCATCATTGGTGAGAAGCAGCAGGCCTTCGGTGTTGATATCCAGCCGGCCGATCGTCATCAGGCGCGGCAGCCCTTCCGGCAGAATGTCGAAGACGGTACGGCGGCCTTCCGGGTCGCGGTTGGTAGTGACGATTCCGGCCGGCTTGTGGAAGAGGAAGAGACGCGTGCGCTCGATAGCCGGGATCTCGGTGCCGTCTAGTTCGATGCGGTCATTGTGCATCACATTGAAGGCCGGGCTTTCCAGTATCTTGCCGTTCACCTTCACGCGCCCGGCCGCAATCAGTTCCTCGGCGTCGCGGCGCGAGGAGATGCCGGCCCGAGCCAAACGCTTGGCGATGCGCTCGCCGGCTTCCGGCTCGGCGGCCTCCGCCTCACGGCGGGGTGCGGACTTGCGATCCTGGAACGGCTTGCCACCTGGCCTGTCACCGAACGGCCGCGCGGGCCTGCCCTCACGATCGCCACGAAAGGCAGGTTTGTCGCCAAAGGAACGCGCCGGACGATCACCGCGCTGGGCGCCATCACCACGCTCCGGGCGGGGGCCGTCGAAGCTCTTGCGAGGACGACGCTCGCCTTCCGGGGCGGACGATGTCTTTTCTCCGGGTTCGCCTGCCGCCTGGCGCTCGAACTTTCCCGGACGCTTGCCCCAATATTTCTCAAGCTTGCGGCCGCCTTCGCCCGCTGCATCCGCGGGCCGCGCCGGACGGTCGCCAAACTCGCGCTTCACGAAAGGCTTGCGCTCGCCGCCCTCTCCTGCGGAGTCAGCGCGCGCCGGGCGGTCGCCATATTCGCGCTTCACGAAAGGCTTGCGGTCACCACCCTTTACTGCAGAGGCAGCGCGCGCCGGGCGGTCGCCATACTCGCGCTTCACGAAGGGTTTGCGGTCACCCTCGGCACGTGCGGGACGGTCGCCGTATTCGCGCTTCACAAAAGGCTTGCGGTCACCACCCTCTACTGCAGAGGCAGCGCGCGCGGGACGATCCCCGTATTCCCGCTTCACGAAAGGCTTGCGCTCGCCATCGGCGGCTTTGCCACCGCCGGGCCGGGGCGCGGATTTGGCGAAGGGCTTGCGGCCCTCCTGGCGTGGGCCACCCTTGACCGGACCACCCTTGCCCGGACCTTTGCCGAAGCCGGCTTTCGCGGGTCCGCCGCGCGGGCGGCCGGCGCCTGCGCCACCTGGTTTGCCGGCGCGGCCGGGCTTCTTCTTATCGTCGTCCATCTGGTCCTAACTCTTTAGCGCGGCTAGATATCAGCCGAACCCTCCGCACGCGAGGGAAATTGGTGAGGCAGCTGCTTGAAACGTCCAGACTTCATGGGTCTCGCCCTGGCGGAGGCCGAAGCGGCCGCCGCGCGCGACGAAGTACCGATCGGTGCGGTGCTCGTGACGGGCGGCGCGGTCATCGCCCGGGCGGGCAATCGCACGCGTGAGCTGAACGACCCGACCGCGCACGCCGAAATGCTGGTGGTGCGGGAAGCCGCGCGCAGCCTTTCCGCCGAGCGCCTGGCCGATGCGGACCTCTATGTCACCCTCGAACCCTGCACAATGTGCGCGGCGGCGATTTCCTTCGCCCGCATTCGGCGGCTCTATTTCGGAGCAGCAGACGAGAAGGGCGGCGCAGTGGTCAGCGGCGTGCGCTTCTTCGCGCAGCCAAGCTGTCACCACGCTCCAGACGTTTACCAAGGGCTAGGCGAAGTGCCGGCGGCCCAGATCTTGCGCGACTTCTTCCGCGCCCGCCGAGTCTAGTCTCAGAAGTCGGGCAGCCAGTTGCGCCAGGTCGATGAGCCCTTCTTGCGGGCAGCGGCCTTGGCGCGGCGCTCCTTCTTGTACTCGTCGTCGCCAATATCGTCCTGCGGAGCGCTCGCTGCAGCCTCACGGTAGGCAAGCGGCGGCTCGCTGAGATATTTGCGCGAGGTGGCGCTTCCCTGGCGGGCTTCGGTAAGCCGCTTTTTCACTTCTTCGCGCTGTTCGACACGCTCCGATTCCGGCCGCACGCCGGAATCGCCCGACCGCGCGGCGCCAGGCTTGGCACGCGTGTAGCTGTTCGCGCCGTCGGCCATATCCTCATCGGCGATAATCGGCGAATCGACCTCCGCCGCGGCAACCCGAGATTCACCGCTGCGCGACATCATATCACCGCTGTTTTCCTTTTCGGTGATCTCATTGTGCAACCGGGCGCGTTGCTGTTCCGGCGCTTCCGGCCAGTCCGGATTGCCGGCGGCGATATTTTCTTGAGGCGGCGGCAGCGCCAGCTCTCTCGTGGTCGCGGGACGCACAAGGTCGGGGCGGGGCTTGTAGTCGATCTTGCCTCTGCGCTTCGGCGCGAGCGACACCATGTCGGTGACGTCGGTCAGCAACTGTTCGTTGGCGCTCTTGTCCGTACCGTAAGTCGGCGAACTCATGCAGCCGCCGAGCAGCAGGCTCGATGCGATGACCGGGGTGACGACCGCCAAAAGCGTCGCTGCCTTCTCGGCCCTGGAAAAGAATGCCACTTAGTATCGCCTCTCGCTGAGTGTACCGGCCAGCGCCGTCCATAGCCCGTCAAATATGCTCATTGACCGGGAATCCGGCGACAATTTGACGTCGCCAGTCTCCACTCTTTACCTTAACCGTCTGTTAACCGCAACGAGCCGGCTGATCGGCGTTCAAATCCGGCCAAGTTCGCGCAGTTCCCGCAGCGCCGCGGCGTCCCGTGCCGACACGTCCGGAAATGCCGGGTCCTGCCCGACATCGTCGGTGTAGCGCCAGGAGCGCGCACATTTGCTCCCGGATGCCAAGCCTGGGACCACCGCCACGCCGCGCACGTCGTCCAGCGTATAAGCGTCCGCCGGGGCGGCCCCATCCACCAGCGTCAAGGCGCTGGTGATGGCGATCTCGGCAAGGTCCGCGCCTTCGACCGCCGCCCGCAACTGCGCATCGGCGATATAGACGGCGGGTGCCGCTTCCAGCGACGAGCCGATGCGCTTGCTTGCCCGCTCGATTTCCAGCGCGCCGGTGACAACGCGCCGCACCTGTTTGATTTTGCGCCACTTTTCCGCCAGCGCATCGTCCCGCCATTCGGCTGGCAGGTCGGGGAACTGGGTCAGATGCAGCGACCGCGCGTCCGGCTGCCTGTCCAGCCACGCTTCTTCCGTGGTGAAAGGCAACAGCGGCGCCCACCACTTGACCAGGCACTCGAACAGATGGCGCACCGTCTGCAGCGCGGCCTTGCGGCGGATGCTCGACGGGGCGTCGCAATAGAGCGCGTCCTTCCGGATGTCGAAGTAGAACGCCGACAGCTCGACCACCATGAAGTCGAGCAGGGCCCGGCTGATGCGCTTGAAGTCGAACGCGTCATAGCCTTCGCGCACCAGCTGGTCGAGTTCGAACAGCCGGTGAAGCATCAGGCGCTCCAATTCGGGCATCTGCGCCAGCGGCACATCCTCGCCCTCGTCATGCGCCAGCGTGCCCAGCATCCAGCGGATCGTGTTGCGCAGCTTACGGTAGGCGTCGATGTTGGTTTGCAGGATCGTCTTGCCGAGGCGCTGATCCTCCCAATAATCCGTCGTTGCGACCCACAGGCGCAGGATGTCTGCGCCGGATTGCTTGATGACATCCTGCGGCACCACGGTATTGCCGAGGGACTTCGACATCTTCTTGCCGTCCTCGTCCATGGTGAAGCCATGGGTGACGACGGCGTCGTAAGGCGCCCTGCCCCGCGTGCCGCAGCTTTCCAGCAGCGAGGAATGGAACCAGCCGCGATGCTGGTCGGAGCCTTCGAGATAGACATCCGCCGGCCATTTCAGGTCCGGGCGGTCTTCCAGCGTGAAGGTGTGGGTCGAACCGGAATCGAACCAGACGTCCAGGATATCGGTGACCTTCTGCCATTGGGCGTGGTCGTGGTCGTTGCCGAGGAAGCGCTGCTTGGCGTCGTCTGCAAACCAGGCGTCCGCGCCCTCGGCTTCGAAGGCCTCCAGGATACGGGCATTGACCGCATCATCTTTCAGGACATTTCCGTCAGCGTCGGCAAAGACGCAGATCGGCACGCCCCAGGCGCGCTGGCGCGAGAGCACCCAGTCGGGCCGCTCGGCGATCATCGCGCGCAGGCGCGTCTGCCCGGCGGCGGGCACGAAGCGCGTCGCGTCGATGGCGGCAAGGGCGCGGTTTCTTAAAGTATCACACCCACCCACGCCGCTTCGCGGCGGGGTGGGGTGACCACTCATTCCATAGCCGCCCAGTTCCTTGTCCATATGGACAAACCACTGCGGCGTGTTGCGGAAGATGACCGGCTTCTTCGAGCGCCAGCTATGCGGATATTGATGCTTCAGGCGCCCGCGCGCGAACAGCATGTTGCGCTTGATCAACTCGTCGATGACGGCCTGATTGGCGTTGCCCTTCTTGCCATTGTCATCGATGACGCGCGCAGCTCCACCCTCGCGATCCGGCCCGAGGCCCGGCGCGTCCTTGGTGTAGAAACCGTCATCGCCGACGGGAAACGGCAAGGTCGTATCGATGCCGCGCGCCTTAAGCGCCGGCATGGCATCCATCCACGCATCGAAGTCCTCGCGGCCATGGCTGGGCGCAGTGTGCACGAAGCCGGTGCCTGCGTCGTCGGTGACATGGTCGCCCGCGAGCATGGGGACGGGGAATTCGTAACCGCCGCCGAGGCCGGCGAAGGGGTGGGCGCAAAGCAGTCCGTCGAAGCCTTCCACCAAACCGCCAGTCACGTTCTCCCACGTGTCAATGCGAGCTGCCTTCTTCACGTCCTCCAGGAGCGCAGCGGCAACGATTATGCGGTCACCAACCTTGGCCCAATTTCCGTCTGGAGAGCCGGTGACTTCCATCAAGACATATTCAACACGCGGTGAGTAATTCACTGCGCGATTCCCAGGGATCGTCCAAGGCGTTGTGGTCCAGATGAGGACGGAGGCTCCTTGCAGAGCCTCACCCAAGGGCAACACATTTCCGTTGCCTTCAGGGTCTCTGCCAACCAAAGGAAATTTTACGAAAATCGTGTCGCTCTCATAATCCTGATACTCGACCTCGGCCTCGGCCAGCGCGGTGCGCTCGACCACGCTCCACATCACCGGCTTCGACCCGCGATAAAGCTGGTCCGACATGGCGAACTTGAGCAGTTCGCCGGCGATGCGCGACTCGGCGTGGAAGTTCATCGTCGTATACGGATTGTCGAAATCGCCGACGACGCCGAGCCGTTGGAACTCCGCGCCCTGCACCTTGATCCAATGGGCGGCGAAGTCGCGGCATTCCTTGCGGAAGGCGTTCATTGACGCGCCGTCCTTGAAGTTCGGCTTTTCCTTGCCCTTGGCGCGGTACTGCTCCTCGATCTTCCATTCGATCGGCAGGCCGTGGCAATCCCAACCGGGCACATAGTTGGAATCATAGCCGCGCATCTGGAAGGAGCGCGTGATGATGTCCTTCAGCACCTTGTTCAGCGCATGGCCGATATGGATGTTGCCGTTGGCGTAGGGCGGGCCGTCATGCAGCACATATTTGGGTCGTCCCGCGGCCTCTTCGCGCAGGCGCTTGTAGAGATCCATGTCCAGCCAGCGCTGGACGATCTGCGGCTCCTTCTCCGGCAGGCCGGCGCGCATCGGAAAGTCCGTGCGCGGCAAATAGAGCGTCTTGGAATAATCAGTCTTTTCAGCTGTCTCGGTCATCGTCTTGCCATATGCATCGCCCGGCTCAGGCCCAGGGCGCAAAAAAGGATAAGGATGGAAAGATGCGCGGGAAAACGTCGCGCGGGAACCCGGCGGCTCCGGCAGCCTTGAAGCGTCGCTCTAGGCCGCCCGGAACACCGGGCCAGTAATTCGTATCGCAATCGCGATGAGGCGCAAACCGCTGGTCATGGCCGCGCTTTTAGCGCAAGGCACAGGCAGAATAAAGCGGCGATTTGGCGTTGGAGCGGTAACCGCAGCGCACCTTTCCCGGAACGCTGCGCGCGCCTCAACTCAAGTTGAGAAGCGTGACTGCGGCGAATGCCATCGCAACGCCCGCGAACTGGGTGCGCGACAACTCCTCGCCAAAAACCAGCACGCCGATCACAATGGCCCCCGCCACCACCACGGAATTGACCAGAGCACCGGCCACGGCAAGACCGACCTGGCGGGTAATCAGCGCAAAGAGGAAGTAAGAGAAGGGCGCCAGCACCAGCAGCGCCGCGAGGCTTCGGTGACTATCCGTCCTTCCCCAGTGAGCGCTCAGCGCATCACAAAAGATAAACAGCGCAGCCGAAGCCAACATTAAAATAGAAGTTAATACAACGTCCCTCATCTGCAGACTAGATCATACTAGTCTTCAAAAAGCAAGACTCATTGAGAATTACACGACAACTTTATGATTTTCAAGTAATATTGAACTACATCTTGAAATCAAATCTATACGTTGCTGACATTCCGACCGTGAACTGGTTGGCGGAGCCCCGCTCGCGAACCAGGCTGGAGTCCTTCGCGGAGCCCACAAGCCGCGAATATTCGGCAAACACGTTTGTGGTAACGCGGTCGGTAACCTTCCAGTCGACGGCGCCGCGGATGCCGACCGCTTTGATGCCGCCGCCCGGATCGTATTCGGCCAGGCCGGACGCAGCCGATTCTTGCGCGTTCACGCCATAATAGGCGTCGAAGTAGTCCTTCGAGGCGAGGGACAGGCGTGGGCCAGCGGACACGCGAACGCGATCGGTGACATCATGGAACGCGTCCGCCGACAGGTCTGCCACCACCCCGTTGTGCGAGCGAATGCCATGGCGCACCTCGCCACGCACGCGCAACCAGTCGGTCGGGTAGAATTCGGCGAAGCCGCCCAACTCGCCACCAAACTCCACCGGGTCGAGTCCCTTTACTTCATCTGCGTCGTCGTCATCCCGGCCGAAGATAAGCTTGCCGGCAACCCCTGCGCGAAACGTGCCGGCGTCGTAGAGCGAGAAGGAAATCGCATCGTTGCGCGAACTGAAGCGCGCTTCCGGGCCGACTTTACCCAGGGAAATGATGGGCGAGACGCTGAAGAGATAATCCTTGCCGCCCTCGAAATCCGGCGCAAACATGCCGGTTGCGCCGACTTTCAGGTACCAGTCGCCGTGGATCCAGCCGAAAAGGCCTGCTTCTTCCTGGGCAGCGGCGGGAGTGGCGGCCGAGACGGCCAGTGTAGTTCCAATAATGACTTTCGATAGGCACTTCATCATGTCTGGGTGCTACTCAGGACTAACTGCACGTTGTAGCGACCTCGTTTCAAATTCTGGTAAAAATTGATTTAACTCCTTGCGCCAGCGTGATGTTTTGGCTTTTGCTAATGGATCAGGTGCGAGATTTACATCCGGCGGCGACAGGCGCGACCGAGCGAAAGCCGCGATCAAAAGGCCACTGGATAACTAGCTGATTTTATGAGAGGTTTTAGTCCAACGTTCGATATCGAGTTCTCCGCAAGCGGAGAATGACATGTCAAACTTGCTCCCCGAGTGCCTGCGGTCGTCTCAACACGGAACAGGAGTTTACCCATGACCCTTCACAACGACGTGCCCGAATTGCTGCGAGACCGAATCGGAAAAGCCCGCGACAAATGGGGCTGGTTCATCGCGCTGGGTATCCTGCTGCTCATCCTCGGCGGCGTCGCCTTCGCAAATCTTCTGGTGGCAACCGTTGCGTCGGTCTTTTTCGTCGGATCGATGATGCTGGTGGGCGGCATCATCGAGATCGCGCACGCCTTCGGCGTCCGGACCTGGGAGCGCTTCTTCTACTGGTTCCTGAGCGGGCTGCTCTATGCAGTGGCCGGCTTCTTCGCCTTTTACAATCCGCTGCTGGCGTCCAGTGTCCTGACGCTCATGCTTGCAATCGCCCTGATGGCGTCCGGCGCGCTGCGCATCGCTTTTGCGCTTCGCAACAAGACGGCGAAGAATTGGGGCTGGATCGTTGCAGCCGGCGTGGTCACCCTGCTGGCCGGACTTCTGATCGCGGCGCGCTGGCCGGTCAACAGCCTGTATGTGCTTGGCCTGTTCCTGTCGATCGACCTGATCATGCAAGGCTGGGCGTTCATCGCGGTGGGGTTGGCCCTGAAGCGGTAGAACGCCTGCATCGGCAGGGCATGGCTGGCTACCCTTGGGATTGGCGTGCGAAGCAACGCCAATCCGCCTGACTGAGGTGCTGTCGCTCAGAAGGCGACCTTTGCGTCGAGTTGGGAGAGTGGCTTGACGCCTCCCAGCAGGGCCTTTGCCTCGGCCTTGTCGCGATGCATCTGCGCAAGCAGCGTCTCCAGACCATCGAATTTCTTCTCCGGCCTAAGGAAGCCGAACAGCGAAACGCGGCAGATCTCGCCATAGAGATCGCCGTCGAAATCGAAGAGAAACGTCTCGAGCAGAGGGGCGCCGTTCTCGGTCACCGTCGGGCGCAGCCCGAAACTGGCAACGCCATCGTGCAGCGAGCCGGCGGCGCGGCGAAAGCGAACCGCATAAATGCCGTGCCGCAGACGGCAATCGACGGGCAAAGACATATTCGCAGTCGGAAACTTCAACGTCCGCCCAAGCTGTTGGCCCGCGATCACCTCTGCCTCCACCGTGTAGCGATAGCCAAGCAGGCCAGCGGCCTCAGCGGGCTCGCCCTCCGCCAGCAAGTCGCGGATGCGGCTGGACGAGATCACATGCGTGCCCTCGTCGCGGAAGGCGTCGACCAGCGTGACGCCGAAGCCGTGCCGCTCGCCCGACGCCATCAGGAAGGCCGGGCCACCCTGCCGACCCTTGCCGAAATGGAAATCGAACCCGGTCACGACATGGCTCACGCCAAGCATGCGCTCCAGGATCTCGGTCACGAACGCTTGCGCGGACAGGGTCGAGAACGCGCGGGTGAAGGGATATTCCACCACCGCCTCGAAGCCGAGGTCGCCCAACAGGCTCGCCTTCATCGGCGGGGGCGTCAGCACGAAATGCGGTTCGTTTGGCCGAAACAGTTGGCGCGGATGCGGTTCGAAGGTGAGGACGATGGCCGGCACGCCGCGTGTGCCGGCTTCGGCCAGGGCACGCTCCAGCACGGCCTGATGGCCGCGATGGACCCCATCGAAATTGCCGATGGCAACGACAGCACCGCGAAGGGCCGCAGGTAGCGGCGACGTGTCGGCAACCCGCTGGATAGGGGAAGTGGCCCCGCTCATTGCCGAAGCCTAGCGGAGACGATGCATGGTGCCGATCGGATCGCGCCCATGCTTGGACAGGAAGTCCGCGAGTTGTTCGGGATCGGCCTCGTGCGCCGTGCCGTAGTCGCGGGCATGAATGCCGCCGGAAATGTAAAGAATGTCGAAGCCATAGTCGGCGGCCCCTTTCACATCCGTCAACATGCCGTCGCCGATCGCCAGCACATCGCCCACGAGAGCGTCGCGGCCCAGCGCGTCGGCCGCCTCACTCATCGCCGCATCATAGATCGGGCGGAACGGCTTGCCCGCAATGAGCGTTCGGCCGCCGAGTTGCCCATAGTCGCGGGCAAGCGCGCCGGCGCACCAGATCAGGCGGTGTCCGCGTTCGACCACGATATCTGGATTGGCGCAAACGAAGGGAAGGTTGCGCGACCGCAGCCGCTGCAGCATCGGTGCGTAGTCTTCCAGGGTCTCGGTCTCGTCATCGAAAAACCCGGTGCAAACGACGACATCGGCCTCGAATTCCTCCACGGTTTCGACATCCAGCCCATCGTAAAGCGTGAGGTCGCGCACGGGGCCCAGGTGGAACACCTTGCGCGGTCCGCCGCGGATCAGTTCGCGGGTCACGTCGCCGGAGGTGACGATCCGGTCCCAAGCATCTTCGGGCACGCCGATGGAGGTGAGTTGCGCGACGATCTCGGCCATGGGCCGCGGCGCATTGGTGATGAGAACCACCACGGCGCCGTTCGCGCGCGCCCTGGACAAGGCAGAAGCCGATTCCAGAAACGGCGTCACGCCATCATGCAGAACGCCCCAGATGTCGGAAAAGATTACCGGATAGGACATGGCAACCTCGTCTAGCGAGGCGATCGGGCGAACCGGTCCCATGTGTCCTGTCTCCTGCTCGTGGCGAGAAAAGCGCCCTCGTCGGCGGCTGCCAATTAGCCGAACCGCCCTGCCCTGTCACCTCTTTTTGGACATGACCCAGGTCCCGGTGCGCAAGGATTAGTTAACACCCCGTTCCGTCGCGGGCGAAACTTGAGCCTTCACATTAGCAGTGACTTTAACATTGTTTGTGCATGCTGCGTCTCAGGCAACAACAACATCGAGAAGTCGCACGCCCATGCTTCGCAGGTTTCTTCGCGACAGACGCGGAAACTACGCCATCACCACCGCATTCGCGAGCCTTCCCCTGATCGGCGCCGTGGCGCTCGCGGTCGACTATGCGGAAGCAACGCGGCAGAAACAGGCCATGCTTCACGCGCTGGACGCCACCTGCGTCGCTACGGCGCGGGCATTTCTCGATGGCGCGACCGAAGCCGAATCAAAGGCTTACGCGCAGAAGTTCTTCACCGGCAACCTTGGTCCCGCGGCGCAGCATCCAACGACGCTGTCAACGACGGTGCCGACGGCCGCCAACCCGCGCGACAGCGTGCTGTGCCAATCCACCATGGTGTTCAAGCCGTTCTTTCGCCCGGCTTTTCTCAACCTGCTGACAGGCTCGCCCAAGGCGGGCACGCTGGAGTTCAGCGAAAGCAGCACGGTGAAGGTTCAAAACACCGTTGAGGTCGCGCTGGTCCTCGACAATTCCGGCTCTATGGGTCCGCCGACGTCCACCCGCATCGATATCCTCAAGCCGGCGGCAAAAGCGCTGGTCGATACCTTGGCCGCGCGCGCCTTGCTGATGAAGAAGGTCGAGAAGCCGGTGCAGTTTGCGCTGGTGCCGTTTGCCGCGAGCGTCAACGTCGGCGCGGGAAACGCGGGTGCGGCCTGGATGGATACGACCGGCGTCTCGCCCGTGCACTACGAAAACTTCGACTACACAGTTAACCTTGGAACCAACAAGGACATCATGTTCAAGAACGGGCATGTCCGCAAAGTCGGCACCGGTTGGCCGCTTGCGGAACGCGAAACCATCTTCACGAGGTTCGAGCTCTACAAGGAGCTGAAGCGCAACAAGAACTCGAGCGGCACCCAGACGGAAGCGTCGGCGGTTTGGGAAGGTTGCGTCGAAACGAGGCCCTACCCGTACAACGCCACCGATGAAACGGCGGTCACCACAAATCCTGCGTCCATGTTCGTTCCCATGTTCGCGCCGGACGAGCACAGCCCTGCAAAGACGTCGAAGACCAGTTCCACCACCTACACCTCACTGAACAATTGGTGGATCGACCTCGAAGGCTACACGATAGACACCAACAGTGACGGCAAGCCGGACTACACCAATTATTCGCAGGTGAAGGCCGCACAGCGGAACATCAAGAAATACTTCACCGCAGCCCCCATGGGGTCCGCCAGCGTGGCCGGCCAAAATGTCGGTCCCAACCAGAACTGCACCAGCACTCCCATCATGGAACTGACGGATGTCTCCACCGCCGCCGGCGCCGCGAGCGTGAAGGCGCGTATCGATGCGATGACGCCGCTGGGCGGCACGGACGTACCCGAGGGCATGGCGGGGGGATGGCGGACGCTCTCCAGCAAGGCGCCGTTTACCGGCGGGCGCTCGGAGATCGAAAACGGCAACGACAAGGTTGTGATCGTCCTGACCGACGGTGCGAACACCTATTATTCGCCGGAATATCTGCGGTCGGGCACCGACTACAATGACAACCGCTACGACCCCGTCGGCAATGAGTCGGACTATTCGGCTTACGGCTATGCCGGCCAGAAATATAATGGGACGGCCCTGCCCCGCCTGTACATGGGCATGGATACGGGCTTCAACGCCTCATCCTACCTCATGACCAACTATTCCACTGCGCTGAACAAACATTTCAGCACGCTGTGCGCAAACGCAAAGGCCGCGAGAATCATCGTGATGACGGTTGCGCTGGATTTGAACGCCGGCAATGCCGAGGAGAAGAAGCAGATCGACGCTCTGACGGAATGCGCGTCGCCGTCCAAGTTCAAGAAGAACGCCGATGGAACGCCGAAAAAGCTGTTCTGGAACTCCAAGAGTTCGACATTGACCGACGACTTCAAGGCGATCGGCGACGAGCTTTCCAACCTGCGGATCATTGGGTAGCGCAAAGGCCGGACGTGCCGGGCTGTAGGGCGATTGGACTAACTCCCCAGGATCCTGAGCACCTCGCCAATCACCTCGGCCTGAAGCGGCCGCTGCTTGTCGATGTTGAAGTGCCCCACTTCGGCGGATCTTGAAAAATCGCGGTTGCTCAAGGTTCCGGAAAAGCCCGGCCCCGGCACCAGCGGTTCGCCCCACCCGTTGGAAGCGAAATAGTAATTCACCGCCCGGCTCACATTCGCCGGCACCGGGTCCGGCGCGGTCGCGGCAAACGTCGCCATATAGTCGACCGCAATGCCCTCCCCGCCGAGCCATTCGGCAATGCCGATCACCGCATTGGCGCCGAGCGAATGCCCGACCAGAACCACAGGCATGGGTCCATTGCGGCGCGTATCGGCGATGATCCTTCGCGCCACGCCGCGCCAACCAAGATGCCCCTGCACCTGCGCATCGATGCCACGAAGGCGAAGGTCGGCCCCCATTTCGTCCAGGCCTCGGGAAAAGACGTCGGCAAAGCCGCGCAGCAGGTAGACCTCGCCTCGCTGCCGGGCGACCCGCAACGGCGCCCTATCCATGTCAGCGTTTCGCGCTGATCCGCGCCGAGCGCTCAAAGCACTGCCGAGCGCTGCCAGCCCGCCCATCAAAGCCGTACGCCGGCTCACGCCGCGCACGTCAAAACCATCCAGCCCCGGTTCCCGCTTCATTGCCCCAAACCCCAAAAAGCCCAAACCCCCAACTACCCGTCACGACCAGAACTTCGGCACGACCCGGCCCGTTCTGTCGGCATAGGCAGCGTAGGAAGCGCCGAATGTGTTTCGCATCATTGCCTCCTCCCTGCCGGCGCGAAAGAAATAGAGAATTGCGACGCCGGCAAGGCCGGCAAGGCCGGCCACCCAGTTGGGCAGAAGGAAAAATTGAGCGATCGCCCAGAGCCAGAAGGACGAGTACATGGGGTGCCGCACAAAGCGGTACAGCCCGTCCGTCACCAGCTCATGATGAGCGCGGATCTCCAACGAAACCGACCAGTTCCTGCCGAGTTGCCTGTGACTGGCGAAAAACAGCGCCAGGAACGCCAGTTCGACGAGCAGTCCGACCCAGCCCATCCACAGGCGGAACGCATAATCGGCAAAGGCCGGAAAGCCGGTGGCGACATAGATGGCGGGCACAGCCGACAGGCCCAGCGTTGCCGCGCCCAGCGCCAGCCGATCCCCGGTCGTGCGCGAATCCTGGACCACCTTGATCTTTCGCGCGCGACGCTGGTGCGGCGCGCGGATGACCGCCCAGGCAACGAGGCCCACAGCCCAGACAATGGCGGCGACAGTCGGAGTCATGCTTGGCTGAAGTCCTCGATCGGAAGGGCGCCGGCGATACCCTGTTCCGCGCGGGCCAGCAAGGGCGTCGGCGCACAGCAAATCTGGAAGAAGTCGTACCAATAGGGCTTCGTATTGCCGAAAATATATTGGTAGTGGACGCGGAAGAAACTTCGCCGGATGCGCCTGTAGATCTCCGGCTGCAGCATGTCCCTTATCCGCACCCGGCGCACAACCGGGAACGCCCGGCCCGCCTCGCGGCGCAATTTCATCTCGGCTACGGGATCGGTCATGTAGAGATTGATGACATCGGTGAGGCACTGGATTTCCAGCCACTCCAGCTTGCCGTCATCGACCAGCGCCTGGACGCCCTGCCGGAAGGTCTTCGCCGCCGGGTGGTAGCCGGCTTTCAGCGCCGTCGATCCGAGCGTCAGCACCGCGACATGATCGGCGCGGCCGGAAAATGCGGGATCGGTGCGCAGGCAGCGCGCGGCAATGTCGAGGATCAACAGGCCGCCCGTGCTGTGGCCGACCAGTATGATCTCGTCGTAATCGCCGGCCTTGGATCGCGTCACGATCGCCTCGGCGAAGCGCTGCATGAGCGCTTCGGCGTCCGGCCGGCCACCCCGCATAAAATTCCGGGAGAACGACCACAGATCCATCAGATGATTTACCGGCCAGCGCTTGCCAAGAATTGACTGCGCGGCGGCGAACACGGCAATCCCCAGCGCGACACTGCCCCAGCCAAGCCAAAGTGCAGTCAGCCGGGCAGCGAGCGCGCCTGTCAGCAGGAAAAGCAGCACCATGAGAAACGGAAACTGGAAATAGATCCCGAACCGCCATGCCTTTGAAAAGATTCGCAACGCCGTGCCGCTGAAGACGAAATCCGCGAAAGCGACGAGATATTTGCCCAGGCGGACAGGCAAGGGCCGGGCGAAATCCGCCAGCACGATCTTGTCCAGGACGAAGAAGTTGAAGTCTGATGTGACCGCCCATGCCGGGTCGCCGCCTTCGGTCTTCAGCGTAACGGTGCCTATTTCGCCATCGGACGATACGGCGACCGGCGAGACGGCCGACTTCAGGCCCCACAAGGTTTCGAAGCGGGCAAGCTCCCTTTGAAGCCGCCCAAAGAACGCCTCCGGCGTTTTCGGATCGTAGCCGCCCACGAAGAAGATGGCGCGACGCCTTACAGGATGGTCCATAATGCCAAATGTCTAGCTTGCGCGGACCTTCGCCGCAGCGCCGAGCTTCTCTAGAGCTTCGCGGAGAATTTGTCGACATGGTGAGATGCAACGCTGCATTGCAGCGCTGCCGGAGCAAGTCGAAGCCAGACGACAGTCCGCGAGGACCCGGGGAGACCGGCAAAATTCCCCCTCGCAGCCTTCACGAAAAACTTGACAGTGACACCGCCCGTGACTATCTCCGCGCCACGTTAGCACTCGTTTCGACTGAGTGCTAACCACCTGCCCGGTTCGCCGGGCAGTTTGGCTTTTGTCCGGCTCGCCGGACGGAGGAAACCTTTCAAGAAGAACATCCTACCGAGGATCTTTCAAACATGGCAAAATCCAAGTTCCGCCCGCTTCATGACCGCGTGGTCGTTCGTCGGGTCGACTCCGAGGAAAAGACCAAAGGCGGCATCATCATTCCGGACACCGCCAAGGAGAAGCCGCAGGAAGGCGAGATCATCGCCGTTGGTTCCGGCGCCCGCGACGAGGCCGGCAAGCTTATCCCGCTGGACGTCAAGGC
>DATDBN010000113.1:0-78239 GCA_036524835.1 Mesorhizobium sp. | reverse complement strand
TTGTCGCTCCTGATCGCCTTGGGCAGACCGCGTTCCCTGAACAGGCGCACGAAGGCTTCGATGACCGGACCTTCCTTGGTCGATTCAAGGGCCTCGCAGGCCAGCACATAGCGCGAGGCCTGGTCGGTGACGGTCAACGGGTAACAGTAGCGTCCGCTGCCGAGCCTGAACTCGCCCTTGAAGTCGGCGCACCATAAGTCATTGGGCGCGGCCGCCTGCCACAGCTCAGTTCCTTCGGCCTTGCAGCGCCGCCTCTGACAGGCATGCTTGACCAGACCATGGCGGTCGAGCACGGCATGCACCGTGCTTTTGGCCGGAATGCGGACATCGCCGTTGAGCTTGCGGATCAGCAGCTCGCGTATCTTCCTGGCGCCCCAGTGCGGCTTGTCCTTCTTGGAAGCCACGATCATGCGCTCGATCGGGTCGGGCAGCTGGTTGGCATATCTCACCGGCCGACGAGTCCGATCGGTGAGCGCCTCAAGGCCTTCATCCTTGTAGCGGTTGAAGATCTTGTAGCCGGTCTTGCGTGAGATGCCGAACCCACGGCACACATCGCTCATGCCTTCCCCGTCAAGCAGACGGGCCACGAACCGTAGACGTTCCTCCATCACCGAACACTCCATCCACGGCATCAACACCTCCCGCCCAAAAGCGAAAAGTGTTACCCATGTGTCCGGTACGTTCTGTCACCTGTGTCTCAGGTCGCTCACGCTCAACGCTCGTAGCCGAACCGACGCTGCCGGCAAAGCAAACCCCGAACGCCTGAATCACTGTTCCCTCGGGTAGAAGCGTCGTCACGAAGATGAGCTTCGGGTCGATGAGAATCATATTGCGTTTGCGCCAGGATGAGATTATTGGCCGAACCGTAACGTACGGTACGGTTGATCATGGTCTTGGCAGTGGGCATCACGGAGGAACGGGACGGCGGGGGCGCTGAGCTCACCGCCCGTCAGCGGACCGTGCTTGATGCCGTTCTTACCTTGATGGTGGAGCAGGGTGGTGAACTGACCATGACCGACATCGCCCGGCGCGCCTCCTGCTCGAAGGAGACGCTGTACAAATGGTTTGGAGATCGCGACGGCGTTCTGAGCGCCACCGTCCAATGGCAGGCCTCCAAGGTTCGGGCGGGCAATTACGATGCGCAGAAGCTGGACGCTGCGGCGTTGCGCGAAAGCCTGATCAACTTCGCTGCCAATTGGCTGACCGTGATTTCCTCCAGCACGTCGATTGCCCTCAACCGCGTCGCCATCGGTCAGGCGGCGTCGGGCAAGAGCGATCTGGGAGGCATCGTGCTGGCCAATGGTCGCTTCGCAATCGGCGAGCGCCTCAAACCCTTGCTGGAAGCCGGTCGGGCCGCCCATTTGCTGACCTTCGACGACGCCGAAACGGCGTTTCGCACCTTCTTTGGCCTTGTCGGGCGCGACGTGCAGATTCGACTGCTGCTCGGTGACAAGGTCTCCTTCGACAGAGCCGAAATCGGGCGCGATGCGGCGCGTGCAACCGACCAGTTTCTCACCCTTTTCGGTTCCGCCAATACCGGACCGAAAATCCACGTCCTTTGAACAATCAACTGCAGGGAAGGAATACGAAATGCGTGTCTATTACGATCGTGACGCCGATCTCAATCTCATCAAGGGCAAGAAGGTTGCCATCATCGGCTACGGCTCGCAGGGCCGTGCGCACGCGCTAAACCTCAAGGATTCAGGCTGCAAGGACATCGCCATCGGCCTCAAGAAGGGCTCAGCGACAGCCAAGAAGGTCGAAGCCGATGGTCTTAAAGTCATGACGGTTGCCGAAGCCGCCAAGTGGGCCGACCTGATGATGATGGCGACCCCGGATGAACTGCAGGCCGACATCTACAAGGACGAGATCGCCCCGAACATCCGCGACGGCGCCGCGATTGCCTTCGCGCACGGCCTCAACGTGCATTTCGGGCTGATCGAGCCGAAGGCGTCGGTCGACGTACTGATGGTCGCGCCGAAAGGCCCCGGCCACACCGTGCGCGGCGAATACCAGAAGGGCGGCGGCGTGCCGTGCCTGGTCGCCGTGCATCAGGATGCGTCGGGCAATGCGCTCGACCTCGGCCTGTCCTACGCTTGCGGCGTTGGCGGCGGCCGTTCGGGCATCATCGAGACCAACTTCAAGGAAGAGTGCGAGACCGATCTGTTCGGTGAGCAGGTCGTGCTTTGCGGCGGTCTGGTCGAGCTCATCCGCGCCGGCTTCGAGACGCTGGTGGAAGCCGGCTATGCGCCTGAGATGGCCTATTTCGAGTGCCTGCACGAAGTGAAGCTGATCGTCGACCTGATCTATGAAGGCGGCATCGCCAACATGAACTATTCGATCTCCAACACGGCAGAGTGGGGTGAGTATGTCTCGGGCCCGCGCATCATCACCGCCGACACCAAGGCCGAGATGAAGCGCGTGCTGAAGGACATCCAGACCGGCAAGTTCACCTCCGAGTGGATGCAGGAATATCGCGCTGGCATGTCGCGCTTCAAGGGCATCCGCCGCAACAATGACAGCCACCAGATCGAGGAAGTCGGCGCCAAGTTGCGCGCGATGATGCCGTGGATTTCGAAGAACAAGCTGGTCGACAAGGCCAAGAACTGATCCGCGCCCGCAACGGCACGACGCTCCGACCTGGAGCCAGCGACACGTGAATGAAGCGAGGGCGGGCCGCGAGGTCCGCCCTTTCTGCTTTACGCGGGCACAATCGCTGATTAGAACGCCGCTCGCCGCCGGAAGCGTCCGGCTTAATCACCACCCGCGCTCGTATGCGGGACTGGATAGGAGAAATGAAATGGCCGAAGTTTCCCTGACGTTTCCCGATGGCTCCGTACGTTCCTATGACGCGACGACGACTGGTGCGGCTCTCGCCGAGTCCATCTCCAAATCCCTGTCAAAGAAGGCAGTCGCGATCACCCTCGACGGCGAGTTGCGCGACCTCTCCGATCCGCTCGGGAAGTCGGGCGCTGTGGAGATCGTCACGCGTTCCGATCCGCGAGCGCTCGAACTCATTCGCCACGACACGGCCCACGTTCTGGCGGAGGCGGTGCAAGAGCTTTGGCCCGAAACTCAAGTCACCATCGGCCCGGTGATCGAAAACGGCTTCTACTATGACTTCAAGCGCATCCATCCGGACACGCGTGAAAATTGGCCGTTCACACTGGAAGAACTTCCTGTCATCGAAAAGAAGATGCGGGAGATCATCGGCCGCAACAAGCCTTTCACCAAGGAAGTCTGGAGCCGCGAGAAGGCCCGGCAGGTGTTTGGCGACAAGGGCGAAACCTACAAGGTCGAGCTCGTCGATGCCATTGCGCAGGGCCAGGATCTCAAGATCTACTCTCAGGGCGACTGGTTCGACTTGTGCCGCGGGCCGCATATGGCCTCCACGGGGCAAATCGGCAACGCGTTCAAGCTGATGAAGGTGGCCGGCGCCTATTGGCGCGGCGACAGCAACAATCCAATGCTGACGCGCATCTATGGCACGGCCTGGCATGAGCAGGCTGAACTCGACGCCTATCTTCATATGCTGGAGGAGGCGGAGAAGCGCGACCATCGCCGCCTCGGCCGTGAGATGGACCTGTTCCATTTCCAGGAGGAGGGCCCTGGTGTCGTGTTCTGGCATGCCAAAGGCTGGAAGATGTTCCAGACCCTGGTCGCCTATATGCGGCGGCGGCTGGCGGAAGACTATCAGGAGGTCAATGCCCCGCAGGTGCTCGACCACTCGCTCTGGGAAACGTCCGGTCACTGGGGCTGGTACAAGGAGAACATGTTCGCCGTGCAGTCGGCTGGCGATGATGCGGAAGACAAGCGCGTCTTCGCCTTGAAGCCGATGAACTGTCCGGGCCACGTGCAAATTTTCAAGCACGGCCTGAAATCGTACCGGGAACTGCCTATCCGGCTTGCGGAATTTGGCGTCGTGCACCGCTACGAGCCGTCGGGCGCACTGCACGGCCTGATGCGGGTGCGCGGATTTACCCAGGATGACGCGCATATTTTCTGCACCGACGAGCAGATGCGGGCCGAGTGCCTGAAGATCAACGACCTCATCCTGTCGGTCTACGAGGATTTCGGTTTCCACGAAGTGATCGTCAAGCTTTCGACGCGTCCGGAAAAGCGGGTCGGATCGGAGGAATTGTGGGATCGCGCCGAAGCGGTAATGCTCGATGTCCTGCAAGAGATCGAGAGACTTTCGGGCAATCGCATCAAGACCGGCGTGCTGGAAGGCGAGGGCGCCTTCTACGGCCCTAAGTTCGAATATACGCTGAAGGATGCAATCGGCCGCGAATGGCAGTGCGGCACGACCCAGGTCGACTTCAATCTGCCGGAGCGGTTCGGCGCGTTCTATATCGGGGCAGACTCCGAAAAGAAGCAGCCGGTCATGATCCATCGCGCCATTTGCGGTTCGATGGAGCGCTTTCTCGGCATTCTGATCGAGAACTTTTCCGGACACTTTCCGCTCTGGTTTGCGCCGGTTCAGGTGGTTGTTGCGACGATTACCTCCGACGCCGATGAATATGCGAGCGCTGTCGTGAAGAAACTCAAGGCCGCGGGGATCGCTGCGGAGGCAGACCTGCGCAACGAGAAGATCAACTACAAGGTCCGGGAGCACAGCCTCGCCAAGGTGCCTGTGATGCTGGTCTGCGGGCGTCGCGAGGCGGAAGAGAACACCGTCAATATGCGCCGGCTCGGCTCACGCGATCAGGAGTCGATCGGGCTGAGTGCCGCGATCGCCATGCTGGTAGACGAGGCTACGCCGCCAGACCTCAAGAGGCTTGCAGCGACCGCTGACTAGAGCGCCGCCAAATAGCGGTCGACCTTCTTTCCCGCGTTGATGAAGCGGAGGGGGTCGACCGCCGTGCCGTTTTTCCGCACTTCATAGTGCAAATGGGGGCCGGTTGACCGGCCGGATGAGCCGACTTGCCCGATGACATCGCCGATCTTGACCTTGTCACCCTCGGCGACGAGCACTTTGCTCATGTGACCGTAGCGCGTCGAGAAGCCGTTGCCGTGATCGATTTCCACCAGCCGCCCATAGCCGCCGTTCCAACCGGCCTTGGTAACGACGCCTGCAGCTGTCGCCAGAATCGGCGCCCCGGTCTGTGCGCGAAAGTCCATGCCGGCGTGAAATGCGTTCGAGTCGAGGAATGGGTCGGAGCGCGAGCCAAACGAACTCGTGACCACCCAGTTCGCCGCGGGATTGGCGATGGGCAAGCGGCGGACTTCCTTCTTCAAAGCCTCGAGCTTGCCCAGCGCGTCATCAAGTTCCCGCACGCGAGTGTCGAAATTGGCGCCGCTATCGATTGGAATAAAGGGGCCGCCGACATCGCCCTTGCCAAGATCGCCGGTGACGTTGAGACCGGCCGATTCGAGAGCGTCGCCAATGGCTTCGGCGGTTTCGTAAGCGTTCGTAGCGAGGCTGGCGACGCGGCTCATCTGATCGTCCTCGATGCTCCGCAGCGTACGATTGATGGCGAGGAAGAGTGTATCTGCGCGATCGGCAGTTGATGGCGCCTCGGCTTCGCTTTTGCGCGTCTTCAAGAATGAAAACGGACTGGCCGCAATGTCGGCACTGGCGTAGGCGAGCGCGGAGACGGGATTGTCGGAGACGAGACTGGCGTGTTCATCGTGTTTCTTTGCCGGCACGGGCACGTCCGCGGGCAGCGTGCTTTCGCTGAATGGTCCAAGGATGGGCGACAGACTCCGGTGACGCTGTGTCAGTTCGCTCTGGCGTTGCAGTAACTCGCCAACCTTCGTTTCAACCATTTGCTGATCGAGCAATTGGCGGCTAGTGATTCGATCCACCTGCGCGCGAAGCGTGGAAATACGATCCTCATACGCCTGCTGCATGCGGGCCTGACGCGCAACCGAAGCGCCGATCAAGTCGTCGCGCAACGCCAGATACGCCGCAGCGCCAAGAAAGGCGATTGCCAGGGTAGTGAGCACTGAAGCGACCAACATAACCGCCCAAGGCCTGACGGTGAAGTACCGCAGTTGGTCTCCTCGAGCGATGATGATTGTATGTGGCTCGGTGCGACGCCCGAATACACTCGACTGATTGGAACCCTGCACGGCGCGACCCCATCCCGAAACGCGGCGATATGGGCTCATTACACATTGTTAGGGTTAATAAAGCTTTGTCTAATGCGGATGACGACCGATCTGGATTCCTCCGCGCCGCGCTCGCTTAGTGCAAGAAGAACCACAGGAGGATGATGATCGGGATCGGCACGCCGAGGAGCCAGAGGAGAATTGAGCGACCCATGTCGAACTCCTTGATGAGAGATGCGCAATAAACGGGGTAGACCGCTCCCGGTTCCATCAGCTTTCGTCGTTTTCGGCGTGCATACCGCGGCGGGGCCTCGTTAGAGGATCTGAAAACTTGCGGGACAATGGTGAGAATGTTGCACAATCGCCACAATGCGTTGCATAGGTGTCACAACAATGCAGTCGCACATATGGCAACACAGACCGTAACAGCTCACCAGTCGCTGTTCTCGCCCGGCCGGGAAGGCCGGCGCTTGCTCTGGCTTCCGGGCGTGGGCGCGATTCTGGGCGCGTTGATCACGGCTGCCGCTTCGTTTGCGATTCTGGTTGGCGTGACGCCAATCACGCCCACACCGCAGACGACTCTTATTCTGGCGGGCATCAACGGCGCCTTCATCCTTATCTTGATTGGGTTGATCGTTCGCGAGGCGCTGCGCATCCTCGAAGCGCGCCAGCGCGCCAGAGCGGCTTCTCGACTGCATGTACGCATCGTCACCATGTTCGCGCTCGTTGCCGCCATTCCAGCCATCATGGTGGCCATCATCGCGTCGATCACCTTGAACATCGGCCTCGACCGCTGGTTCGAGATCCGCACCAAGACGATCATCAATTATTCGCTCGATATCGCCGAAGCCTATGTTCAGGAAAATGCGCGGACATTGTTGAACGCGACGCTCTCAATGGCGGATGTGCTCGACAACAATCAGCAAGTCTACAATCTGGACCGGAACGGATTTCTCGATCTGATGAACCGTCAGGCTGCCGGACGGCAGCTTACCCACGCAGCACTCATTGCGCCGGACGGCTCATTCATCATGAGCGCCAAGACCAAAGCCGATTTTCCAATGCCGGAACCACCGCCGGGAGCCGTGGGGGATGCGGCCAACGGCGATCCATCACCCATTGCACCGGGCAGTCGCGACATCGTCGGCATGATCGTTAAGTTGAGGAAGTTCACCGATACCTACCTCTATACGGTCCGGCAGGTCGATCCGGAAATCATCCGCGCGAGGCAGATCGTCCGCGCCAATTCCGACGAGTATCGTGGGCTTGAGGCAAATCGCCGAACGTCACAGCTTGCCTTTGCCTTGCCATACCTGACTTTGACACTGATTATCGTCCTGTCGGCCATATGGCTCGGCATTGCCGTGGCTGACCGGCTCGTGCGGCCGATCCGCCAGTTGATCGGCGCTGCGGACGAAGTGGCGACCGGCAATCTCGACGTGCAGGTGCCGGTGCGGGTCTCGGACGGCGATGTCGGCTATCTCAGCGACACGTTCAACAAGATGCTGTCGGAGCTGAAATCGCAGCGTAACGAGCTCCTGACCGCGAAGGACCAGATCGACGACCGCCGGCGCTTCTCGGAAGCGGTGCTTGCGGGTGTTTCGTCGGGAGTTATTGGCGTCGACCCCTACGGCATGGTCACGATCATCAATCGGTCGGCTGAGACAAGTCTCGGACTATCCCCCGGCAAGACCATCAATCGAAATCTGTCGACGCTTTTGCCGCATATAGGCAAGGTCTTCGAGCTCGGGAAGCGCTCGCGCAGGCCGGTGTATCGGGAGCAGGTCACGTTCTCTCGCGGCGGTTCCGAGCGAACCTTCAATGTTCAGGTGACGACAGAGCAGGGCGACGATGCCGGGCAGCAAACGTCTTACGTGGTGACAGTCGACGACATCACCGATCTGGTTCAGGCGCAGCGCACATCCGCCTGGGCCGATGTGGCGCGCCGCATCGCCCCCGAGATCAAGAACCCTTTGACGCCGATCCAGCTTTCCGCCGAACGCATCAAACGCCGCTACGGCAAGGTTATCACCGAGGACCGCGAGATTTTCGACCAGTGCACGGATACGATCATTCGCCAGGTCGAGGATATCGGCCGGATGGTCGACGAATTCTCATCCTTTGCGCGCATGCCGAAACCCGAGATGAAAACCCTCGATATACGCGAACCGCTGCGCGAGGCGTCGTTCCTGGTCGAGGTAAGCCGCTCCGACATCAAGTTCGAGCGGGACTTCGGCGAAGAGCCTCTGCGCGGGACATTCGACACGCGCCTGCTTGGGCAGGCGTTCGGCAATGTTATCAAGAATGCCGCCGAGGCGATCGACGGCCGTGATTCGCAGGCCGAGCCAGGAGTGATCCGCATTCGGGCGAGGCGCGAGGGCAACCGGATACGGGTGGAGGTTCTCGACAATGGCAAGGGTCTGCCAGGGGAAAACCGCCAGCGGCTCCTCGAGCCCTATATGACGACGCGCGAGAAGGGGACTGGTCTTGGCCTCGCGATCGTCAAGAAAATCGTGGAGGACCACGGCGGGACATTGGAACTGAATGATGCGCCGCGGACTTTCCACGACGGTCGCGGCGCAATGATCACCATCACCCTCCCGGCAGCGGATCCAGCCGCGTCAGCCCAAAACTTGGGTGCGAACCGAAAAACGGAACGTGAAAAGGTCGGAAATGGCGTCTGATATTCTCATCATCGACGACGAACAGGACATTCGCGACCTTGTCGCCGGCATCCTGGACGACGAGGGGCACGAAACCCGCACCGCCTATGATAGCGATAGCGCGCTGGCCGCCATCGCGGACCGGGTGCCCCGGCTGGTCTTCCTCGACATCTGGATGCAGGGCTCGCGCCTCGACGGCCTGGCGCTGCTGGACGAGATCAAGATCATGCATCCGAGCCTGCCGGTCGTCATGATCTCGGGTCATGGCAACATCGAAACGGCAGTCTCCGCGATTCGCCGGGGTGCCTATGATTTCATCGAAAAGCCGTTCAAGGCCGACCGCCTCATACTGATCGCCGAACGCGCGATCGAGACCTCCAAGCTCAAGCGGGAGGTGTCCGACCTCAAGGCCCGCAGCGGCGAGACGCACGACCTGATCGGCATGTCGTCGGGCATGACGCATCTGCGGCAGTCGATCGAGCGCATCGCGCCGACAAACAGCCGCGTCATGATCGTCGGCCCGTCAGGGTCAGGCAAGGAGTTGGTGGCGCGCGCCCTCCATGCGCAGTCGTCGCGCAGCACGGGGCCTTTTGTCACGCTAAATGCCGCGACCATTACGCCCGAGCGTATGGAGATCGAGCTGTTCGGCACCGAACCGAACGGTAGCGAGCGCAAAGTCGGCGCGCTGGAAGAAGCGCATCGCGGTATCCTTTACCTCGATGAAATCGCCGACATGCCGCGCGAAACGCAAAACAAGATCCTTCGCGTGCTGGTCGACCAGCAGTTCGAGCGCGTCGGCGGCGCCAAGCGCGTGAAGGTCGATGTGCGCATCATCTCATCCACGGCGCAGAACCTGGAGGGGATGATCGCCGAGGGACGTTTCCGGGAGGACCTCTACCATCGCCTCGCCGTGGTGCCCATCATCGTTCCGGGCTTGGCTGAACGGCGCGAAGACATACCCTATCTGGTCGACCACTTCATGAAGCAGATCGCCCGCCAAGCGGGCATCCGGCAGCGTCGAATCGCCGACGATGCGATGGCCGTGCTGCAGGCGCACAACTGGCCCGGTAACGTTCGTCAACTCCGCAACAACATCGAGCGGCTGATGATCCTGGTGCGTAGTGACGATGTGAACGCGCCAATCACCGCCGACCTTTTGCCGGCGGAGATCGGTGACGTCATGCCACGCGCGCCCAGCCAATCGGACGTCCACATTATGGCGCTGCCGCTGCGCGAGGCGCGCGAGATGTTCGAGAAGGAATATCTCATCGCGCAGATCAACCGATTTGGCGGCAACATATCGCGTACGGCAGAATTCATTGGTATGGAGCGTTCAGCACTTCACCGGAAACTGAAGTCGCTCGGAGTCTGAACGGTGCCGAATATTGCCAGCGAGACAGGCCGCTAGATGCGGGTGATCATCTGCGGCGCAGGGCAGGTGGGCTATGGCATCGCCGAGCGCCTTGCCGCGGAAAAGAACGACGTTTCCATCATCGACACCGCCCCGGAACTGATCCACGCCGTCCGCGACACGCTGGATGTACGCGGTTTCGTCGGGCACGGCTCGCATCCGGACGTGCTGGAGGCCGCCGGCGCCGACCAGGCCGATATGATCATCGCGGTGACGCTCTATGACGAAGTGAATATCGTCGCCTGCGAAATCGCCCACGCCATCTTCAATGTTCCGACCAAGATCGCTCGAATTCGCAGCCAGGCCTATCTCAGCCCGCATTACGCCGACCTTTTCTCGCGCGACCACCTGCCGATCGACGTAACCATTTCCCCGGAGGTCGAGGTTGGTGAAATGGTGCTGCGGCGCATCGTGCTTCCAGGCGCGACGGACGTCGTGCGCTTCGCCGACGACCAGATTGTCATGGTGGCAATCGAATGCCTGGAGGAATGTCCGGTCATCAACACGCCGCTGCTGCAGCTGTCGGCGCTGTTCCCGGACCTCCCGTCTACCGTTGTCGGCATCGTTCGCGACGACCGGCTGTTCGTCCCGCATTCGGTCGACCAGATGTTCCCCGGTGACATCGCTTATGTCGTCACGACGAAGGATCAGGTGAAGCGAACTCTGTCGCTCTTTGGCCACGAAGAGCCGGATGCCACACGCGTCGTCGTTGCCGGCGGCGGCAATATCGGCCTGTTCGTGGCAAACGCTCTGGAAAACAAGCGCATCAACACTCGCGTGAAGATTATCGAGGCGGGCAAGGAGCGCGCCATCGCCGTCGCCGACAAGCTGCGCCGGACCGTTGTCCTGCATGGCAGCGCACTCGATCAGCGGCTGCTCATCGAGGCGGATATCCAGGATGCCGACCTGATGGTGGCCGTCACGAACAACGACCAGGTCAACATTCTTTCAAGCGTGATGGCAAAGCGGCTCGGCTGCCGGGCAAATCTCGTTCTGCTCAACAACCCGTCCTATCACGATCTGACCAAGGCGGTGGGCATCGATGCTTTCGTCAACCCAAGCGCCGTGACCATTTCCAAGGTTCTGCAGCATGTTCGCCGCGGCCGCATCCGCGCCGTGCATAGCGTGCACAAGGGAGCGGCGGAAATCATCGAAGCCGAGGCGCTGGAAACTTCGCCTCTGGTGGGGCCGCCCTTGCGGGAGCTCGACTTGCCGCACGGCATGCGCATCGGCGCGATCTACCGGGATGGCTCCGTGCTGAAGCCAAGTGGCCAGATGCGCATCAAGCCGAAAGATCGTGTCGTGATCTTCGCAATGGCCGAGGCGGTGAAGCAGGTCGAGCAAATGTTCCGCGTCAGCCTTGAGTTTTTCTAACCCAATCAAACACTTACTGTTATCATCTTCAAGTACGGGACTCCCTCATGCTGCGCATCGCTTATGTCAACGGACGCTACGTCGGGCACACCGACGCGACCGTCCACATCGAGGACCGAGGCTACCAGTTCGCCGACGGCGTCTATGAGGTTTGCGAGGTGTCGCGTGGCTATATTGTCGACATGAAGCGGCACCTCGACCGCCTCGACCGGTCCCTGCGCGAACTCCAGATCGACTGGCCGCTTCATCGCTCGGCACTGCAAATCGTGGTGGCCGAGGTCGTGCGCCGGAATCGGGTGCGCAATGGATTGGTCTATTTGCAGGTCACGCGCGGCGTGGCGTCGCGGGACTTTCCTTTTCCATCCTCCGGCACGCGCTCTTGCCTGGTGGTGACATCCAAGCGCCTGGATCCCGAAGCTTCCACGGCGCGTGCCGAGAAAGGCGTCGCGGTGCTAACCGTGCCGGAGAACAGGTGGGAGCGCGTGGATATCAAATCGACCGGCCTGCTTCCCAACGTAATGGCCAAACAGAAGGCGCGTGAGGCCGGGGCCTACGAAGCCTGGTTCGTCGACACCCAGGGCAATGTGAAGGAAGGCGCGTCGTCCAACGCCTGGATCGTCACCAAGGATGGCGTGCTCGTGACGCGTCCGGCGGAGAGCGGGATTCTGCGCGGTATCACGCGCACAACGCTCATGGAAGTCGCGGCGAGACTTGGCCTCAAGGTCGAGGAGCGCGGCTTCAGCGTGGACGAAGCCAAGCAGGCGCGCGAGGCCTTCATTACCTCTGCAACCACCGTTGTCATGCCTGTTGTCTCGATAGATGGACAGCCCGTAGCCAATGGCCATCCGGGTTCATTGGCACTTTCGTTGCGCCACGCATTTTTTGACGTTGCGGAAAAAATCCCCGCCTGATAACCGCAAGTGTCGGGTCCGAAATCGGCATTGAATTTGTTGCTCGTTGTCGAGCAGTTCGGTGCCAAGAAATATCATTCAATGGAACTTCGACCGTTCGTGCGAGGGGGCGCGGACAGGGGACATCGAAAGAAAAAAACCATGGCGGAACGTACGCAAAATCTTCAGGATCTGTTCCTCAATTCGGTCCGGAAGAGCAAGAACCCTCTCACGATCTTCCTCATCAACGGCGTCAAACTTACAGGCGTCGTGACCTCGTTCGATAATTTTTGCGTCCTGTTGCGGCGCGACGGACATTCGCAGCTTGTCTACAAGCATGCGATTTCGACCATCATGCCGAGCCAGCCCGTGCAGATGTTCGAGGGGGAAGAGGGCGCCCGGGACTGACCATTGCCGGATCGCAAGTCCAAAGGTCACTCACCGATCGGCTATAACGGTCACGAACTGGATGATGCCGGCCGCAGCTCTGGCGCGCGCGCTATAGTGGTCGTGCCGATCCTGCCGCGCCATCCGCGCGAGGATCGCGATGCCGACCCGTCACGCCCACGGCTGAATCGCTCGCCTGAGGCACGCCGCGATGAAGCTGTTGGGCTCGCCCGCGCGATCGAACTCGACCCCGTTCACGTCGCCATCGTCACCATCAACGACCCGCGTCCGGCGACCCTGCTGGGGTCGGGCAAAGTCGAGGAACTTGCCGGCATCGTCGCGGAGAAGGAAGCGGAGTTGGTCATCGTCGACCACGCGCTGACGCCCGTGCAGCAGCGCAATCTGGAGACGGCGCTGAAAGCCAAAGTGCTCGATCGTACGGGGTTGATCCTCGAAATCTTCGGCCGCCGCGCCCGCACCAAGGAGGGCACTCTTCAGGTCGAACTTGCGCATCTCGAATATCAACGCGGCCGGCTGGTGCGCAGTTGGACCCACCTCGAACGTCAGCGCGGTGGCGGCGGCTTTCTCGGTGGCCCGGGTGAAACGCAGATCGAGTCCGACCGCCGCATGCTGCAGGAGAAAATCCTGAAGTTGAAGCGCGAGTTGGAAGTCGTTCGCCGCACGCGTGACCTGCACCGCGCGAAGCGCCGGAAGGTGCCGTTCCCCGTGGTGGCCATTGTCGGCTATACCAATGCCGGCAAGTCGACCCTGTTCAATAAGCTGACCGGAGCGACGGTTCTGGCGCAGGACATGTTGTTTGCCACGCTCGACCCGACGCTGCGGCGCGTGCGGCTGCCGCATGGCACCCCGGTTATTCTATCGGATACGGTGGGCTTCATCTCCGACTTGCCGACGCATCTGGTGGCGGCTTTCCGCGCCACGCTGGAAGAGGTTGTCGAGGCGGATCTGATCCTGCATTTGCGCGACATCTCCGATCCGGATACCGCCGCGCAGGCCGACGACGTGGAACGTATCCTGGCTGATCTGAGCGTCGACGCCCGCGACACCGAGCGTGTGCTGGAAGTCTGGAACAAGATCGACCAGCTCGATGAGTCCAACCGCGAGCAACTGCTGGCACAACGGCCCGCCGATCCGGCAAACGTGCCCATCGCAATTTCCGCCATTACCGGCGAAGGTCTGCAGAGACTCACCGCGCGGATCGAGGAACGCGTCGCCGGCGAAGTCTCGCGTGTCGAGGTTCGGCTAGGCCCCCATCAGCATCATCTTCTCGATTGGCTGTACCGCAATGGCGACGTCGTCACGCGCGAGGACCAGGACGATGGCGGCGTGGCGCTGAGCGTGGCGATGACTGCGGCAGCGCGCGACGAAATGCAGGGCCGGATGGGGCCTTCCGACCGCAGCTGAAAGGCGCGTGCTAGCCTTTCCCTTTCGCTTCCTGCCAAAGCGCTTCCATTTCCTCCAGCGAGGCCTCGTCCAAGGTGCGCTTCCTCTCCGCCAGCGCCTTCTCGACATAGTGGAAGCGCGACCGGAATTTCTCGTTGGTCCCGGCAAGAGCAGCTTCGGAATCGAGTTTGAGATGCCGGCCCAGGTTTACCAGCGCAAACATGAAATCGCCGAACTCGTCGCGGATTGCCGTCTGGTCCGCCGCGCGCAAGGCTTCGCGCAGTTCGCCGATCTCTTCTTCGATCTTGTCCAGGATGGGCTCGGCTTCGCTCCAGTCGAAACCGACGCGCGCCGCTTTTTCCTGTAGCTTCAGCGCACGGGTCAAAGCGGGCATGGCGATGGGAACGCTGTCCAGATAGCCGCCGCCATGATCCTCGGGTTCCAGTCCCAGCGCCAGGCGGGCCGCGCGCTTCTCTGCCTTCTCCGCGGCTTTTATCTTCTCCCACATCCCCTTGACGGAGCGCGCCTCACGCGCCTTCTCGTCTCCAAAGACATGGGGATGGCGGCGAATCATCTTCTCGGTGATGCCGCGCACGACGTCTTCGAAGCGAAATGCTCCTTCCTCCTCCGCCATGCGGGCGTGGTAGACGACTTGAAGCAGGAGATCGCCCAGCTCTTCCTTGAGGTCGACGAGGTCCTTACGCGCTATTGCATCGGCGACCTCGTACGCCTCTTCGATCGTGTAGGGCGCAATGGTCGCGAAATCCTGTTCGATATCCCAAGGGCACCCTGTCTGCTTGTCGCGCAGGGCGGCCATAATCTCAATCAGGCGCGAAATCTTGTCGGACGGTTGCATGCCTCCTGCTTAGCGCGCCGCAACACACCGCGCTCGTGCAGCGCGAGCGCGTGACGAGTTTGTCCACAGCTAGGGCCGGGTCCGGAGCCTTGCCAGGCGGGCCAGCTAGCCCAGGCGGCGCCTTGCCGCGTAGAGCGCTATCGCTGCCGCGTTGGACACATTGAGCGAACGAATGGCGCCCGGCATGTCCAGCCTTGCCAGCGCGCTTACCGTTTCGCGGGTCTTCTGCCTCAATCCCTTGCCCTCGGCGCCAAGCACGAGAGCGATCCGACCGTCAGGCAGCGTGCTTTCAAGCACCTCCGGGCCTTCTGAATCGAGGCCGATCGAGGTGAAGCCGGCATCATGCAACTCGCGAAGCGCGTCGGCGAGATTGCGCACCTCGATATGGTCTATGTGCTCCAGTGCGCCGGAAGCCGCCTTCGCCAATACGCCGCTTTCCTGCGGCGAATGGCGTGCGGTGGTAATCAGCGCCCCCGCATTGAAGGCGACGGCGGAGCGCAGGATCGCCCCGACATTGTGCGGATCGGTCACCTGGTCGAGGACAAGCACGAGATTGGTCTCGCCGAGTTGGTCAAGCCGCGAAACCTTCAGCGGCTCGGCCTCGATGAGAACACCCTGATGGACCGCGTCCGCGCCCGTCAGTCGATCAATCTCCCTCGGCTCTACCAACTCCGCGGGGAAGGGCAGGGCCGTCAATTCACCCAGTTCGAGCCGCTCCTGAGCATTGCGGGTGACCAGGAGCCTGCGGATGCGCCGGCGCTTGTTGGCGAGCGCTTCCCGTACCGTATGCAGTCCGTAGAGCCTGACCAGTCCGTCCGCTAGAAGTGGGCGGCCGGAGGCCGCGTCCCGCAAGCGTTGCTTGGGCGCACCTTCCAACGCTCCGCCACTCGGCCCGGAAGCCGTCTGGTCACGGTGCTGCCGCCGCAGCCGCGCATAGTGGCTGTCCTTCGGCGTATGCGTCTTCTTGTCTTGGGGCATGGGCTGGGTCTCGATGGTGCCCCGTTTAGAACCCGCAACACCCCATATGCAAGCACGTCCTTCCCAAATCGGAGAGGAAGGTGCCGGGCAGGCGCCCGCGCCATGCTGGGCCGATCGTCCTGACCTATCTACACGCGAGGTTGCGAAAGCGACGGTCGGCCACTGTCTTGCGGTCAACTCTGCGCGGGCAGGCGCGGGCCAGCCGCTTTCAGAAGGGAATTTACCTTGGAGCGGATTGCCGCTTCAAGCTCCCGCCATTCCGGGAAAAAATCGGACGGAAAGCGGAAAGTGAGGCTGAGATTGTCCGCGATTTCGATGTCGCGCTCGCAGGGGGCGAGCGATTCCGTTGCATTCCTGCCGGTGAGGCAGCGCGCTACGAAAGGCATCCCGCCTTGGCTCTCGGCGACCACCAGCGTTTCATCTACATATCCCGATTTGGGGCCGAAATCATAAATGGTCAGATCGGCCGGTCCCCGGCGACCGGGCATGTCTATCAGCGATCGATAAATCGGCTCAAGGCGACCGCTCATATCGCGGGACATGCTCTGCTCCTCGATCGTCATGAAGATGATGCGCCTTGAAACCGAGATATGATTGAAGTCGCCGCTCGCCACCGCGCTGTAGCCCTCCAGATCCGGCCAGTGGGCATAGAGATCAAGGCGAGGGGCGCTGCCGTCGTGGCGCGATTCGGCGAAGCGAATCATGTTTTCGGCAACAACCACGGCAGTTGCGCCGATCAACACTTCGCGCAGCGTCGCCGCGTCGGTATGACCGCCCATGGAAATCGAGTGCCCGAAACACTGTTCGCCGCCGATCATCACCACCGAAAAAAGAACAAGAATTCCAAGAGCCGGGCAGATTTTCTTCACAAAACTGTCGCGGATAGGGAGCGGGGTGAATTCCTACCTTCCCCGGCAGTGTGGTGAAACATCGCTGGAGTCTTTCCGGCTGCGCCGAGTGCTGAAACGGCGCTACGCACCATGCCGCACCGACGGGGCGTAGAGTGTGCAATTCATGGCAAATGGCCGGTAAACGAAGCGCGTGGGGCGCCGGCTTGGCGCCCTCATTCCGCCGGCATCGGGAGTTGGAAAGCAGGGTAGCTTGCAACATCGATTCGCCTGTGCTGCGCTGTGATCGGAGTCTTCCGCGGCTGGAACAAATGGGTCGCGCAGCTTCCGCTGAAGATCAGTTTCTGCGAGGAGTTCGGAATGCCGATTTACGTATTGGACGGTAAGGCGCCGCGTTTCGAAGACCAGTCGACGGGCTGGGTCGCGCCTGATGCTTCCGTCATAGGGTCGGTTGTCGTGGGAAAGGATGTCGGCATCTGGTTCGGCGCAGTCCTGCGCGGCGACACAGAGACCATCACCGTTGGCGCGGGAAGCAATGTGCAGGAGCATACGATCATGCATACCGACGCCGGCTTTCCGCTGACGGTCGGAAAGGGTTGCACAGTCGGACATCGCGCGCTGCTTCACGGGTGCACGATCGGTGACAATAGCCTCATTGGAATGGGCGCGATCATCCTGAACGGCGCCAAGATCGGATCGAATTGTCTTGTCGGCGCCGGTGCGCTTGTCACCGAGGGAAAGGAGTTCCCTGACGGGTCCCTGATCGTCGGTGCGCCGGCGAAGGTGGTGCGCACGCTGGACGCGGCATCAATCGAGGCCCTCAGGCAGTCTTCGCTTCACTATGTTGCCAACGCAAAGCGTTTCCGCGCAGGGCTTTCCGCCGTCTAGCAACCAGTTCCGATCAAGGAATCGGTTATCCGTCAGCCTTCACCGGACACTGGCGACGGCGTCGGCCCGGCCATCGCTGATCGACAGCCAAACTCCGGAATCGCGCTCCGACTGGCGCTTAAGAAAGGTATAGTCGGTGTCGCTCCAAAGCCGGATGCGATTATCCAGATTGTCGAGGATGTAGTCGCCGCCGCTGGTGCGCACTGTCAGCACCGCGTGGCCGTCACCGCTTGGCTGGCGCAGCACCGTAATCAGCACATCACCACTTGGAATGCCGGCCGCAATCAAGCGGCGGCGCTTCTCGATCACGTAGTCCTCACAATCGCCGACGTCCATGGGGAACGACCAAACTTCCTGACGGCCCCAGATCTCCTGATCGGTCAGAGGCCGGACCTCCGCGTTGACGGCTGCATTCACGCCCGTGAGCAATGACCAATTGCGGGCGTTCGCCACAAGCGGCGATGGTTTCGCGGCGGCGCGCTGCGCACACTCGGCGGGAATCTCCTTGCAGAACCGATAATGTCCTATGGGCTGGGTGGTCCGACCCATCGTCTTCATCGCCGGGCTTCCCGCCATCGCCGACCCAACCGAAGCTGCCATGGCAGCAACGAGCGTCAAGAACAGCGCGAGTCCTCCTATCCGTCCGTCCATCCTCAGCGTCTCCCATTCGGAGACACAGTGGCAAAGCCGTCTTTCAGTTAGGCAAAACCGGGAGGAACGTCTTTAGTAGAACTTGGAGCGATATTTTTACTTACTTTAATCGAAGCCGAATAATGATGGTTGCTATCCCATTAACGCGAATGGTCACACGCGATATGTTCAACAACCGTGGCGCAACGGCGAGGGATACTGCTAGAAGTCCGTCGGCGCCCCGCCCTCGGAGATCCGGCGATCGACAAAGGAGTCCAGTTCCTCGCGGATCGCGGGATCCATCGCCGGCTGTTCATAGGCCGCCAACCTTTCCTTCCAAATCCTGTTGGCCTTTTCGATCGCGGTGGGAGAACCGGCAAGCTGCCAGCTTTCGAAATTTCGCCAATCCGACAGCACCGGAGCGTAAAATGCGCTGCGATAGCGCGCCTGGGTGTGCGGCGTTCCAAAGAAATGGCCGCCCGGCCCGACATCGCGGATTGCTTCTACCGCGAGCGCGTCCTCCGACAGGTCGAGCGGAGTGAGGAACTCAGCCACCATCTGGAGAAGGTCGATATCGAGGATCATCTTCTCATAGGAGCAGCGGAGACCGCCCTCCAGCCAACCCGCACCGTGCATAAGATAGTTGCCGCCCCCTTGAACCGCGCCCCACAGCGAGAAGACGCTTTCGTAGGCGGCTTGGGCGTCGACCGTATTGGCTGCGCAGGTGTTTGACGTCCGGTAGGGCAGGTTGTAGCGGCGCGCCAATTGGCCGCCTACCAACTGCGCCTTCATATATTCGGGCGTGCCGAAAGCCGGCGCGCCGGACTTCATGTCGACATTGGACGTAAAGCCGCCATAGCCGACCGGAGCACCCTTGCGCACCATCTGCGTGAACGCGATGCCTGCCAACGCTTCGGCGTTCTGCAGCACCAGCGCGCCGGCGATCGTAACCGGCGCCATCGCCCCTGACAGGGTGAACGGAGTGACCAGGACGATCTGGCCCATGGACGACATCTGGATGATGCCTTCCATCATCGGAACGTCGAGCTTCAGCGGCGAGTTTGTGTTGATGATCGTGTAGATGGATGGCTGCTGAAGCAGTTGCTCCCGCGAAATGCCGCGCGCAATGCGGGCGATCTCAATCCCATCCACATTCCGTTCCTTGCCAAGGGAATAGGCATGGAACGGCTTGTCGGTCAGCACCGCGAGGTCGCGAATACATTCCAGGTGGCGGATCGACGGGTGAATGTCGATCGGCTCTACTGGATAGCCGCCGGTCATCTGCAAGATGTTGTGCGACTGTGCGAGCTTGAGGAAGTTGCGGTAGTCCTGCTGATTGCCAGGGCGGCGGCCGCGATCGGTGTCGGAGCAGTTTGGCGCCGAGCCCATCTGGGCGAAAATGATGTTGTCGCCGCCAAAAGTCAGATTGTGTGCCGGATTGCGCGCATGAATCGTGAACTCGGCGGGTGCATGGGCGATCAGTTCGAGGATCATGTCGGCGTCGAATCGGACGCGCAACTCGCCTTCCCGCACATCCGCGCCATGCGCCTTCATGATGACGCGCGCCTCGTCATGGAGAACGTCCACGCCGATCTCCCGCAAAACCCGAAGCGATGCCAGATGGATCGACTCCAGTTCGTCCTCCGAGACGAAATTGGTCGGCTGGATGCGACGCTTGTATTGCTGGAAGGCCGGCTGATCGAACGCGGCAGCGCCGCTGGCGCGCTTTCCCGCGCGCCCGCCGCGGCGGGCGCGATCCGCAGAGGGTTCGGCGATCTCCAAAACTTCCGACATCAAAGCTTCCTCATCGTCGCCAGATGGCAACGTCGGAACAATGGACCAGGCGGTCCCGATTCTTTTCCAGCCCGGCGACTTTCAGGACAAAGGAAGCGACATCGGCGATCCATCGCGGTTTTGATGAAGCGGCTTGAGTTTCGCGGTGCTCTGGCCGTACTCTTCATCCCATGGATCGCATGATCGTCCTCCTCGCCTGCGAAGGCGCGGCCATCACCCCGTCCGCAATCACCCGGCATGCGGAAATGCTGCTGCTTTGCGCACGCATCGGCTACTCGCCACACTCGAACTGAACGCAATCCCGGCTGTGCCGGACAGGTTCAATGTCGAGGGCTATCACGATGACATACCAGAACTATTCGCTGAAGCAGCTTCAGCAGATCGACGCCGCGCATCATCTCCACCCCTTCACCGATCATCTGGAATTGCGGGCAGACGGCGCGCGGATGATTACCCGGGCCGAAGGTCCATACGTCTACGATTCGGAAGGCAACGAATTGCTGGACGGCATGGCCGGGCTGTGGTGCGTGAATATCGGCTATGGCCGCGACGAACTCGCCGAGGCGGCCTACGAACAGATGAAAGAACTGCCGTACTACAATTCCTTCTTCAAGTGCTCCTCGCCGACGCCGGTGCTGCTGGCGAAGAAACTCGCGGAGATCGCGCCTGCGGGGATCAGCCAGGTCTTCTACGGCTCGTCAGGTTCGGAAGCGAACGATACCGCGTTGCGGCTGGTGCGCCACTACTGGGCGCTGGAGGGCAAGCCGGAGAAAAACCGCATCATCTCCCGCACTATGGCCTATCACGGCTCTACCATCGCCGGCACCTCGCTTGGCGGGATGGAAGGCATGCATGGCCAGTTGAACGGTGCGGTGCCGAACATCGTGCATGTCATGATGCCCTACGCTTTCGAACTGGCCCTGCCGGGTGAGAGTGACGATGAATTCGGCCTGCGTGCCGCGAAGGCGGTCGAGGACGCCATTCTGCAAGCCGGGGCCGATCGCGTCGCGGCATTCATCGGCGAACCGATCCAGGGGGCAGGGGGTGTCAAGATCCCGCCCGCGAGCTACTGGCCCGAGGTTCAGCGAATCTGCCGCAAATACGATGTTCTGCTGATGCTTGACGAGGTCATCACCGGCTACGGCCGCACCGGCAATTGGTTTGCGGCCCAAACATTCGGCATTGAAGCCGATACGATCACGACAGCGAAGGCGCTGACATCAGGCTACCAGCCGCTCTCGGCGCTGCTGGTGGGCGACCGCATAGCGGCGACACTCGTGGACAAGGGTGGGGAGTTCTACCATGGCTACACCTATTCCGGACATCCGGTGGCCTGCGCGGTGGCATTGAAAAACCTGGAAATCATCGAGAAAGAGGGCCTTATCGAACGTGTGCGCGACGATACCGGCCCCTACCTTGCGCAGGCGCTACGAGCGCGAATCGCTGGGCACGAGCTTGTCGGAGAGGTTCGTTCCGTCGGAATGATGGCCGCGATTGAAATTGTCCAGGAAAAGGCCACCCGCCAGCGTTTCGATCCGCCCGGCAGCGCGGCCGTCATTATACGCGATCATGCCATAGCCAACGGCCTGATGCTGCGCGCCACGGGTGACACGATGATCCTATCACCGCCCCTGATCTGGACACGGGGGACGATTGACCTCGCCTGCGACCGGATTTTGCTGGCGCTCGACCTGGCCGCCGCAGAGCTCAGACGATAGCCCGCCACAAGTCCGAATTGGAGTATCGCAAATGTCAGGACGACCGATCGTGCCTTTGATTGAGTATGAGATTGCGAGCGAGGAAGTGCGCGCTGTCTTCGACGATATCATGGCCACGCGCAAATCAGAGTGGGTGAACAACTTCTGGAAGGTGCTGGCCCACGATCCGGCGCTTCTGAAGCGCACCTGGGAAAGCATCAAACAGGTCATGGCACCAGGGGAACTCGATCCCCTGACGAAGGAAATGATCTATATCGCCGTCTCGGCGACCAACGGTTGCGACTATTGCACCTACTCGCACACCGCCTCCGCACGTAGCAAAGGCCTCACCGACGCGCAATTGATGGAAGTGCTGGCCGTCACCGCCATGGCCAACGAGACGAACCGTCTGGCGAACGGCCTGAGGCCGCCCGTCGACGTCCAGTTCGAGCCAAGGAGCTAGGCCGTCTTCGCGCAAGGAGGGCGCGGGAACAAACTTCGCACCTGCGCATTCGTGGTTGACACCGCCCGGCGTACAACCCATGCCATTGCGGATACCTCTTTCAAGATCGGGAACAATATGGGTCGCAGCAGAAACATAGCGGCATTGCAGTCGGGCGGCATAGCCGGCGACTTGATGCTGGCGCCCATGGTGGCGGCGATGCGTTTGCCGCTGATGGCCGCCGAGGCCCGCAGTTCGTCGCCGCAGACGGAAACGATGCGCGCTTTCACGGAAAAGACCGTGGCGGCTTCGGAGGGTTTTCTTGCCGCGCAGATGTCCCTCTTCGGCTCCGCCATGCGGTTCTGGCCGGAACTGATGTCCGGCCGCGCACCTTCACTTTTCAGCGGCGTTGCGGCCGAGCGCTCGATGAACGCAGCGCTGAGGCCGGCGAGCCGTCGTGTGAAGGCCAATTTCCGGCGCTTGTCGAAGATTTCCTGAGCAGTAGACCAACGAAAAACCGCGCCTGAGAAGGCGCGGTTTTGCCATTATATACGCATGGCCTACGCGAACGCTACAGTGCGAAGGTATTTGGCTCCGGTACGCAAGACCTGATCCGGAGCGTCGGCGGTTTGTCGTCCGCCTCGGCATGCGTTCTACAGGCACATCGTTACCGTGCGGTTATCAGGTGCTTAACCAAACCTGAACAGCGCGCTTTTTCCCGCAACCAGTCGCTTGACGCGTCAGGCGCCATCGCCGCCGCGGAGAAACCGGATAATGCCTGAAAAATCCACGCCTGCATTTCCTTGCGCATTGAACAGTCCGTAGAGTTGCGTTGCCTCGGCGCCGAGCGGCGTTACCGCACCGGCCGCCTGGGCCGCTTCCTGGCTGAGTTTCAGGTCCTTGAGCATCAATCCCGCTGCAAAGCCCGGCTGATAGTCGCGATTCGCAGGCGATGTCGGGACGGGGCCGGGGACAGGGCAGTAAGTGGTCAACGACCAGCATTGCCCCGACGACGTCGACGCGACGTCGAAAAGCGCCTGATGCGAGAGCCCCAATTTCTCAGCCAGAACAAATGCTTCTCCAACCGCGATCATGGAGATGCCGAGGATCATGTTGTTGCAAATCTTGGCGGCCTGTCCGGCCCCGGCTTCGCCACAATGAACGATCCTGCCGGCCATCGGCTTGAGGATTGGCTCCGCACGATCGAATGCCTCCTTTGCACCGCCCGCCATGAAGGTCAGCGTTCCAGCAGTTGCGCCGCCGGTGCCGCCGGAAACAGGCGCATCGACCGACGAATAGCCAGCCTTTGCCGCAATTGCGTGCGCCTTTCGGGCCGATTCGACATCGATCGTCGAGGAATCGATGAAAAGCGCGCCCTTCTTCGCCTTGCTGACCAGGCTGTCATAGACCGACAGCACATGCTTGCCTGCAGGCAGCATTGTTATGATGATTTCGGCATCCTTGGCGGCAGCCGGGGCATTCGCCATTACGACGACGCCATTTTCCTTCGCGGCGGTCAGATTCTCCGGAATGAGATCGAAACCGTTCACCTGGAAGCCGGCCTTGACCAGATTGGCGGCCATCGGGTTGCCCATATTTCCGAGGCCGATGAAAGCGATGGTCGTCATGGTGATGGTGTCTCCGAGATTTAGGGCAGCAGGGCAGCAGGGCAGCAGGGCAGCAGGGCAGCAGGAGGGGGTTCAGTAGATTCTCGCTTGCCAGTTGGGACTTGCAGGTTTGCCTATTCCTACTGCCCTACTGCCCTACTGCCCTACTGCCTCCCAATCAGATGCCTGGCGATGATCACCCGCATGATCTCATTGGTGCCTTCCAGGATCTGATGGACCCGCAGGTCGCGCACCAGTTTTTCGATGCCGTAGTCGTGCAGATAGCCGTAGCCGCCAAGCATCTGAAGCGCCTGATTGGCGATATCGAACCCCGCATCGGTGACGAATCGCTTGGCCATCGCCGACCATTTCGACGCATCGGGAACCTTGCGGTCGAGCTTCGATGCGGCGGCATACAGGAAAAGCCGTGCGGCCTGCAGTTCGGTTTCCATGTCGGCCAACCGGAATTGCAGACCCTGGAACTGGTTGATCGGCTGGCCGAAGGCCTTGCGCTCGGCCATATAGGCGAGCGCCTTGTCAAGCGCAGACTGGGCACCGCCGAGCGAACAGGCCGCGATGTTCAGCCGCCCGCCGTCCAGCCCGGCCATCGCGATGCGGAAGCCCATCCCCTCGTCGGACAGACGGTTCTCGGCCGGCACTTTGCAATCCTGAAAATTGACCGTGCGGGTTGACTGCATGTGCCAGCCCATCTTGTGCTCGTTCGCGCCGAAGGAAAGCCCCGGCGCATCCTTTGGAATCACCAGTGTGGAGATGCCTTTTGGCCCGTCCTCGCCGGTCCGCACCATGGTGACGTAGATGTCGGAATCACCAGCACCGGAGATGAATTGCTTGGCGCCGTTGACGACGTAGTCGCTGCCATTGCCGCCAGATCGCACAGCGCGTGTCTTCAACGCCGCCGCATCGGAACCCGAGCCCGGCTCGGTCAGGCAGTAGCTTGCCAGCAATTCCATGGAGGTAAGCTTCGGTAAGAAGCGCTGGCGCTGTTCCTCATTGCCGAATCGATCGATCATCGATGCGGCCATGTTGTGGATCGAAATGAATGACGAGAAGGCCGGACAGGCACGCGAAAGCGCCTCGAAAATCAAAACCGCGTCAAGACGCCCAAGTCCCGACCCGCCGACATCCTCCGGCACATAGATGCCGCCGAGCCCAAGCGGGCCGGTCTCGCGAATCACGTCGGCGGGGAAGTGCTTGGCCTTGTCCCATTCCAGCGCATTGGGCGCGACCCGGTCGGCGGCGAAACTCTCCGCCATCTCCTGGATGGCGCGCTGGTCTTCATTCAGTTCGAACTGATGGCTGTTGGCATCGACGGCGGCGTCCATCGTGTCCTCCCTCACGTTTTTGGCTATGCGCTGGCGACAATCTAGACCAATGATGCCGCCGCGCAATCCAAAGCGGCGCGCAGCCATTGTGCGGGAAACAATAGCGCCACTGAACTCCGCATGCTGGTGCGAGAAATGGATGCATGCCAAATGGTTCGAAAATCTGGTTCTTGAGGCATGATCCCTGATTTCGCGCAGTCGCTGCGCCTTGACGATCCCGACAGATATCTTTCCGTCCTCTACGCGCCGGCGTCGACGCGCGGGGCGCTTTTCGCACTCTATGCGTTCAACGCAGAGATCGGGTCGATCCGTGACCGGGTGAGCGCGCCGCTTCCTGGCGAAATGAGGCTGCAATGGTGGCGCGACGTGATCGAGGCTGGCACCGTGGAGGCCGCCGGCGGTCACCCCACGGCGACCGCGCTCCTCGCAACCATTGCGGCGCACAATCTGCCCAAGGCCGCCTTTGCCAATATGCTGGATGCCCGCGTTTTCGATCTCTACGACGACCCGATGCCGAGCCGCACCGACCTTGAAGGCTATTGCGGCGAGACAGCTTCGGCATTGATCCAGCTTACCGCCCTGGTGCTCGATCGGGAAGGCGCCCCCAGGATTGCCAGTCTGGCTGGCCACGCCGGATGTGCACAGGCGATCGCCGGACTTCTGCGCGCGCTGCCGCTGCACAGGGCAAGGGGACAGTGCTTTATCCCCGCAGATATCCTGGCTGCGGCGGGGACGACGCCTGCGGAATTCATAGCCGGCGAGAACAAGCCAGCCGCACTGCGGGCAGTGGAAGCGACGATTGCGCTTGGCCGCGACCATTGGGCGGCCTTTGCCGCTGAAGCCTCGAAGGTTGCGCCCTTGCTGCGAAGCGCCTTCCTGCCGGTGACCCCGGCGCCGGTCTATTTCAACGCGGTCGAGCGGCTGGGCGAGGGCGCGTTGACCAGAGCCGCCGATGTGGCGGGCTGGCGCAAGCAATGGGCGTTGTTCCGGGCCACCGCGCGCGGCTGGTAGAAGAGGAAATCCCTTAGAGATGCCTTTTCCAGCGCGAAGGCACCGAGTTCAATTTCCCTACGTTGACGTAAACGTCAACTCTGATATGCATCGGTGATTGATCGCGAGCGCGCAGAAAGCCGAGCCGCGATTGGGAGGAGCCGGGCATGAGCTTGCCCATACTTGTCGCCATCGTCGCGATTGGCATCGCGCTGACGGTGGCCGCCGTTCATTTTACCGGCGGCAGCAGGATTGCGGCCATCGATGACGCCGCTCATGCGCGCGCTCTGTTTCTAACCGACTTCCCGGAAGAGCGGCCCGAGGAGCCTCGCCTGACCAGCGACCGTCGTTCCGCATTCATGGGTCTACCGGGCGGGCGAGTGGCGATCGTCCAGAGTTTCGGCGACGGCTTCTTCACCCGCATCGTGTCTCGCATCGACATTGCGGCAATCCGGCTACGCGATCCTGGCATTGTCTCGATCCGGTTCAAGGATTTCACCTGGACGGGCGGCCACTTTACATTTGCCGACCAATCCGGAGCGGCAGCAGTTCACACGGCGCTGGATCCGGCGCAAAAGCCTGCGGGAACAGGGGTTTGAAATGGAAAGCTACGATTTTCCGAAAGTCACCGAACTGGCGATTCCCTTCTTCATTGCGGCGATGCTGGTCGAATTGTGGATGATCCGCACGCATCGCGCCAACGGCTCCTTCGAAACGCGCGACACGCTGACCAGCCTGATGATGGGCACAGGCAACGTTGTCGCTGGGCTCCTGCTAGGGGTCGTGTCCTATTGGGCCCTGAAATGGGTCTGGCAGTTCCGGCTGTTTGACCTCGGCGTTTCCTGGTGGGTGCTGTTGGTCGCCTTCCTGCTCGATGATTGCGTTATTATTGGTATCACCGCATCGCCCATCGCGTGCGTTGGGTCTGGGCCGAGCACGTCAACCACCATTCCAGCCAACACTACAATCTGTCGACCGCGCTTCGCCAAAGCTGGACCAGCCTGTTTACCGGCATGTTCCTGCTGCAGGCGCCGCTGGTGCTGCTGGGCTTCCACCCGGCGGTGATCCTGTTTGTGTTCGGCTTCAACCTGGTCTGGCAGTTCTGGATTCACACCGAGATCATCGGCAAGATGTGGAACTGGTTCGAGTTCATCTTCAACACACCATCCCACCATCGGGTGCACCACGCGACCAACCCGCGCTATCTCGACGCCAACTATGCAGGCACGCTGATCGTCTGGGATCGGATGTTCGGCACATTCGTTGAGGAGTTGGAGGAGGACCGGCCAAGATACGGCATCGTGAAGAACCTCGGCACATTCAATCCGCTAAAGGTCGCGTTCCATGAATATGTCGGCATCGGCAAGGATGTGTTCCAGCCGGGGCTGACGTTCGGCCAGCGGCTTGGCTACCTCTTCATGCCGCCGGGCTGGAGCCATGACGGATCGCGCGATACGTCCGAAACACTGAAAGCCGCCTATGTGCGAAGAAATCCGGGCGAAGCGGGTAAGCCGGGATTGCCAGGTGCAAACCCAGTACAGCCCGCGGAATGATTTTCGCGGGAGCCGCGCTTGATCGTCTATTTCTGGCCGATTGACACCGGGCCCAACAAATCGGCGAAGACGGCTTGCGATTTTGCCATTTTTGCCTGGATTGCCGTCATCAGGTCATTGGCCCGCAACATGCCGCCGTTCCAGGTGGCGATATAGTCGAGGCCGTCGGCGACCGAATGGTCGCGGGCGTAGGCCAGATTGCGTTTGATGCCGGCGATCGCCAGTGGCGACCGATTGGCAATTGTCTCGGCAGTTTCCATCGCCGTCGCGAGGAGCGCGGCAGGGCTTTCGGAGACGCGGCCAATGAGGCCGAAATTCAGCGCCTCTTGAGCATCGAAACGGCGTCCGCTGTAGGCCAGTTCGGCGGCGACTGAATGTGCGATGAGCTTGGGCAAGCGCTGCAGCGTGCCGACATCGGCAGCCATGCCGATGTTGATTTCCTCGATCGAGAAATAGGCGTCAGCGCTGGCGAGGCGGATGTCGCAGGCCGTGATCAGGTCGACGCCACCGCCGATACAGGCACCGTGCACGGCCGCGATGACTGGAAAACGAGCTCGCTCGATGGATGTTATGGCGTCCTGCAGTTTCAGGATCAAAGTGCGCATGGCAAAGGCCGCGCGGCCCGGCTCGTTGTCGAAGAGCTTTGCGAGGTCGGCAAAGACGGAAAGGTCCATACCGCCAGTGAAATGCCGGCCAGCGCCCGAAATTATCGCGCAACGCACAGACTCGTCCGAATCGAGCTCCGCCATGAGGCGCGGCAGATCGGCCCAGAAATCGGGCGTCATGCCATTTGCTTTTTCAGGGCGGTTCATCACCAGGTGAGCGATCGAGCCAATGCGTTCAACCATGAAGAAGGATGAATCAAGCCCCGCCATGAGAAGGTCCCTCGTTAGAAACTTCTGAAGCTACTCGGCCGCCTGTGCCGCTGCATCCATTCCAAGCCACGCCCGGCAATCTCTCAGCGCCCGCCCGGTGATCGCCTTCTTGCGGGCAGCCGATTTGTCCTTGCCGCGAAAGCGTCCTTCGAAGCCTTCCGGCTTAAGGTTGGTGCCGGGTTCCAGAGGTGGGAACAGCCCGAAATTGACGTTCATCGGTTGGAACGAACGCTTGCCAGGCTCGTCGTCAGATACAATATGGCCGCCTGTTATGTGGCCCAGCAAGGCGCCAAAGGCTGAGGTAACCGGGGGCAGGGAAGGCATCCGCCCGAGACGCTCGGCAGCGGCGAAGCGGCCAGCCAGCAATCCGATCGCCGCGCTTTCGACATAGCCCTCGCAGCCGGTGAGCTGGCCGGCGAAGCGCAGTCCAGTCCGCGATTTCAGCTGCAGCGAACCATCGAGCAGGGTCGGCGAGTTGATGTAGGTGTTGCGGTGCAGGCCACCCAGGCGGGCGAATTCGGCATTCTCGAGGCCGGGTATGGTCTTGAAGACACGCACCTGATCGCCATGCTTCAGCTTCGTTTGGAAGCCGACCATATTGTAGAGCGTGCCAAGAGCGTTGTCCTGGCGCAACTGAACCACAGCATAGGCCTTGACCGTTGGATTGTGGGCATTGGTCAGCCCCATCGGCTTCATCGGTCCGTGCCGCAGCGTTTCAACTCCGCGTTCCGCCATGACCTCGATAGGCAGGCAGCCATCGAAATAGGGCGTGCCTTCCCATTGCTTGAACTCGGTCTTCTGGCCGTCGATCAGCGCGCTGACAAAGGCTTCATACTGCGCCTTGTCCATCGGGCAGTTGATATAGTCCTTGCCGGTGCCGCCAGGGCCGACCTTGTCGTAGCGCGACTGAAACCAGCAGGTTTCCATGTCGATCGTGTCGAAATGCACGATGGGCGCGATGGCGTCGAAGAAGGCCAGCGCATCGGCGCCGGTTTCGCTGGCAATTGCCTCGGCAAGGGCAGGGGCCGTCAGCGGGCCTGTCGCAATGATCGCCTGATCCCACTCGGAGGGTGGCAAGCCGGCGATTTCCTCGCGAACGACCGTGATCATCGGGTGCGCTTCAATCCGCGCCGTGACGGCGGCGGAAAAGCCGTCGCGGTCAACGGCAAGCGCGCCGCCCGCCGGCACCTGATGGGCGTCGCCACACGCCATGATCAAGGAATTCGCCAGCCTCATCTCGGCATGCAGCAAGCCGACAGCATTGCTTTCGGCATCGTCGGAGCGGAAGGAGTTGGAACAAACGAGTTCCGCAAGATCGTCGGTTTTGTGCGCTTCTGTGCCGCGCACGCCGCGCATTTCATGCAGGATTACCGGCACGCCTGCATTCGCCGCCTGCCACGCAGCTTCCGATCCGGCGAGCCCGCCGCCGACGATATGAATGGGTTTTATACTCATCGCGTGCGAATAATCCTCAGACACGGCAAATGCAAATTGCGGCGCGAACCTATGAAAGACCCCATGCGATTTCACTCCCTCTGGACCCGAGCCGTCGGGACCGGCGAAGCGGACGCGATTTGGCGAACGCTCGACACCCATTATGCCGAGCCGGTCCGCGCCTATCACAACTGGACGCATATCGAGGCGATGGTCGCCGGCCTGGACGGGGTGCGCGGCGAGCCGGAATTGCGGGAGGCGCGTTTCGATGAGGTTGAACTGGCGATCTATTTTCACGACGTAATCTATGATCCGCACGCAAAGGACAACGAAGCCAGGAGCGCCGAGACGTTTCGACAGGCCGTCGGCAACGGAGCAAACCTGAGTCCGTCCGCCGTCGAGCGCATCGCTGACATGATCCTCGCGACCACAACACATGGCCCGAGCGCCGATGCCTCGACGAGACTGCTGCTCGACCTGGATTTGCAGGTCCTCGGGGGATCGTCCCAAGCCTACGACAGCTATACAAGGGCCGTGCGAGAGGAATATGCCTTCGTTACGGAGGAACTTTGGCGTCCGGGGCGGGCCGCGGTGATGAAACGTTTTCTTGAAAGACCGGCGATTTTTCAAACCGCCCACTTCCACACTCTTCGCGAGACAGCCGCGCGCGAAAATATCGCGCGCGAAATTGCCCGCCTTGAGGCAGTCGCTTGATCAGGTGGCTACGAAGCTGGCCTTGTCGAGCGCCGCGATCTCGGCCGGATCGAGTGTGAGAGAGCCGGCGCTGATCATGCTTTCGAGCTGCGCGAGCGATGTCGCGCTGGCAATCGGCGCGGTGACGCCCTTGCGCGCGATAATCCACGCCAGGGCGACATCGGCCGGTTTGACGCCATGCTCCTGTGCGATGGCGTCGAGCGCGCCGAGAATCGCAAAGCCGCGCGCGGTCAGATAGCGGTCGATCGACCCGCCGCGGGGGCTTTGACCCAGATCGGCCTTGCTTCTGTACTTTCCGGAGAGAAAGCCGCGTGCGAGTGAGAAATAGGTGATCACGCCAAGGTCTTCCGCTACGGTCAGCTCAAGCAGCGGGCCTTCCAGACTGCCACGGTCATACAGATTATATTCTGGCTGCAGGACATCGTAGCGCGGCAAGGCCTTGTCGCGCGAGACGTCGAGCGCCTCGCGAAGCTGTGCGGCGTCCAGATTCGAAGCGCCCACGGCGCGCACCTTGCCGGCCTTGATAAGTTTGTCATAGGCGCCGAGTGTCTCCGCATAGGGCGTATCGGCGTCAGGCCAATGCGAGAGATAAACGTCTATGCGGTCCGTCTGGAGACGCCGCAGCGAATCCTCGACAGCTTTGGCAATGTAAGGCACCGACAGGTCCTTCTTGCCCTGGCCCATATCGGACCCGACCTTGGTGATGAGAACGACATCGTCGCGCTTCCCGCGCGACTTCATCCACTCGCCAATGATGGTTTCGGACATGCCGGCATTGCCGGGAACCCAGGTCTGATACGCGTCGGCGGTATCGATCGCGTTGAAGCCAGTCTCGGTAAAGCGGTCCAGCAGTGCGAAGGATGTGGCCTTGTCAGCGGTCCAGCCGAATACGTTTCCGCCGAAAACCACCGGAGCAATGGAGAAGCCGGTACGGCCAAGTCGTCGATATTGCATGAAAGAAAGCGCTCCTGTTCGGGAATATCAACGAACATAGAGGGCCGACGCACCAATCGCCAGTGCATGCAGGCGCACAAAAAACAACGCCCGCCGCGGGAGGAGGTGCGGCGGGCGTTGCATTTGACGATCGGCCCAAGGGAGGAGGAATGGACCGATCTTTATTCGTCTTGGCCGGGAGGAGGTGGCCTCGACGAAATCTGCTTGCCCGATTTAGAGTGGGGCAATCCACTTTTCAAGGAAGTCAGCGCCCGCCGCGGGAGGAGGTGCAGCGGGCGCCGTACTAACTCAGCCAATCATCGGGAGGAGGTGATGATTGGCTGCATCCGTCTCGGCCTGGGAGGAGGGTGGCCTCGACGGAATTCCCTGCATTAGATGGCCCTGCGGGCCACCGCGTGAATTTCACCGCGGTTCACGCCGAGATCGGCGAGTTCGCGGTCAGACAGGCGGCTCAGCTCAGTGACGGTGTCACGATAGCGGCGCCAGTTGCGGTAGTTGCGTACGATATTCATTTCCTTACTCGTTTCTTCCCTAGTACTAGGGGCCGCCTCTCATGGGCGTTGCCCCGAAATGGCGATCGGTTAGATCGCTTTCCGCGCAACGTGAGGGATGTCGCTGCGGTGAATTCCGAGATCCGCCAGGTCGCGGTTGGACAGGCCGTTCAGCTCGGAAACGGTGTTCCGATAAAGCCGCCAGTTGCGGTAGTTGCGGATCAGGTTCATTTCTTTTCTCGTTTCGTCTTTGGTTCGGTGGTTCTTCGTTTTGAACACGCCGAAGATAGGAGCCTTTCACAGCGCTTTGAAGAACCAAGAGTGCATAGCAGCAATGCGTCTTGTGCATTGCACAATTAATCTCTGTTTACGGGTTGGGCAAAAGCGTGGCAGCTTTTCAATGAATCGCCGCAATACCCTTGTTTTTAGCCGACTTTTGGTGATTTATAGGGTTACGTTAGGGCAGGTCGCGGACTGCTGACGCAAGGGCATCTTCGCATGGCAAACTACGCCGAAAAAGTTCGGCTCGACATCGAGCGATGGGTTGCTTCCGGACTCGTCGACAGGGCGACCGGTGACAGGCTTGCAATCGAAATTGTGAAAACGGCTCCGCGCGCATTCACTTTCGGTTCGGTGCTGGCCGCCATGGCGGCGATCCTGCTCGGTGCCTCGGTACTGGTGTTCATCGCCGCCAACTGGGAAGCAATCCCGCGAATTGTGCGGGTGTTGGCGCTCTTTGCGCTTATTTTCGGGAGCTATGTGGGCGGCGCGCTGCTGAAGGAACGCGGCAGCGGCTTCGGAGAAGCGCTCTATCTCCTGGGGGCAGTCGCATTCGGCGGCTCGATCGCGCTGATCGGACAAATGTATCATCTGAGCGGCGATGAAACCGAGGCCATCCTTGTCTGGTGTATCGGGACGGCAGTCGCCGCCGCCGGCTTGCGCTCACCGATGCTGACCAACGCCGCCGTGCTGCTGGCGATTACCTGGCTGTTGATGCGGACGGGCGATTGGGGGCGCAGCGCAGGGTTTCCCTATTTCTATCTGGTGTTGGCCGCGGCACTCTGGGCGATCTCCTATTGGACCCGCTCGATGGCGGCACGCCACATCCTGCTTCTGTCGATCAGTCTCTATGCCGTGCTGTTCGGGTTCAGCTTCGTGTTCAGCGATGATTTCGCGACGTTTGGGGTGGTTGGCGCGGCACTGGCCATACTGGCGACAATCGTGTTTTTCGCCGCCCACAATTTCCCCGAGGACGTCGAGCGCTATGCACAACTGGGCGGTCCCGCGCCGGCACACTCGCTGATCGCCTTCGTCGTGGGCATCGCCATGGTGCAGGTCAAGGTCTACGATCAGTTTGGACTGATGCTGCTGGCCACGCTGGTCGCGTTTGCCGGCATTGTCACGGCGCTGCTGTTGCGCGGTCGCCAAAGTGCGTTGATGCGCTGGATCGCCTATGCCGCCTTCACGGTCGAACTGGCATTCCTTTATTTCGTGACGCTCGGCGCGTTGATCGACACTGCCGCGCTCTTTCTGTTTTCCGGATTGGCACTGGCGGGGGTGGCCTTTTTCATCATGCGTCTGGAAAGGCGGTTCGGGACACGACCTGTCGAAGGAGCCGCATCATGACCGCTTCGCGCCGCAGGCTCCTCCTTGCAGCCATGGTCGCGCTGCTCCAGATCGGATTCCTGGGCTGGATGATCATGGGCCGCGCCGCCATCCTGCGTGACGGCCGCGAGGTGCTCCTTAAGGTCGAACCCGTCGACCCTCGCGATCTGTTGCGCGGCGACTATGTTCGGCTGGGCTATGAGATCGGCAGCGTCCCGCGCTCCCTGTTCGCCAATCCGCCTGCCGATATCTCCAAGGCGGCAGGCCAGCCGGCATTCGTTCGGATCGCCAAACAGAGCGACGGCTTTTGGCGGGCCATCGGCGCGACTGTGGGCGAACCGATCGCTACGCCGGCTGCACCCGACCAGGTCGACATACGAGGTTCGTTGACCGGGTATGAGGCGCCCGGGCCGGATGCCGCGATGCGTCTTTTCGTCGATTACGGCATCGATCGCTTCTATCTTCCCGAAGGCGAGGGGTTGGCGATCGAGAAGGACATGGTCGTGCGGCCATTTGGCATACTGGCGGCGATTGCGGGCGACGGGACGGCGCAGATCAAGGGGCTCATGGACGGCGAGACTATGCTCTATGCCGAGCCGCCGTATTGACGTTGCTGCAGAGCTTCCGGCCAAGTGAAAAACCGGAAGCGCTGTCGCACCGCGCTGCAAAGCACTGTGGTCATGAGATTGACAGATTACCGGTCACATGGGATGTGCCGGACCCAATGCGGATGTGGCGGAACTGGTAGACGCCCTGGATTTAGGTTCCAGTGCCGAGAGGCGTGTAGGTTCGACTCCTATCATCCGCACCATTTTCCCCAACGCCCGTTCGCTGCTCCGCCGAGCCATCATTTCGTCATCCTGATCGCCGAGCGTGTATCTGGATACGAGCATTGGCTGCGGGTTGGGAAATCGCCCGCGGCTGAGGTTCATGTTGAAAAAACACGCCGCCTGTGACAAAAGGCGACGCAAATGCGACCGGGTTAGGCTTACCGCTTCAATCAGGGTTGATTGAATGACAGGAAAAACAAAAACTTAGTCGTAGTTTTTGGAGCAGGAGTTCCGACCTGACGCGAGCTTTCGCCGCTCGGTTCGGGGCTGCTTCGAAGCCAACCCGGCAAACTATCCGGCACCAACAGGGGCGCGCCGACCGCGCCCGCCAAGAATTCGAACACGAAGGTCACACGATGCAGGTTACCGAGACGCTCAATTCCGGCTTGAAGCGCGAAATAAAAGTCACCGTACCGGCCGGCGACATGGAAGCGAAATTGAGCAAGCGCCTGGCCGACGCCAAGGACAAGGTGCGCATCAACGGTTTCCGTCCCGGCAAGGTGCCGATCCAGCATCTGCGGAAGATGTACGGCAAGTCGTTCATGGCCGAGGTCGTCAACGAGATCCTGAACAACTCGACGCGCGACATTCTGGCCGACCGCGGTGAGAAGGCTGCCATGCAGCCGGAAATCACGATGACGGAAGACGAGAAGGAAGCGGAGAAGGTTCTCGCCGGCGGCGTGGACTTCGAGTTCCAGCTTGCTTACGAAGTGCTGCCCCCGATCGAGATCAAGGAATTCACCGACATCAAGGTGACGCGTCCGGTCTACGACGTGCCGGCCGACGAGGTTGAAGAGCAGGTCAAGCGGGTAGCAGAGTCCGCGCGCACTTACGAGCCGAAGGATGGCAAGGCCAAGGAAGGCGACCGGGTCACCATCGACTATCTCGGCAAGGTGGATGGCGTGGCCTTCGACGGTGGCGCAGGAAACGACCAGCCGCTGGTGCTGGGTTCCAAGGAGTTCATTCCGGGCTTCGAAGAGCAACTGGTCGGCCTGAAGGCCGGCGACGAGAAGACGATCACCGTCACCTTCCCGGAGAACTACAGCGGTCAGCATCTGGCGGGAAAAGAAGCCACCTTCGATGTCTCCATCAAGGCGGTGGAAAAGCCGGGCGAGATGGAAATCAATGACGAGACGGCGAAGTCGCTCGGCCTGGAGTCGTTGGAGCGCCTTCGTGAGATCGTCCGCGGCCAGATCGAAAGCCAGTTCGGCTCGATCACTCGTCAGAAGGTGAAGCGCCAGCTGCTCGATCAGTTGGACGAGTCCTACAAGTTCGAGGCCCCCTCGAAGCTTGTCGAAGCGGAGTTCAACAATATCTGGCAGCAGGTCAGCCGCGACCTCGAACTGGCCGGCCGCACCTTCGCGGATGAGGAGACGACGGAAGAAGAGGCGCGCGCTGAGTATCAGCGCCTGGCCGAACGTCGCGTCCGCCTTGGCCTGGTCCTTGCCGAAATCGGCGAAAAGGCCGGTGTGCAGGTGAGCGATGAGGAAATGCAGCGGGCACTGTTCGAAACGGTACGCCGTTTCCCCGGCGACCAGCAGCAGCAAATCTTCGAGATGTATCGCTCGAACCCGAACGCCCTGGCCACTCTCCGCGCGCCGATCTTCGAGGAAAAGGTGATCGACAATCTGCTTGCCCAGGTTTCGGTGACCGACAAGAAGGTGTCGAAGGAAGAACTGACTGCCGACGACGAGGACGAAGAGGCTCAGCCGGCCAAGAAGGCTTCGGCGAAGAAGGCTGCGCCGAAGAAGGCCGAAGCCACTGAAGATGCTGCCGCAGGCGAAGAGCCGAAGAAGAAGGCAGCTCCGAAGAAGAAAGCCGCAAAAGACGCGGAATAAGCCTCTGATCGGCGAATTCTACTGGAGAAGGCCGCCGCAAGGCGGCTTTCTTGCGTTGGGGTGAGGTGAGGTCGCATGGAAAGGCTGATCAAGGCATTTCAGAATTCGCTGCGGGCCTTCAGGCGCCTGGCACGGTCGGAGACTGCGTTTCAGCAGGAACTTGTTCTGCTGGTCCTTTCCCTTCCCGTCGGCTGGTTCCTCTCGACGAGCTGGCGCGGCTACGCGCTGCTGGTCGGTTCGGTCCTGTTCCTGATGATCGTTGAGGTGCTGAACACCGGCATCGAGGCTGCTTGCGACGCGCTGAGCCGTGAGTTCCATTCCGAAATCCAGCTGGCCAAGGACTGCGGATCGCTGGCGGTGCTTGTGGCGATATTGATGGTGCTTGGCGTCTGGGCACTGGCGCTGGCTGAGCGACTTGGCGCGATCACCTGAACCGGAAGTGTGCGTGTCGCCCTATCGGCGGGGTTCACACTCTTCAAGATTGAGATCGAACGGGCCGCCGTTCAGAAACGCCTCCAGCATTTGCTCGGTTTGCGGTGAGGCGAGGCCGTTTGCCTCCAGCCACTCGTCGGAATGGTAGGTGTTGGCATAGCGCTCACCGGAATCGCAGATCAAGGACACAATCGAGCCTTGCTCGCCCTGTCGCCGCATCGCTTCCGCTTTCAGGCAGACGCCGATGAAGTTGGTTCCGGTCGAGCCGCCCACGCGCCGTCCAAGGTGTCGTGAGAGAACGCGCATCGCTGTGAGCGACAATGCATCCGGCACCCGCGCCATATGGTCGATCACGCCCGGCACGAACGAGGGCTCCACACGCGGACGGCCGATCCCTTCGATGCGCGTCGCCTTCTCGCAGCGGCACTCGAGATTGCCGGTCGCATATCCATCGAAGAAGGCTGAGTGTTCGACATCGACAACCGATAGCCGCGACGCGTGACGCTTGTAGCGCAGATAGCGCCCGATCGTGGCGGTGGTGCCGCCCGTGCCCGCGCTCATGACCACCCAGGTCGGGATAGGGAACCGCTCGCCCTGCATCTGTTCGAAGATCGATTCTGCAATATTGTTGTTGCCCCGCCAGTCAGTGGCGCGCTCGGCATAGGTGAACTGATCGACATAATGGCCACCCAGCCGCGCGGCCAGTTCGCTGGCTTCGGCATAAAGCCGGCGGCCGTCGTCAACGAAATGGCACTGGCCACCATGATGTTCGATGGCCGCGACCTTCTCCTTCGAGGTCGAGCGCGGCATGACGGCGTAGAACGGCACCCCGATCATCCGTGCGAAATAGGCCTCGGAAACGGCAGTGGAGCCGGACGAGGCCTCGACCACCGCCGCGCCCTCGCGGATGTGGCCGTTGCAGAGACCGTAGAGAAACAGGGAGCGCGCCAGCCGATGCTTCAAGCTGCCGGTCGGGTGGGTGGACTCGTCCTTGAGATAGACGTCTATGCCTTCTAGCGTCGGCAAAGCCAGCTTCCATAGGTGCGTGTCGGCCGAACGGCGCGCGTCGGCTTCGATCCGAGCGATGGCGCCATGCACCCAATCCCGAGACGAGGAGACGGGTCCGGAACTTGTCTGCGGCTGCTTTGTCATGTCCCTATCCACGTGATTTCAAAGGTCGATGCAAGCCAGCGCCACGGTGGCGATTCTCGTGGCTGGTTTGACTCGACTCTCTGTTGACCCATAGTCTTCGCGAAAGCGAGGCGGCGCAATAATACGAGGAAGGGGATAATGACGGACACAACAGCAACGGCCGGCACGGCGGAGCCTACTCTTCAAAGGGTGATGGGACCTTGGCTTCTGCTTCTGTTCATCGTCGGCGACATTCTGGGAACCGGAATCTACGCATTGACCGGCCAGGTAGCAAAGCAGGTCGGCGGCGTGGTTTGGCTGCCGTTTCTGGTGGCTTTCATCGTAGCCGTCATCACGGCGTTCAGCTATCTTGAGCTGGTTACGAAATATCCGCGCGCAGCCGGCGCGGCGCTCTACACACACAAAGCATTTGGCATCCATTTCGTGACGTTCATCGTCGCCTTCGCAGTCATGTGTTCCGGCATCACCTCGGCGTCGACGGCGTCACGGGCGTTTTCCGTCAACCTTTCACAGGCGTTCGGGCTCGGCCTGGACAGCGGCAGCAACGGCATCATTCTGCTTGGCCTGTTGTTCATGGCTATTGTCGCTGTGGTGAATTTCCGCGGCGTAGGCGAGAGCGTAAAGGCGAACGTCGTGCTGACCTGCGTCGAACTCACGGGCTTGCTGATCGTCATCGTGATCGGCCTATGGGCGATCGGCATGGGGCAGGGGGATGTTTCTCGCATCACCCAATTTCATACGCCTGAAGGCGTGAGTGCCTTCTGGCCCGTTATCGCGGCAACGACGCTGGCGTTCTTCGCCATGGTCGGCTTCGAAGATTCGGTCAACATGGCCGAAGAGACCCAGGATCCGACGCGCACGTTTCCCAAGATACTGCTTGCTGGCCTGCTGATCACCGGAGTGATCTATGTCCTCGTCTCCATATCGGCGGTCACGCTGGTCGAGCCGGCCGCACTCGGAGAAGGGGAAGCGCCGCTGCTCAAGGTGGTTCAGGCTGGCGCGCCAAATTTTCCGCTCGGCATTTTCGCCTTCATCACCATGTTCGCGGTGGCCAACAGCGCACTGATCAACATGCTGATGGCCAGCCGCCTCGTCTACGGGATGAGTCGCGAACATGTCCTGCCGACCGTCCTGGGCAAAGTTCACCCGACACGCCGCACGCCCTATATCGCGATCGCGTTCACCACTCTGCTGGCCGTCGGCCTCATCACTTTCGTGGGCAGCGTTCCACAGCTCGGCGGCACAACGGCGCTGTTGCTGCTCTGCGTCTTCACGGTGGTCAACATCGCGGTGCTGGTTCTGCGCAAGGACAAGGTCGGGCATCAACATTTCAAAGCTCCGACCATCCTGCCTTTGATCGGCGCCGCCTCCTGCGGATTTCTGACGGGACCGTGGACCGGCCGGGCGCCGGAACAGTACAAGATCGCAGGCGTACTTCTGGCCATCGGCGTGGTGCTTTGGGTCGTGACGATCTTTGTCAATCGCGCGACAGGGACCGCTCCGCTTCCGCCGTCGGCCGAAGACCTCGGTTCTGGCGGACCTGTGAACTGACGACGGGCGGGCGTGGCAGAGGGACCGCGTCCGCATTTCGCCGTATTTGCGGATTTGAGAATTGCACCTTTGATGAATGGAATCCGATGTTTGCGACATAGTTCCTCGAGGATGGCATGAGAATAAAAATCGGCGCTCTGCTTTCGGGTACCATCCTGCTGGCTGCCTGCACCAGCGGCCCAATTGACTCGGCGGGCAGCGGCGGAGGACTGGGCTCCCGCGTCGGCGCACTCATAGGTTTGGGATCAAGCGGTGCGACAACGCGATCGGAACGCAGCGCGTCGCTGGTTTCAGCGGGCTTCAAGCCGCTGGCCGGTGCGAACATCAAGACCGAGATGGATCGCAATGAGGCCGAGCTTCGGGCCAAGTTGGATGGGACCGATGGCGTTGCCGTCACCCGCGTGGGCGACCAGATCATCATCAGCATGCAGTCGGACGCTGCCTTCTCCGGCAACAAGGATGAACTGAAACGCGGCTTCCAAGGAACGCTGGATAAGATCGCGGCCGTCTTGAAGGCGTATAATCGCACCCTGATCGACGTGTTTGGCTACACGGACTCAAACGGGTCCGAGCAGGGCAACTCAGACCTGTCGCAACGGCGCGCTCTCGCGATTGCGAACTCCATCGCAAGGAAGGGGATCCACGAGCAGCGTTTCGCGGTAACCGGTTTTGGCGAGACACGCTCGATCGCCAGCAATGACACGGCGGAGGGTAGGGCGAAGAACCGCCGCATGGAAATCCAGCTGACGCCCCTGACTTGAGCCTCGGATCGGCCGGGCCAAGTGTCTCGTGGCATTGACCTGTTGCCAGAGCTTAGCGCAGGAAGCCCTTGTAGATATAGCCGCTGCGGCCTCTGAAAGAGACCTTGCACCAATATCGGCAGCCCGGCGTAACGCTGACCGTCGCGTTTCCGGGTATCACGCTGACAACCGTCGAGCCATCCTCGGGCCGCGCGCGCATGTTGACGGCTGTCCGCACCCGTGCCTGACGGCCATTGTCCAGAATCTCCTCGTCGGCCGATGCGACCATAACGGGCTTGGCCGCCGGAGCCACGACGTCGATGACCTCCCGTTTGAGGGCGTCGATGCCGCCGGTAACCTCCGGCGTTGCATCGGAGGCATAGGCTGTGGCGGTACTCTCAGCTGTCTGCGAAGGCTGGATGTTGCCTGCCACTGGACCCCATCGCAGCTCCGCGCTGCCGGGCAGGGCCTCGGCAATCCGCTCCGACGATGGTGGCGTGGGCTCTGCCTGAGGCGGAGCTTTGCGCTTCGCCGGCACCTTTATGGTCGTGACCTTAACGGGTTCGGGCTGGAGCGGAGTTGCCACCGCCGGCTGGGGCTTGGCGGGCGCCACGATTGGCGCGATGGGCGCAGACGATGGCGGTGTGGCAGGACCCGCCGCGACTGTCGTTGCAGCCGAAGGTGTGGTGGCTTCAGCGCGGGTCATCAGATCAGGAACGTGATGGACGAGCATGGCAGTGGCGAGGAATGCACCGCCCGCGACAGCCAATGCCGCAAAGGCAAGCACGAGTGCGCGCTGGCTACTCGCGGTTTCGCCGCGCATCGGGTCACTAAGACTGAGCGGCCGATCTTCCTCGGCCCGCCAAAAGAGCGGCCCCGGCTTTGCCGGACGCTGCTTCTCCCAGGCGCGCGAGAAAATATTCGATCTTTTCACGACCCGCGTCTCGTCTGCACCAGCCGGACCTCGTTTCCAGATAGACTCTGTCGTCGCCGCTGCGAAGGCTCCCCGCCCCAGCAAAGATTTCTATTTAATGTGGCAAAATGGATGCAAAATGTGGCCACTAAGTGGCCACATTGTGTTTTTGATCGCCAGTGCAGATTGCGCCTGCCGGAGTTGATTCGAGGTGGCGGCGTGCGCTCGAAAAAAATTCCGATCCGTCACCCAAGGACGGATGGTTAAGTTTCGTCCTATGTTTGATGATTGCAATGGCGCTGGATCAAGACACGGCCTCTGACGCCGACCTCATAGGCCTTGCCCAAGGGGGAGACGGCGTGGCGTTCGGCCAGTTGGTTGAGCGTCACTACGACTTCGTCTACCGCGTCGCCTACCGCTGGTGCGGGCGCAAGCAGGACGCCGAGGACGTGGCCCAGGAGGTTTGCATCCGCCTGGCCAAGGCCATTCGTGGCTATCGCGGCGGCGGCGCCTTCACAAGCTGGCTCTATGCAATGGCAATGAATGCGGCGCGCGATCTCGGACGCAAGAGCGCACGGGAGAAGACGAAGACAGACGCCTTCAGCACCCAGGCTCTGATTTCGACGGCACAGGCCGCCGAGGCCGACGATCCCGTTGACGAACTATGGCGATCGGTACGCGCCTTGCCCGACAAGCAGCGGGAAGCCGTTACCTTGGTCTACGGGGAGGGGCTAAGCCATGCAGCGGCGGCCGAGGCGATGGCGATCTCGGAAGCAACGGTGTCCTGGCATATCCATGAAGCGAAGAAACGGCTGCGTATCCTGATGCGCGCAGCCGGGGAAGTTTAGTCATGGTCGACGATATCGATCTCGCAAGATTGCGCAATCAGCGCATCCCCGTGCCTGACCCGGCCGCACGGGCAAAAGCGTTCAACGCTTCAGCCGCTGCTTTTGAGGCCGAAAGAAATCGACCTGAGCCCAAAGCTTCGGCTGCGCGGCCGCGTCTCATCGAACGAGCATGGAAGCTCTGGAGTGAGGCGATGCAAAGGAAGATGATTGCAGCGCCGGCGCTTGCCGGCCTCGTAGCCCTGCCGATTGCCGGCTATGCGACGTTTGAGTTGATGAGAACCTCGCCGGACCTGTTCGCCACCGATGTTGCGACGATTGGCGAGGAAAAGACGCCGCTGCCGCTGAAGGAGCAGCCGGCCGTTGCCGCGAAAGAAAAGACCCCGGTTCCTGTGAAGCAAGAGCGGAAGATCTTGGGGCGGGTAGGTCGCGTAGACTCGGCGGCACAGCCTCTTGCGGAGCCAATTCCGCAACAGCAGCCAGCGGTCACAGAGAGAAGCGCGCTCGCGGATTCTGCCGCTCCAGCAGCGGAAGCCGCGCTGCCGAGGGACTTGGACGGAGTTTCGATCATGACGGCGGTGCCAGCGCCAGCAGCACCCATGGCTTCAGCGGCGCCAAGGGCGCGGGTCATGACCCAGTTGGCGAGACCGACGGCAAAGGAGGCGGAAGCATTGCTGCCTCCAGCCGACGGTCCGATGCTGCCCGAGGAAAATCGCGACCGCATGGAGGCTTTCAAAGCCAATCCGGTGAAATCCGCAGCGGAAGAACCGGTCTCCACGCTCTCGATCGACGTCGACACCGCGTCCTACTCCTTCGTGAGGCGCTCGCTGAAGGAAGGGATCCTGCCACAACCCGATACCGTTCGTGTCGAGGAACTGATCAACTATTTCCCTTACGGCTGGAAGGGACCGGACAGCGCCGAGACACCATTCAACGCGATGGTCAGCGTGATGCCGACACCCTGGAACGCCAACACCAAGCTCTTGCATGTAGCGATCAAAGGCTACGACATCCCGCCAGCGGAACAACCCAAGGCAAATCTGGTGTTCCTCATCGATGTGTCCGGTTCGATGGACGAGCCCGACAAGCTGCCGCTGCTGCGGTCGGCGTTCCGCCTGCTCGTCGGAAAGCTGCGGCCCGACGACACCGTGTCGATCGTAACCTATGCCGGAGATGCCGGCACCGTGCTTGAACCGACCAAAGTGGCGGAGAGGGAAAAGATCCTGCAGGCGATCGACACGCTGTCGCCGGGTGGCTCGACAGCCGGCGAAGCAGGCATTCGCGAAGCGTACCGCCTGGCGCAGAATTCCTTTGTCCAGGACGGCGTCAACCGTGTGATGCTGGCCACCGACGGGGACTTCAATGTCGGCCAGAGCGACGACGAGGATCTGAAGCGGCTCATCGAAGAGAAGCGCAAATCAGGCGTTTTCCTCTCCGTGTTCGGCTTCGGACGCGGAAATCTGAACGACCAGATGATGCAGACGATCGCTCAAAACGGCAACGGCACGGCCGCCTACATCGACACTCTGGCGGAAGCGGAGAAGGTGTTGGTCGAGGACGCATCCTCGACGCTGTTTCCCATCGCCAAGGACGTGAAACTGCAGGTCGAATTCAATCCGCAGGTGATCTCCGAGTACCGACTGATTGGCTACGAGACGCGCGCGCTCAACCGCGAGGATTTCAACAATGACAGAGTCGATGCCGGAGAGATCGGCTCGGGTCACTCGGTCACGGCCATCTATGAGGTCACGCCGAAGGGGAGCCCAGCCGAACAGGTTGACAAATTGCGCTACGGCCAGGCGACAGTGAACAACCCCGCCGGAATTTCGAACGCGGAGGAATATGCCTTCGTGAAGATCCGCTACAAGCTGCCGAACGAGGACATTTCGAAACTGATCACCACGCCGGTAACCAAGGCGAACGAGGTGACGTCCTTTGATGCCGCTGGCGTCGACCAGCGCTTCTCGGTGGCGGTCGCGGCATTTGCCCAGAAACTGCGAGGCGAAGACGCCACCGCCGTCTTTGGCTACGACAAGATCGCCGAGATCGCTGCGGCAGCGCGCGGCGCCGACACATTCGGCTATCGCGCGGAGTTCCTGTCACTGCTGCGCCTGGCCTCGGCCTTGGAGTCGAGCAAGCAGTAGACGGGATGCGTTGGTGGTCCCGCCAACGCCGGCTCATTGTATCGAAGATAGCCATTCAATAGCTCCTCCCCACAGCTGGAGGGCGGCGCATACGGCGTATCGGAGACACCACCAATCTCGCTCCGCTCGAGGGCATTAAGCGGAGATCCGCAGGCGCCTTCCTCCTCCAAGTAGTTGCGGGTTCTGGGAGGAGCGCGTTTCAGCTTTCCGAAAATTTCTGCGGACACCTCTTCTCAAAGATATATCGTTCGCTAGATATATCGCATGAAAGATATATCGAAAGGACTTCACATGTTTGGACACAAGATGGACGGGTGCGGTGGATGGTCGATGGCCGGCAAGGGCGGACGCGGTGGTGGTGACGGGCCGTTCGCTGGGCGTGGCGGTCCGTTCGGACGTCATCGCGGCGGCCCCTTTGGTGGCGGCCGTGGCCGGCGTATGTTCGACCCGGGCGCGCTGCGTTTGGTCGTATTGGGCCTGATCGCCGAGGAACCGCGCCACGGCTATGACATCATAAAGGCGCTGGAAGCAAAATTTCAGGGCGCCTACAGCCCAAGCCCCGGCGCGATCTATCCGATGCTGCAGATGCTGGAGGAAGCCGACCTTGTCGTCTCGGAGGCCGATGGAAACAAGCGCCTCTATTCGATCACGGACGAGGGTAGGGCGTTCCTGAAGCAGCACGCCGAGGAACTCGCCCGCGTCAATGAGCAGATCGATGACGCTTCGTCGAACGCCAGCGGGGCGGCACTGGCCGAAGAGGCAAAAGGCCTCGTTTGGAACGTCTTCAAGCGTATGCGCGAAGGTTCGCTTAGCGCCGAACAATCAAAGCAGGTGCTGGAAATCCTGCGCAAGGCGCGCAAGGATCTAGGGGAGGTATAAGCCTCCTCCTGACAGGATCAGGCGCGCCGACGCCGGCGACCCTCAGCGGTTTCGGGGGCATTTGCAGCGGCAAGCTTGTTGCGCATCGGCCCAATACGCTCGACGATCGTCTCGACCGTCGGGCGCTCGGCCTTCCGGTGCGCATCGAGGGCAACGCGCATCGCCGCCAGATGCTCGAATGACGTGCCGCAGCAGCCGCCGATGATCCTCGCGCCACCATCAACAGCGAGACGCACATAATCCGACATCAACTCGGGGGTACCCGAGTAGTGTATCTCGGTGCCGCGAAACTCGGGGATGCCGCAATTGCCCTTGACGATCACGGTCGCGTCGGGTCGCTCCGCGGTCATGTCGAGGAGCGAGGCGAGAATATCGGAGGCGCCGACGCCGCAATTGGCGCCGACTGCAACCGGGTGCTGAGACAGGCCATCGGCAACGCCGTGAATATCCTTCGGCAGCAGGCCCATCATTGTTCGGCCCGCCGTATCGAAGGAACCGGTGTAAGTGTATGGAATCCCCACACGAATAGCCGCTTCAGCTGCTGCGCGGATCTCGTCCGGAGCTGACATCGTTTCGATCCAGGCGACATCGGCGCCGCCGGCCTTCAAACCCTCAATCTGCTCGACAAAGGCTTCGACCGCCTCGTCATAGGAGAGAGCGCCGAGCGGTATCAACAATTCACCCGTAGGACCCACCGAGCCGGCAACGATGACTGTGCGTCCTGCCGCGTCAGCCACCGAGCGGGCAACCTCCGCCGCGCGTTTATTCAGCGCGTAGGCGCGGTCCTGCGCGTGGTGCAGCTTCAGGCGATGACGCGTGCCGCCGAAGGAGTTGGTGAGAATGATGTCGGCGCCAGCCTCTACAAAGCGACGATGCAGCGCGGCAATCGTCTCCGGAGCGGTCTCCAGCAGAAGTTCAGGCGCCTCGCCGGCCTCCAGCCCCATTGCGAAGAGATTCGTACCGGTCGCGCCGTCGGCAAGGAGCACACCCTTTTCAGCGAGCAGGGCATCGATCGGGTTGGCAAGGGTCATTGCGGCACTCTCGGTGGGGATTGGATAAACATATAAAGAAGTCTTTATATCACGTCAATGTCGCGTGAGCCGCGCCGAACGCAGCTGCACGTGGGGGACCAAACGGGCACAAGCGCCCTTCAACACCATTGAGATTTGCCAATATACAATCTAGCTGCATTGCCGGCGGCCAGCCAATGGGAGAAGGCAGCACAAACGGCGAAGACGTTGGGGCATCCGCTCTTGCACAGGGGATCACACCGGAAGTGTAGGTCCGGCCGCCAATCTATTTCTTCTTGGCTCTCAAGGCTGATTCATAGGCCTTACGCGTCCAGACGGCGAGTTCGTCCGCATCATCGATCGCACAATCCGGGATGGTCCAGTAGGGCATGTTCACCGGACGCTCCTTGCCGCTATAGGACCAGCGGCGGCCGCCAGCCGCCTCGAATTCCGGGCCGCTGATCGCGTCGCCACGCAGCCGCACAATTCCGTCGACCACAACGCCCACGGTGATGCCCTCGTGCCATATGCCCTGGCCGCCGAACATCTTCTTGATCGTTACCGGGCCGAGCCCGGCAAAGATGTCGCGCAACGCATCGTCTTCCATTTCAATAGACCCGGATCAGTCCCACCAGCTTGCCCTGCACCTTCACCCGATCGGGGCCGAAAATTCGGGTCTCATAGGCGGGATTGGCAGCCTCCAGCGCGATCGATGCGCCTTTGCGGCGGAAGCGCTTCAGCGTCGCTTCCTCGTCATCTACTAAAGCTACGATGATATCGCCCGGGTTCGCTGTGCTGGAGTTTCGGATGATGACGGTGTCGCCGTCCAGAATACCGGCCTCGATCATCGAATCGCCCTTCACCTCGAGAGCGTAGTGATCGCCGCCGGTAATCATGTCCGGCGGCACGGTAATGGTGTGTGTCTGGTGCTGGATCGCGTCAATCGGCACGCCGGCGGCAATCCGGCCCATCACCGGGATGGCAAGACCCGCCTCGTCATTGCTGGCAACCGGCCTTCGCACGGGTTCGGGCTGCCTGCCGAGACTTCCCTGAATGACGCTTGGGGAGAATTTCTTCGGCGCGGCGAGACCAGGCGCAAGCGACTCGGGCAAACGGGTGACCTCCAGCGCGCGCGCACGGTTGGGCAGGCGGCGGATGAAGCCCCGTTCCTCCAGCGCAGTGATCAAGCGGTGAATACCGGACTTCGATGCGAGGTCGAGCGCATCCTTCATTTCATCGAAGGAGGGAGGGATTCCAGACTCCTTCAGCCTCTGATGGATGAACATCAAGAGCTCATGTTGTTTGCGCGTCAGCATCGCGACGTCCCATCGGCGAGAGGAATCAGAAAGTAAACAAACCCGGAACAAACACTATCTGTTCCAGTTGTGTTCCGCAACCGCTTAAGTTTTTGTGAACGTAAGGCGAAAATTCCGCATATGGACACGGAGCCGTTCCGTGTGCGGTGCGGGGAGGCATCACCGCGGCGAGATGCCAAGCTGGCCGTAAGGCGCGCCTAAACTTACCGCAGCATCAGCACACGGCAAGCCTCGCCGGCCGCCCGCGCCGGATCGAAGGGCGGACGGACTATCACCGCATTGGAATCGGCCAAAACCCGCAGCATGGAGGAATCCTGGGTCGCAAAGGGGGTGGCGACCAGCTTGCCATCGGCCCCAACCTTGACGTCAGCGCGGACATAATCCTGGCGCAGATCGTTTTGCGGAAGGGCCAGCGCGAGGAAGGCATCCCGCATGTCCTGAACATGGGGCAGGGCGGCGAGGCGGGATACGAGCGGCGCGAGAAAGAGTTGCGAGCATAGCAGGCTGGCGACTGGGTTGCCCGGCAGACCGATGCAGCGCGCGCCAGCCAATGTGCCGAAATTCAGCGGCTTGCCCGGCCGCATGGCGATCTTCCAGAAAGCGAGGGAGAGGCCCGCCTGGGTCAGAACCTGATGAACCAGATCATGGTCGCCCACGGAAGCGCCCCCAAGGGTGACGATGATATCGGCGCCAGCGGAAAGCGCTTGGTCGACCAGCGCCGAGATAGCGTCTACGCGATCCGGCGCGATGCCCAGGTTCATGACCTCGGCGCCGGCGGCGGATGCGATGGCGGCCACGCCATAGGCGTTGGATGAGATGATCTGGTCGGGGCCAGGCGTGCTGCCGGGCGGCAGCAGCTCGTCACCTGTCGCAATAATCGCAACAAGCGGGCGGCCAACGACGCGAACATGCGCGTGGTTGGCGGAGGCCGCCAGCGACAGGGCGGCTGCATCCAGGATTCGGCCCTTTTCGAGCAGAAGGTCGCCTTCCCCGAAATCGAGCCCCCGACGCCTGATATTGCGGCCGGCGGCGACCGGCTCCAGAACCTCGACCGTATCGCCATGCGCCTTCGCGTTTTCCTGGATGAGCACGGCATCGGCGCCGTCCGGAACGGGTGCGCCGGTAAAAATGCGCACCGCCTCGCCATCCACAACGCCCCCAGAAAATTGTTTTCCTGCAGGGGCTTGTCCAATGACCTTCAACAGCGCACCGGCAGACTGCGTGTCGGCCGCCCGAACGGCGTAGCCGTCCATCGCGGATGCGTTGAAGGGCGGCTGGGTCCGCAAGGCGAACAGCGGCTCGGCCAGCACGCGGCCTGCGGCGTGTTCCAGATCCACGGCTTCCGGCGCTTTTGGCCCGGCGCCGGCGAGCAGCATTGCCAGTGCGTCGTCGACCGGAAGAAGCGCCATATCAGCCCCGTTCCCGACTGTAGGCGCCGGACTTGCCCCCCGTCTTCTCAACAAGCCGGACATCGGTGATGACCATCCCGCGATCGATTGCCTTGGCCATGTCGTAGATGGTGAGACAGGCAACGGAAGCTGCAGTCAGCGCTTCCATCTCGACTCCGGTCTTCCCGGTCACCCGAGCAAGCGCGGTGACCCGCAGCCCCGGCAGCGACTCATCCGGCGCAATGTCGACCGACACCTTGGTTAACAGGAGTGGGTGGCAGAGCGGTATCAGTTCGTGCGTGCGCTTGGCGGCCATGATACCGGCAATCCGTGCGGCGCCCAGCACGTCGCCCTTCTTGGCGTCACCGGCGAGAATAGTCTTCAGCGTCTCTGGCTTCATGACCACCGCGCCTTCGGCAACCGCCGTGCGTTGGGTCTCGGCCTTTTCGCCGACATCGACCATATGCGCTTCACCGGAAGCGCCGATATGGGTCAGTTTGTCCTCGGTGGCCATTCGATCTCAGCCGATCGCGCGCCGCGCAGCGGCGGTTTCGCCGGTGAGAAGAAGGCGGGTCGCGGCTTCGACGTCCGCTTGGCGCATGAGGCTTTCGCCGACGAGAAACGCGCCAATGCCCGATTTCTCCAACCGCCGGCAGTGGTCATGGGAGAAGATCCCACTCTCGCTGACGAGCAAGCGATCGGCCGGAACCAGCTTTGCCAGTCTCTCAGAGGTGTCGAGACTCACATCAAATGTACGCAGGTTGCGATTGTTGACGCCGAGGAGTTTCGAATTGAGGTGCAGAGCCCGCTCGGTCTCAGCTTCGTTGTGCACTTCGACCAGCACGTCCATACCGAGTTCGAAGGCTGCGGCCTCCAGAGCGTTGGCCTCGTCGTCGCTGACGCTGGCCATGATGATGAGAATTGCGTCGGCGCCCCAGGCGCGCGCCTCCGCCACCTGATAGGGCTCGAACATGAAATCCTTGCGCAGGGCAGGGAGGCGAGTGGCGGCGCGGGCGGCATTTAGAAACTCAGGCGCCCCCAGAAAGGAGGGCGCGTCGGTCAGTACCGACAGGCATGCGGCTCCGCCGGCCTGATAGGCTCGGGCAAGTGCCGGGGGATCGAAATCGGCGCGGATGAGCCCCTTCGACGGGCTGGCCTTCTTGATTTCGGCGATCAGCGCGAAACCATTCGCGTTCCTTCGGGCGCGCAGCGCCTGTTCGAAGCCTCGCGGCGCTTCCACGTCCTTGGCGCGAGCGCGCAACTCGACAAGGGGCGTCAGCGTCTTTGCTGCCGCGATCTCGTCGCGCTTGTAGGCTTCGATTTTCCTAAGGATATCGGCCATCTTACCCGTTCGAAACCTTGACCAGTTTGGCAAGGGCACCTGCGGCGCGGCCGGTGTCGATCGAGCTTGCCGCCTGGGCTATGCCGTCAACGAGATCCGTCGCCTTGCCGGCGACAATGAGGCCCGCGCCAGCGTTCATGAGAACTGTGTCGCGGTAAGCGCCGGGGACCCCCGCCAAAACATTGCGCAGCGCTTCGGCGTTGAACGAGGCGTCGCCGCCGCGCAACAGGTCACGATGGTGCCGCGGCAGGCCAAACTCCTCAGGTTTCAACACGAAACTTTCCACCGCCCCGCCGTTGAAGCTGGAAATCTGCGTCTCGCCCGTGGTGGTGATCTCGTCAAACCCATCGCCATGCGCGACCCAGGCGCAAGTCGAGCCAAGGCCTCGAAGGGTCTCGGCGACGGGACCAACCCATTCGGGCGCGAACACGCCGACCATCTGGCGGCGCACGCTTGCCGGGTTTGACAGGGGACCCAGCAGGTTGAAGATCGTACGCGTTCCAAGTTCCACACGCGTCGGGCCGACATGGCGCATCGCCGGATGATGTTGCGGCGCGAACATGAAGCCGATGCCAGCTTCGCGAATGCAGCGCGAGATTGCTTCGGAATCGATGTCCAGCTTCACGCCCAGCGCGGTAAGCACGTCCGCTGTGCCGGTCAGCGACGACAGCCCCCGATTGCCATGCTTGGCAACAGGAACGCCGGCGCCGGCTATCGCGAAAGCGGAGGCGGTCGAAATGTTCACGCTGTGCGAATTGTCGCCGCCGGTTCCGACGATGTCGATTGCATCGGCGGGGGCTTCGACGCGAAGCATCTTCTCACGCATTGTTGCGACTGCGCCTGAGATCTCATCGATGGTCTCCCCGCGTACGCGCAGCGCCATCAGGAAGCCGCCGATCTGGCCGGGCGTCGCATCGCCGGACATGATGATGTCGAACGCGTCCTTCGCTTCATCGAAGCTCAGCGACGCTCCGCTGGCTGCCTTGGCGATATGCGGTTTGAGTGAACTGCTCATTGGAGAAGCAGCGCTTGCTGCACGGCATTGCGATCGATATCGACATCGAACTCGCCGCGCAGACGGACTACCAGCTCATCAAGCATGTCTGCGGCGATCGCTTGCTGGAAGCTGTTGCGCATCTCGGCCGGCAGGCTGGTGGGGCCGGCGCCGGTCGGTTCGAAAACCTCCGTCACCTTGAAGAGGATGCGCCCATCTCCTGATGGCGTCGGCGTCAGACCGGTTCCGTTCTGGCTCACGCCGAATACAGCCGCGACGCCGTCCCTGCCGATATCCGCATCATCCGCCTCGCGCTTAAGGCCGCGCTTGGTCTGCTTCTCGGTCTTAAGCTCGCCGGCCAAGGTGTCGATCGCCGTTCCGTCGGTCAGCTTCTTCTCAGCCGCCTTCGCCTTCTCGTCGAGGCGGCTATTGGCTTGCTCCAGCTTCCAATCCGTGATCGCCTTGGCGCGCACTTCGTCCAATGTGCGCTCGCGCGCTGCTTCAACGCTCTCGACCTCGTAGAAGACGAACCCGTTGGGGCCGACGGTGATCGGCTGATTTTCGGTATTGGGCTCTGCCTCGAAAGCCTCGCTTAGAAGATCGGCCGACGCGGGCAAATCATTGACGACAGTGCCGTCGGGACGCTTGCCAGTTCGGTCGACCGCGTCGATGACCACGACCTTCAGTTTCAGCTTTTCAGCCGCTTCCTTGAGCGAAGCGCCGCCAGCCCGGGCATCTTCGTAGGAATCGTGCACGTCGAGCAGAATGCGATTTGCTTCCGACAAAGCGAGATCCTTACGAATCTCTTCGGCAACATCCTTCAGTGGCTTCACGACTTCGGGCTTGATGGCGCTAACCCGCACCAGAACCGTCCCGAAGGCGCCCTTGATGGGGTCGCTGATCTTGCCTTCCTCCAATTGGAATGCGGCTTCACCGACTGCCGGGTCCGCTACCTTGTCCTTCGTCAGGATACCGAGCTGGACGTCAGTAGCGGTCTTGCCTTCGTCTTTCATGGCTTGTTCGAAGGTCTTGGTGCCGGCGACAATTGCATCATGCGCGGCCTTCGCCTTTTCTTCCGACGTGAACATGAGCTGTTCGATCGCCCGAGCGCCCGCCTCGGTATAGCGCGACTTGTTCTTGTCGTAGTCCTGCTGAATCTGTGCGTCCGTGATCGCGCCGGCATCCGAAATGTCTTCCGGTTCAAGCTTAACATAGGCGAGCTTGCGGTATTCGGGGGCGGCGTAGCGGGCTTTGATGCCGTCGAACCACTTGGTCAGCACATCGCCAGCGGGTTCTTCCACGGGCTCCACACTCAATCGGGGCAGGACGAGGTAGTCGATGGTACGGTCCTCCCCACGATAGAGCGCCACCGCACGCAGGAATGTATCCGGTGCCTTCAGTCCGTCAGTCGCCGCTTCGACGATCTGCTGACGGACCGCGATATTCGCCGTGTTGGCAAAATAGTCCTGCGGCCGCATTCCGATCTGCTGCAGGACATAGAGGAAGCGCTGGCGGTCGAACTTGCCGTCGACGCCCTGAAACGCCGGGTCTTTGGCCGTCAGGTCGGCGAGCTTATCCTTGGAAAGGCCAAGCCCGATCTTGCGCGCCTGCTCGTCGAGAAGTGCGCCGGTCACCAACTGCGTGATTACCTCGTCCTCGACGCCCATCGCTGCCGCCTGCTCGCGCGTCAACGGCCGCGAGAGTTGCTGGGACAGAAGATTGACCCGGCGGTTGTAGGCGAGCCGGAAGTCGGTGGGCGAAACCTGCGTGTTTCCAACAGTGATAACGGCATTGCTGGTAATGCCATTGATCAGGCTGCTCGATATCCCCCAGATCGCAAAGCTCACCACGAGCAGGAGGAGGAGGAGTTTCGCCACCCAAGTACCGGCAGCGTTTCGCAAGGTTTCAAGCATTGTCGAGGTCCAGTTAGTCCAGATGCGCCAGCGCCTAGCATGTCTGGGAACAGGCGCATAGCGCCGAAGAGGCCGGGTGTCGATTGCTTTGTCGATGCAATTTGATAGTGAACGCGGCGAAGAATTCGACAGCCGAGGATGTGATGACGACTCCGGGTATCAAGCCCCTAGTGGCGGGCAATTGGAAGATGAACGGAACCATCAGCGGGCTGGAGGAACTTCGCACGATCGGACACGCCTTCACGTCTGGCTTGGAAAGTGCCGCCGACTGCCTCATCTGCCCTCCAGCCACGCTGATCTCCAGGGCCGCCGAGATACTGGCAAATACTCCGGTGAAGGTCGGCGGGCAGGATTGCCACGCCAAGGATCACGGCGCGCATACGGGCGACATTTCCGCCAGCATGCTCAAGGAGGCGGGAGCGACCTATGTCATCGTCGGGCACTCCGAGCGGCGAACGGACCACAATGAGGACGATTCGACGGTTCGATCGAAGGCGGAAGCGGCGCTTTCCATAGGACTCGTTGCGGTGATCTGCATCGGCGAGACGCTGGCGGAACGCGAGCGCGGAGAAACGCTCGACGTTTTGTCGCGTCAAATCGATGGCTCGGTGCCAGCCAACAGCACGTCGCAGACCGTGGTCATTGCCTATGAGCCAGTCTGGGCGATCGGTACGGGCCTCACACCAACCGCCGGCAATGTGGCGGAGGCGCATGCGCACATTCGTGAGCGCCTGCAGAACAAGCTCTTCGACACGGCCAAGGGCATGCGCATCCTTTATGGCGGTTCGGTCAAGCCTGGAAACGCGAAGGAGCTGATGTTTATCGGTAATGTCGATGGCGCGCTGGTTGGCGGCGCCAGCCTCAAAGCGGCAGATTTCCTCGGAATCGCGGAGGCCTACCGCCTCGATTGAGGGCCGGGCGAGGAAATTCGCGGGGCGCTCTTGCAGCCGTCCGGGACAGACCCGATATCGGCCGCAGTATCAACCCCTTTGGGCAAACGCCTTTTGCGGCCTTGGATTTGCCGCCAAAGCAATGTAATGAGCCGCCTTCGTCGCGGGGCTCGCATGCCCTGAGCAGGATTCTCCAGGAACTCTTATGCAAACCGTCCTTATCGTCATCCATCTGATGGTCGTGCTCGCGCTTGTTGGCGTCGTGCTTCTGCAACGCTCGGAAGGCGGTGGTCTCGGCATTGGCGGCGGTTCGGGATTCATGACGGCGCGCGGCGCTGCCAACGCCCTGACACGGGCGACTGCGATCCTGGCGACGGCGTTCTTCGTCACCTCCCTGGGGCTTTCCATTCTCGCTCGCTATGGCGAACAGCCCATCGACATTCTCGACCGGCTGCCTGCCGCGACCGAGGAAACCGGCCAGGGCGTGCTCGACAAACTGGGTGGCGAGAAGGCGCCGGCAACGCCGGCTCCCGCAGCATCCGATGGGTCTTCCGCGCCCGCTACCGGTGCGCCCGCCGGGACAGGGACGCCGGCATCCGGTTCTGGCGCACCGCCTGCGCCCGCTGCTCCGGCGCAGCCGGCAACGCCTCAGGTCCCCAACAACTAACAGCCTTCCGCCAGCCGAGCTGGTTCACTTGGCATCGCCCAATGATGGCCAAGTACAAAGGAATGGAGCGGCGAGCCGCTCCAGCCGGCGCTTGGCTGGGTCGATCAACTCTGGATATCATCCAGCCGGCCACCGTTTCTGTGTTCGCCGCAACACAGTTGGATAAAATCGTTCGAGGGTGGGCCTTTGCGGACGCCGTGCTGCTTGAGGCGAATCTGCAGCCCGCATATAAAGCCAGCGGCAGCAGGGTGGGGCGCGCACACGACTTCCCATGCCGTAACCGCCAACACGTTTTTTGCAGTCCAATGGGATTAATCCATGCTCGCTCGTAGCCTTGCAACCCTGGGCCTCGGCATTGCGCTTGCCGTTTCAGCCCCAGTCATTTCGTTCGCGCAGACCAAGCCGCAGGCCGCTGCCTCGGTTGAGGTGAAGAAGCCAGTCAAGAAGAAGGTCACAAAAGCCAAGCCGGCGACGCGCAAGGTGGCGAAGGCCAAGCCCAGCGCCAAGAAGCCGGTGGAGGTCGCCGAGGAGAAGAAGCCGCGCGGCCTGTTCGCGGCCCTTTTTGGCCGTCCAGCCGAAAGCAACACGAAGGCGGCCGCCGCCAAGTCAGTCAAACCCCAGGTGAAGAAGCGCCCGATGCGCGAGCCGGCCGCTCCGATGCCCGGACTTGAACCGCTGACGCCAATCGAACCGGTTGCATTGACCCCTCGCACATCCGAAGTGGTCGCCAAGGGCAACAATGGCGAGCTCCGCAGCGAAACAGTCGCGGGCGGCGGCTTCATGGCCTCGATCTTCGGGGCAGAGGACCAGATGCTGCCGGAAACGCGCGCACTGGACAGCATTCAGAAGCAGAGGGACCTGAAGAAGAGTTTCAGGGTCAAGCCGCAGTTCGAGCCGCAGGTCGTGGAGTTTTCCGGCTATCCGCGGGGCACGATCGTGATCGATACGAGCTCTCACTTCCTCTATCTTGTCGAGAGCTTCGGCACGGCACGCCGCTATGGCATTGCTGTCGGCAAGGATGGCCTGAAGTTCAAGGGCAACGTCAAGGTCGGCGACAAGCAGGAGTGGCCGCGCTGGATCCCGACGCTTGAGATGCAGGCACGCGAGCCCAAGAAGTATGGTCAGTACAAGGACGGCATGCCCGGCGGCGGCGCCAACCCGCTCGGTGCTCGCGCGATCTACCTTTATGAGGGACGCAAGGACACGCATCTGCGCATCCATGGAACGATCGCCCCGCAGTCTATCGGCACCGATTCGTCCAACGGGTGCTTCCGGATGGTCAACGAGCATGTCATCGACCTTTACCGGCGTGTTCCGGTCGGCACCAATGTGGTGGTGCTTTAAGCGCCAATTGGAGGAACTGATCCTTTATGAGCAACCCCGCCACCCGGCGGGGTTTCTTTTTGCGCTGTCATGGCGGCAGTCGGCACAGCCGCGACATGACAACTGACGGTGCTGCCATCGTCGTCGTCTGTATCGTCTCTTTGCCCGCGCCTTGGGAAAAGCCGACAGCCAAGCTTTTTCTGCTGGCGGAATCAAAACCATGGCGCTAAGCACCGACTCCCATGGCGCGATATGTATTCATCACCGGCGGCGTGGTTTCCTCCCTTGGCAAAGGCATAGCGGCAGCGGCACTCGGTGCTCTGCTGCAAGCGCGCGGATACCGCGTGCGGATCAGGAAACTCGACCCCTACCTCAATGTGGACCCAGGCACGATGTCGCCGTATCAGCACGGCGAAGTGTTCGTGACCGATGACGGAGCCGAAACCGATCTCGACCTCGGTCATTACGAGCGCTTCACGGGGCGCTCGGCCAACCAGAGCGATAACATCACCACGGGCCGCATCTACAAGAACATCATCGACCGCGAGCGGCGCGGCGACTATCTCGGCGCGACCGTGCAGGTGATCCCGCACGTGACCGACGAGATCAAGAATTTCATCCGCGATGGCAATGACGAATATGATTTCGTGCTGTGCGAAATCGGCGGCACCGTCGGCGACATCGAGGCGATGCCGTTCCTCGAGGCGATCCGCCAGGTCGGCAACGATCTGCCGCGCGGGCAATGCGTCTACATCCACCTGACACTGATGCCTTACATCCCCGCCGCCGGCGAGTTGAAAACCAAGCCGACGCAGCATTCCGTCAAGGAGCTCCGCTCCATCGGCATCGCGCCCGATATTCTCCTGGTTCGCGCCGACCGGTCCATCCCCAAGGAGGAAAGGCGAAAGCTGTCGTTGTTCTGCAATGTGCGCGAAAGCGCGGTGATCCAGGCGCTCGATGTCGGCCACATTTACGATGTGCCGATGGCCTATCATAAGGAGGGGCTGGATTCGGAAGTGCTGGCTGCCTTCGGCATCGACCCCGCACCGAAGCCGCGCATGGAGCGCTGGACGGAGATTTCCGGCCGAATCCACAATCCCGAAGGGGAAGTCACGATTGCGGTCGTGGGCAAATACACAGGCTTGAAGGACGCCTATAAATCTCTGATCGAGGCGCTGTCGCATGGTGGCATGGCCAATCGCGTTCGCGTCAAGCTGGACTGGATCGAAAGCGAGATTTTCGAGAAGGAAGATCCGGCGCCGTTCCTGGAAAAGGTGCATGGCATCCTGGTGCCGGGCGGTTTCGGCGAACGCGGGTCCGAGGGCAAGATCCTGGCCGCCAAGTTCGCACGTGAACGCCAGGTGCCGTATTTCGGCATCTGCTTCGGCATGCAGATGGCCTGCATCGAGGCCGCGCGGTCACTGGCCGGCATTGAACACGCATCGTCGACGGAATTCGGCGCCACGGACGAACCCGTCGTCGGTCTGATGACCGAATGGCTGAAGGGCAACATGCTGGAGAAGCGCCGCGCTGCCGGCGATCTGGGCGGAACGATGCGGCTCGGAGCTTACGCTGCGCATCTTGCCGGCAATTCCAAGATTGCCGAGATCTATGGCGACACGGAGATTTCGGAGCGGCACCGCCACCGATACGAGGTCAATATCGACTACAAGGAAAAGCTCGAAGCGTGCGGACTGGTGTTCGCCGGCATGTCGCCGGATGGCGTCTTGCCCGAAACGGTCGAGTATCCCGACCATCCCTGGTTTATCGGTGTGCAATACCATCCCGAACTCAAGAGCCGGCCCTTTGACCCGCATCCGCTCTTTGCCAGTTTCATCAATGCGGCGGTGGTACAAAGCAGGCTTGTCTGAATATGGCGCTGGTGGGAAAGGTGTTCGGCAAGGCAAAACGGCGCGGCGCGGAGGCCGCACGTGTGCAGGAAGCGCCAAAGGGCGGGACAAGCAGCCTGACCGAACCCGATTTCGCCCTGGCCAACGACGCGGCGTTCTGGAACTGGTTCAGCGAGAATGCTGATGCGGCCAACCGCCTGAACCGCGCCCTGCAGAAGGGCGGCGACCCGGAAGAACTCGTTCGCCCGTTGTTCAACGCCTTGCAACGCTACGATGGCGGCTTGTCGCTGCTGGTGGGCTCGACCGATTCCGGCGAAAGCGAACTGGTTATTTCGGCCGAGGGAATCGTTGCCAGTTTTCCCGTCGTGACGCGCCTCGTCGCCGCGGCTCCGGCGATTTCGGGCTGGAGAATCACCGCATTCAAGCCGCGCATGCAAGGTTCGACGCAGATTTCGATCAACGGCCAGACCGTCGGCGCGGAGACCGTCACTTATGTCGCCGAGACCGATCGTGAGCGCAGCCGGATGAATATCGCTCTCACCTTGCCATGGCTCGGAAACATTCCGGACGATACGCAGGCGCAAATTGCGTTTCTGCTTCTCGATAATCTGCTTGGCGAATTCGACGTCGCAACCGCCATCAGCCATATCGATGTGGACATGCTGGCGAAGGGTGAAACCCCGAGGGGCCGCCGCCTGACCGAACTGCCGCGCGATGTCGACGCGTTGAGCGCACATCGCGCCAGGCACTAAGCGCTTCAATCGGCTAGCTGCTAACGGCACGGCTTGAAACCGGCGCACATAGTGAGATAACTCCGCGCCATGTCTGCCCGCGCCATCGATCATCTCGTGCTGCCCACCTCCAGCCTCAACACGGCACGGGAGCGGTTGACCAAGCTTGGCTTCACGGTCGCCCCGGTTGGCGTGCATCCTTTCGGCACCGCCAATTGCTGCGTCTACTTCAAGGACGATACCTTTATCGAGCCGCTGGTACAGCAGCAGCCTGCCGCCATCGGCGAAGCGGTTGAGGCGTGCAACATGTTTGTCATCCGCGACGAGGCTTATCGGTCCAGGCGTGGCCAAGAGGGATTTTCGGCGGTCGTCTTTCGCACCGACGATGCAACTGCGGACCATGCGGCTTTCGAGCACTCTCCGTATGCCTGCGGCCCCATGCTCGAATTTTCACGCGATTTCGTCGACGCTACCGGCAAAGCGGACAAGGCAATATTCCGGCTGGCCTTTGCCGCGGATCCGAGGGCGCCGGATTTCTTCCTGTTCACCTGCCAGCGTGTCGCATCGCCCAAGGTCGACAGATCGGCGCTGCAAGACCACAGCAATGGCGTGACGCGGATCAAGTCCGTCATACTGGCAGCGCCGGAGCCTTCGCATGTCGATCACTTCATCCGGACGATCAGCCGGTTTGAGGAGGTTGAAGTCCCGAACCGCAAGCTCGTGTACCAACTCGCCAATGCATCGCTCGAAGCGATGACCAACCAGAACCTGATACATTTTTTCGGCGTCCCCTCTACCGAGGACCGCGGGCTGCAGGCGCGCGTGGTGGTTTTTGGCGTGTCCGACGTCAAGGCGACCGAACACCTGCTGAAATCTCGCGGCGTGGCGTGTGAAAAGTTCGCCGAACGCCTATGTGTTCACCCAGCGCCCGGACAGGGTGCCGTCTTTGCATTCGAGGCCGCGTGATGACCAAGCCGAACCATAGCGTTTCAGCCGGAAACGTTACTTTCGCCAATCATGCGCCCTTGGCTTTGATTGCCGGTCCGTGCCAGTTGGAAAGTCGGCAGCACGCTTTCGACATGGCTGGAGCCCTGAAGGAACTGACGACCAAGCTGGGGATCGGTCTGGTCTACAAGTCGAGCTTCGACAAAGCCAACCGCACCTCTTTGGGCGCGACACGCGGCGCCGGCCTTGATGCCGCGCTGCCCATATTCGCCGACCTGAAAAAGGAATTCGGCTTGCCGGTGCTGACAGATGTGCACACCGAGGAGCAATGCGCGGTGGTCGGCGAGGTGGTCGACATTCTGCAAGTGCCGGCGTTCCTTTCGCGGCAGACCGATATGTTGGTGGCTGCCGCCAGGACCGGCAGGATCGTGAACGTGAAGAAGGGCCAGTTTTTGGCCCCGTGGGACATGACAAACGTCGTCGCCAAGGTGACCGGCTCCGGCAATCCGAATGTGCTGGTCACCGAGCGCGGCGCCTCTTTCGGCTACAACACGCTCGTGTCGGACATGCGTGCCCTGCCGATCATGGCCGAGATCGGCGCACCAGTCATTTTCGATGCGACGCATTCGGTGCAGCAGCCGGGAGGGCAGGGCGGCTCGTCAGGCGGCGAGCGGCGTTTCGTCGCCACATTGGCCCGGGCAGCCGTGGCGGTTGGTGTTGCCGGTGTGTTCATCGAAACCCACCAGGATCCAGACAATTCCACGTCTTCGGACGGCCCTAACATGGTTCCGCTGAAGGAAATGCCGGCGCTTCTGGAACAGCTCATGGCCTTCGACCGCATCGCGAAGGCCGCCGTGAAGCAATAGTCAGTGTCGGGCCCTTTGCGGCACGGCGCTAAAGCTGTTTCCCCAGGCGGACCTTGGCCGTACAATCGGCCCTTCACAGCGATGTGAGGAGGGAGCGATGACGGAGGCTTCTCGCCACGACGCATGGCAGGCTGGTGACAGCTACGACCTCTATATGGGACGCTGGAGCCGGCAAATTGCGCCAAAATTCCTGGAATGGCTTGATATTCCCGATGATCAGGACTGGCTCGATGTCGGCTGCGGCACCGGCGCGTTGAGCGGCGCGATCGTCGCGAACTGCAACCCAACCAGCGTCCTCGGAGTGGATCCGTCAGAGGGCTTTCTGGACAAGGCGCGCACCAACGTGCCCGACCGTCGTGCAGCCTTTCAGACGGGCGACGCACAGGCTCTACCGCTGGATGCGGCAAGCCGGGATGTGGTCGTCTCGGGCCTGGTCTTGAACTTCGTATCGGATCGCGAAAAGGCGCTTGGCGAAATGCGACGGGTCGCGCGCCCTGGTGGCACCATCGCCTTCTATGTCTGGGACTATCCCGGTGGAGGAGTGAAATTCATGCGCGCGTTCTGGACAGCGGCGACATCGCTCGATCCGGCGGCAGCCGACCTCACAGAGGACAAGCGCTTTCCCTTCTGCACCCCGGAGCGGCTTCTGGATTTGGTGAAAGGGCCGGATCTCGTCAACCAGCATGTCACGACGCTCGAGGCCTCCGCGGTATTCCGGGACTTCGACGATTTCTGGCGACCCTTCACGCTGGGCGCCGGCCCTGCGCCGGGCTATTGTGTCGGGCTGAGCCCCGACGCTCAACTGAAGCTCAGGAACAAACTATTCGACACACTGCCCCGAGCCGCCGATGGCTCCATTCCCCTCGGGACCAGAGCCTGGGCCATCAGGGCGGAGGTGAGATAGCGTGGCTTCGAAAGTTCTGGAGAGGCTCCGCGCATCGCCGTGATGCGGCCGACAGCCCTGGAGCGGTCGCCCTAGCCAGTGGATTGAGCTTTCAAGCGCGCCCGGCGCAATCCCGCCGGGCACGAACGCACTTTCATGAAAACAGACCCTGCTGGGCCAGAAACGGATTGATGAACATTCCGTCTGGATCCAATTTGCGTCGCAACGCATTGAATTTTTGCAGATTTTGCTGCGGGTAGAGCGACTTGATATCCAGCGAAGGCGGTCGGACAGAAGTCTTGGCCTTAAGCGCCGATAATCCCAAGTATGGAAACAAGCTTTTCAGCGAGCAGTACACTTCCGTGGGACCACCTTCGACTGTTCAGGCGGTTCCGTGGCACCGCCAGAAACCTGGCCTTGCCACGACGGCAGCGTCAATAACCCATTCCGCAGGGGCAGGGGTTTCAGCGGCGCGAGAATCATTTGTATGTAGGATGCCCATGATGGCATATTGCGCGTGACGGACGGTCACCGGGTGTTTGTGGGCACGTGGCCGACAGGTTGGCCACGGCTCCTACCGGTGCCTCGACGGAACCGGTAGGCTGGAAACTGTTACATTGAGGATCGGAAAATTTGCCGAAAGTGGGTGCCTCGAAAACCGGGTTGCAGAAAAACCCAGTTTCGAGGCCCGACGGCGGTTCTATGAAGGCACCGCCGTCTCCCTGGGGAGCCGCAGAACCCCTGCGGTTGCATTGAGGCACCACTGGCAAGCGCCCAAACCCTTACCGCGTAGGAAGTGGTTTCGGTTCGGCTCCGGTTTTTGGCGGAGCCACGACGGAACCGCCACAAGATCAGGAGTAGCGCCACGAACGCTGCCCGGGCGTCTCCCTCGCACGTCTGGTTCGCCTCGTCGGCCGCTCGCTCCCAATCTGGCAAAGCTTCGCCGCTGGCTGCCTCTGCAGGCTCGGCCATGTCGTCCCTTCCTGCTCGGATTTCGACTGGAGGATTGTAACATGCGCTGGCGCACGCAAGGCTTGGGCTCGTAACCTACTTATTTGATGGGGAAGGAAGTGGGAAAAATCATCGCGGAACGATAAAGCGCAACGTTTATAAGAACTTAATTGGTTAGTCTGGCGGAGGGAGTGGGATTCGAACCCACGGTGAACTCGCGCCCACGCCGGTTTTCAAGACCGGTGCCTTAAACCGCTCGGCCATCCCTCCATCGTGATTTTTTCAATCACTTAGGATGTCGCGATCCTGTCATTTTAGGCGCTTGGCGTCGAATGGGCACCGAAGGTGTCCCCGACCGGATCGCGGTTCATTCCTCTAGAGCGGTAGCAAGGGCTGCGTCAACCACGCTCACCCTCAAGTGGCGGGAATCTTGGTCTCGACCCTAGCGCAGCCCGGCGCTAGCCCACCGTGAAGGTGAATGGCTTGCCGCCTAGCGTTCCCGACCCCGTCCCGTGCATTCCGCCAGTTGAGACGAAGGTGAATGGTCCGCTTTCCAGGTCGGAGCAATTGAACATTCCCTTACCTTCCTGGTCGGAGACGTATTCGAAATTGCCTGTGCAAAGCCTTCCCCTGCTGCTCGTCAGTTTGATGGAGCCGCGATGTGACCCATGGGCCGTGGCGCTTCCGGTGAACGTCTCAGAACCGTCCGCCACCTGTCCTTTCGCGGATTGTGTGGTGGAGCAACCGCTCAAGGCCACCGTAATTCCAAGCAGCGTAGCCGCAATTCTTTTCACGAAATCCTCCCTTCAATAAAAGCAAGTGTCATAGGTTTCACCATTCCTTTTGCCGTGCGGTTACCGGAGCAGCCCCGACAGCCGACCGATCCATCATGGCCGACCTTATTGGCAAGCAAAGAAGGTTGCATAATCGCCGACTACGGAGACTCCAGCATAGCGCAGATTGGGTCGAAGCATGTTTGTTCTGTGGCCCGGGGAATTTCGCCATCCGAGGAAAAGCTGCTGTGCATTCTTATAGTTATAGCCAGCGTTCTCTGCACATACGACGCTGAGCCCTGCGGCCTTTGCTCTGGCTGATCTCTCGCGGAAGCCATTATGGCTTAAGGTATTTCTGGAAGATTGATACTGGCTATGCTGCCTCGCCAAGGCTTGGAGCGTGCCATTCGTGGCCAGGGGAGAGAGGCCGCGACTCACTCTGTAGGAGTTGATCAAGGTCAGGGTCTCGGGGCCGAAATTGCCTGTCGCACGTCCCGCCTGTGTCGTGCTCCCGCAGCCCGAAACCAGAAGCGCGACGGCTATCGTCCACGAAAATCTCATCGGCGGGCTCTCAATCTCGGATACACGGCGTCGCTGGAAGCAGTGTGGACGTCGGACATCGCGGCAAAGGCGCGACAGCGAGGCGCAGCTTGCGAGGATTGGAAGCCTGTCACGGAATGATGCGCCCAAGGCTGCGGCGAAACTGTATCTGGCGGGCGCCACAGCACTTCTTGAACTTTCGACCTGAACCGCAGGGACAAGGGTCGTTGCCGCTCCGTTGCAAGCGGCCGATGACCGGCAACATTGCCGCGGAAGGAAAGATCGTCAAAGCGAGGGCGATCAATTTGGCCGAAATGCCCGGCAAGACAAGGCGACGACCGGATTTGAAACCCCGCCAGGCGCGTTCGGCCAGATCCTCTGGACCCATCTTGGGGAGAATGCTGAAGAGTGGCGTCTGATAGGCGTTGGAGCGCTCGAGAAACTCCGTCGACACTGGCCCGGGCGCCACGCATGTGACGGTCACACCCGTGCGCCGAACCTCCTGGTGAAGCGCCTCCGAGAAGGACCGCACAAAGCCCTTGCTGGCGTAATAGAGGGCCATGTAAGGCCCCGGAACGAAGCCGGCGACAGAACTGAGATTGAGCACGCCTCCTTGCTTGCGCTCCACCATTCCAGGCAGAAAACGGAGTGTCAGTTCGCTGAGGGCGCGTATGTTGAGGTCGATGATGCCAAGCTGATCGTCGATAGGCAGGGCGGTCGCCGCACCGCGCAGGCCATAGCCTGCGCTGTTGACGAGAACATCGCAGACCAGACCGTTCGTCGACAGAAACTCCTCCAGGCGCTTTGACATATCGCTCGCCGAAACATCTAACTCAAGAGTAAACGCCTCGCCGCCGGCTTCCCGCACTTCGTCTCCGGCCGCTTCCAAACCTTCAGGCGAGCGTGCCACAAGAACGACCGTACGGCGCTCCCGGGCAGCCACTTTGGCAATTGCCCGTCCTATTCCACCCGACGCGCCGATCACAACGACAGCTGGCCGGACCTGACCGTTCGAAATCATGAAGCTGTCCCTAAAGCCGCCTTGCCCTGAACTCGGCTGGCCTTTTCAAGTCAATTGACGAAACCTGGATTACGTCTCCTATCACGCATCGAAACATGTCTTAAGCATGAAAATAAGCTTTGGCTAATCATCGTCGCTTGCGGTTGTCCATCCTTGCTGGATGGACAGCACCGGCAGGCTGTTGAGCCACTTCCTCGGCAACAACGCCGTTCAGGATCTGTTCGAACCTGTTGAGGGCCCGAGCCACGTTGGCGCCATCCATGACCCGGTGGTCATAATGAATGCGGACCGTGACCGACCCGTCTTCTGCGATTGGACCATAATTGAGGAGTGTGGTCAGGGGCGTAAGCGGGTTGAGGGATTCCGCGCCGAGGCCGGAATAGACGGACAACTGAAACGTGCCGAAATAGTTCGCCCTCTGCCGGGCGATATTCAGCCCCAGCCACATCAGCAGCCATCTTATTGGCGCTGGCGCACGGGCAAACTTCAAGGCGAGCCGGAAGTCCTTGATCTCCTGGACGGGAAGCGAGCGCGCCCGGCGGATCGACGCATCGAGTTCGGTGAGGGCCAAGACCTCTGGACCCTTGATTCGGCTGAGCAGGACAGCCTGCTCGCCATCATGTTCGCGCTCATGGGCGATAGAGGCGACGCTTACCGGATATTCGTAAAGCTGCGGCCAGGGCAACTTGACGTAGGCGCGCCGCAACTCGGGCGTCTCCCGGGCAAGAAGAGCATATCCCTTGGCGAAGATCGCCGTCCAGGAGGGCTTGATTTGCTGCGCCATTCTGGCCCGCAAGAGGGGACCGAGATTCATCTGACGCTGTACCGTAACCCGCGGCACGCCGGTCGAAAATCTCATCAAGTCGCAGACAAGGCGTCGGGGCGCCGAAAGCTTTAGGGCTCGCCCTCGCATGACAGGGACCTCTAGTACAAATAGGGAATTATTCTCTTGGTCCTTTTCATATAGTCGCGATATTGGGGGCCAAAATTCTCCAGCATCATACGCTCTTCCTTATTCACCCGCAGAAAAAAAAGGACCGCAAAGCCGACCAAACCCGCAAGGTCGACAAGCAAGTTCGGCAGCAGAAAGGCTTGGCCAAGCGCCATAAGCAGGAATGAGGTATACATGGGGTGCCGCACCAAGGCGTAAGGTCCGTCACTGACCAGCCTGTGCTGCTCGCGGATCTGCAGCGAGATCGACCAATTTCGGCCAAGTACCTTGTGGGATATACGAAACACCCACAGTGCAGTGGCGAAGATGATTGTTCCGAGGGCGACGGCCCAAACGCTTGCCGGATAGTCCGCGATTTTCGGGATACCGGTGGCGACGTAGAATCCGGGTAAGATCGCGAGCCCGAAGAGGGCGCAAGCCAGTCCGATCGTTTCGGAAGGCGAGCGGCGGTCGCTCACCACCCGCACTCGCTTGGCGCGGCGCTCGAAGGGATAGCGGATGACGTACCAGGCGACGATGCCGATCGCCCATATGATCTCGCCAACTGCTGCAATGCTCACTTACAGGTCACCGGGGCTCTGAACTGCCAATTCACCAACCGTCTCTACAGAACTATCATCCGAAAGAGATTTCAGCGGTGCGATCCTCTCCGCTCATCGGTTCGATGACGACTTTGAAGAAACCTTCTTACCTTGGTTCATCTCTCGAAGGGTGGTTATGAACTGTTGCGGCCGGAGCCAGATTCCTGGCGTTTTATACCCCATGGATCGGGCGATGTCCGCTACGAATGCGTTGCAGTTGTAGAGCGACGCGTGCCAGAATTTGGACCTTGCCTGCAGCTTTCTGATATTCTCGACGACGTCCCTGTATTCAGCCTCGGTGAGCATCACTCGCCAGCTGGCTGACCGGTATTCCTCTTCGAGGTCGCCGTCGGTCCAGCCAGTCGAAGCGGGCACTGCCAGCACATGGCCGAGAACGTAAACATTGGGATCGTCGGACTTTGGAGCAAGCCCAGCGACTTCGGGCTTTACCATCTGTCCAGCCTGGTTCAATTGCCCGAAAACCGCATAGGTGTGCCCGTAGGTTAAGGCGTATCGGGAACGGAATTCGATGAAATACCGCGAGTTCTGGGTCGGCGCCACTGCGGTCGCCGGCATACCGGATGTCTGTATCTGATCGTAGGAGGACGCGAAGGCCGGCTGCGGTGTCGTGTCCGACGATTGGCAAGCAGCAGCCGTCAGCGCGACCAAAGCCAAAATCAATGAGCGACCAACACCAAATGTCATACGGTTCCTAGACTCCAAAGGAGCGCAATCAGGGACAGGCAATCGCTCCGCCACCTTGGTCTCAGTCGAAGAAATGGGGGGAAGGCGAGAACCTTCCCCCCGAACGAAGTCAGTTGTTATTTGTAAACAGGCGCGGGCGCCGGTTCTTCAACAACAACAGGAGGAGCTTTCCCCTTCCCCTTGCCGAGATCCCAACTTGCGCAGCCGCTAAGGCTGGCCACTGCGATCACTGCAAGTGCACTAACAAGTACTTTTCTCATTACCTTCATCCTTTTTCCCCGGGGGCAAAAATATGGTGGTCAAGGCGAATCCACGGAATGGTGGCGCTTAAGCGTAGTGGCAATCTGCCGCCCGGCCTAGTGCAGGAATGTCACAGTCAGAGCTAGCCTAAAGGTTTTGCTTAACAAGAAATGCCTGATATGCCGCAGAAATACCCGCGATGATGGTAATCAGATGACCAGAACCGTGGTTCCCAAGGGGACGCGCTCGTAGAGGTCCACAATGTCGTCGTTCGTCAAACGGACGCATCCGCTCGATACGGCCGTGCCAATCGTCCATGGCTCGTTCCTCCCGTGACGCCGGAACATCGTGTCGCGCCCGCCGCGATAGAGATAAAGCGCACGCGCACCGAGCGGATTGTTGGGTCCGCCTGGCACCCCGCTAGCATACTGCACCCAGGCGCGGCTTGCGCCTCACCATGTTGCCGGTCGGCGTCCAGGACGGCCAAACCGCCTTGTCCCCTATGGTCGCTTTGCCTTTGAGCGAAAGACACCGCTCGCCTACGCCCACGCCGTAGCGTGTCGCCCAGCCATCGTCCCCTACATGGTAGAGGAACCGCTCCGACGTGTTGACCACAATCGTCCCTGCCGGCTCGCTTCCGTCATACCGCACATGCTTGCGTCTGGAGCGGGGATTGAGGCCACGCTCCGATGCGAGCGCAAATGACAGTGGCCGAGATCCAGACATTCATCAGGACAACATCTCCCAGGACCAGCCCGCGGCGCGTTATGCCGTTCATGTACCCCGCTCAGAAACCGGCGACCGCAGCCGTTTAACACTCCAGTGCATACCGGCCAGGTCTCGCAAATGCCAATGGCGCGATGGCCAAGCAGTGAAGGGGATTGGCTAGTTGATTTCTTGTATCATTGGGTGGGTCCGCGGCTGAGGTTAGACTAGAAGACTGGCCGTGCCTGGTCTACGAACAGAGCTCTTGCAATTACTCTTTGCCTCTGTTGCGTTGTGGCGGCAGCTGGCTCATGGATATCGATGATGACGCCAGACTTCCAAGATAAAGTTATGGTTGTAACCGGCGGAGGCTCGGGAATAGGAGCAGCGGTTTCACGGCGCGCCGCACAACTGGGGGCTGAGGTTGTCGTTGCGGACCTGAACCCCGAGAGTGCGTGCAGGACGGTCGCCGAAGTGCGCTCGCAAGGCGGCAGGGCACACGACTTTGCAGTCGATGTCGCCGATTCTGCTGCGGTGGAACAGCTGGTTGAATTTACTGTCAAAACCTGTGGCGGCCTGGATATGGCGGTCAACAACGCCGGCATCGGCGGCGCCCGAAAGTCGATTGCAGAATACCCGCTCGACAACTGGCATCAGGTTATGGGTGTCAATCTGAATGGCGTTTTCTACTGCATGAAGTACGAGATTGCCGCCATGTTGGCTCGGGGCGGAGGCGCAATCGTCAACATGTCCTCCATCCTCGGCTCCGTCGGCTTGCCCTCCGCGGCCGCCTACACGGCGGCCAAGCACGGCGTCGTCGGGCTGACCAAGGTTGCCGCAATGGAGTATGGAAGAATGGGCATCCGCATCAACGCGGTTGGGCCAGGGTGGATCGACACGCCATTTTTGTCGGACCATCTGGAGGAGGCAAGCAAACTGATGGCCGGGCTACAGCCGATTGGCAGGCGTGGGAAACCGGACGAGGTCGCAACTCTGGTGTGCTTCCTGCTATCGGAACAGGCCAGCTTTATCACCGGCAGCTACCATCTTGTCGACGGCGGCTATACCGCGCGCTAGGCGCCTGGGCCCGATGGCACCACCCCTGCGGCGAGGTGTCGAACGGCAGCATTGTTCCCGTCGTCCGCGGGGCGAGGCTTGCGCTGACGCTGGGTAACGCTACCATCGGTGCGACGCTGCCCAAGAGCGGCGCTAGACACAGCTTAAACAACAACTGTGGAGAAAAACCATGCAGACGCATGTTAGCATTGGCATTGCACTCGCATTCGTGACCCTGACAGCGACAGGGGCGGGGGCGCAGGAACTGAAGAAATACGGCTCGGAAGCTGGCTGGGATATCTTTATCAAGCAGAGCATGGGTCCAGGCTGCCTCGTTGCAAAGAAGCTTAACGCCGAGGCCCAGTTGCAGATGGGAATCAGCGCGACCGCCGAGAAAAAGGGCTACATCGCCCTTTATACGAAGAAGGACGCCGCTGTAGCCGCAGGTGATAAGGTCTCCGTTCTCTTCGACGTTGACGGTCAACAATTCAGCGGCGTGGCCACCGGCCAGCAGATCGAGGGCATGGACGGTGCATTTGTCTGGGTCAACAATCCGGACTTTATCTACGACCTTGCCAAGAAGAACGCGCTGACGATCACGCCGGCAGGGCGGGATCCGATCGTTCTTAGTCTCAAGGGAACAGATGCTGCCTTTACGTCCCTGCGCACCTGTCAGGACGCTCAATAGGCTGCACCATCATTCAACTGGCGACAACCGCTCGGCCGGTTGTCGCCAAGATCATCAAGAGCCCTCGGCAATTTGCCCGATATCCCGCCCCGCTCGGCCATCTCACATCTGCGAATGGAAGCGCCCCGCGTCCCCACTCGTGAACGGCGATCAAGGCACGAAAACGCCTCATGCAACCGCTCGGCCCGTCGCACGTTGTCCCGCAGCACTTCGAAAGGGAAGAGGGCGCACAATGAAGCGAATGCTTCTGCTCATGGCGGTCATCAGTGGATTTGCTGTCTTCACGGCGCAATCCGAGCCGCTGTCCGGAGACGGGATCAACACCCTGATCTCCGGAAAACGTGTCTTCCTCAAAACGCCTTACGGGCTTGAATTTCCATTGCGCTACAATTCCGATGGAACCGTCTCCGGCGACGCGAGCGGGTTCACGATGGCCAAGATGCTGGCTCCCAAAGAGACCGGCAAATGGTGGATCAAAGGACCCAAATTGTGCCAGCAGTGGAAGACATGGTATAATGGGAAAGCGCTTTGCTTTACCATCGACCATACCGGTTCATCGACCCTGGACTGGAAGCGCGACGACGGACTCGCAGGGACCGCTCGGATAGAATGAGCGACCTGCCTCCTCTTGCAGCGCGCAGGAGGGCACGCCCCAATACCTCGCCCCAAAGCTCCGAGCGGGCTGTAAGGCCAAGCTCTGTCACAATACTGCCTGTTTTCTGACATAATCGCCTAACGGCTGATAAAGATTTGTGCCGTAGGTTCAGCGGCTGGGTCAAGCGCGTCCGCAACGCGCGCATTGGTGTTCTTGCACATGTCGCGCCGGGGAAATATTGCGAATGAGATCATCGACGCGTCCTGGCCGCGCCATAGCCGGCGGTCTCCTTCTCGTCTCGGCGCTCGCCCTCGCTGCATGCTCCGCGTCCGGCTCCAAGTCCATGACGGCGAAGAATCCCCGTTCGCTCGAATACTTCTCCGAGTCGGAATATGGCGTGAAGGCCAGTCCGCGCGTGTCCAACAAGCGGTCCAATTTGCCACGCGGCGGCGGTCGCGATCAGTTGGGCAAGCCCTATCAGGTTCGCGGAAAGTGGTACTATCCTAAGGAAGACAAGTCCTACAGGAAGGTCGGCGGAGCGTCCTGGTATGGTGACGCTTTCCATGGCCGTTTGACCGCAAACGGTGAAATCTACGACATGACGCATCTCACGGCCGCGCATCCCACGATGCCGCTGCCCAGCTATGCACGCGTGACGAACACCTCGAACGGTTCGTCGGTCATCGTTCGCGTCAACGATCGCGGCCCCTATGCGGACGGACGGATCATCGATTTGTCGCGCAAGGCAGCGGAAATGCTGGACTACACACATGACGGTGTCGCGACAGTGAAGGTTGAGTACGTTGGACGCGCGCCCCTGGAGGGACGCGACGACTCATTCCTGCTGGCTTCCTATCGTCCGGGCGGAGCAACCGCCGATCCGCTGTCTGATGGCCTGCCCACGGGCGTGATGATCGCGATGAACGGCCCGCAGCCAAGCGGAGCGGTCGCTGCCGCGGCGTTTCCCGGTCAGTTGAACGACCGGCCGCGTTCCGGAACCGCACTGGCTGCCGCGGATGAAAGGGATGCCATCTCCAACATCGTGCTTCCCGAGATCGCGCCGATCGCCGCGCCGCGCCCCGGAAAGAGGCAGATTGCCTTGGCGACCTTGGGATATGCGACCGAGGGTCAGAACGGCCTGAAAAGTGCGTTTGCGGCGATGAAGGAAGCCTCATCCGGGGATGCGGCGTGGAAACGCTCCACAATAGCGGCCCAACCCAGCGAGTTCGTCGCGGTCGGCACATTCCAGCCCGGCACGGAAACAAACGAATTGGTGAAACAGCTCTCAGTATTCGGGCGTGTCGACATTCAGCAAACCGCCGATGCGGGTACGATCTGGCAATCCGTGAGCCTTTATACCGATGGCCGTTTCACAGTAGACGAAATGTTGCGTGCGGCCTGGGATAATGGCGCCATGGACGCCATGACCGTGCACGACTGAGCGATATCGGACGGCTGTTGCCGCTCCGTTGACACCCAAAAAGGCTGGCGTGGCGGTAATCTCTCCCTTGATCAAATGGCTTCAGTTGGCCGCGGCCCTCCTTGCGGCCTCTGCAGTCTCAGCTCTTCCGGCACAAAGCTTCGAAACCAAGGCCAAACAGGCGTTTCTGATCGACGAAGCTTCGGAGAGCATCCTGTTCTCGAAGAACGCCGACGAATTGATCCCTCCCGCCTCGCTGGCGAAACTGATGACGATGGAAACGGTGTTCCACGCCCTTGGGGAGGGGGGCGTTTCGCTGGGCGATGAGTTTGAGGTGAGCGAGCATGCCTGGCGCACCGGCGGCGCTCCATCCGGCGGATCGGCAATGTTTGCAAAGCTGAAGTCGAAGATCCGGCTGGAGGATCTCATCCGCGGCGTGATCATTCAATCGGCGAACGACGGCGCAATCGTCATCGCCGAAGGGATGGCCGGGTCGGAGCCGAAATTCGTCGAGGAGATGAACCAACGCGCTGCCGCGCTGGGGCTGAGGAAATCGGTTTTCAAGAATGCGACCGGCCTGCCTGCCGAGGGTCAGGTATCCACGGTGCGCGACCTCGCCAAGCTGGGGGAGCATATCTGGCGAAGCTACCCGACGTTTTACGCGATCTATGGCGAGCGCGAATTCACCTGGAACAAGATCACCCAGCGCAACCGCAATCCGCTTCTTGGCATGAACATCGGCGCGGACGGCCTGAAAACCGGGTTCACCGAAGAGTCGGGCTACGCGATCGTCGGCTCCGTCAAGCGCGGCGACACCCGTCTTTTCCTTGCGATGAGCGGCATGGCAAGCGATCGCGAACGTGCCGAGGAGGCGCGCAAGCTGATCGACTGGGGTCTCGATGGTTTTCAACGGGTGCCGATGTTCGCCAAGGGCGCGGCGATCGGTGAAGTGGGTGTCTATGGCGGCACGCAATCCTCGCTCAAGCTGCGCGCAGGCGGGCCGGTTTCCCTTCCAGTGCCCACCGAAGCCGAGCAGCGCATTGTCGCGCGCATCGTCTATCAGGGGCCGGTCGCCGCGCCGGTCAGCGAGGGCGTTCCGATCGGAACCTTGAATGTCTGGATCGGAGACACCCTCACGCAGCAGACGCCGCTCTATGCAGCGGAAAGCGTCGGCGTCGGTTCGCTGCACCAGCGAGCCTGGGATGCGATCCAGGAACTCGCCATCGGCTGGATGCGCTGACGTTCGAAGAACTCGAAACCGGTACAGATGATTTGCGCCATCGCGTAGCGGCCACTAAGACGAACGCAAGGAGTCCATGCACTCTGCGAAGGCGAGTTCGGAAGACGTGGCGCACGGTTTTTTCATCACATTCGAAGGCGGGGAGGGGGCCGGCAAGTCGTCTCAAATCCACCGCCTGGCCGCGCGTTTGCTCGCCAGGCGTTATCACCTGCTGGTGACGCGGGAGCCAGGGGGGTCGCCCGGCGCCGAGGCTGTGCGGCATGTCCTGCTGTCGGGCGCGGCAGAGCAATTCGGCCCCGCGATGGAGGCGATCCTCTTTGCTGCTGCACGGTCCGATCACGTCGAGCAGGTCATCCGCCCGGCGGTTGAGCGCGGCGAGATCGTGCTATGCGACCGCTTTATCGATTCATCGCGTGTATATCAGGGCGTAACCGGCAACCTCGACGCGGGACTGATGCTGGAAATTGAGCGGGTAGCGATAAACGGAATGATGCCGAACCTGACGATCATGCTCGACATCGACCCTGCGGAAGGATTGCGGCGGGCCGCGGCCCGGCGCGCCGAGGATGAAGGCGCGGACCGTTTCGAGAAGGAGATGCTGCACATCCATCAACGCCGGCGCGAGGCGTTCCTGGAAATCGCTGAAGCGGAGCCTGGTCGTTGCGTTGTGATTGATGCCTCAAAGACGCCGGATGTCGTGGAAGAGGAAATCGCCGCCGCCGTTTTCAGGGTTTTGGGGCAGCAGGCTGATGCGGAGCGCCGCGAAGCGGCTGCGCGGTAAGACATGTTTGAACGCATTGCACCCGAACAGCACGATACGCTGGATGGCATTCCGGAACCGGCCGAGAATCCGATTCTCTTCGGTCATGCGGAAGCAAGGGCAATGCTTGCTGGCGCTTTCGCCGCTGGAAAGCTGCCCCACGCGCTCATCCTGGCCGGTCCGCAGGGAATCGGGAAGGCAACGCTCGCATTCCACCTCGCCAACTTTTTGCTGGCCAACCCGGATCCCGCCCGTCGTCCTGCGATTGGTCAGCCCGATGTGAGTTCCTCCCAGTTCAGGCAGATTGCCAGTGGAGCCCATCCCTCCGTGCTGCACCTGACGCGTCCGGTCAATGAACGCACCAAAGGGTTCAAGACCGTCGTGACCGTCGATGAGATCCGCAGGGTGAACCGGTTCCTGTCGATGACGGCCCATGATGGCGGCTGGCGGGTGGTGATCATCGATCCGGCTGACGACATGAACATCAACGCAGCCAATGCTTTATTGAAGAATCTTGAAGAACCGCCGGCGAAGACGGTTTTCGTTTTAATCACCCATTCACTGGGCGCTTTGCTGCCGACCATTCGTTCGCGAAGCCAGACGATCCGACTGTCGCCGTTGTCCGATGCTGATTTGCTGGACGCGCTTGCACGGTTCGACTTGGCCCCCGCAGTGGGCGAGGGGGAGGGGGCCGCACTGGCTGCACGGGCGGGCGGGAGCGTCCGCGCAGCGATCCTGCTCACGCAATATGGCGGGTTGGAGATTGCCGCGGCAGTGGACGAACTCGCCAAGGCGGAGCGGATGGCTATGGCGCAAGTTTACAAACTGGCTGAAGCGGTGAGCGGCCGCGACCGCGCCATACCGTTCGAAATGTTCAATGACCGCGTCCTGGAACTGTTGAGCGAGGCGGCTTCGGCGGCCGCTCAATCCGGTGATCTTCAACGCGCAAACCGCCTGTCCGCCGCTTGGCAGGAGGCGCGCGAAGCTGTATCCGATACCGAGACTTATAATCTTGACCAGAAGCAGCACGCCTTGACCCTGATTGGCCGCCTGAACTCAGCCTTGCGTCCGGATGCGGACCGCGCCGTATCCGGACGAATGTGACGCCACACCTTGCCCCGGGTGGCGGGCGCCCCATCATTGCCAATCAACTCTCAATTCGGAACCGGCGGCACAATCATGTCTCGCGAAAAATACTACCTCACCACCCCCATCTTCTACCCCAACGGTAAGCCCCATATCGGCCATGCCTACAACGTCATCGCGACCGACGTTCTGGCGCGGTTCCAGCGGCTCGACGGCAAGGATGTTTTCTTCCTCACCGGCACTGACGAGCATGGGCTCAAGATGCAGCAGAATGCCGAGGCCGAGGGCATTACGCCGAAGGAACTGGCCGACCGTAACTCTGCGATCTTCCGGCAGATGGACGACATGCTGGGCGCCTCCTACGACCAGTATATCCGGACCACTGAGCCGCGCCATTACAAGGCCAGCCAGGCGATCTGGTCCGCGATGGCCGCCAATGGCGACATCTATCTGGACAGCTACGCCGGATGGTATTCCGTACGCCAGGAAGCCTATTTCGACGAGAAGGAAACGACCGTTGGCGACGACGGCATCCGCCGCGAACCGCTCGGCTCGCCGGTCGAGTGGAACGAGGAGCAGACCTATTTCTTCCGGCTCTCGGCATATCAGGACAGGCTGCTGGCGCATTACCAGGCGAATCCGGATTTCATCCTGCCGCCGGAGCGGCGCAATGAGATCGTCAGCTTCGTGAAGTCGGGGCTGCGCGACCTGTCGATCTCGCGCTCGACCTTCAAATGGGGCGTGCCGGTGCCGGGCGACGACAAGCATGTGATGTATGTCTGGGTCGACGCCCTGACGAACTACATCACCGGAGCGGGATATCCGGACGAGCAGGGGGAGCAGTGGCGATACTGGCCGGCGGATGTTCACGTCATCGGCAAGGACATCATCCGCTTCCACGCGGTGTACTGGCCGGCTTTCCTCATGTCGGCGGGCATCCCGCTGCCGAAGCGGGTCTTCGCCCACGGCTTTCTCTTCAATCGCGGGGAAAAGATGTCGAAGTCGGTCGGCAATGTCGTCGATCCGTTCGCGCTGGTCGAGCACTATGGGCTTGACCAGGTGCGCTACTATTTCATGCGCGAAGTGCCTTTCGGTCAGGATGGCAGCTACAGTCATGAAGGGATCGTCGCCCGCACCAATGCCGACCTCGCCAATGGCCTCGGCAATCTGGCGCAGCGCTCCCTGTCGATGATCGCCAAGAACTGCGGTGGCGCCGTGCCGAAGCGCGGAGACCTGACGGAAGCGGACAGAGCGATCCTTGACCAGGCTACGGCAGCCCTGGACGCCGCGCGCAAAGCGATGAGCGAGCAGGCTATCCATCAGGCGCTTGCCGCGATCTTCGGCGTCGTGGCCGAAGCTGACCGCTATTTCGCCGGGCAAGAGCCTTGGGCACTGAAAAAGACCGATCCGGTCCGCATGGAAACCGTGCTGCACACGACCGCCGATATCGTTCGACGTGTGGCGCTCCTTTGCCAGCCCTTTATCCCGCAGTCGGCCGCCAAGCTGCTCGACCTGTTGGCGGTGACGGCGGACGCGCGCAGCTTTGCGCATGTCGGCGACGCCCATGCGCTGCTGCCGGGAACGCCGCTGCCGGCACCCCAGGGTGTCTTTCCCCGCTATGTCGAACCGGCGGAGCAGGGCTGATCATGCTGGTCGACAGCCACTGCCATCTGGATTTTCCGGATCTCGTCGAGGAGCGCGCGGCGGTCGTCGCGCGCGCCCACGCGGCCGGCGTCGCGCTTATGGTGACCATCTGCACCCGCGTGAGGCGCTTCGACCAGATCCGGGCGATCGCCGAGGAGTTCGACAACGTCTATTGCTCGGTGGGCACGCATCCGCACAATGCCGCAGAAGAGCTTGACGTCACCGCCGAAGAATTGATCCGCCTGGGAGAGCATCCCAAGGTCGTGGCGCTCGGCGAAGCCGGACTCGACTATTTCTATGACAAATCGCCGCGAGAGGCTCAGGCGCAGGGGTTTCGCACCCACATCGCCGCCGCCCGGGCGACCCAGTTGCCGCTGGTGATCCATGCGCGCAACGCTGACGACGACATGGCGGCGATCCTGGAGGAGGAGACGGGGAAGGGGGCCTTCCCTTTCATCCTGCATTGCTTCTCATCGGGCCGGGACCTGGCGCTGACCGGCGTAAAGCTTGGCGGCTACATTTCCTTTTCGGGAATTCTGACATTCAAGAATTCTCCGGAAATACGTGAAATTGCTAGGGAATTGCCGCGCGATCGCCTGCTGGTGGAGACGGATGCGCCCTATCTGGCTCCGCCACCGCACCGGGGCCAGCGCAACGAGCCGGCGTTCGTGGTCAACACCGCCGCTGTGTTGGCGGAGACCATCGGCGTCTCACCAGACGAAATCGCTGCTATCACCACCGGCAATTTCCATCGCTTGTTCACCCGGGTTCCACGGCCAGAGGCCGCCTGAGCTTGGGCGACCGGCTGGAATTCACCATATTGGGCTGCGGCTCTTCGCCCGGAACGCCGCGCATCACCGGCGATTGGGGAAACTGCGATCCGGCCAACCCCAGGAACCGGCGTACGCGCGCAGCCGCGATGGTCCAACGCGTTGCGGCCAATGGCGAGCGCACGACTGTGGTGATCGACACCGGGCCGGATTTCCGCTTTCAGATGCTGCGCGCCGGCGTCAAGCGGGTCGATGCAGTGGTCTACACGCATCCTCATGCCGACCACATCCACGGCATCGACGATCTGCGCGGCTTCGTGCTTGACCAGCGGCAGTTGCTCGATGTGCACGCCGACGGCCCGACACTGATCCGTCTCCACGAGGCCTTTGGCTATTGCTTCGAGACGCCGCCAGGCAGCAACTATCCGCCGATCCTGCGATCAAACCTCATTGATCATGACAGGCCCGTGGTGATCGATGGGCGAGGGGGCTCCATAACGCTTCAACCCCTGCCCCAAATTCATGGCGAAATCATTTCGCTGGGTTTCCGCATCGGGAACCTGGCCTATTGCCCTGATGTCAGCGACTTTCCCGAATCGACTGTCGGGCTGCTGCACGGGCTGGACTGGCTGATCATTGATGCACTCCAGTACCGGCCGCACCCGAGCCATCTTTCTCTGGGCGAAGCACTGGCGTGGATCGAACGCCTCAAGCCTCGTCACGCGGTGCTGACGCATATGCACGTGCCACTGGACTACGATACGGTCGCGCGCGAAACGCCTGAGGGCGTTGAGCCAGGATATGATGGTATGGCCATCGAATTCGATTTAGATTCAATGTGATAGTAGAGACGGTTGACCCGTTCGCTGATCACTTGCGTAGAACCTTACCTGTTTAGGCGGCTGATAGCATAACGGATTAGTTCCATAATCTCTCTTATGCAACTGCGAGGTGTAGCAGGGTGCGTTCTAACTTGAAGTGCGACTTTGCAGCGATACCAATGGTTTATCGCAGGCATGTCTGATCGATGTGCTGTCGCCCCTGCCCTCGGCGGCCCGCCGCTCGATCACCTTCGACCGCGGCACCGAGTTCACGGACTGGCCCTACCTTCAGGCCGGTCTTGGTGTGCAGACATGGTTCTGTGATCCGCAGTCGCCATGGCAGAAAGGCACCGTCGAAAACACCAAC
>DATDBN010000112.1:0-29885 GCA_036524835.1 Mesorhizobium sp. | reverse complement strand
CGAGGCCGACGCCGATCGCCGTGCCGAAGCGCGACCACAGCGGCTTCACATTGCGGACCTTCTTGAGGTCCTTGCCGATGTCCGATGTCCGCCAGGCATCTTCGTATGAGGTCAGTTCGTCATTGGCGCGCCCGGCGGCTAAAGCAGCAGCGGCATGTTCGGCCGCGAGCGTGCCGGACAGCACCGCATTGTGCGAACCCTTGATGCGGGGCACATTGACGAAGCCGGCCGAGCATCCGATCAGCACGCCGCCTGGGAACGACAGCTTCGGCACGGACTGCCAGCCGCCTTCCGTAATCGCACGCGCGCCGTAGGAGAGGCGCTTTCCGCCTTCGAAAGTGCCGCGGATCGCCGGATGCGTCTTGAAGCGCTGGAACTCCTCGAACGGCGAGAGATAGGGGTTCTTGTAGTTCAGGTGCAGCACGAACCCGACCGCGACCAGATTGTCCTCCAGATGATAGAGGAACGACCCGCCGCCGGTCTTCATATCGAGCGGCCAGCCGAAGGAGTGCTGCACAAGGCCCGGCCTGTGATGCTCGGGCTTGACCTGCCAAAGCTCTTTCAGGCCGAGGCCGTATTTGCCCGGATCGCGCCCATCCGAAAGCTTGAACCTGGCGATCAGTTCCTTGGCAAGCGATCCGCGCGCGCCTTCGCCGATCAGCACATATTTGCCCATCAGCGCCATTCCGGGGGCATAGGCAGGGCCGTGCGAGCCGTCCCGTTCGACGCCCATGTCGCCGGTGTAGACGCCGGTCACCGCCCCCTGATCATTGTAGAGCAACCCGGCAGCGGCAAAGCCGGGGTAGATCTCGACGCCGAGCCCCTCGGCCTTCGTCGCCAGCCAGCGGCATACATTTCCAAGCGAGACGATGTAGTTGCCGTGGTTGCTCATTAGGGGCGGCATGAGAAAATTGGGCAAGCGAACGGAACCGGCAGGCCCAAGCAGCAGGAAATGATCGTCGGTCACGGCGGTCTTGAATGGGTGATCGCCCTCCTCCCGCCAGCCCGGCAGCAAACGGTCGATGCCGATCGGATCGACTACCGCGCCCGATAGAATATGCGCACCCACCTCGCCGCCTTTTTCGAGCACGACGACAGAAAGCTCGGAGTTGAGCTGCTTCAGATGGATCGCTGCGGCGAGACCCGCCGGCCCGGCGCCGACAATCACCACGTCGAATTCCATGCTTTCGCGTTCGACTTCGCTCATCCCCGTCCTCCGCACTGGCTTGGGCCTTTTCTGGCCGCGTGGCTGGCGCCACCATGTTGCATATCTTATCCGCCGCCGCGGTCAACGCGTCACGCGGCATCGCATCGCAAGGTACAACCAAGCGACTTATATAACGTTGACGTAAACGTCAATTTTTGTCGCTAAAGCTATCACGCGTGAGCGAGGTTTCGATCGGGTGCGCGTAAGGTTTTGCAATGTGCAAATCCAATGGCATGGTTCATACTCCTCGCATGGAGTTACGAAAGGCGGCTTGCTGGAGTTTGCGGTCGCTGCCGGCGCGAGCCGGTGGGGAGCGCGGATGCTTTTCCCGTCTATCCCACCACGCCGCCATCCCCCTGCTGGCGATTGTCCTGGCGTCCGCGGCCACGGGTCGTCTCTCGGCCGGGGAGGGCAAGGTCTGGCAGGCAGGAAACTACTCCTTTTCCGACGAGATGGGCGGCTTCACGATTCGCGCTATCGCCGGCACGGGCACGCGCGACAATCCGATTGTCATCGAGGAAGAGCTTCATTCCGCAAGCCCGGTGACAATGGTCATCCGCGCCGCCGGCGCCGGACTCTCGCCGGAAGGCGGGGGTGGAAATACCGGCAGCGATCTGGCGGGGAACCTCGCGACGAGCGCGCTTTACCTGCGCATCGTCACACAGAATGCCGGCGGCCAGTCCTGGATCGAATTCGAGTTCGAATTGCAGGAGATTTTGCATCAGGCAAGCGTGTTCGGCGATGGCCTCTCGTTCGACCAACGGCGTGAAAATTCCGACCGCATCACCTCTTCCGCATTCGAAAAATACAACCGCGATTTCGAGCCTTACGACCGGCTGCGTTTTATCGAGGGGAAAGTCGATCCAATGGAAGCCGTCGAGTTCGAGTTCGCGCTGACCGACTTCACGCCGCGCTGGGAGTTCTTTCTCGTCCAGGACCCCCGGATCCCATCCTCTTAGATCGTTTCCATGAGGAATGCGCGGTATCCCCTTTTGAACGCGACGAAACAAGGAGCGGCCAAACGAATTTCCAGGGAAACGTCAAACTTTCTAAGTGTTGAAATGCGCGCAGCTTCGCCTTGCAAATGCCGCCCTATCCGCCAAAGGTGTGCGCATGATTTCGCCACCGCAAGAAGACCGGATCGCGCTTGCCGACCTGCTGGCTTTTTACGCCGAAGCCGGTGTTGACGAGCCGCTCGAAGAAGCCGGCGTTGATCGCTTCAAGGCGAGCGCGGCGCGAGCAAGTGCGCCTATCCCCGAGCCTGCCCTGCCTGTCCAGGGACGCGCCGCTCCGCCGCCATCGACGCGCCCTGCCCCGCAGGCTGCCGTGCCCGACGAGGCGCAGGCGGCACTGGCGCGGGAATTGGCCGCGCGCGCCCAGACTTTGGATGAGTTGCGGGACATCATGCAATCCTTCGAGGGCTGCAACCTCAAGCTCACGGCAAAGCAACTCGTCTTCGCCGACGGCAATCCGCAATCCGACCTGATGCTGGTCGGCGAAGCGCCGGGCCGCGACGAGGACATCGAGGGCCTCCCCTTTGTGGGCCGTTCCGGGCAGTTGCTGGACCGTATCCTGGCCGCGATCGGCCGCGACCGCACCAGCGCCTACATCGCCAATGTCATTCCGTGGCGTCCGCCCGGCAATCGCACGCCGACGCCGCATGAAACCGAGATTTGCCGGCCGTTCATCGAGCGGCAGATCGAACTGGTGAGTCCGAAGGTGCTGGTGACGCTGGGGGGCCCTTCGGCGAAGACCTTGCTCAACACCACTGACGGCATTCTGCGGCTGCGCGGCAATTGGAAGCTTCACGCGACAGGTTCGGGATTGGCCATTCCGACCATGCCGACGCTGCACCCGGCCTATCTCCTTCGCAACCCCGCGCACAAGAAACTGGCCTGGCGGGATTTTCTTGAGGTCAGGAAGCGGTTGGCCGACGGATGAACTGAAGCGGAGACAAGTCCGCTAGACCGACCGATCAGATCGAGAAATTGCCCGCACCCGCGGCTTCGGCGCGTTTTCTCTTTTCCGCGACCACCTTGAGGTCCCTGCCGCCGCGCTTGGACAACGGCATCTTGATCGCAACGCCGTCCCCGAACTGGACGATCGAATCGTAGAACTCCTTGCCGTCGGCGGCGCGTGGCGGCTGCGGTTCGTGCATGACGCTCAGGATTGTCGTGTGCGGCGACGCTTCCTTGATCGCCGCGTGGAAGGCGATCTTGGACTCAGGATCGAGCGCGCTGGTTGCCTCGTCGAGGAACAGCAGTTCCGGCGTCTGCAGCAGGATGCGGGCCAGGACCAGCTTCTGTTTCTGACCGCCGGACAGCACGTCTTCCCAGGCCTTGCCGTCGCGATGCTTCGAATTGAGGAACTCGATGAATTCGCCAAGGCCCGCCTTATGCAAGGCGCTGGCGACCCGAACGTCCGTGTGAAGTTCGTCGGTATCCGGCAGGCAGATCAGCCGTTTCAGCGACAGGCGCGGCAGCTTGACGTCCTGCGTGGCATAGAAGGAGCGCGTTCCCTCCGGCAGCACGATGTCGCCCGTGCCATGCGGCCAAAGGCCATTGGCGGCTTTCATCAGGCTGGTCTTGCCGGAGCCCGATGGGCCCATCAGGCATGTCCACTCGCCGCGGTGGAAGCGCAAATCGGTGGCTTTGATGAAAGGCTTGGCCGCATCCCCTTCATGGAAGAGTTCAAGCTGGCGAATTGTCAGGCCAAAGGCGCTGTTCTGGCTGCTGTAGCGGAAATCCGACTTTCCGGTCTGCTGATAGAAATCGCGTGGCCGCTGCACCTGCTCGATCGCCAATGCCAGGTCGGTGACGCGCCGTGCATTGGCCCGTAGCGTGGCGATGGCCGGCATGACATTGATGAACCAGGAGCATTGGGCGATGAGCGAACTCACCAGTTCCGATCCCGTGATATAGGATTTCAGGCCGATGCTGCCGCTCATATAGGGGATCAGGCCCGGTCCGTAGGCGACTATCCTGGCAGCCAGGAAATTGTAGATCAGTTCGAACGACATATACCCGGAATGGACGATGTTGAGCTTGCCCCAGGTCTTGTCGATGTCCTCGTAGAGCTCATCATGCATCTTGCGCTGTACGGCCTCGCCGCGTGAGGCGGCAACCTGAAAACTGCGGCGCAGCAGCACGGTCAGCTCGCCGCGGTAGCTGCCTTCAGCTTGCTGAATGGCGATGGTGAGGCGCTGGAGAAGCCCACCCAGTTTGACGGCGATCCAGGTGTTGACGGGAACGTAGATACCCACTGCCACAAAGGCGAGAATGGCGCTGCCGTAGATACCCAGGAACGTCAGCCCCTCGACCACCGTCGATGTCTCGACCAGCTTCATGCCGACGAAATAGAGCGAGGTGCAGACGCCGAATATGCCCATGGAGAGGCCGATGGCGCCGCCGGCGAAATCCTTCATCGAATCCTGGACGCGCTGCTCGATGTTGTCGGGCGCTTCCTTGAGCTTGCCCCCTTCGCGGCCCTCGTGCTGGACGTGATAATGGGTGTGGTTGGCGTCGAGCAAAGCGAGGTTGAACCGTTCGTTCAGCCAGTGGCGCCATTTCCGATGCAGCGTCGTGGAGAAGAGGTGCCGCACGCCGACGAATGCGATGTCCTTCATGATGACAAGAGCGACCAGAGTGATCGCGCTGGTCATCAGGAGGGTACCTGGGGACGGATTGCGGGGATCGTGAAAATAGGCGATGGCGTTGACGAGTTCACCGGAGGCTTCGGCGATCCACACCGCCGCCTTGCTCCCTGCAGCAGTCAGGGCGCCGATAATCAAGGTCAGAGTCCAGGCCTCCCGCCACCGGTCCGAGAACCAGTAGGCCCGCATCAGGCCCCAGAAGGTTTGCATTGAGGATACCGGCGTCAGGGGCGCGGAGCGGGCCCTTGCTTTACGCTGCCGGTTGAACATCGCGGTCAGAGGTCCGGCGACCTCCGCCCGATTCGTTTGTCCCACCCTTTTCCCCTTTTTTCTTTTGCAGGATACACGAAAACCATACGAATGAGAATCCGCAAATTCTTCGACGATTAACCTTCGTTAGGCCATATGGCCAAGAGTGTGACTCTGCTGCAACTATTGGGGCGGGGATAGCTTTCTTGCTGCCCCGCGCACCAGCCCAAGCTGCCTTTCCCGCCAGACAATGAAGATTCCCGACCCGATAACAATCAAACCACCTAGAATCATATGGGGTGTGGGAACGTCGTTGAAAACAAGATAGCCGATGATCAGGCTCAGAATCAGCGAGCTGTATTCGAACGGCGCCACTGTCGAGGCCTCTGCATGGCGGTAGGCTTCCGTCATGAATACCTGCGCCACGCCCCCGCAAATGCCCGCCATAATGAGAAGCGCCGCCTGAGAGGGCGTCGGCCACACCCAGCCGAAAGGCAGCGTCAGCAGCGCGAAGGCGCTCGCCGACAGCGAAAACCAGAACACGATGGTGGAGCTTTGCTCGGTGTGCACCAGCCTTCGAACGAGCAGCATCGCCACGGCTGAGGCACTCGCTGCGGCAAAGGCCGAGACCACGCCGGCAAATTCGCGCCCGCCCATGCCGCCGCTGGAAAAAAGCGAGAGTTTCGGCCAGGAAACGATGATCACGCCGATCAGCCCGATGATGACGGCGCTCCAGCGGTAGAGGCGAACATTCTCGCCGAGAAAGATCGCGCTGAAGAGCACCACGAAGAGCGGCTGGGCGTAGTTGAGCGTGATCGCCTCCGGCAGCGGCAGGCGGGTCAGGGCGAAGAAACCCATCCCCATCGCCGTGGTGCCGACAAGTCCGCGCGCGAAGTGGCTCACCGGGCGCTGAGTCTTGTAGGCTGTCGCCAGATCGCCGTTCCAGGCCATGAAGAGCAGAATCGGCAGGATCGCAAAGAATGACCGGAAGAACACAATCTCGCCGGCCGGCACATCGCCCGCCGACTTGATGAAGGTGGACATGGCGACAAAAATTGCGACGGACAGGATTTTCAGGGAGATGCCGACCAGCGGCCGGTCTCGCTTTACAGTCTTCAAGTTCCTGTCCCCGCCTGAGCGAGGAAACGACACCCCACTCCTATCCGATGATCGACGCCGCCAGAGCGGACTGCCCTGGAATGAGCCGGGCAGTTCGTTCTGTATCTTCGTCCTTGTCGCAGAATGTTGCCCGAACAGCCTGCACTTTTCCGCATTCAGCTCCGGCCGTCAGTTCTTGCTCGCCGCCTGGATTGTCCGCCACACCCGGTCCGGCGTGGTCGGCATCTCGATGTGGCGAATGCCATAGGCGCGGTACAACGCGTCGGTCACGGCATTCAGCACGGCAGGGGTCGCGCCGATCGTGCCGGCTTCACCCGCGCCCTTGATGCCAAGCGCGTTGGTGGTCGAAGGCACGTTGCGCGTTTCAAAGTGAAGATAGGGCAGATCGTCGGCGCGCGGCATGGCGTAATCCATGAAACTGGCGCTCAGGAGCTGCCCGTCATCTGCGTAGACGGTGTTTTCCGTCAACGCCTGGCCGAGGCCCTGCGCGACGCCGCCATGCACTTGGCCCGCCAGCAGGATCGGGTTCACCGTCGCGCCGTAGTCGTCCACCATCGTGTAGTTCAGCACCGCGACGTGGCCGGTCTCCGGATCGATCTCGACCTCGCACACATGCGTACCGTTCGGGTAGGTCGCTTCCTTCTGGTCGAATTCGCCGAAGCCTTTCAAGTCTTCGGGAGATTTGGCAGCCTTGGCGATCGCCGAATAGCTGATGCTGCGGTCGGTGCCGACAATCCGCGCGGTGCCACCGACCAGTTCGATATCTGCGCTGGAGGCTTCCAGCTCGTCGGCGGCGATCCGCTTCATTTTCGCCGCCAGATCCTCGCCCGCGCGCGCGGCGGAAACGCCGCCCAGCGGGATCGATCGCGAGCCCCCGGTGCCGCCGCCCTTGGCGAGGCGGTCGGTGTCTCCCTGATGAACATTGATCTGCTCAAGCGGGATATTCAGTTTGTCGGAAACGAACTGCGCATAGGCGGTCGCATGACCCTGGCCATTGGTCTGTGTGCCGATCAGCAGGGTTACGGTGCCGTCACCGTTGAGCTCCAGATGCGCCGGCTCCGAGCCTGCGAAGGCGCAGGCCTCGATAAAGGTCGAGAGGCCGATGCCGCGCAGCTTCCCGGCATTGCTGGAGACCGCAAGCCGCTCTTCGAAGCCCTTCCAGTCGGAGCGCTCCAACGCCGTATCCAGATGTCCCGCGAATTCGCCGACATCGTACATGCGTCCGGTTGCCGTGTGGTACGGGAACTGCTCCGGCTTGATGAAGTTGCGGCGGCGGATCTCATGATAGGAAAGGCCCATGTCGCGGGCACATTCGTCAGCCAGTTTCTCGATCAGAAATGCGGCCTCGGGGCGCCCTGCCCCGCGATATGCATCGACTGGGCAGGTGTTGGTGTAAACGCCCGTCACATTGATATCGATCGCCGGCAGATCGTACACACCGGTCGACATGGAAATGCCGATCCAGGGAATGAACGGCCCGTATTGCGAGATATAGGCGCCGAGCGCCGCAGTCAGATGAACGCGCATGCCGAGGAAGCGGCCGTCCTTGTCCATCGCCATTTCGGCTTCGACGACATTGTCGCGCCCTTGCGCGTCGGTGAGGAAATGCTCGGTGCGGTCGCCTGCCCATTTCACCGGCTTGCCAACACGCTTTGCCGCTTCCATCACCAGCGCATGCTCGCGGTAGACGAATGTTTTCGGGCCAAACCCGCCGCCGACGTCGGGCGTGATGACGCGTAGCTGCTTCTTCTTGATGTCGAACACATCGGCCAGGATGTACTGCATGCCGTGGACGCCCTGCGAACCCGTGGTCAGCACGAAGCGGTCTTCGTCGGCCTTCCACTCGCCGATCGCCGAGCGCGGCTCCAGATAGTTGCAGACCAGCCGGTTGTTGTAGAAAGCCACACGGCTGACTTTCGCCGCCTGTTTGAAGGCGGCTTCCGTCTTGGCCTTGTCGCCCAAATGATAGGTCAGTGCGCGATTCGTGCCGAGTTCCGGCCAGACCAGCGGGGTGTCCTTGTCCAGCGCTGTAGCGGTTGCCACGGCGGCAGGTTCGGAATCGTAGTCGACCTCGATCAGTTCAGCCGCGTCCTGCGCAAGCGCGCGCGTATCGGCCACGACGAAGGCCACGGCGTCGCCGACATGCTGCACTTGGTCCTGGCACAGGATAGGAATGTCGCGCGTCGGCGCGCGGGTGCCGTCCGGTTGCTTCTGCATGGCGCCGGACTTCAGCGGCTTCAGATGCGCAAGGTCGGCGCCGGTCAGGACAAGATGGACGCCCGGCGCGGATTTGGCCGCCTCAAGGGCTCCAAGCTTGATTTTGCCCTTGGCGACCGGCGAGCGCAGCACATAGCCATGCAGCGTGCCTTCGGGCTGGATATCGTCGGTATAGCGCCCCCTGCCCGTGATGAAAGCGTTGTCTTCAAGGCGCAAAACGGACGCGCCCATGCCGAACTTCGGTGTGACGACAGTCATGCCTACTCCGCGACGATGGTTGGGTGTGTACGCCTCATAGGCGCCGGAGCAGTTTTGTCGAGTGTTTCTTGCCTGTAAAGTACAGATCTGAGGAAAATGTCGAACCACAGACGGAAATCCACCCTGCAGGTCGCCTCTGCGCGCGGACGGGAAGATGGAGATGGGATCGTCCTGCCGTCTGGCATCGGAAAACGGCTGTCAATCGGCTGTCGCGACGTCAGGGATGCGCCGCCTCGGGCAAAGCGTACGCGATTGCCACTATTTTCGACCCCACCCCTAGACAAGCGGAATCCCTACTGATTCCTTAATGGCGATTCGGGAGGTTGTTAGCGTTGCCCGAACCAAGTCAACGATAAACAAAACAACGGGGAGCCAGGAATGGCTAAGGCGGACGCGTGGGGCGCGCCCGGTGGTATGCTGTTTGGCCAGCGAGTGCGGTCCAAACGACGCGACCGCACAAGCGATGGTGAGCCTGCCTTGCACAGGCTGCTCGCCGCTGAGCCCGTTCTTCGCCGCGCAATACCCACGCTGATCGTCGCCTTTCTGGTGGTCGTCGCGGCAGCCAGGGTATTGTCGCTGACGGCGATGCACGAGGACGACAGCCGAAGCGCCCGAGCCTTGCTTTCCATGGCGGCCGGCGGCGTGGCCAACGGCCTGGCTGCAGAGACCGCGCCTGACACTATCGAGATTGAGGCGCTGCTGGCGACCACCCGCGAACAGGGAATGCTGTCGGCGAACCATGTCCTTCTTGTGCTGAACAAGGATTTCGAGATCGTCGCTACAAATCCCGACAAACCGGCGTGGCGCGGACAGCCGCTGCACCGGATCGTCACCGGTGCGGAACCTCTGCTCACCTTTGGCGAAGGCGCCGGCGCCGTACCGGTGGAGGAGGAGAGCGACGATTGGTTTGCCGCGATGGCTTCCAGCGCGGATGGCTCTTATTCGGCCGCTGCACTGGTGCCGCAGGCAGCCGTCTTCGCCGAGTGGATGCGCAACGTCAAACTCAACGTCACGCTCTTCCTGGTCACGGCGGGCGTGCTGCTGATCGTCCTCTATGCCTATTTCAAGCAGTCGGCGCGCCTCGCGGCCGCGGATCGCGGCTACGCGGAAGCCTATCAGCGCATCGATCTCGCGCTTGAGCGCGGGCGCTGCGGCCTTTGGGATTGGGACATGGCGCGCGGCAAAATGTATTGGTCGCGTTCGATGTACGACATGCTTGGCTACAAGCCGAGCGACACCATGTTGTCGTTCGGGGATGTCGATGGCCTGATGCATCCGGAGGATCAGGACCTGTTCGAACTGGCGCAGCGCATCGCCGCGCGGGAAACCGATCATATCGACAAGGTGTTTCGCATGCGCAACGCCGAAGGTCAGTGGGTGTGGGTCCGCGCGCGCGCCCAGGTGGTGGACCCGGAAGCGGCGGAATTGCACCTGATCGGCATCGCGGTCGACGTGACGGAGCAACAGAACCTTGCGCTGCGTTCGGCCACAGCCGACATGCGCCTCAGCGCGGCCGTCGAATGCCTCTCGGAGTCCTTCGTCTTGTGGGACGCCTCGAACCGGCTTGTGCTGTGCAACGACCGGTTCCAGAAGGATCTCGGCCTCTCGACCGCCGACATCACGCCGGGCACGTCGAGACCGTTTATCGAGGAAAAGCGCCACGCCTACGCAATGGAGCGCCGGCTCGCCAATGCAAACGGGCCGCGCGGCGCCGCGACCTTCGAGCGGCAGCTATCCGATGGGCGCTGGCTGCAGGTCAACGAGTTGAAGACGCCTGATGGCGGCACCGTGGCGACAGGCGCCGACATCACCCAGCTCAAGCAGCATCAGGCAAAACTGCTCGAAAGCGAGCGCCGCCTGATGGCCAACCTCCATGACCTCACGGCAATGCGCAAGGTGGAAGCCGAACACACCGAAAAGCTGGAGGAACTGAACCGCAAGCTCAGGCGCGAAACGGAACGCGCGGAGGCCGCCAGCCAGGCAAAATCGCAGTTCCTGGCGAACATGTCGCACGAATTGCGCACCCCGCTGAACGCCATCATCGGATTTTCCGAAATCATGGCGGGCGCGCATTTTGGACCGCTGGGCAGCGAGCGCTACGTCGAATATGCCAGCGACATTCATTCCAGCGGCGGCCATCTGCTCGGTGTCATCAACGATATCCTCGACATGTCGAAGATCGAGGCAGGACAGGTGTCGCTGGAATGCGAGGAGATCGACCTTTACCCGCTGATCAGCGAAACCGTTCGGGTGGTCGGCGTGCAGGCGAGCGAGAAGTCGATCAAGGTCGAGACGAAGATCGCCGAGTCGATAACGATCTTTGCCGATCGCCGCGCCATCAAGCAGATCATGCTCAACCTGCTCTCCAACGCGGTGAAATTCACCGGGGAGAACGGCAGGATCATGGTTCGCGCACGCCAGGTTTCCGGCGGACTCAACCTTACCATTGAGGACAATGGCTGCGGTATTCCGAAATCGTCGCTCAAGAAATTGGGGCGTCCGTTCGAGCAGGTACAGAACCAGTTCTCCCGCAGCCATCAGGGTTCCGGTCTCGGTCTCGCCATCTCCCGCTCGCTGGCTCTTCTGCACGGCGGCAACCTCAAGATTCGCTCCACCGCCGGCGTGGGTACCATCGTCTCGGTCCGCATTCCGAAGCGGAAAGAGCCCGAAGAGCTAAATACCTGGCTCTAGATCTTTGCCTGGACAAGGTTCCAGAGTTCTTGGCGCCGTCCAATTTTGCCCTGCTCGTCCGGTTCAAAGGCAAATTCGGATAGTCCGCCCGAAGTTCTCCACAAGATCAACCGGAGGTTGCCTCTTCTCGATCAGTCTAAAGCAAAGGTTGACGGGATGTCTCCCGGAAAATTCAAAGTGAAAAGTGTCGCCGGGCCCCTTGACCACCAAACAACCCGGCGACTAACCGCAGGCTCATGAAACCCACGGTATCTCCTATTCTTCACCAGATTGCTCCGAAGCTCAAGGCGTCGCCGGACCGACAGGCTTTATGGATACCGAGATCGGTCCGGCGACTAACCACAGGGCAGAGGTTGAAGAGGGAACTCCCCCGTGGTGTTCAGGTATGAAACGCCGCCGAGCCGATCTTGGGCTAAAAAATCGGCCCGGCGACTGGCCACAGGGTGGAGTAGTGGTGGATGCCCTGTGGTGTTCGAATGGTAACGCGCCGCCGGCTCGACACGGTTTGCGCACTGCATCAAGCCGACGACAAACCGGACGGTCGTAGCCTTCGGTTCTCCTCTTCAATTCATCGTTCGCCTGATTGTTCCTTGGCTCTTCAAGGTGTCCCTGGGTGGGAGTCATAGGGGCCGCGGGGGGGCGCCATGGCGGCTCAGCGCAAGTTTTTGGCAGGACGGAGCAAGACGTTCGCTGATCGGATCAGTATCAGGGCGACGCTGACACGATCCGCCCCCATTATTGTCGTGTCAGCCCGGCACTGCAGCCGTAAGAGGGGTTACGTGTCTGCGGTGTCGGTCTCCTTTCAGCATCAGTGCCTTACAGCTGAGAAGTGGATCGGGCGACGACGCTCCAGCCACTGTCATTGGATAGGATCCCCGGCGGCGAGCCTATTTCCGATTGTTCCGCAAGAGTGCGTCGAAGTGCTTCCTCACAGTGCGCTGCGTTTCGGCAAGATGCGCCTCAAGCACGGCTATGTCTGGCAGGTCCGTAGAGGCGAGCAAAAGGTCGGCCAATCCCGGAGGCAGGTCCGCCTTTTCGAAAGACCCGGTGAGGCACAGCCGGATGATCTGCGTCAGACTGGAATAGAGCCGCAACGCCGACACCAGCTCGTCGCGGACTTGGGCGTCGGCAAAGGCCGGCTTGAGGGCCGCGAGATTTTCGGCCGTCCCCGGCTGACGCGGCTTTAGGTCGGTATTGCCTGTCAGCACGGCTGACTGCGCTATGAATTCCAGGTCGACGATCCCGCCCTTGGCAAGCTTCAGGTCCCAGACATCCTTGGGCGGCTTTTCCTTTTCGATCGTCTTGCGCATGTCCGAGGCCTCGGCAAACACCTTCGCGGCGTCTCGTGGCCGCTCAAGGACTTCACGCACTTCCCTGTCCACCTCAGCGCAAAAATCCGCATCGCCGGCAACGCAGCGCGCGCGCGTCATCGCCATATGTTCCCAGGTCCAGGCATCCTTTTCCTGATACTTGCGGAAAGCCTCGATGTGTGTCGCGACCGGTCCCTTGTTGCCGGAGGGGCGAAGCCGCAGGTCGAGCTCGTAAAGCACACCCTCTGCTGTCGGCGCCGACACTGCAGCGATGAGGCGCTGCGTCAGCCGAGCAAAGTAATGGGACGCCGCCAGCGGCTTTTCGCCGTCCGACTCTTCGCCCGCCTCCTTGTGGTCATAAAGCAAAATGAGATCGACGTCCGAGCCTGCCGTCAGTTCGCGGCTGCCCAGTTTGCCAAGGCCGAGAATGGCCACTTTGCCGCCGGGCACGCGGCCATGCTTCTCGGCGAATTCGTCCTGGACCGCCTCCAGCGCCGCGCCGATCGTCAGGTCCGCCAGATCGGAGAAGGCCTTGCCGGCCCGTCCGGCGTCGATCGACCCGGCCAGCAGCCGAACGCCAATCAGGAACTTCTGCTCGGCTGCAAAGATCCGCAGCCGGTCGAGCACGGACTCGTAGACCGTCACGCCTTGCAGGAAGGCTGTCAGGCGCGCCGAGAGATAGGCCCGATTGGGCAAGTCGGTCATCAGCGCCGGATCGAGCAGACCGTCAAAGACATGCGGGCGCCGGGTGATGATCTGGGCGAGGCGAGGCGCCGCCCCCATGATCGTGGCAATCAGCTTCAGCAAAGCGGGATTGGTCTGCAGCAGCGAGAACAGTTGGATGCCGGCGGGCAACCCCGCGATGAATTCGTCGAAGCGGATCAAGGCTTCGTCCGCCCGCTTGGTCTGGCCGAAAGCTTCGAGAAGCGCCGGCGTCAGCTCCGTCAACCGCTCGCGCGCCTCCGCCGACTGCGTGGCGCGGTAACGTCCGAAATGCCAGCTGCGGATGACCCTGCAAATATCGCTTGGGCGCTGAAATTCCAGGCTGGAGAGGGTCTGGAGCGTGTCTGGATCGTCGACATCCCCCGTGAAGACGAGATTCCCGACGCCCGACGATAGTTTCGGGGCTGCCTCGAACAAAGCCGCGTAATGTGCCTCGACCTCGCTCAGCGCCTTGCGGAAGTCGCCTTCGAAAGCCGCGATATCCTCATAGCCCAACAGCCGCGCCACCCGCTCCATGCCTTCCTCATCCTCGGGGAGAGTGTGCGTCTGTTCGTCCGCGATCACCTGAACAGCATGTTCCACGCGGCGCAGGAACCAGTATTGCCGGCTCAGCGCGTCGCGCGCGTCGTCGCTGATCCAGCCGCGCAACGCCATTTGGCCAAGCATTCCCACCGTCTCGCGGCCGCGCAGTTCGGGAACGCGGCCGCCCGCGATAAGCTGCTGGGTCTGCACGAAGAATTCGATCTCGCGAATGCCGCCGCGGCCGAGCTTTACGTTGTGGCCACGCACCGCCACCTCGCCATGGCCCTTATGCGCATGGATCTGCCGCTTGATGGAATGCACGTCAGCGATGGCGGCGTAGTCGAGATATTTGCGCCAGACATAGGGTTGCAACTCCCGAAGGAACGCTTCCCCCGCCTCGATGTCTCCGGCCATGGGGCGGGCCTTGATCATGGCCGCACGCTCCCAGTTCTGGCCGCGGCTCTCATAGTAGTGAAGCGCGGCTTGGACCGGGATTGCCAGCGGCGTCGATCCGGGGTCCGGGCGCAATCGGAGATCGGTTCGGAACACATAGCCGTGTTCCGTGCGGTCCTGCAGGATCTTCACCAGCCGTTTGGTCAGACGCGAAAAAAGGTCGTTGGCTTCATAGGGTTCGGTGATCGCCGGTGCCTCGGGATCGAAAAAGACGATCAGGTCGATATCGGAGGAAAAGTTGAGCTCATGCGCGCCGAGCTTGCCCATCCCGAGCACGATCCACCCCGATCCAATGCTCGGTTTGTCCGGCTTCGGCAGTTTGAGCTTGCCACGCTCATGCGCGTCTCGAAGCAGGAAGTCGATTGCCGTCGAGGTGCATGCGTCGGCGAGATCGCTCAGGCGGCGCACCGTCAGCGACGGCTCGGCTTCGCCCGAAAGGTCGGCAAGAGCGATCAGGAAGTGCGCCTCGCCCTTAAGCCGGCGCAGATCGGCCATGAGGCTGGCTTCGGACGTCTCGCCTGCACAGCCAAGCGCCGACGCGGCGGCCAGGATATCCGTGAGCCGCTGCTCGATGGTCTGATCCAGCAGACGCTCCAGCGCTTGCGGATACCGCCGTGCGCTGTCGCGCATGAAGTCGGACAGATCGAAAACGGCAGCGAAAAGGTCTGTGATCGCGTTCCGTTCGGCAAGCGCTGCGGCGAGGCGCTCCAAACCTTCTTCCCGGGCGACGTCGGCGACATCCGCCAGTTCGGCCTTTGCCTGACCCGGATCCAGCGGCAAAAGCGTCCGGGTCGGGCGCAACCGCCATGTCGTTCCAATGGTCTGCTTCGCCTTGAGAGCCGTCATTCACCCGCCTTCGGAGCCGGAAAGATCATCGTCACCGATAATCCCGGATCGAGAGGCAAAAGATCAAGCCTGCCGCCATGATACTTTACGATTGCACTGGCCAGGCTGAGGCCGAGGCCCGAACCTGGCTGCGACCTGCTCATCTCCAGTCGGACGAAGCGCTCGGTTACCCGCTGGCGGTCGGACGCCTCCGGAATGCCGGGGCCATTGTCGTCCACCGTCAGCCGTATCTCGTCGCCCGATTTGCTCAGCGTCACGGTTACCGCCGGCGCCTGCCCCTCCCCGGCGCTGTATTTGATCGCATTGTCGACGACATTGGACAGCGCCTGCGCCAGCAATTCGCGGTTACCGGATATGCTGATCGGCTCGGCCGGCTTCTGAGCGCGGAGCGAAACGCCGGCGTCTTCCGCCACCGGCTCGTAAAGTTCGACCACATCGTCGACGGCCTGCGACACGTCGACAGGTGACAGTTGTTCGGCCGAATATCCGGCCTCCAGCCGCGAGATCATCAGGATCGCGTTGAAGGTTTTGATCAGCGTATCGGACTCGCCGATCGTCGCCTCCAGCGCGGCGCGATATTGGGCCGGCTTGCTCTGGCCGGACAGCGCCGCCTCCGCCCGGTTGCGCAGCCGGGTGAGCGGCGTTTTCAGGTCGTGCGCAATATTGTCCGAAACCTGCTTCAGCCCGTCGTTCAGCTCACCGATGCGCGCGAGCATGGCGTTGAGGTTCTCCGACAGGCGATCGAATTCGTCGCCCGCTCCGGAGACCGGCAGGCGGCCGGAGAGGTCGCCGCCCATGATGCGGCGGCTGGCAAGGGAGACATCATCGATGCGCTTCAATGCCCGGCGTCCCACCAGCAGCCAGATCAACAGGCCGCCGACGCCCATCATGCCGAGCGCGATCGTCAGCGCGCGGCCCACCACCGCCCGCAGCACTTCCGGCTCGCGAAGGTCGCGGCCGACAAGCAATGTCATCTGGTTCGGCAGCCGCAGCACCAGGGCGATGGCCTGATGGCCGGTATTCCCGCTGACCTGGCTCACGGTCTCGCCTTCGGTGCCGACAGGAGCTTCATCTTCGCCGGCGTCTGCATTCGGCTGCGGCGGTTCCCCCTCGCCGAAACGCCGGTAGGAAAAGGGCCGCTGCGTCCACCCTTCGCCGTCCAGTACGCCCGGTTCCAGGCTTTCGACGTTGCCGGTCAGAATCCGGCCCTGCGGGTCGGCGATGAGATAAAGGTTTGCGCCGGGCTGACGGGAGCGCGACGCCACCGCGCGGACAAGGGATTGCAATCCGCCGCGTTTGTAGGAGCGCGCGAGATCGCCCACCTCGTCGGTGACGGCCTCCTGCGTCTGGGTGGTCAGCATGCGCGCTGAAATCGACGTCATGTAGAGCGCCAGCGCCAGGGCGCAGGCGGTGAACAGGATGAGATAGAGCGCCGAAAGCCGAACCGCCGTGGTCTTGAGCGCGGCCGGCAGCGTCAGCGCCATCAGCCAGCCTTCAACATGTAGCCCGCGCCCCGCACCGTGTGCAGCAGCGGCTTGTCGAAGCCCTTCTCGATCTTGCCGCGCAGGCGCGAAATATGCACGTCGATCACATTGGTCTGCGGGTCGAAATGATAGTCCCAGACATTTTCCAGCAGCATGGTGCGGGTGACCACCTGTCCGCCATGACGCATCAGATATTCGAGCAGGCGGAATTCCCGCGGCTGAAGCACGATGTCCTTGCCGGCACGCTTGACCGTGTGGGAGAGCCGGTCGAGCTCCAGATCGTCGACGCGGTAGACCGTCTCGACCTCCTTCGCCGAAGAGCGGCGCTTCAACACCTCGATCCGCGCCAGCAATTCGGAGAAGGCATAGGGCTTGGTCAGGTAATCGTCGCCTCCGGCGCGCAGGCCGGTGACGCGGTCGTCCACCTCGCCCAGCGCGGAAAGGATGAGCACCGGCGTCGTGTTGCCGCGAGAACGCAATCCGGCGATGACTGAAAGTCCATCGCGGCGCGGCAGCATTCGGTCGACGATCAGGATGTCGTACTCGCCATCGGCGGCGAGCAGAAAGCCTGCTTCGCCATCGCGCGCGACATGCGCGGTATGGCCCGCCTCGACCAGTGCGTTTTCGAGATATTCGGCCGCTTCACGGTCGTCTTCGATGACGAGAATCTTCATAGCGAGCCTTATACGACATTTCCGGCGGCAGGAATTGGGCCTGCCGCCGGCGGAACCACTGCCCAAGATGCGCGGAAGGCGGGGTCCCGTTTCGGACCGGCGCCGCCTTCGGGGGGAAGACGGCGCCGGCCGCGACAGTTAGTCACCCGTGGGATCAGCTCTTGGCGATCGGCAGGGCAACGAAGCGGGTGTTGTCGTCGCGTTCGAGCTGCACCAGCATCGACTTGCGGCCAGCCTTGGACGCGTCGGAGATCGCCTTGGTGACATCGCCCGTGTCGTTGACGGCGACCGAGTTGATCGAGGTGATCACGTCACCGGCCTGTATGCCGCGGTCGGCCGCTTCGCTGTCGGGATCGACATCGGTCACGACCAGGCCCTTGCCATCATCGGCGCGGGTGACGGTCAGGCCGAGATCATCCAGCGTACCGGGCTCGATAGCGCCCGGCTGGTTGACTGCCGCCTGCTTGTCGGCCCCCGGCAGTTCGCCGAGGTCGACCTTGACCTGTTCCGACTTGCCACTGCGCCAGACGCTGACATCGACAACCTTGCCGGGGTCGATTGCCGCGATCAGGCGCGCCAGCTCTTTCGGTCCGGCGACTTCCTTGCCGTCAACGGCGGTGATCACGTCGCCAGCTTTGATGCCGGCCTTGAGCGCCGGGCCGTCGGCCTGCGATTCGCTGACCAGCGCACCCTTGGCCGGGGTCAGGCCGAGCGAGTCGGCAATCTCCGGCGTTACCGGCTGGATCTGCACGCCGAGCCAACCGCGCTCGACGGTGCCGTCCTTCATCAGGTCGCCGACCACTTCACGGGCCGTAGTGGCCGGAATGGCGAAAGCGATGCCGACATTGCCGCCGCCGCCGGGCGAAAAGATCGCCGTGTTGATGCCGACCACCTGACCGTTCAGGTTGAAGGCGGGGCCGCCGGAATTGCCGCGGTTCACCGCAGCGTCGATCTGGAGGAAATCGTCATAGGGACCGGCGCCAATGTCGCGGCCACGCGCCGAGACGATGCCCGCCGTCACCGTGCCGCCGAGGCCGAACGGATTGCCGACCGCAACGACCCAGTCGCCAACCCGAACCTTCGAATCGTCGGCGAAGTCGACATAGGTGAACTTGCGGCTGCCGCCATCGACCTTGAGCACGGCCAGGTCGGTGCGCGGATCGGTGCCGATCAGCTTGGCGTCGAGTTCATCGCCATTGTCGGTGACGACAGTGAAATTGGTGCCGTCTTCGACGACGTGATTGTTGGTGACGACGTAGCCGTCCTCGGAAATGAAGAAGCCCGAGCCCTGCGCGGAGGGGCGCGGCCCACGATCGCGCCGGTTGAAGCGCCGCTGATCGCCGCCATTGCGATCGAAGGGCTGCATCTGACCATTCTGGTCACCGCGAAACTCGCGGAAGAAGCGCTTCAGCGGATGGCCGTCGGGAAGGTTGTCGAAATCGTCGTCATTGCCGAACATCTGCGTGCCGTCGTCCGACGCCGGCTCGATCTTGGCCTTGACGCGCACGCTGACGACAGCCGGGGAAACCTGCTGCACGACATCGGCGAAGCTCGGCACGGCCGCAGCCTGGACATTCACGGCGTCCGCCAGCACCGGCGCGGTGCCTGTGGTGATAGCGCCGACACCGATGACGGCGGCGACAGCAATTGACGCAACCGCAGCCGTCAGGCGCGATCGCAACTTGGAAACGGGTTGGGAGGTATCGTTCATTTTTGTGTTCCTCATCATGGACGCGAAAGCTCCGCATCCTCAGATGAAGAAGTAGAGGTCATCGGGTTACGGCACTCTTTCCGCCAGATGAAACTTTCGTAATGTGGGTGCGTAAACGACTCGAAGGAAACGGATCCTGTAGATACCGCAAGGAAAGCTGCGATCGCCCCTACGCCGGGAATGAACCATCCGGCTGGCAAGTCTCTCGAAGTTGCGTCAGCCAGCGAGGCGATTCGCTTCCTGTACAAGGAACTCTAAGAGCTCTGTGGAGCGCGGATCACTGACCTTCCTTGCGGAGGATTTCTGACAGCGCCGCTTCTTCCTCTTGGCTCAACGGCGCTTCCACCGACCGCGACCGTCCGCGCGCCCGGGTGAAGGCAAACGCCGCGCCAGCCAACAGGAGAATCACCGGCGCGCCCCACAAAAGGGCATTGCGCGGGCTGAGCCTTGGTTTCAGCAGGACGAACTCGCCATAGCGGGAGACGACGAAGTCGATCACCTGCGCATCGCTGTCGCCGGCTGTCAGGCGCTCGCGCACCAAAAGCCTGAGGTCGCGCGCAAGGTCGGCATTGGAATCGTCGATGGATTGGTTCTGGCACACCATGCAGCGCAGTTCCGCCGACAGTGTTCGCGCCCGCGCCTCAAGCGCCGGATCGGAAAGCACTTCGTCGGGCAGCACGGCTAACGCCGGGTGGGCTATGAGGAGGGTGAGGAGGACGACAAGGGCGCGAAAACTGTGGGGGGTCGGCACCTTCATACGGCCGTCTCCGCCATCGCCTTGCGCTTTGCGCGCGCCGGCGCGCCGACGCGCAGACGGCGGTCGGTCAGCGACACGACGCCCCCCAGCATCATGACGAGGCCGCCCAGCCAGATCAGCGTCACCAGCGGCTTCCACCAGGCATGTACGACGAGGCCGCCGTCCGGCGTTGGGTCGCCGAGGGACACGTAGAGCTGACTGAAGCCGAGCGTCTTGATGCCGGCCTCCGTCGTCGCCATTTGCCGCGCCTGATAGAAGCGCTTGGCGGAAACGATCTCGCTCCGCGGGTTTCCATCAGCGCCGAGCAGGATGAAGATGCCTTGCTGCTCGGTGTAATTCGGCCCGGTCACCGGATGCACACGGTCGAAGCGGATCGAACGTCCGCCAAGGTCGAGAGTGTCGCCCGGTTTCATGGTGCCGATGTGCTCCGTGCCGAATGCGAGCGTGCCCACCATTCCAAGCACCGTCACGCCGAGGCCGGCATGCGCCAGCGCCGTCCCGAACATCGAGCGCGGCAGGCCGGCGAGCCTGCGAAAAGCAACACCCAGGGGCTGGACGCCGAATCCGGCTTTCAGGGCCAAATCCGTCGCAGCACCCAGGAGCATCCAGAAAGCCAGGCCGACCCCAAGCGCGGCGAACACTGCGGTGCGATCGATCAGCAGCAATACGACAGCCGCCGCCAGCAGCGCGCCGCCGAAGGCGAACATCAGCCGTTGCGCGACGCCCAACACATCGCCGCGCTTCCAGGCAAGCAGCGGTCCGAATGGAACCAATACAAGAAGTGGCGCCATCAGCGGCACGAAGGTCATGTTGAAGAACGGCGCGCCGACCGAGATTTTCTCCCCGGATGTCGCCTCAACAACCAGCGGATACAACGTACCGATCAGCACGGTCGCGGCCGCAGTCGTCAGGAACAGATTGTTGACCACCAGCGCGCCTTCGCGCGACAGCGGGTGAAACAGGCCGCCGGCGGTGAGCGAGGGCGCACGCCAGGCAAACAGCGCCAGCGAACCGCCAATGAAGAGCGTGAGAATGCCCAGGATAAAGACGCCCCGACTGGGGTCGGTCGCAAAGGCGTGAACCGACGTCAGCACGCCGGAGCGCACGAGGAATGTGCCAAGCAGCGAGAGCGAGAAGGTCAGGATGGCGAGCAGCAAGGTCCAGATTTTCAACGCCGAGCGCTTTTCCATCACCAGTGCGGAATGCAGCAGCGCGGTGCCCGACAGCCACGGCATGAAGGAGGCGTTCTCCACCGGATCCCAGAACCAGAATCCGCCCCAGCCAAGTTCGTAATAGGCCCAATAGGAACCCATCGCGATGCCGCCGGTGAGGCACAGCCAGGCAGCCAGCGTCCATGGCCGCACCCAGCGCGCCCATGCCGCGTCGATGCGCCCGTCAATCAGCGCCGCGACCGAGAAGGAGAAACAGACGGAAAAGCCGACATAGCCGAGGTAGAGCATAGGCGGGTGCACCGCCAGGCCGATATCCTGCAGGATCGGATTGAGGTCCTTGCCTTCGATCGGCGCGTTGGCGATGCGTGTGAAGGGATTCGACGTCGTCAGCACAAACAGCATGAACGCCGCGCCGATCCAGCCCTGCACGGCAAGCACATTCGCCTTCAGCGTTGCCGGCAGATTGGCGCCGAAGGCGGCGACCAACGCTCCGAAGAATGTCAGGATGAGGATCCAGAGGAGCATCGAGCCCTCGTGGCTGCCCCAGGTTCCCGTGAGTTTGTAGAGCATCGGTTTCAGCGAATGGGAATTCTCCCATACATTGAGCACCGAGAAATCCGACTGGGCGAAAGCGCGCATCAGGATGGCAAACGCCAGGCCCGTGAACAGGAAGCCCGCCAGCGCCACCGGCTGGCCAACCGCCATCAGCCGCTCATTGCCGGTTCGCGCGCCATAGATCGGCACCGTCGACTGAATCAGCGACAGGGCGAACGCCAGAACCAGCGCGAAGTGTCCGAGCTCAACCATGCGCGTGTTCCAGCATCAGTTGGTCGCCTCCGGCTGCCACACGCCCTTCTTCTTGAGGCTGTCCGCCACTTCCTTCGGCATGTAATTCTCGTCATGCTTGGCCAACACGCTGTCGGCGACGAAAGTGCCGTCCGGGCCGAAACTTCCCTCGGTGATGACGCCCTGCTCTTCCCGGAAGAGGTCCGGCAGAATGCCGGTATAGGTCACCGGCACCGATTTCTCCTTGTCCGTCACAGCGAAGGTAATCGTTGCGCCGGCGCCGCGTTTGACCGTCCCGGTTTCCACCAAACCGCCCAGCCGAATGCGCTGGCCAGGTTCGACATTCGCCGTCTGCAAATCCGCCGGCATGTAGAAATAGGAGGCCCGCTGACCGAGCGCGTAGAACGTAAGCGCGGTCGCCGCACCGAGAAACGCCAGCCCTCCGGCAATCACCGACAGTCTTTTCTGCTTGCGGGTCATTCGGTTACGCTCACGCCCTGCTCCGCCGCGAAATTCGCAATCCGCTTGGCCGCGTCAGAGCCATTGCCCAACGCCTGGATAGCGCGTTTCACGGCGGCTTTCGCGGCGTCCGGCTTGCCGAGCACCACATAAGAACGCACCAGCCTGATCCAGCCTTCCAGGTCGTTCGGATTGGCGCGCAATCTCTCGTCGAGCGAGGCAACCATCGTTTCGATCATCTTGGCGCGATCCTGCGGTGTCATCTCCTGAGCAGCAGCGATGTCGCCTTGTGTCGGTCCGGGCTGAGGGGAGACGCCGGCCTGCGCGTCCGGAACCTTGTCCTGCGCGCGGGCCGCCCGTTGAAGCGCTGCTTCCGCAATTTCCCGCCAACTTGGATCGAGTTGCGGATCGCTCAGGATCGCCTTCCAGGCGGCGGTCGCCTCGGCGGTCCTGCCTTCCTGAGCCAGGCCGAGCGCAAGCAGGAACGCCGCCTTCGGGAATTTCGGCTGGATTTCCAACGCCCGTTTCAGATTGGCTTCGGCCTCCGCCGACACGATGCCGCCATTGGTCATGCTCAGCCCCTCGGCCAGCCCCGTAAGCCGCTCGGCATTCTCGCCGAGCAAACGCATCGCGTTGCGATATGCCGTGATCGCGTCCGCTGGACGGCCGAGCCGCAGATAGGTGGGGGCGAGAACGTCCCATCCCTGGCCATCACTGGGGTTTTTCGCCAGGTGAGCTTCGGCCCGCGCCACCAACTCTTCGGGCGTGTTTTCGCTCGGCGGCTTGTTCAGCCTCGCTTCAAGCGGCTGCGAAGGCAGATCGGGAGATCCGAGCACTCCGTAAAGCGCCCAGCTTATCACCGGCACGGAAAGCACCGCCACGACTGCCACAGCGCGGAACGCGCCGCCGGACGCCCGGTGGGTCGGCTCGGCGCTCCGATCGGCGACGCGGACAATCCGCCTGCCGATCTCCGCCCGCGCCTGCTCTGCATCGTCGGCGCGAATCGCGCCGCGCGCCAGATCGCGGTCGACCTCCGCGAGTTGGTCACGATAGACGCGCAGATCGTTGCGTTGATCGAGCGGCCCGCCACGCGGCGGCCTGGCCAGCGGCGCAAACACCGCCAGACTGGCCAGCACGGTCATGGCGGCGGCTAGGACCCAGAACAGCATGGCCAATTCCATAGCCGCTCGACCGGCCAAAACCAACGCCGCGCGGGTGCGACCATTTGGGGGGTAGCGGTTTCGCGCTTTGCCGCCGCTGCGCTCAGGTCAATGGCGTCCACGTGCCATCGGCGTTGCGGCAGGCGGTTCCCCGCGCGCTCGCGCTGCTGCCCTGTGCCAGGATCGTGTGAGTATATTGCCGGCAATCCTGTGAACCGACCCGATATGGCTGCCCCGGTACGACCTGACCGCCGGTCCCCGCCTCCGCGCCTTTCCATGCCACGGTCTGGCCGCCAGGCGTGTTTTCCAGCGCACGGTATTCGGCGTCCAGCGCGGTGCGCCTGTCAGCGGCGCTCAGATCTCTGCCGACTTGAGTCCCGGCAAGTCCGCCACCCTGCATGCCGCGCACCACAGCCGGCTTCGGGATCGAACCACCAGACCCGGGAACGGCGCTGCCGCCACTCGTCAAGCAACCACTCAACAACAGAGGCGAACAGATGATGGCAACTCTCTGAAATCGTGATGTCATTCCTGCCTCGGCCCCGTTCGTGACGGAGAGATGCTTTGTTAGCTTGCGGGTCTGGCGGAAGTTTGGCTGCCGGAACCTCCCCCGCGCATCGTCGCTTATTCGGCGCTTGTCAACTCCACGACGGCTCGAAGCCCGCCGAGAGCCGACTTCTCAAGCCTCAGCGAGCCGCCATATTCCTTCACAAGATCGGCAACGATGGCGAGGCCCAGACCCGTGCCCGGCTTCGTCTCGTCGAGACGCTTGCCCCGCTCAAGCGCCTCGCGCGCCTTCTCCTCCGGTATGCCGGGTCCGTCATCCTCGATCACGATGCGCAGCCGATGCTTCCCCTCCACGGCGGGCGCCGCACTGGCTGAAATGATCACCTTGCCCCGTGCCCATTTCATCGCGTTCTCAAGCAGATTGCCGACGATTTCCTCCAGGTCCTCGCGCTCCCCGGCAAAGATCAAGGTGTTCGGCACAGGAGAAAGGACCAGCCGCGTTTGCGGCTGCAGCTTCTCCATCACGCGCCGCATCCGCTCCAGCAGCGGCGGCACAGGTGTACGGTACACCACGCTGTCGCGTTGCGCCGCCACGCGGGCGCGTTGCAGGTAGTGCTCGACCTGCGCCTGCATTCCCGCAGCCTGGTCCTCGATCAGCCTGCCTTTCGCGCCGCCGAGCGCCCTGCCCTCATTCAGCATGACCGCCAGCGGCGTCTTCAGCGAATGCGCCAAATTGCCGACCTGGGTGCGCGAGCGCTCCACGATGCGACGGTTGTTCTCGATCAGCGCATTGGTTTCATTCGCCAACGGCTCGATTTCCGAGGGGAAACTGCCGTCAAGCCGTTTAGCCGTACCCTCGCGAACCTGCGCCAACGCCTCGCGCACGCGTCCGAGCGGCCTCAGGCCCAGCAGAATGGCCACCGCGTTGATGGCGATCATGCCGAGGCCGAACAGCGCGAGATAGGAGAAGAGCCGACGGTTGAAGCCTTCGATCTCTTCCTCAAGTTCACTTCGATTGCCCATCACGCGGAATCGCGCGACGCGGTTCTGCTGGTCGAGTTCGAATTCGCTCTCGACCACCTCAACCGTCTCGCCGGCCGGACCAATTGCCTCATAGATACGACGGAAATCCAGGTTGAATGGCACCTGCGCCGATGGCGGCGGCGGAATAGACGCAGTCATCGACGTTGAACGCAAGTTGCCCTTGACCCCATCCGAGACTGGTTCGACCGACCAATACCAGCCGGATTGCGGGATCGAGAACCTCAAGTCGCCGAGATCCGGCGCGCCGTTCAGCACACCTTGGTCGTTGACCCCGATCGAGCCGATCAGGTTGAAGAGGTGTGCCGAAAGCAGGCTGGTGAAGCCGCGCTCACTCGTCTGGCGATAGAGCGTCGAAATGACCGTGGAAATGACGATAAGCGCCAATACCGCCCAGATGGTGGAGAAAGCGATCACGCGAAAGGCGAGGGAGCGCGGGCCGAACCCGCCTCCGAAGGCGTCCAATGGCTTTTGTGTCATAGCCATCGGCGGGTGGATCTAACGGCCGGCACGTCAGGCCTGGGGCTCGCGCATGCGATACCCCATGCCGCGTACCGTCTCGATCATGTCGAGACCCATCTTTTTGCGCAAACGGCCAACGAACACCTCGATCGTATTGGAATCGCGATCGAAATCCTGGTCGTAGAGATGCTCGACCAGCTCCGTGCGCGACACCACCTCACCCATATGGTGCATCAGATAAGCGAGCAGGCGAAACTCGTGCGAGGTCAGCTTGAGCGGTTTGCCGTCGACATCCGCCTTCGAGGCTTTGGTATCGAGCCGCAGCGGTCCACAGGTCAGCTCCGACGATGCGTGGCCGGCAGCGCGCCGGATCAGGGCGCGAAGCCGCGCCATGACCTCTTCGATGTGGAACGGCTTTGCGACATAATCGTCGGCGCCGGCATCGATCCCCGCCACCTTGTCGGACCAGCGGTCGCGCGCGGTCAGCATCAGCACCGGCATCTTGCGCCCATCGCGGCGCCAGCGCTCGACCACGCTGATGCCATCCATCTGAGGCAGGCCAATGTCGAGTATCACGGCGTCATAGGGCTCCGTATCGCCAAGGAAATGCCCTTCCTCGCCATCGAACGCCCGGTCTACGACATAGCCTGCATCCACCAGCGCATCGCCGATCTGACGGTTCAGATCCTTGTCATCTTCGACAACCAATATCCGCATCGAATCTCCCTGGTCACGTTGCGGATCATGTCTTATCCCACCACGCCGCGATAGAAATCGGCTTAATTGGCCGGCACGATGAACTGCGCCCGGCGCGGCCTCTGGCCGTTCTTGCCTGGCACCAACACCACGATGACGCAAACTTCGCGGCCGCCCTGGTTCGATGCGGACGCACGCGCAAGAGTCCCGCCGTTCTCTGCGGCAATCTGCTGGCCGATCGAATAGCAATCCGCCTGAACCTCAAGGACAAGGGCCGGCGTCGCCTGAGGAAGGATCGCCGGCGCCGCCAGGACGTTGGTCCATGCAAATGCAAGACCGCACGCGGCGATCGCAAACGACCTAAATCTGGGGATCAGATTTTCCATGGCGCCGTTCTACAGTAATACGCCTGAACACGGAATGAACATAGATCATCGGATTCTCATACGTCGGTTCCGCGGACCCCCAATGCGCAGCAATGATGCCTTCGCCAGAAGACCTGAGCAAGCCGACCGCCGACGCCGACACTGCAACAGGCCTCCCCGCGCGCGCGGGTCTTGTACCTCTCACAGCGCGAATAGCGGAGCCTGTGTCACTATCATTCTTCCGTTCCCGCACCGTGGGGAGGACATCAGTCGAACTCGAAGCGCCTAACGGCCGCTGTGCCCGCTCCGCTGGTGGTGCTCAACTGACGCACGACAGCGTTGAAGGCGTATGGCGGCGAGCCGAAATCGGCGCTTCGCTCCGCTGCCGGATAGGTCCAGGCGGGCGTGGCGACCGCCGCTGTCCGCTTCACAACACCGGCCATCGTCACGACCTGTAACTGGTATCGCTCCTGTTCTTCGCCGAGAGGAATGTCGAGCCCTTCCCAATCGTCCGCATCGATGCGCGCGCGGCGGATCCAGGCGATATCGAGATCGCCGCCCGGCCTTTCGGCGCCTCGTACATGCACCGGCGAAAGGGGAAGTCGCGCTCGTGTGCCACCGACAGCCGCCCGCGTGACGAAATGCGTATCTGTGAACGCGACGCCGGAAGGCCCGATGCGCCAGTTCAGGGTTAACCCGACCTCGCTGGCCCTCAGCCCGGCAGGCTGCACCGCATCGTCCAGCAGCACGAACAGCGCGCCTGCGTCGTGACCGGCGGCCATTTCGGCATCGCTTCCAAGTTGGGCGCGCAGCAAACCACTGAGCAACCACCGGTCCGGAGCCGTCTCCCGCGCATGCTCAAACTGAACCACCTCCCAGCCGCCGGTCGTGGCCTGGATTGCGCAGGCATTGGCCCCGTTCAGCAATTGCAGGCGCGTGACGCTGGCCACCTCCCCGTCGAACAGTTCGATATCGATTGCATTCTGCTCGTCGATCCGACCTTCGACCCCGGCGACCAGCGGCGCCACCAGTCTGCCCACCGTTGCCATTTTCGTCACGCTCGACCGTTGCTGATAGCCGCTTGTCTCCGGCGACACGAACACGGCCTGTGGCCTCCACGGCTTCTGCCATACGGCGATCCGCAATTGGTCCTCCGCGGCGGTCTGACCGGGCGTCATCGGCAGGTCGAGCATGATGGCCAGCGGCCGCCCGGCGAAAAGGGGCCGCTTCACGACGACCGGCGGCAGGTACGGACGCCACTGAGGCGGCGGCGAGCGCAGCAGCAACTTCGCCGTCACCCGGCTGGCAAGCCCCTCCTCAATTTCGGTCACCAGCCAATCAGCATTTGCCGAGGGCAATCGAACGACCGCGCCGGGCTCCACCCCGGGCGTCGCCGCCGGCACGCCGAAAGTGACTGTTTCGCGTTCCGACCAGAGGCGCAGCAGCCAATCGTCAAGCAGCGATTGCGCCTGGCCGGTTTCCAAGCTTCCGGCGAAGCCTGTCGTGGACTTGCGCCGGCTCTCCGCGCCAAACCTTCGGCTGGTTACCGAGCCCGCCTGGTAATCCCGCATCGGATCGCGAAAGCCCAGCAGCGCCTCCGCGGGCAATTCATCCACGGGCTGCCTTGTCATTTCCACCGCAGCGGATTTGCCCTCGTGAACGAGCTCGGCCAACTGGATTGGCGATGTGCTGCGCGCGCCGGCGGTCGAGAAGGTCAGGCCGTCGGGGTCTTCGCTCACCGCCAGCCCGAAGAGATCGACGATGGGCTCAAGGGCAGCGCGCACCGTCGAAGGATCGTCTACGACATATCCGGCAATGCTGCCTTGCGTGCCCGCGACGTCCGCCGCAGGCAGGCCGTGATCCGCCAACACCGCATTGATGAGCTCGCCGACGGAATTACCCGATATGCGGCCGTTGAGCCAATGCCCAAGCTGCCAGTTCTCCCCGTCAGACCACTCATCCACGCGCAGTGGATAGGCTGGGAACGGCCTTGCATCCCACGCCCATACATAGATCCGCTCATGATCCACCATCCGTCCCGGATAGTGCGGCGATGTAGGATTCCGGTTGCCGACGAAGGCTTCGCTGCCCGGATCCCAATGCGCGAAATGCGTCGCCAGGAACCGCGACTGGGCAAGGTCCGACCGTCCGCCGCTGGAGAAATACGGCACCGCGTTTTCGGTCGATTTCGGATCGGTGAAGACATTTGGCTGGTTCGGTCCCTTGTCGATCGCCGGACAGCCGAGCTCGGTAAACCAGATCGGCTTCGAGCGCGGAACCCATACCGTCGGCGCGCGCACCTCCACGCCCCCCTTGCGGTTGCGGTGTGGGTTGGACCACCAGGAAGCAAGGTCCTTGTAGCGGTAGACCCACGGCTTTCCGTAGGCGCCGTCGGTTATCGCGGTTCTCGTCCGGGAATTGCGCGCCCCGTTCGAAGCATAATACCAGTCGAACCCCTCGCCGCCATTGATACCGGCACGAAGTCCCACCGGATCGTAGGGCGTTGCGAACCCGTCCGGGTTGCCGCCCTGATCGTCCCCGTCACGCCAATCGGACAGCGGCATATAATTGTCGATTCCAACAGCATCGATCTCGGGATGCGCCCACAATTGATCGAGATGGAAGAACACATCGCCGCTGCCGTCTTGCGGATGGTGGCCGAAATACTCGCTCCAATCGGCGCCGTAGGTGATCTTGGTCGCGGATCCGACGACCGAACGCACATTTTCAGCCAGGTCGCACAAGCCTTCGACAAAGGGAAAGGCGTCATGGTTGTCGCGCAGCGCCGTCAGTCCGCGCAGCTCGGCACCGAGGAGAAACGTATCGACGCCGCCTGCAGCCGCCACCAGTTGGGCATAGTGCAGAATGAACCGCCGATAGCCCCAATCCGTCGGCGAACCGCCAAAGGAAACCGTGTCGGAAGCCGGCGTGAAATTCGCCGGCGTGGCGGAGCCGAGAAATGCGGCCACCTGGCTGCGCGCCGCGGCAGCGCCATCCGCGCTCGCGGGTTGGCCAGGCCCCGGATATGCTGTGATGCGCCCACGCCAGGGATAGGCGGGCTGGCCCGTGCCTCCATAAGGATCGGGAAGGTCATTTACCCGTGGAACATCCATCATGATGAACGGATAAAGCGTCACCTTCAGCCCACGGGCCTTCAGTGCGGCGATCGCTTCCAACACGCTCCGGTCGCTCGGCGAACCGCCATAGGCCGCACTGCCGCCGTTTCGGCTGACCATGGTCGCTGCACTTCGCGAAACGCCTGACACGACCCAGTTTGCTGGAATAGCCGGTCGCCCCGGAGTCCACCACCGCTGGGCGGATCGTGCACTGGCCGCAGCGCAGATCGTTGCCGAACCAGGCTACA
>DATDBN010000111.1:0-24761 GCA_036524835.1 Mesorhizobium sp. | reverse complement strand
ATAAAGCTGACCGTTGCCGCCTTCCACCTTCGGCATGGCTTCGAGCGCGGCTTCGACGCCAAGCTTGACGTCGCGCGCACGGCCGCCGGCGCGCTCGATGAGCGAGGCGGCAAAGCCCTCATCGTCATCAATCAGGACTTTGAGGATATGTTCGGGGGTGAATTGCTGGTGATTGCGCGACAGTGCCGCAGTTTGCGCCGACTGGATGAAACCGCGCACCCGCTCAGAGTATTTTTCCAAGTTCATGTCGTGTCTCCCTTTCCGCATCCGCCCGCTTCGCGGCCCGGATCGATCTGTGGTGACGAGCCCCCTTAAGCGAAGCAAGGCTCATTTCGAGAGGAATATGGGGAGTTTTTGCCGATGCTCAAGAAGGCACGGCACAAAGAAAAACGGCGAAGACCTGCGCCTCCGCCGTTCGCAATTTCCAGGCAAATAGCTGCGATCAGTTCTCGACAGGAGCCAGATTGTCTCCGGCAGCACCTTCGGTCGCGGCGGGTTCTTCCGCCTTGCCTTCGGCAGCAGCTTCGCGCGGACGCCGCGGGCGGCGCACACGACGCGGCGCTTCTTCCTGCACCTCCGCCACAGGCGCGGCCTGAGGGACCGGGGCGGTTACGAATGCCGGCAGAGCATTGTCGGGCGCCTCATCGACGGAGGGCCGCGCCATCTCGACCGGCTGATGCTGATTGCCTTCGCGTCCCCGATTTTCATTGCGCGGCTGCTGGGCGCGGGGTTGATCGCCACGGGGTTGATCGCCACGAGGCTGATCTCCACCGGGCTGATCGCCACCCTGCTCATCGCGATTGTTGAAGTCCCGGCGCTGATAATCGCCATTGCGGCTCTGAAAATCGCGGTTGCGCCCTTCCCGACCCTCGCGGTTGCGGTTGTCGCGGTCGCCACCCTCGCGGTTGCGGCCCTCATTGCGGTCGTTGCGGTCGCGATTGCGGTAATTCTGCTGGCCGCCATTGTCGCCATTCAGAGCGACTTCCGCCGGCATACCTTCGATGACCGGCTGCGGGCCGTTCACATTAGGCTGGTCGCCATTGCCCTGATTGTCCATGTCGTCGCGGTCTTCGCCGTCTTCATCGTCGAAGTCGTCGCGATTCTGCTGGAAATTCTGGATCGGCATCGCCGCCTGCGCCGCCGCGATGATGCGATTGTAGTGCTCGGCATGCTGGAGATAATTCTCCGCAATGACGCGGTCGCCGGCGCTCATCGCATCGCGAGCGAGCGTGGCGTATTTCTCGGCGATCTGCTGCGCGGAACCACGGATCTTCACGTCCGGGCCATTGCTCTCATAACTCCGCGTCAGGGGGTTTGGTCCCTTGCGGTTGTTATTGTTGCTACTGTTATTGTTGTTGTTCCGCCCACGCATGCGGCGGTTCTGTTGCTGAGGCCTCATACTGCTCTCTTCATGTTGAAAAACTCCGCCCCGGCGTCGCGCCCCGCGCGACTACCCCGAACACTATCGACGATATTCGCCCGCAAAAGTCGCGTCGGCGTCACGTTCATCCAATTCCGGTTCAATCCGCTTGCCGGATATCCTCGCTCATAGTGAGCGCTCTTCAAGCAGGCCATCGTTTTTGAGAAGCCGGAATGGCCAGCAAAATTGCCTGCTTCGTTTCATCCGGTTAGTCGAACCCTAGCGGCAATCCAATTCGCTGCCAAGGGCTTTTTTCACCGTCAAACCGCTCATTTGCGCTTATTGAACGCGATTGCGCGGTCATTGCCGCCGAGGTCGCGGAAGAATTCTTCGACCGCGTAGCCTGATTCGGCGAAGATCGCCGTGACATCCTGCCTTTGATCGTAGCCGATCTCCACGGCGATAATTCCATCGCTTGCGAGATGCTTTCCGGCACCAAAGGCAATGGCGCGATATGCGCTCAGCCCATCTTCGCCGCCATCCAGCGCGAGCGGCGGATCATAGTCCCGCACGTCACGCGGCAATCCGGGCATGTGGTCACTAGTTATGTAGGGAGGGTTGGAGAGGATTGCATCGTAGCGGCCGATAATTCTTTCGAACCAGTCGGATTTCAGCGGATGAAATCGGTCCGTAAGGCCGAGTGAGGCCGCATTGGCAACGGCCGTGTTCAGGGAGTCATCAGACATATCGACCGCGGTGGCATGCGCCGCCTTGACCTGGCTGAGCAGCGCCAGAGCGATGGCGCCGGTTCCCGTGCCAAGATCGAGGATGCGGCAGCCGCCGGTCCGCGCCACGGTGTCGCGCAGGAAAGGCAGAACCGCGTCGACAAGGGTTTCCGTGTCCGGCCGCGGCTCCAGCGTTCCGGGCGAAAGCGCCAGCCGCAGCCCGTAGAATTCACGGTAGCCCAAGATGCGGTGCACCGGCTCCCCGGCGATGCGGCGCGCAAGCGCTGCCTCCACGGCAGCCATCTGCTCCGGACCAACGGGCTTCTGCGGCTCAACGATCGCATCCCGGCGGGTCGTGCCGGTGAAATGCTCAACCAGCAGACGGGCATCGAGGTCGGGCGTGTCGATCCCGGTTGTCTCGAGCCGCGCACGCGCGTGGCGAAGGAGCGCCTTTAGCACCATGGGATGCCTGGCCTGAAGGGTCGCGCGGATCGCCAGCTTCCACGGCAAGAGTGTGTGGGATATGCACCGTGGAGCTTGACGAGCGACGCCCCCTCACCCGGCTTCCGCTTCGCTTGGCCACCCCCTCCCCGTCGGGGAGAGGAGGTCTTCAGCGCTTTTTGCCAAGCTCGCAACAAGGTGGCGACGATTAGCGTCAACGGCCCCGACCTCCTCTCCCCGGCGGGGAGAGGGTGGCCGAGCCTGAGCTTGTCGAAGGCGGAGACCGGGTGAGGGGGCATCTCCGATAGCCCTCTATGCCCTACGAGAGCAGCGCGTCAGCGCAGTGCTGAACCCACATGCAAACGCCTCCCGGCATAGGCGGGAGCAAAGGCGCGCCCGAACGAGCCTCCTCAATTCGACCCCATATCCGCCAGCAGCCTGGACTGATGGTCGGAGATCAGCGCGTCGACGATCTCGTCCATCTCGCCCTCCATGACCCGGTCGAGCTTGTACAGGGTCAGGTTGATGCGATGGTCGGTGACGCGCCCCTGCGGGAAATTGTACGTGCGAATGCGCTCCGAGCGATCGCCCGAACCAACCTGCGAGCGGCGCGACTCGGATCGCTCCTCGTCAACCTTGGATCGTTCGAGATCGTAGAGCCGCGCACGCAGGATCTGCATGGCCCGCGCGCGATTCTGGTGCTGCGACTTCTCCGCCTGGACGACGATAATGCCCGTGGGCAAATGCGTGATGCGGACAGCGGAATCGGTGGTGTTCACATGCTGGCCGCCGGCGCCGGAGGCGCGCATTGTATCGATGCGAATGTCTTCGCTGCGGATTTCGATGTCCACTTCTTCCGCCTCGGGCAGCACGGCCACGGTCGCGGCCGATGTGTGGATGCGGCCCGAGCCCTCGGTTGCCGGCACGCGCTGGACACGGTGCACGCCGGACTCGAATTTGAGATGCGCGAAGACGCCCTTGCCCGATACGGTGGCGATGATTTCCTTGAAGCCGCCGACCTCGCCGTCGCTGGTCGAGGCGATTTCGAAGCGCCAGCCTTTCAGGCCGGCATAACGCTCATACATGCGGTAGAGGTCGCCGGCGAAAAGCGCGGCCTCGTCGCCGCCCGTCCCCGCGCGAATTTCCAGGATGGCGTTGCGCTCGTCGGCGGCATCCTTCGGCAGCAGCAGGATCTGGATATCGTGCTGCAGCGCCTCGATGCGCTCTTCCACCTCGGGAAGGTCGGCCTCGGCCAATGCCCGCATCTCGCCATCGGTCGACCGGTCATCGAGCATCGCCTGAAGATCGGTCTGCTCCTGTTCGGAGTCCCGCAAGGTACGAACCTTGGCGACGATCTCCTGCATCTCGGCATATTCCGAGGCCATCTTGACATATTGATCCGGCGACGGGCCGGCCGCCATCTGCGCTTCGAGCAGTTCGAATCGCTTGACAACCTGGTCCATGCGGTCACGGGGAAGAGAGATCATATATACGCCGCTACTGCTGCAGAAGCCGGGGGCAATAGCGGAGATTGCCGCCAAGCTCAACGCATTGTCTCTGGGCTGAAGCTGGCCTGCTCGGCCACAAACCGCTTTCATGACGCATATCGGAATGCTTGAACGCGCGCTGGCCAGCGATCCGGATCCCGAGAAACGACCAAGCCGGTGTCTGAGATATCTGTCGATATAGCTATCTGTGGCGCTGGCACGCACGATTGGGCGAAACGGAAGGCCGTAGGCCGTGCTCTTCGGCCTTCATAGCGGTTGTTGCTGCCGCAGGCGACAACACAGATCTTTATGCTGCCAACCACTTGCGCCCCGCCGAGTGGCATTTAGAAAGAACTCTCTGGCATTTCTCAAGGCCGCACACGAGCGACGCACCAAGCGGATACCGCGAGGCGAGTAGTCATCTCGGTGCCATGTTGCCCTACAGCGGTATCCCGCGCTCGTCCGCGAAGCCCTGCAGCAACGCGCGCATCGGCAGGCCGGCGGAATGGCCTTCGAGATTGTCGTTCATGAAGGCCGTCAATTCGCCCAGCGGCAGCTCACGCATCATCGCCTTGACCGGCCCGATCGAGGCCGGCGACATCGAGATGGAGTGATAGCCCAGTCCCATCAGCGCCATTGCCGAGATCGGCTTTCCGGCAAGCTCGCCGCAGAGAGTGACCGGCACGTTATTGCGGTGGCCGGCATCGGCGATCGCCTTGAGAGTGCGCAGGAACGGCACGGATAGCGGGTCGAAGCGGTTGGCCAGCGTTGTGTTGCCCCTGTCCGTAGCCATGACGAACTGAAACAGGTCGTTGGAGCCGACCGAGACGAAATCCACCGTCGCCATCAACTCGTCGAGTTGCCACAGCATTGCCGGCACCTCGACCATGGCGCCGAGCTTCAGCACGGTCGGCAGAAGATGCGCATGCTTGGACAGATGCCGCACTTCAGCGTCGATGATCTCGCGCGCCTGATGGATTTCGCCAAGCTCGGTGACCATCGGCAGCATCAGTTTCAATTCCCGCCCGCCGGCTGCCTTCAACAGCGCGCGCACCTGCGTCTTCAGCAGGCCCGGCCGATCCAGGGTGAGGCGGATCGCCCGCCAGCCCAGCGCTGGGTTTTCTTCCTGGCGGGCGTTCTTGAAGTAGGGCAGCACCTTGTCGCCGCCGATATCGATGGTGCGGAAGGTCACCGACTTGCCCTCGACGGCCTCGATCACCGAACGGTAGAACTGCTCCTGCGCCTCGGCGCGCGGGAAAGTCGAAGCCACCATGAACTGCAGCTCGGTGCGGAACAGGCCGATGCCGGCCGCGCCCGATTCGGCAAGCTGCGGCAGGTCGACCATCAGGCCGGCATTCATCAGCAGGTCGATCTTCACGCCGTCGCGGGTTTCCGACGGACTGTCGCGCAGTTCGCGGTAGTGCTGCTGCCGGCGCGCCCTGAAACGGACCTTTTCGACATAGGCCTTCTCAAGATCGGGCTGAGGCCGCAGATGGGTGACGCCTTCGTCGCCGTCGACTATGATCTCGTCGCCATTCTCCGACATGGAGACGGCGCCTTTGACCTGGCCGACCACGGCAATGCCCATGGCGCGCGCCACGATGACGACATGGCTGGTCGCCGCACCGTCCTCCAGCACCAGCCCGCGCAGCTTCTCGCGGGGATAGTCGAGCAGTTCGGCCGCGCCCATGGTCCGCGCGACGATGATCGCATCCTTCGGCAGCGAGTGCGCGATGTCCTCCGCGCCGCGGCCCAGCAACTGGCGCAGCAGCCGGTTGGCAAGGTCGTCGAAATCGCTCATCCGCTCTCGGAGATAAGGATCGGTCATGTTCTGCATGCGCGCGCGCATGTCGCTCTGCACTTTTTCGACAGCGGCCTCGGCGGTGAGGCCATTGCGGATGGCCTCTTCCAACCGGCGCACCCAGCCGCGGTCGTTGGCGAACATGCGATAGGTTTCGAGCACGGCGCGGTGCTCGCCCTCGAACGCCACTTCGCGCCGCGAGAGCATGTCGTCGATCGATACGCGCAGCGAGCCGAGCGCCTTCTCAAGCCGCGCGATCTCCTGTTCGCTATCCTCGTTGAACAGGTTGGTGACGACGATGCGCGGCTCGTGCAGCACGACATGCCCGAGGCCTATGCCGTCGTTGAAGGACAGCCCGTCGATGCGCACGGGGCGCGTCAGATCGAGTTCGAGGCCGGGGCGCGTCAGCCGCACCAGCTCGCCGGAAGCGATCATCTCGGCGATGACCATCGCCGTCGTTTCGAGCGCTTCAACCTCGTCGTCGAGATAGTTGCGCATCGTCTTGTTCTGCACGACGAGCACGCCGAGCGTGCGGCCCGCTCGCAGCACCGGAACGCCGAGGAAGGAGTGGTAGGCCTCCTCGCCGACCTCAGGCAGATAGGCGAAGGCGGGGTGCTTCTGCGCATCCTGCAGATTGAGCGGCCGCGCGCTGGCGGCAATCGTGCCGACCAGGCCCTGGCCAAGCTTCAGCGAGGCGGTGTGAACGGCGCCAGGGTTGAGGCCCTCGGTGGCGTAGAGTTCCAGAACGCCATCGGCGCGCAACGCGTAGAGCGAGCACACCTCTGCGACCATGATCGCCGCAATTTCGCGCACGATCTTGTCGAGCCGTTCCTGCGGCTCCAGATTCACAGCCATCAACTCGCGCAGCTTTTTCAGCAAATGACGCGGGCCGACCTTCTTATCTGGCATGCGGCGCCCCCAGGAATGGGCTCTGCGTTTGGAAACCCGGGCATTGCCCGCGTTTCCCTCGAAACTCTCACTACTTCAGAATCGACTTGGACGTTGTGGATTATTGCTTATCCAGACCGTAGACGGAATGCAAAGTCCGAACAGCGAGTTCGGTATAAGGTCCGTCGATCAGGATAGAAATCTTGATCTCCGACGTGGTGATGGCGCGAATGTTGATCGAACGGTCGGCCAGCGCCTTGAAGGCGGTGGCGGCGACGCCGGCGTGACTGCGCATGCCGATACCGATAACCGACACTTTCGACATGCCGTCATCATGCTGGATGGTATCGATGCCCACCGTCTCGCGCACCTTTTCCAGCGCGCGCAGCGCCTTGTCGACATCGCCGGATGGCACGGTGAACGTCATGTCGGTCGACTTGCCGTCCTCCGAGATGTTCTGGACGATCATGTCGACATTGATATTGGCCTCGGCCAACGGGCCGAAGATGCTGGCGGCAACGCCAGGGCGGTCGGCCACCCGGCGCAACGAAATCTGGGCTTCGTCCTTGGCGTAGGCGATACCGGTGACAACTTGCTGTTCCACGATTTCATCCTCATCGCAAATGAGCGTTCCGGGCGGATTCAACAGGTCGCCCATTCCGGGTGCGTCCGGATCGTCGAAGGAAGAGCGCACGAATGTGCGCACCTTGTGCACCATGGCGAGTTCGACCGAACGCACCTGCAGGACTTTTGAGCCAAGCGAAGCCATTTCCAGCATTTCTTCGAAAGAAATGCGGTCGAGGCGGCGCGCCTTCGGCTCGATACGCGGATCGGTGGTGTAGACGCCGTCCACGTCGGTGTAGATGTCGCAGCGGTCGGCCTTCACCGCTGCGGCGATGGCAACGGCGCTGGTATCGGAGCCGCCGCGCCCCAGCGTCGAGATGCGGTTGTCCGGAGCCAGCCCCTGGAACCCGGCGACCACGGCAACCTGTCCTTCGCCGAACCGCTTGATCAGGAAGGCGCCGTCAATGTCGGTGATGCGCGCGGCGCCATGTGCGCCATCGGTCTTGATCGGGATCTGCCAGCCTTGCCACGACCGCGCATGAACGCCGATATTCTGCAGCGCAATCGCCAGAAGGCCGGCGGTGACCTGCTCGCCTGATGCAACAACCGCGTCATATTCGCGTGCATCGTGCATCGGCGAGGCCTCGCGCGTCCAGCCGACCAGTTCGTTGGTCTTGCCGGACATCGCCGAAACGACGACAGCCACCTGATGGCCGGCGTCAACCTCGCGTTTGACGTGCCGCGCCACGTTGCGGATGCGGGCGATGTCGGCGACGGAGGTTCCGCCGAATTTCATCACGATGCGCGCCATGGGCGACTGAACCTGAAATGCCGGGCGACATGCCCGATTACCGGAATTGCTCTGCCTTTTGGGGAAGCGCGGCCTCCTTAGACAATACAGCCGGGTGACGCAAGGCGATCCGGCTCAAAACGCGAAATGCGCCGGCGCTGCGCCGCTCTGCACGAAATATCCTGTTGAAATGACACGTGTCGCCCGCTCGCCTTGCACGAAAAGGTTGTAGGCAAGACAAAGGCTGGCGAGGATCCAAACAATGGCAATGCGTTCCATAGCGCGGCGGTCCTGCACTGAAGAGGCTGCTTTGAAGGAATGGCGTAAACTGGACGCGAACACCCGCGCACAGTTCAAAGCAAAAATTGGCCGAGCGCTGTGAAAGCCGCCGCGTACCTTCAGCCAAACTCTCGGGACCGCTACAAGATCAAGCTTAGAGGAATAGGCTATCGCCTCGTCCATGAGGTCCGCGATGCGGAAATTCTCGTTGTGGTGATCGCGATCGGCAAGAGAGAGCGCAGCGAAGTCTACACAACAGCCGGCCGGCGCAGCGTTTCGTAGCTTGGAGTCCAGAGTGTCCGCATGATCCCAATTGTATGTGGAGTGCCTGTCCGCGACGGCCGCATCCTGCTTGGATTGCGGTCAGCCCATCGCAGGCTCTATCCCTCCATGTGGGACATGATTGGCGGACACGTCGAAACTGGCGAAACGGTCGAGCAGGCGCTGCTTCGCGAGTTCAACGAGGAAATCGGCATTTACCCGACACGCTTCATCCCTATGAATGAAATCATCGTGCCGGAAGCGAATGAAAGCGCGCGGCTTTTCACCTATCGCATCGATGGCTGGTCAGGAGAGCCCCGACTCGCAAATGACGAACACAGTGAGTTGCGCTGGTTCGGCGCGGACATCACCGACGCTACTCCGCTGGCCAGCGATCTGTACCTGCCGCTCTTCCGCTCACTGCTCGGCCTGTAACTTCGACCGCCCTTAAATTTCATCCTCACGGTATTTCGTAGACGACGACCTCGCGCGCAATGCCGCGCAGCATGACGTCGTGCGAGGCGGGCGTGAGCGACTTGCCCTTCAACAGCGCGGCTGTGCGCGCATCGTCCACCACCCGGCCGGTGACGAAGATCGACTGCGAATGCGCCAGCCCCTGGACGCGCGAGGCGATGTTGACGGTCTGGCCGAAATAATCCTGCCGCTCGTTCATGCTCACCGCGATGCATGGGCCTTCATGCACGCCGATTTTCAGCAGCAGGTCCTCGCCCCTGGCATCCTTGTTGAAGCGCGCCATCGCATCGCGGATGTTGAGGGCCGCGGCCACGGCGCGGTCGGGCGTGGGAAAGGTCGCCATCACGGCGTCGCCGATCGTCTTGACGACCGCTCCCGCTTCGGCGGCGACAATATCGTTCAGCACCTCGAAATGAGAGCGGACGATGTCGAAGGCGACCAGATCGCCGACCCGCTCATAAAGCTCGGTCGATCCCCTGAGATCGGTGAACAGGAAGGTCAGGCTGGTGATTTTCAGCCGCTGGTCCACATCCAGCGTGTCGGTGCGGTAGAGATCGCGGAATGTCTGGTTGGACAGGAGCCGTTTTGCGGTCAAAAACTCGCGCCGCCGGCCCAGCAGATCGTGCAGCGTATCGTTTGCCAGGCAGATGCTGGGCAGAACGCGGCGGTCGGTGCGGTTTTCCAGAGACAGCCGCAGCGGACCGGGCCGCATCTCCATTGTCTGGCTGTGGGTGTGATCGCGATCATAGACCAGGGAGAGGTTTTGCCGCTCGCGGGTCGGCTCGCCCTTGACGTCCAGGAACTGAGCCGAGTGAGTGACCGGCTCGAACACTATGACGAATTCGGCCGGCAGCGGAACCGACAGCACCGCTTTCTCGCCCGGCCCCAGTTCGACATGATCCACGATCATCTCATCGATCATGGTTTCATAGTCGTCTTCGGGGAGATCGACTCCTGAGCCCCAATACATCTGGCGGTAATACTCGGGCAGCGGCAGTTCGTCCGGCGTGTGCCCCTCGATGCGCCGTACACGCGGGCTCACGGTGAAGGTCACCTCCACCATTTCATCCAGCGTCGGTTCATACCCCGCCGCGCAAAGGGCGCAGACATATTCGGTCTTCTGCACCGTTTTCAGGGTGGCGTTGGTGTCCAACACCCCGCCGCAGGCGGGGCAAAGCACATTCCAGGCAATATCGAACAGTCCAAGCCTGGCGGCGTGCAGGAAAGCCGAAATCGTCGCCTCTTCGTCGAGTTGCCGCGCTTTGGCAAAGGCGACGGCGTTCATCCGGCAAAGGTCGCGGTCACGCCCTTCGGCCACGCATTCGGCGATGGCGTCGACCACAATGGGATCGGCGTGTTGGCGCAGCAGGGAGAATAATTCTCTGGCGTCGCTCATGAGAGCCTCCGTGGAAATCGCCCGCATCCACGATTTCGCATGAGATCCGCCAAAGGTTACATCTTTGTCGCTGAAAGCGCCATTGGCCGCGACGGCGCTGCGGGAACAAAGCGTCCGCCTCTGCCTTGACTTTGCCGGTCCCCTACCCAACTTCCTTTGCCCGAAGGGAATCTGCGATGCCGTACACACACAAGACGACAATCGATCCGGGCGAGGTGGAGCGCTTTTCGGCCATGGCCGCCGAATGGTGGAACCCGAATGGCAAGTTCCGTCCGCTGCACAAGTTCAATCCGGTTCGTCTCGCCTATATCCGCGATCAGGTGGCGGCGCGCTTCGGCCGCGATCCGCAATCGGCGCGGCCTTTCGATGGCCTGCGCTTCCTCGACATCGGCTGCGGCGGCGGCTTGCTGTGCGAGCCGATGGCCCGCCTTGGCGCGACGGTCGTCGGCGTCGACCCAGCCGAACGCAACATCGATGTCGCCAGATTGCATGCCGCTCAGAGCGGCCTGAAGATCGACTACCGCGCCGCCACCGCTGAAGAATTGGCCGACGCGGGGGAAGAATTCGACGTCGTGCTCAACATGGAGGTCGTCGAGCATGTCGCGGATGTCGAATTGTTCATCGCGCGCACGGCTGAAATGGTGAAACCCGGCGGCCTGATGTTCGTGGCCACCATCAACCGCACCCTGAAGGCCCATGCATTGGCCATTATCGGCGCCGAGTACATTCTGCGCTGGCTGCCGCGCGGCACGCATCAGTTTGAGAAGCTGGTACGCCCCGCAGAGTTGGAGGCGGCGCTGGCGAAGGCCGGCCTCACGATCGCGGACCGGACCGGCGTGTCCTACAACCCGCTGGCCGATCGCTGGTCACGCTCAAGGGACATGGACGTCAACTATATGGTTCTGGCGGAGAGGGCGTCCTGAAGAAAGCGATCACGCTGACACAGCCAGTTGCGCCTTTGTCGTCATGGCTATGCCTGCGGTGATCACAACCGCTCCAAGCCAGGTCAGCCAGCCGTAACTCTCACCCAGGAACAGCACGCTGGATATCAGCCCGACCGCGGCGCCCACATAGCCTATCTGGCTGAGATAGACCGGCCCGCCAACCGATTGCAGGCGGAAGAAAAAGACGAACATCAGCGCTGAGGCCGCGGCCTGTGCCGCTGCCAGCACTGGCACTCCCACCAGATCACCAAGCGTCGCGAAATCGCCGCGCAAAAGGATGATGGCGGTGAGCATCGCGGCCGCGGCGAGGTGACTGCCCACCGCGAGTTCCGTCGTGCCGGCATTTCTCGGCCAATCCACGGTCCGGTAGATGTTGCCGGCGGCGAGGCTGAATGGGATCAGCAAGCCGATCACCACCCAGAAGGGATCCGCCGGCCGCCCCGCTTCGCCGCGCGTCCAGGCAACGATCAGCGCGCCCACGAAGCCGACAGCGATGCCGCTCATGCCAAGCACTGTCGGCTTGCGCACACCGAACAGGACAGACAGCATGAGCGTGATGACCGGCGACAGTGTAAACATGATGCCGGTGTAGCCGGCGCCAAGGTGCGGGATCGCCGAGAACATCAACAGATTGGGTACGGCATAGGAAATGGCGGCGGCAATCGTGAAATATCGCAGCCGATGCGCTTCAAGGCCGACGCGTTGGCCCGTCGCCACCATGTAGAGCAGCAATACCCCGCCGGCGCCGAGCGAGATGACCAGCGCCCAGAGCGCGGGAGCCACCCCGGCAGCGCCCGCCAATTTGCCGAACGGCAGCGTGAGGCCAAGCAGGCCGCCTGTCACCAGCAACAGACCAACGGCAGAATCACCAAGAGATTTCATGGCGCTTGCTTAGCCGAGGGGCGGATCACAGAGAACGGCGGTCGCTTGGGCCAGATCAGGAACCCTGCAGGGCGCCGAACAACCCCCCGAAGGCTAGTTCCGATCTTCCGGCAGCACCGGAATCGGCAGGAAAGGCACGCCATCCTCGGCGAGGCCCTTTACCTCCTCGATGTTGGCTTCACCGTAGATGCCGCGCGCTTCGGTCTCGCCATAATGGATCTTGCGCGCCTCCTCGGCGAATTTGTCGCCGACATAGTCGGCGCCTTCCTTCATCTTCTCCGTCAGCGCCTTCATTTCCGCCAGGACGCGGCGCTGGTGATCGCCCATGGCAAGCGCCATCTTCTCCTGCTTTCGTGCCGTGGAGACAGCCGGCGCCATCAGCGCCTTGTCGACTTTATTGGAACTGCACTCCGGGCATTCCACGAAACCACGCTTGCGCTGCGTTTCGTAGTCGTCGCTGGAGCGAAACCAGCCTTCGAATTCATGCGCATTGTCGCAATGCAGGGAGAAACGGATCATGATGCGGCCCGCAGATCGACCGGCGCGCCACTCTCAATCGAGTAGTCGCGCGCATTCTTCAGATTGGGAATCTTGGCGCGCGCCGCGGCAACCTGCGAAATGTCGATATCGGCGAGGATGACACCGGGCTCGTCATGGTCGGCCTCGGCCAGAATGCGGCCCCAGGGGTCGATGATCATCGAATGCCCGTAGGTCTCGCGACCGTCCTGATGAACCCCGCCCTGCGCGGCAGCGATGACAAACGCACCGTTTTCGATGGCGCGTGCGCGCAGCAGCGCGTGCCAGTGCGCCTCGCCTGTCTGACGGGTGAACGCTGCGGGAACGGTCAGCACCTGCGCGCCGCTGAGCGCTTCAGAGCGGAACAACTGCGGAAAGCGCAGATCGTAGCAGATGGCAAATCCGAGCTTGGCGAAAGGAAGATCGGCGACCACTGCCGCCTTGCCCGGCGCATAGGCTGCGGATTCGCGCCAACTCTCACCATTGTCGAGATCGACATCGAACATGTGGATCTTGTCGTAGGTGGCAATCAGATCGCCATCCGGCCCGTAGAGCAGAGCGCGATTGGCCAGCTTGCCGTCCGGACGCTTTATCGCCGTCGAGCCGATATGCACGTAGATGCCGAGTTCCGCGGCAAGGCGCGCGGCTGTCAAAGCGACAATGTCACGCTCCTGCGACGTGAAGGCAGTCTCGCGTGCGTCCTTGTCGCGCACGAGCGCGCCCGTCATCTCCGGCGTCTGCACATAGATCGCCCCGGCAGACGCCGCCTCGCGCACCATGCTTTCAAACCACACGGCGTTCTCGTCAGGGTGCTTGCCGGAGCGCATCTGCACGGCGGCGGCTCTGAATACACTCATGACGACACCCTCACGTGCTGACGCCGGCAAGCAGCGCATCCAGTTTTCCCGCATGCTCCAGCGCGTGCAGTTCGTCGGAACCGCCGACATGCACATCCCCCACGAAGATCTGCGGGAAGGTCGACCGGCCATCGGCCCGCGCGATCATTTCCGCACGAAGTTCGGGCGAAAAACTTGCGTCATGTTCGGTATAGGCGACGCCTTTACGCTCCAGGAGGCGCTTTGCCGCCGCGCAATAGCCGCACGCCATTCGAGTATAGATGGTTACATCAGCCATATGTCTGCTTCTGTCTGATCCTTGCGGTCTATATAGGCGCTGCTTCGTCCGGCAGGAAGTCCCCGGGAAGGACGCGCGCAAAGGTCAGCACATCCACCGCCGACGCCCCGGCCCTGATCAACGCCTTGCTGGCGGAAGAGACGGTCGACCCGGTGGTGTAGACATCGTCGATCAGCAGCACCCGCCGCCCGGCGATGTCGATCTCCGCTTCCGCCGGCACCTTGAAGGCGGCTCGCACATTGTCCTGCCTTTGCCCCAGCGCCAGCCCGACCTGCTGGCGCGTGGCCTTGACGCGCTTGAGCGCCATGGGCGCGTATGGCTTGCCGATGCGCGCAGCGACGGCGCGGGCAAGCTCAGCCGACTGGTTGAACCGCCGCCTCAGGAAACGTGTCCAATGCAGGGGCACGGGCACCACGACGCTCGCCTCTTCGATCAGTTCCGGTCCCGCCCGCACCATCCACCGCGCCATCCATGGCGCAAGCTCGGTGCGGTCGGAATATTTCAGCCCCTGCACCATTTCGCGCGCCACGCCGGAATAAACCACGGCGGCGCGCGCCCTGGCAAAGGGCGGTGGGTTGGCGATCGCCTCCGCGGAAAGAAATCCGGCGCCAAAATCATGGCCGAACGGCGTTCCCATGACCTCGCACCAGGGCTTTTCGAGGAAACGGAGTTTTGGCCAGCATTGGCCGCACAGCGTACCGGGTTCGCCGACATGCCGGCGGCAACCCGGACAGACAGCGGGAAAAACAAGCTGGGCGGAGAAGCCCGCCAGGCTTCGCGCTATGGTCTTGATATGGAACACCGCTCCCGCCACCAGTTCGCCGCCGGATACAATCGGGACGGCACGCCATCGATATCCGAGCCAGACCTCGTACCCGCCGCATTTTCTGCGACGCCAGGTTGTACCATTTGAGTGTAAAATGCTCTAGCAGACTTGTCGGGCTGCTGCGGGCGGCAGCCGAAGGATCGTGAAACCGCGTGGAACCTATCTTTGACCGGCAATTGACGCGGGCACGCAAGCTTCGTGCTTTGCGAGCACGCGTCGAGGGTGCGGACTTCCTGATGCAGCGGGCCGGCGAGGACCTCGCCGAGCGGCTTTCCACCGTCGAGCGTCATTTCGCCAGAGCGGCCGCCATCAACTGCCTCACCGACGCGGCGGCCGCAGTGCTCAGCCGAAGCGGCAAAGCCGGCGGCATTGTCCGCATCGAAGGCGAGGCTGAACTGCTCGGCGGCGGTGGGTCTGTCATGCAAGGCGACCGAATCCCCCTGGAGCCGGAGAGCATCGACCTCGCCGTGTCGTTGCTGACGCTTCATGAAGCGAACGACTTGCCGGGCCAATTGATCCAGATCCGGCGTGCATTGCGGCCCGACGGCCTCTTCCTCGGAGCGCTCGCCGGCGGCGGAACGTTGGCGGAATTGCGCGAAAGCCTCCTGGCGGCGGAAACCGAGCTGGCAGGGGGAGCCGCGCCGCGCGTTTCGCCCTTCACCGATGTTCGCGATGCAGGCGCCCTGCTCCAGCGCGCCGGCTTCGCGCTGCCGGTCGCCGATGTGGAGTCGGTGGTGGTGCGCTACGCGTCCATGTTCCACCTGATGGCGGATCTTCGCGCTATGGGCGCTACCAATGCGCTCTCGGCCCGGTCGCGCAAGCCGGCAAGCCGCGCGCTATTTGCACGCGCCGCCGCCATCTATGCCGAGCGCTTTTCCGATGCCGACGGACGGGTGCGCGCTACCTTTTCCTTGCTGTGGCTTTCGGGCTGGGCGCCGCACGCCTCGCAGCAGAAACCCCTCAAGCCGGGTTCTGCAACAGTATCGTTGAAGACGGTCCTTGGCGCTGGGGATTGAGGACGCGGATGAATTACCGGTTGAGGACTTCGGTGACCGCGCTGCTGTTGCCGCTGAAAAGCGCTTGCAGCTGGTCGGCGAAGTAGCCGAAACCCGTGACGATACCCACTCCGATGAGGCTGGCAATCATGCCGTACTCTATGGCAGTTGCACCGCGCTCGTCCGACAGAAATTCATGCAGCTTTTCAGGCATGGGCTTTCTCGCTGATCCACAATTAAGTGTACCGCGACGGAATTAAGAAAGCTTACGAAGAGACGTTAAAAACGAGATCCGGCGCTTACGTCTTGATTCTCCAAATCAGCAGTCGCCGCTGCGCGCGCCGTTGTCGCGGATAATGCACACCGAATCCGGCGACGGCTGCAACACGCTGCGACGAACCCTGTAACCTCCCTGCGACTGGATCGATCCGGTGCTGATCGTATCGACGCCCTCTGCGCGTATTGCGCCGCGGTCGCGCCCGCCCTGATCGAGAATTGGAACAATCAGAAGGGTCAGCATCACGGCAGCCGAGCCGAACAGCAGAGCGACCCGCAGCATCCCCATGCCCGCATCTTCAAGCCGCCAACCGCGATCGCCGCGCGAATATTCCCAGTCGCGCTCACTCATCATTTTCTCCGCCAGATCCCCTCGCGCATCCCCCGACGCGCTCCTCAAAATTTCATGGTTACTTCAACGAGTCGTTAACGCCCGCGCTAACCATAATTCGGGCGAGCACCGGAAGCGCAAAATGCGCCATTTGCCGCCCGGCCTGTCGGCATTGCGTCAGACGGTCAGAGCAGGTCGATAAGGAACGGGATCAGCGGCGCGTCGGCCGGCGGCATGGGATAGTCGCGCATCTGCTTGGGCCGCACCCATTTGAGCGCCTGCGCCTCCATCGGGCGCGGCGTGCCCCAGAACCGGCGACAGACATAGAGCGGCATCAACAGGTTGAACGTCTCGTAGGCATGGCTGGCAAACGTCAGCGGCGCGAGGCAGGCGACCTTGGTTTCAATGTCGAGCTCCTCCTTGAGCTCGCGAACCAGCGTCTCCTCCGGCGTCTCGCCGGGCTCGACTTTCCCGCCTGGGAATTCCCACAGCCCCGCCAGTTGCTTTCCCTCGGGGCGCTGGGCGAGAAGCACGCGGCCATCCGCGTCGACCAGCGCGCAGGCGGCAACCAGCAGCAGCTTCTTGGGACCTGTCGTGCCGGCCACCTCAACTCTCCTTCGGGCGGCGATAGTGATAGCGGTAGAGTTCGTCGAACCCGATCGACTCGTAGAGACGCCGCGCCGCCAGATTGTCGGCCCCGACCTGCAGCCAGGCTTCCTTCGCGCCGCGCAGCCGCGCCCATTTCAATGCCGACAGCACAACCCGGCGGCCATGGCCCTTGCCGCGCTCACGCGGGCCGGTGGCAATCTCAAACAGCCCGGCAAGGTCGCCATCATGGACGCAGATGGCGGTGGCCAGCGGCTCGCCGTCATCCTCAAGCACGAACAGCCCCGCCTCCGGCTCCACGGCGGCGATGATTTCGCTGAGACCGGGCCGCAAGGCGGGATCGAGATCGTGCACGACCATTGCCGCACTGAGAAACCGTCCGACATCCTTCATGGGGATCTGATGCATCGCCGCGTCGATCGGCACGTCGCGCTCGAGAGACGCACGCATGACCAGCGATTCGGCAAGGCTTGCCCACCCCTCCTGGTCGAAGAACTGGGTGAGTTGGCGGCCCGACAATGGCGACAGGCGGAAGGTGAGCGGCCGCCCATAGGCCTCGAAGCGCCGCCCCGCGCGCGCAACCCGCTCCGGTATCGCGGTAACATCGCTCGGGTCGAGCGGATTGACCGAGTTGAGACGCTTTGCCGGATGACCGGCGGTGAGCCGCGTGATCCAGGTGCCGTCATAGTGCACCGCCGCCGCGGGCCAGGCGCGAAAGGCGGCGGCCTCGAAGCGCCGGACCATCGGCAGGCCCGATCCGGGACGTCCTCCTGATAACAGAGCCAAGCCCCTAGCTCCGGTAGTCGCCATTGATGGCGACATATTCCTTGGTCAGGTCGCAGGTCCACACTGTCGCCTTGCCGCGGCCAAGGCCGATATCGGCGCGAATGCGGACTTCGTCGCGTTTCATGTAGGCGGAGGTCGCCGCTTCCGAATAATCCGGATCGCGCTCGCCCTCATAGGCCAGGCGATTGTCGCCAAACCAAATGGAGAGCCGGTCGCGGTCGGCGGGTTCGCCGGATTTGCCGACCGCCATCACCACCCTGCCCCAATTGGCGTCCTCGCCGGCAATCGCCGTCTTGACCAGCGGCGAGTTGGCAATGGACAGGGCAATGCGCTTGGCCGAGCGCGCCGATTTTGCGCCCGTGACCGTGACTTCCACCTGCTTGCGCGCGCCCTCGCCATCCCGAACCACCTGAAGCGCCAAATTCTTCAGCACCTTGTTGAGGCCGCGCCGGAAAGCGCCAAGGCGCGCGTCCTTGAGATCGGTCACACGCCCGGCGCCACGCGCGGCGGCCGCGCCCGTTGCGAACAACAAAAGCGTGTCGCTGGTCGACGTGTCGCTGTCGACCGTAACCGCGTTGAAGGTCGGTCCCACCCCCTTGGACAGAAGCGACTGCAGCACGGGTGCTGCGATCGGCGCGTCCGTGGCGACGAAGGACAGCATTGTCGCCATATCGGGCGCGATCATGCCGGCGCCCTTGGCAATGCCGTTGATCGTCACGTCGACACCACCGAGCTTCACCGTCACCGTTGCAACCTTGGGAAAGGTATCGGTTGTCATGATGGCTTTCGCGGCATCCAGCCAGCGGTCGGGGAGAGCCTCCGCGACCATGCCGGACAGGAGGTGGCTGAACTTGCCGGCATCCAGCGGCTCGCCGATCACGCCCGTCGAGGCAAGGAAAACCTCGCTGGGCGAACAGCCGGCAGCCTGGGCTGCGGCCCCGCCGGTCAGCGCCGTGCTGGCGCGGCCCTTGCTGCCGGTGAAAGCATTGGCGTTGCCCGAATTGACGACGACGATACGCGCCTTGCCGCCCGGCAGATTGGCGCGGCAGAAATCCACGGGCGCCGAGGGGCATTTCGAGCGCGTGAACACGCCGGCGACCTCCGTGCCGTCGTCCAGCACCATGGCAAGCACGTCAGTGCGGCCCTTATACTTTATCCCCGCCTCGGCAGTAGCAATCCTCACGCCGTCGATTTTCGGCATTTTGGCGTATTTCTTCGGCGCCAGGGGTGAAATCGTCGCGGACATCAAGGCCTCGATACAGTCGCGGATTGTGAGAAGCCCGTTTGCCCCAAGGCCGCCAACCGCGCAAGAGGTTCACGAAAGCTGCCGCGACGTCGAAGACCGGGAAGAATTCCCTGTCCATATCGGGAAGGCTCCCCATGGCTCCCGCCGCCGGTTCGCGCGACGTTGTGGGTGCAAGCAGCTGGTATGACTCGGTGCCCACCGCATTCACCGCTGGCCGCTTCAAGCAAATTATGGCGTCGGCTCCCTAACCGATCCATGACATGCCCCAGCCGGTCCGATCCCTTCGGACCGGCTGCTCTTTTTTCTGGCTGCCGTTTTCTTGTCCCGCTTGACCGAAGCGACGCATTGCGCCCCCGCAGTGCTGACGTATAGTGCCGACGCGGCGGCGAGGCCGGGCGCGCTCCAGCCGCCCAAGTTCGAACCCGTGCGGGGCTTTCTTGTCGGTATTTCTGCGCCTTTTCGCAACGATCGGGCTGATTTTCCTGCTCAGCAGCGCCGGCGGCGCGCTGATCGGCTATTTCGACGCGCGCATGCGCATGGAGACCGAGCTGCGCGCGGCGATGGCGGTCGGCAAATCATCGGCCGACCGTGCCGTCACGGCGCTCGCCAACTCCTTTCGCCCCGCCGATCACCTGACGGAATTCGTCAGCCTCTTCGACGGCGATCGTCACCTTCAGGCCAAGCTGATCGGCGCGAATGGCGGAATCATCTTTCAGTCGAAGCTTCTGCCGCCCGAGGAAAATGTTCCCGCATGGTTCGTCCGCCTGCTCGAACCGGCGCCCGTCGTCGAGGAGTTCAAGCTGCCCGGCTACCTCTCGAACTATGCACATCTCGTCATCGAAACCAACGGCCGCAACGAGATCGACGACATCTGGTCGGGCGCGTTGGTCGCGGCGGTGACCTTGCTGCTTTTCATGGGACTTGTGCTGTCCCTCGTGGCGCTCGTGGTGTGGCACGCCCTGCGCCCGGTCAAACCGCTTCTGACAGCCTTCGAAAAATTCGGCACGGCGGAGGAGAGCGCCGAGCTCACGCCGGTCGGACCGCCGGAATTCCGTCAGCTTTACGCCGGGTTCAACGCCATGGCGGCGCGCCTGAAGACGACGGAGCGGCGCAACGCCGCGCTGTCGGCGCAGATCGCCACCATCCAGGAAGAGGAACGCGCCGAGTTGGCGCGCGACCTGCACGACGATGTAGGCCCGCTGCTGTTCGCAATCGATGTCGACGCCGCCGCGATCCGCGCCATTGCGGGCGAGAAGAAAATGGCCAAGGCGGAGGCGATGAAGGAGACCAGCGCCCGGGCGCAGGCGATTTCGCGCAGCGCTGTCACCATCAAGCAGCTGGTCCGCGCAATTCTCGCCCGTTTGCGGCCGAATCTGGCCGCCGACATCGGCCTCGAACAGGCGCTGATCGATCTCGTCGCCGGCGAGCAGGAGCGCCATCCCGGCGTCAAGTTCGAGGAGCAGCTTGACGGCGACTGCCATGAGCCGCTGGCTTCGGCCGCACTCTACGCGGTGGCGCGGGAGGCGATCCACAATGCCTTGCATCATGCGCGGCCGCAGCGGGTCAGTCTTTCCCTGCGAACGGTGGCGCCGGGCAATCTCGAACTGGCCGTGGAAAACGATGGCGGAGGCTTGAAGCCAGCCCGTCCAGGCTCACACGGCTTGCGCAATATGCGCGAGCGGATAGAGGCGCTCGGCGGCCGCTTCGCCATCGAGGAATTGAATGACGCCGCAGGCGTGCGCGTGCGGGCCGCACTCCCCACCGGACTATCCGCATTGAAGGAGCACGCGGCATGAAGATACTCGTTGTCGACGACCATCAGGTCGTGCGCGAGGGCGTGCGGCGACTGCTGTCGCAAATCCTGGGTGCGACCTTCGAGGAGGCCGAATCGCCGTCGGAGGCTCTGAAGCAGTTTCGCCAGTGGAAGCCGGACATCATCATCCTGGACATCAATCTGAACGGCGGCAGCGGGATCGAACTTCTGCGTCACCTGAAGGCCGATACGCATGACGCCCGGATCATTGTCTTTTCCATGCATTCGGATGTGGTCTACGCCAATTCGGCGCGCAAGGCGGGCGCCATGGGCTATGTATCTAAAAGCGCGCCGGTCGAGGAATTGCTGACCGCCGTGAAACGCGTCGCGGCGGGGAAGTATTATGTCGACTCCGAACTCGCCGGCTCGCTTATCCTCGGCGCGCAGCAGAACGATGATGCGCTGAACGGGCTGAGCCCGCGCGAGATCGAGATCTTGCGCTTGCTGGGCGAAGGCAAGGGACTGACCGAGATCGGCGCCACCCTCGGCATCGCTTACAAGACAGTGGCGAACACGCTGTCGCGCATCAAGGACAAGCTTGGCATCGAACGCACGGGCGATCTGATCCGCTTCGTCGTGGAGAACAAACATCTGAGCCTGATGCCGGTCGACAATGACCGGCGATAGGCGTGACCGTCGGTAGCTCACGCGCAATCTGGGGAAATATCAGGCCGCGCTTGGGTTGAGAAACCCGCGAAAACGCTTCTGCACGGTTGGGATCAAGCCCCATATCATGCACGCCACCATGATGGGCGCGATGAGCAGGCTTCGTTGCCAGATCGCCCATCCGTCCGTCAGCGGCAGCACGACGTAGAGAAGGACGGTGATGAGCGGATAGACGCCGACCAGTATAAGAAGGGCAAACCGTGGCCGGGAGAAATGCACCGGGCGCGACACAGTTTCGCCGGCTGCTGCGGATGAGACGATTGGCGACTTGGAAGATAGAACGGACATCGGGATTGCTCCTATAAGAACGATACGTTTCGTTTATATAGAACGAGCCGTTTCGTTTCGTCAAGGGGTGATGTACGGTGATTTGGAAAGCCAGGGAGGAAGCCAGTGGCGGTTGGCCGCAAATCGATCGGCGCACGACGAAACCCCGATAGCGCGGAAGCCATTCTCGAAGCGGCCGAGGCGGTGCTGCTCGAAAACGGCTATTCCGGGTTTTCGATCGAGGCGGTCGCGCGGCGGGCGCGTGCGGGCAAGCCGACGATCTATCGCTGGTGGCCCGGAAAGGCGGCGCTGCTTCTCGCGGTCTATCAGCGTCAGAAACGCGATGTGGTCTATTCCGACAGCGGCGATCTGGAAGAGGATCTGTTCCGCTTCCTCAAGAGCCTGTTTCACCAATGGCACGACACGCCGGCGGGCGAAATCTTCCGGTCGCTGGTCGCCGAGGCGCAATCGGACAGCGACGCCGCCAAGGCGCTGGCCGAGTACGCAGCAGGCCGCCGCGTCCATACGGGGCAATTGGTGGCGCGGGCGCAGGCGCGCGGCGAAGTTCGGCCAGGGGTCGATGCCACGCAGGTCGCCGACCTCGTCGCGTCCTACGCCTGGGTGCATCTCCTTACGGGACGGATCGACGAGAACGACGAAACCATCCGCCGGGCCGTAGGCTATATCGTGAGTGGCGTGTCCAATCGGGAGACGGAAGCTCCGGATCAGACGCACGGATCGCCGTGACGGTCCGATTAAGTGCACCCCACCCCGACCTTCGGTCGGACCCTCCCCATCGAGGGGAGGGTAAGGCGTCGCGGCCGGCCTCACCTTCCCATTGATGGCCGGCAAGGGGAAGACGGCCCGAAGCCGGTGGGGCGTGATAAGCAGGCTTCGCGACCGCCAAACCTGATAGGCCAAAAGAAAAAATGGCGCGCCGGGAGCGGCACGCCATTCCATTCAACTCGTCAGGGCCGGGAGCACATCCCGACCGCCGAACTCATTTCTGCGCTTCGCTATCCGCGACGGCCTTCTTTAGGTCCGCGTCGGCGATATCGACCTTGGCTGCGTCGCGCAATTTCTTGACGAGGGCAAAATACTTGTCGCGAAGCACCGTCGAGCGGAACTGGTCCTTGACCTCATCGAAGGCCGGCGGCTGTTGCTGGCGCTTGTCCTCGACCTTGATCACATGAAAGCCGAACTGGCTCTGCACCGGCTCCTTGGTGTACGAGCCGGGCTCCAGCGCAAACGCCGCCTTTTCGAACTCCGGCACCATCTGGCCGGCGGCGAAATAACCGAGATCGCCGCCATTGGCGCCCGAGCCCGCATCGGTCGACTTTTCCTTGGCGATATCCTCGAACTTCTTGCCGGCATCGAGGTCCTTGATGATGGCCTGTGCCTCTTCCTTGGTCTTCACCAGAATGTGCCTGGCATGCACCTCGTTGGCAGGAGGCGTTGCGGCGATCTGCTTGTCATAGGCGGCGCGAATCTCGGCATCCGTGATTGTGGCGGCTACTTCCTTGTCGATCACGCGGCTGTGCATTGCCCGATCGCTCAGGAAAGCCAGGCGCTTGATAAATTCCGGATCCTTGTCGAGGCCCTTGGCTTTCGCCTCGGCGGCCATCAGCTTGATCTCGATAACGGCGGAAAGTGACGCCGCGCGCTTCTGTTCCGGCGGCAATTGCGCAAATTGCTGCGCCAGATCCATTTCGGCGAGGTCGAGATCCGCCTGGGTCACGGTCTCGCCGTTGATTGTAGCGACGACAGTCTCGGGCGCCGGCTTGACCGGAGCGGCGGGAGCCGCGGCAGGCGCCTGCGCGGCCGGAGCCGGTGCAGCCGGCGCCTGGTCCTGCGCCGCGGCGTGCCAGGCAAACAACGAAATTGTGCCGGCAGCCAGTGTCGCGCGCAGCGCGCCGGAGCGGCGGAAGGACGGTATCATCTAGGTATCTCCAGTGAAAATTCCGGTTCGACGCGGCCCGCGCCGGAAACGTCGGCGTTACAACGCCCTGAATTGTGGCTGAATTAGGCAGGTAACGGCGGTTTGCTGTCGCGTTGACATCGCTTCAAGCCCCTCTTATCTGTCCAACACCTTTGCGTCCAGAAGTGATTTTGGCGTGGCTTTACGCTGCGCGTCTCCTTCAAAACCGGCGGGTTTCGTCGGCATCCAGCCGACGTTGAATTCTTTTGAAAGGGCCAGTGGATGGTCAGTCTCGGCGGCTTTGCCCGCAAAATCTTCGGTTCGGCGAATGATCGCCGCGTCAAGGGATTCCGCCCCCGTGTGGAGGCGATCAATGCGATGGAAAACGAAATGGCGGCGCTCACGGACGAGCAGTTGCGCGCCCGCACAGATCAATTCCGTCAGGATATCGCCAATGGGGCTTCGCTCGACGATGTGCTTACTCCAGCATTCGCCACGGTGCGCGAAGCCGCCAAGCGCGTGCTGGGCTTACGTCCGTTCGATGTGCAGCTTATGGGCGGCATGGTGCTGCACGGCGGCGACATCGCGGAAATGCGCACCGGCGAGGGCAAGACGCTGGTCGCCACCCTGCCCGTCTATCTCAACGCGCTCGAAGGCAAGGGCGTGCATGTCGTTACCGTGAACGACTATCTGGCGACACGCGACTCCGAGTGGATGGGCCGCGTCTATAAATTTCTCGGCCTTACCGTCGGCGTCATCGTTCACGGCATTTCCGACGAGGAACGCCGCGCCGCCTACGCCTCCGACGTGACCTACGCCACCAACAACGAACTCGGCTTCGACTATCTGCGCGACAACATGAAGTACGAGCGCAACCAGATGGTCCAGCGCGGCCACTTCTTCGCGATCGTCGACGAAGTCGACTCGATCCTCGTCGATGAAGCGCGCACCCCGCTGATCATCTCCGGCCCACTCGACGACCGCTCCGATCTTTCCAACACCATCGACAAGTTCATCCCGATGCTGTCGCCGGAAGACTACGAGATCGACGAAAAGCAGCGCTCCGCCAACTTCTCCGAAGATGGCACC
>DATDBN010000110.1:0-28911 GCA_036524835.1 Mesorhizobium sp. | reverse complement strand
TACCCTCTCCCCGCAAGGACGGGGATAGGGGTACGTCATCGTTGCGCACAACCGACGAGGTCCCCCTCTCCCCGTCTATCACGGGGAGAGGGTAAGGGTGAGGGGCACTCAAACGCGCGGCCGCAGCAGCGCCCAGCATCGAGCGCGCCTTCTCGATGGCCATGTACTCAAGTTGGCCGCCGCCAATCGTTCCGAAAATGCGATCGCTCGAGACCAGCATCCAGGCGCCCTTTTCGCGCGGAGTCGAGCCGCGCGTCGACGCCACGTCGACCAGTGCGGACTGCTTGGCCGTCGCCAGGAATGCGCGGAGGTTTTCAGCGAGCTGGGTCATGGCCGAACGATCGATCTTGCGGACATGTCAGCCATCATAGCACATCACCCGCCGGAACGCGCCGCCTTGAGCCGTTCGATCGCCATGAGCACCCGCTCCGGCGTGGCTGGCGCATCGAGGCGCGGGCAGATCTTGTGATCGGCGACGCTGGCCACCGCATCCGACAGCGCGTGCAGCACGGCAAGGCCCAGCATGAAGGGCGGCTCGCCAACCGCTTTCGACTTGTGCACGGTGCCTTCCTTGTTTTCACTCCAGTCGGCCAGCTTGACGTTGAAGATCTTCGGCCGGTCCGAGGCAAGCGGGATCTTGTAAGTCGACGGCGCGTGGGTGCGCAGCCGGCCCTTATCGTCCCACCACAACTCCTCAGTGGTCAGCCAGCCCATACCCTGGATGAAGGCGCCTTCAACCTGGCCGAGGTCGAGCGCGGGGTTCAGCGAGCGCCCGGTCTCATGCAGGATGTCGGTGCGCTCGACCATGTACTCGCCGGTCAGCACATCGACCGACACTTCCGAGCAGGCCGCGCCATACGCGTAGTAGTAGAACGGCCGCCCCTGCCCCTTCGAGCGATCCCAGTGAATCTTCGGCGTCTTGTAGAACCCTGCCGCCGAGAGCTGCACACGACCCATATAGGCTTGCTGGACCAGTTCGCGGAAAGCGATCTCCTGATTGCCGACGCGCACGCGGTTGGGCAGGAACTCGATCTGGTCAGCCGGGATATTGTGTTTCTCCGCCGCAAAGGCGATCAGCCGGCTTTTGATCTGGCGCGCACCGTTCTGAGCCGCCATGCCGTTCAGATCCGCGCCCGATGAGGCTGCAGTCGCCGAGGTGTTCGGCACCTTGCCGGTCGTCGTGGCGGTGATCTTCACCTGATCGATGTCGATCTGGAACTCCTCGGCCACGACCTGCGCGACCTTGGTGTTGAGGCCCTGCCCCATTTCCGTGCCGCCATGATTCAGATGCACGGAGCCGTCGGTATAGACATGCACCAGCGCACCGGCCTGATTGTAGTGCGTCGCGGTGAAGGAGATGCCGAATTTCACCGGGGTCAGCGCCAAGCCCCGCTTGATGAACCGGCTGTTGTTGTTGAAGGCGGTAATCTCCCGCCGCCGCCGCGCATAGTCCGCACTCTCCTCCAACTCGGAGACGATCCGGTGGATGATGTTGTCTTCCACCGTCTGGTGGTACGGCGTGACGTTGCGGTCGGTCGTGCCGTAGAAGTTCAGTTTGCGGATCTCGAGCGGATCCTTGCCGAGGGCAAAGGCGACCTCGTCGATGACGCGCTCCGCACCCACCATGCCCTGCGGCCCGCCGAACCCGCGAAACGCGGTGTTGGAAACGGTGTTGGTGTAGAACGGCGCCGAGACCGCCCTCACCGCAGGATAGAAATAAGCGTTGTCGCAGTGAAACAGCGCCCGATCGGTTACCGGTCCGGACAGGTCGGCCGAAAAACCGCACCGCGCGGCATAGGTGTAGTCGACGCCGAGAATGTTGCCTTCCCCGTCGAAGCCCACCTCATAGCCGATCAGGAAATCGTGGCGCTTTCCGGTGGCCGTCATGTCGTCGTCGCGGTCGGGGCGGATCTTCACCGCGCGGCCGGTCCGCTTGGCGGCGATCGCGGCAAGCGCTGCAAACTGGTTGCCCTGCGTTTCCTTGCCGCCGAAGCCGCCGCCCATGCGGCGGATCTCCACCGTCACTGCGTGGCTGGGCACGCCCAGCGCGTGGCCGACCATGTGTTGCACCTCGCTGGGGTGCTGCGTCGAACAATAGACGGTGACGTCGTGATCCTCACCGGGGATGGCCATGGAAATCTGGCCCTCCAGGTAGAAATGGTCCTGGCCGCCAAGGCGCATCTCCCCGGTGACGCGGCGCGGCGCGGCCTTGATTGCCGCCTGTGCGTCGCCGCGCTGCAAGGTGAGATTGGGGGTGACCAGCCTGTCCTTCGCGGGGTCCAGCCCGACGATGTCGACAATCGCGGGCAGTTCCGCGTACTCGACCTTGGCCAGCTTGCAGGCGCGGCGCGCCTGCTCGCGCGTCTCGGCGATGACACAGAAAATCGGCTGGCCCCAGAAGTGCACCTTGCCCTCTGCCAGCACCGGCTCGTCGTGCCGCCCGGTCGGCGAGATATCGTTCACGCCGGGCACGTCCTCATGTGTCAGCACCGCGACCACGCCCGGCGCGGCACGCACCGCATCGAGATCGACCTTCGTCAGCTCGCCATGCGCGACGGTCGACAGGCCGAGGCAGCCATGCAGCGTGCCTGCCGGCTCCGGCATGTCGTCGATATAGATGGCCTCGCCGCTGACATGCTTGTGCGCCGAATCGTGGCGCATGTCGGTGTGCACCCCGCCGGTAATCTTTTCGGCCTTGAGGCTGGGTTGATGGGCGGTCATTGCATATCTCCGAAGTCTCGGATGCGTTGGTCTGCCCCCTCCACCGCCTTCGGCGGTTCCCCTCCCCCCTGCACGGGGGAGGAATGTGGGCGTGCCAGCGGTGCCGCGGCGATCCTCCCCTGCGAAGCGGGGGAGGGGGACCGCCGAAGGCGGTGGAGGGGGCAAATCCCCAGGGCGTTCGCCATCACGCTGCCTCCCGCCTGACCTGGGTCGGGCCTTTGACGCCCGTCGTCTCGGCATGGAAGCGGATCAGCAGATTGCGTGCGGCGAGCGCGCGATAATCGGCCGAGGCGCGCATGTCGGTGAGCGGCGTGAAGTCCTGCGCGAAGGCCGCAAGAGCGCCCTCGACGGTCGCTTCCGTCCAGGGTTTGCCAATCAGCGCATTCTCGACAGCGCTGGCGCGCTTGGGCGTCGCGGCCATGCCGCCATAGGCGATGCGGATCGCGGCCACGCGACCCTCCTTGTCGAGCGTAAGGTAGAACGCGCCGAGCGTCGAGGTGATGTCCTCGTCGCGCCGCTTCGACACCTTGTAGATCGCATAGTCCGTCCCCTTCGCCGGTACGGGCACATGCACGGCCTCGACGAATTCGCCAGGTTGGCGGTCCTGCTTGCCATAGGCGATGAAGAACTTCTCCAAGAGGATCGTCCGGCGCGCCTTGCCTTTGCGCAGTGTCAGGGTCGCACCCAGCGCGATCAGCGGCGGCGGCGTGTCGCCGATCGGCGAACCGTTGGCGATGTTGCCGCCGATCGTGCCCATATTGCGCACCTGCTCGCCGCCAATGCGATTGATCAGCGCCCCGAAGGAGGGAATGCGCCGGGCAATCGTCTCGAAGGCCTCGGTGTAGGTGACGCCGGCGCCAAGCGTGATGACGCTTTTGTTCTCGCTAATCGACTTCAACTCGTCCAAGCCGGCGATGAAGACGACGGGCGCGATCTCGCGCATATGCTTGGTGACCCACAAGCCGACATCCGTCGAGCCGGCAACAACGGTCGCGGTCGGCTCGGCTTCGAGAATCTCGGCGAAATCATCGGCATTTGCGGGAATGAGGAAGCGCTGATTGCCTTGGCCGATCTCGACCCGGCTGCCATCCCTCAAGGCGGAGAGTTGGGCAATCACCGCCTTGCGTTCGACCAGCAGGGGATCCCTGGCGAGTTTGCCATAGCCGGAGATGGCCCGCGCGGCCCGTACAATCGCCTCATAGCCGGTGCAGCGGCAGAGATTACCCTGCAAAGCCTTCTCGATGTCCGCATCGCTCGGGTTCGGCGAGCGCATCCACAGGCCGTAGAGCGACATCACGAAGCCGGGCGTGCAGAAGCCGCATTGCGAGCCGTGGAAATCGACCATTGCCTGCTGCACCGGATGCAGCCCGCCTTCGGCGCCGCGCAGATGTTCGACCGTCACGACATGGGTTCCGTCCAGCGAGCCGAGGAAGCGGATGCAGGCGTTGACGCTCTCATAGACAAGCTCGCCGGCGTGCAGGCGGCCGACCAACACGCTGCACGCGCCGCAGTCGCCCTCGGCGCAGCCCTCCTTGGTGCCGCGCAGCGAGCGGCGCAGACGCAGATAGTCGAGCAGTGTCTCGTCTGGACCAACCTGGCTCAACGTGACGGTGTCGCCGTTGAGGAGGAAGCGGATTTCTGACCTGGGTTTTGCCTTGGCCATGGCTCAGCTCCCGCGGTAAGTGGAATAGCTATAGGGCGAAACGAGCAGCGGTACATGATAATGTGTCGCCTCGCTCATGCCGAAGCGCAACGGCACGACGTCGATGAAGGCCGGCGACGGAAGTTCGGTCCCCTGGCCGCGCAGATAGTCCCCGGCGAAGAAGACAAGTTCGTACTCGCCTGTCCTGAAACTGTCGCCAGCCAGCAGCGGCGCGTCGCACCGGCCATCGCTATTGGTCGAGACCGTCTTCAGGAGCGTGGGTTTTCCCTCCTCGAACCGGTAGAGCTCGATCTTCAAGCCCGCCGCAGGCTTACCCGACGCAGTGTCCAGCACATGCGTCGTCAGGCGTCCGCTTTTGTCCGTCGACATGGTTCTCCCTCGAGCAGCCCGCTTTTCGTTTTCTTTCGGATAGGCCACACTTCCCGTGATTTAAGACCATAGCCGGGACAGCGGGAAGGCGGGGACCCCAAAAAGCATTTTCAAATTTTTTGAGGGGAATTTTTCGCGTTACCCGCGCTATGTTTGAAAAAAGCCGAGGGAACCGGACGAAATCATGCGTTACGTCAGAGATATGCGCGGCTACGGCGCCAATCCACCCGACCCGAAATGGCCGGGCGGTGCGCATGTCTGCGTCCAGTTCGTCGTCAACTATGAGGAAGGCGGCGAAAATTGCGTTCTGCACGGCGATGCCGCGTCGGAGGCCTTCCTGTCGGAAATCGTGGGGGCAGCCCCTTGGCCGGGGCTGCGCCATTGGAACATGGAATCGATCTACGAATATGGCGCCCGCGCCGGGTTCTGGCGCCTGCACCGCATGTTCACCGGCGCGAATGTGCCCGTCACCGTGTACGGGGTCGCCTCGGCGCTTGCACGCTCTCCCGACCAGGTGGAGGCGATGCAATCCGCCGGGTGGGAAATCGCCTCGCATGGGCTGAAATGGATCGACTACCGCGAATACCGCGCCGCCGATGAAGAGAGCGATCTCAAGGAAGCGATCCGTCTGCACGCGGAAGTCACCGGCGCACGCCCGACCGGGTGGTATACCGGGCGAACATCGGTCAACACGGTGCGGCTGGTCGCCGAAGAGGGCGGCTTCGCCTATATCTCCGACACCTATGACGACGAACTGCCCTATTGGCTGGATCATGACGGCCATGGCAACGCCATCCCGCCGCAGCTGATCATTCCCTACACGCTGGACGCCAACGATATGCGATTTGCGACGCCGCAGGGCTTCAACACCGGCGATCATTTCTTTGCCTATCTGAAGGATACCTTTGACACGCTCTATGCCGAGGGTAAGGCAGGCCGGCCGAGGATGATGAATATCGGCCTGCATTGCCGTTTGGTCGGCCGTCCGGGACGCGCCGAAGGCCTGAGAAAGTTCATCGACTATGTGAAAAGCCACAAGAAAGTGTGGCTGGCGCGGCGCATCGACATTGCGGAGCATTGGCGCGGGAAGCATCCCTATCAGGCTCCGGCACTGCGCCCGTCCCGCATGGAGAAGGCGGAATTCGTTGCGGCCTTCGGCGGTATTTTCGAGCATTCGCCCTGGATCGCCGAAGGAGCGTTCAAGCTGGAACTCGGCCCGGCGCATGACAGCGCGGGCGGCGTGCACAATGCACTGAGCCGGATCTTCCGCTCCGCCTCGGAGAAGAGGCGGCTCGGCGTCTTGACCGCGCACCCCGATCTCGCGGGCAAGCTGGCGCAGGCCAAGCGCCTGACCAGGGAATCGACATCGGAACAGGCCAGCGCCGGCCTAAACGCCCTGACCGACGCCGAGCGCAAGAAATTCACCGCATTGAACGACGCCTATGTGAAGAAATTCGGCTTTCCATTCATCATTGCGGTACGCGACAACACCAAGGCATCGATCCTGAAGGCGTTTGAAACCCGCATTGCCAACGACCGGGAGACGGAATTCGCCACCGCCTGCAAGCAGGTCGAGCGGATCGCCTGGTACCGGCTGAGAGATGTGCTGCCGGCATGAGCGGCGCAGCGCAAAGCTCCCTCCCCCTTGTGGGCAGAGTGGCCGCGAAGCGGCCGGGCGAGGTACTCTCCCCCTGCAAGGCACAATTGAACGTCGGCGCATTGCCGAACCAACCCCACCCGGCCCGCTGCGCGGGCCACCCTCCCCTCAAGGGGGAGGGAGCCAGACAGAGTTATCCATGACCACCCGTTCCTACTACGCCCCGAAAGGCGGCCTGCCGCCGCAGACGGACCTGATCACCGACCGCGCGGTGTTCACAGAAGCCTATGCGGTGATCCCGAAACGCGAGTTCTCGGACATCGTCACCAGCTATCTGCCGCATTGGGACAAGACGCGGCTATGGATTATCGCGCGGCCGCTGTCCGGCTTTGCCGAGACCTTCTCGCAGTACATCATGGAAGTGCAGCCGGGCGGCGGAAGCGACCGGCCCGAGCCGGATGCAGGCGCTCAAGGCGTGCTGTTTGTCGTGGACGGCGAGATCGGTGTCACCATCGCCGGCCGGACGCATGTCCTGACGCCCGGCGGCTATGCCTATCTGCCGCCGGCGAGTGGATGGACGCTGCGCAACAGCAGCAACGCGACGGCGCGCTTCCACTGGGTCCGCAAGGCTTATGAGGCGGTCGACGGCATCGACGCCCCCGATCCGCTGTTTCTGAACGAGCACGACATCGAGCCGAACGCCATGCCGGATACGGATGGGAAATGGGCGACGACGCGCTTCGTCGATCCCGCGGATCTGCGCCACGACATGCATGTGACCGTCGTCACGTTCCAGCCCGGCGGCATCATCCCCTTCCCCGAAACGCACGTCATGGAGCACGGTCTCTATGTGCTGGAGGGCAAGGCGGTTTACCGGCTGAACAATGACTGGGTCGAGGTGGAAGCCGGCGATTTCATGTGGCTGCGGGCCTTCTGTCCGCAAGCCTGCTACGCCGGCGGAAACACGCCCTTCCGATATCTGCTGTACAAGGATGTGAACCGCCATCCGAAACTGTGGAAGCGGTGATGAAACGAGCAGTGCGATGTTCCCTCCCCCTTGAGGGGAGGGTGGGCCGCGAAGCGGGCCGGGTGGGGTCGTTGCGGCAGCGAGCCGACATACGTCCGCTGCGTGGGCATTGGGGGCGTGCCCGTGAAAAGGACCCCACCCGGCCGCTTCGCGGCCACCCACCCCTCAAGGGGGAGGGAGCTTTTTGGATGGCCGCGCCATGACCCGCATCATCACCGCCCGGCCGCTGACCCGCGAAAACTTCGCCGCCTTCGGCGATGTCCTCGACACCGCCACCGCAAATCACTACCCGATCAACAACGGCAAGTGCGAGCGCTATCACGACCTCGCGACCGCAGAGGCGACAGGCCCCAACGCCCGCGTGATCCTGTCGATCTTCAAGGGAACGCCCTACGATTTCCCCCTGAAGCTCGCCATGGTGGAACGCCATCCCTATGGCAGTCAGGCGTTTATGCCCTTGTCGCCGCGTCCGTTCCTCGTTGTCGTTTGCCACGACACTGCCGGAGGGCCGGGTGAGCCGCACGCCTTTCTCACCCAACCGGGCCAAGGCGTGAATTTTCCGCGCAATCTCTGGCATGGCGTGCTGACGCCGATTGGCGAGCCCCAGGATTTTCTGGTTGTCGACCGGACGGGCGACGGCAAGAACCTCGAAGAACATCACTTCACCGAGCCCTATGAGATCCACCTGACCGCCGAGGACTGAGATGAAAAACGACGCAGCGATGGTCGAGCGCCTGCTCGATGTGATCGAACACGATATCGTGCCGATGACGGCCGAGGGCGTCTCGCACGGCAACAAGCTGTTTGGCGCGGCCATCCTCAACAAATCGGACAATTCTCTGGTGCTGGCCGAGACCAACAATGAGACGGAGAACCCGCTCTGGCACGGCGAGATGCATTGCCTGAAGCGCTTCTACGAGATGCCAAAGGCCGACCGTCCCGATACGAAGGATTGCGTCTTCATTGCCACGCACGAACCTTGCTCGCTCTGCCTGTCGGCCATCACCTGGACCGGCTTCGACAATTTCTACTTCCTCTTCAGCCACGAGGATTCGCGCGACTCCTTCGCCATTCCGCACGATCTGAAAATCCTGAAGGAGGTCTTCACGCTCGATCCCGGCGGCTATAATGCGGAAAACGCCTATTGGAAGAGCTATTCGATCCGCAAACTGGCGCGCGCGCTGCCGGAGGCGGACGCGAAGCGGCTGGAGCAGCGCATCGCCGGCATATCCGCCGAATACGACCGTCTGTCAGCGACCTATCAGGACAGCAAGGCGGATAATGATATCCCGCTGAATTGACGAGTCCGCGAGCGCCCGAGATCGAATGGGCAGGGAACGCGGCGCAAGACATTTCCTGCCTCGACCCCCCTTTACAACTGCACCTTCCTGCGGATTCATCCTCTTTTTGCCGGAAGCGCTCATGTCCTTCGAAACCTGGGCGGCATTTGCCGCCGCGTCCGCGATTCTGCTGGTGATCCCCGGCCCGACGATCCTGCTCGTCGTTTCCTACGCGCTGGGCCAAGGCTGGCGCACGGCACTGCCCATGTCGGTGGGCGTGGCATTGGGCGACTTTACTGCGATGACACTCTCAATGCTGGGCATCGGCGCATTGCTGGCGGCATCGGCCACGGTCTTCACGATCCTGAAATGGATCGGTGCGGCCTATCTGGTCTATCTCGGCGTCAAGCTGTTTCGTGCCGGCGGTACGCTGAATGCCGAACCGCGAACAGACGCTGTCTCGGCGGTCAAGATGGCCGCGCATGCCTGGCTGGTGACGGCGCTGAACCCGAAGAGCATTACGTTCTTTGTTGCCTTCCTGCCGCAGTTCCTCGATCGGCATGGTGATTTCTGGACGCAGATGCTGATCTTTGAGGCGACGTTCCTGGTGCTCGCCTTCGCGAATGCCTTCGGCTACGCGCTGGTGGCGGCGCGCGCCCGAACCTTGTTCCGCAACCCGCGCGCCATCGGCGCCTTCAACCGCGCCGGCGGTACACTCCTGATCGGCGCGGGCATCGCCACCGCCGCCGTGCGGTCGGGCAACTGATGTGAGGTCACCTTGCCTGTCCGCGATCTCCTTGGATTTTCCCTTACCGGCGCCAGCGGCAACAGCGTGGGGCACTATGCCCGTGCGGTGCACCAGTTGCAGTGCTTCATCGGCGATCCCGTCGCCTCGATAGACGCCGCCATTGCCGCCGATCCCGGCTTTGTCATGGCGCATGTCTTCAAGGGCTATCTCTTCGGCCTCGCAACCGAGCGCGAGGCCACGGCTGTAGCGCTCCAATGCCACGACACCGCGGCGGCTCTGTCCGGCTCGCTGCGCGAGCAGGCGCATGTCGCGGCCCTTGGCGCACTCGCCGGGGGCGGCTGGCATCAGGCCGGGCGCATTCTCGAGGAGTTGACCACCGAATACCCCCGCGACGGGCTTGCTCTCCAGGCCGGCCACCAGATCGACTTCTTCACCGGCAATGCGCGGATGCTGCGCGACCGGATGGCGCGCGCCCTGCTCGCCTGGGACAGCGCCACGCCGGGCTATCACGCCATGCTCGGCATGCAGGCCTTCGGCTACGAGGAGATGGGCGACTATGCGCGCGCCGAGACGTTGGGCCGCGCCGCGATCGAGCTTGAGCCCCGCGATGGCTGGGCGCAGCATGCCGTCGCGCATGTGATGGAAATGCAGTGCCGCCAGCGTGACGGCATCGCCTGGATGCGGGCCAATCCCGAAAACTGGACAAAGGAGAGTTTCCTCCAGATCCACAATTGGTGGCATCTGGCGCTGTTCCACTATGATCTCGGCGAGGTGGACGAAGTGCTCGCCCTCTATGACGGGCCGATCTACGGATCGGGATCGCCGCTTGCGCTGAATATGGTCGATGCGTCCGCGATATTATGGCGGCTGCATCTCGGCGGCGTCGACGTCGGAAGCCGCTGGCAGAGGCTGGCCGACAACTGGTCAGGGAAAGCAGCCGACGCCAACTACGCCTTCAACGATATCCACGCGATGATGGCTTTCGTCGGCTCCGGCCGCACCGATCTTACGCGTCGCCTGCTGGACGCCCAGAACACGGCGATGGCGGCGAAAGACGACAACGCAGCCTTCACCCGGAACATCGGCCACCCGATCGCACTCGGCATCTTGAAATTCGGCGACGGCGATTATGCCGAAGCCGTGCGTCTGATCAGCCCCGTTCGCGCCATCGCACATGGTTTCGGCGGCAGCCACGCCCAGCGCGACGTCATCGACCTGACCCTCATCGAGGCGGCAATCCGCGCGGGCGACCGTGCATTGGCGCAGGCCCTTTCCGCCGAGCGGCTGAACGTGCGGCCGGACAGCCCCTTGTCGCATATGTTCGCCCGGCGCGCCGAAGAGGTGGCGGCAACGAAGCCAGGTCATTGACGCTTCATTCCACCGGAAGCTATTCCTCCTTTCCAGCGAGGGCGCTCGTCGGCAAAGCCGCGAACGAAGACTGAATCCATGGCGCGCCCGGAGGAGACTGAATGTATCTCGGCATCGACCTCGGCACGTCCGGCATCAAGGCCTTGCTCATCGACGCGGACCAGAAGGCGGTTGCCGCCGGCCACGCCAAGCTCGACGTATCGCGTCCGCATCCGGGATGGTCGGAGCAGGATCCGGCGCACTGGATCCGCGCCACGGGAGAAGCAATAGCCGAACTGAAGGCATCGCATCCCCGCGAATTGGCAGCCGTAAAGGGTATTGGCCTCTCCGGTCACATGCACGGCGCAACCCTGATCGACAAATCCGACGCCGTGCTTCGACCCTGCATGCTGTGGAACGACACGCGCAGCCATGTCGAGGCGGCGGCGCTCGATGCCGATCCGCGCTTCCGCCGGATTACCGGCAACATCGTTTTTCCTGGCTTCACGGCGCCGAAGGTCGAGTGGGTGAAGAAGAACGAGCCGGCGGTCTTCGCAGGCATCGCCCGGATTCTACTGCCGAAGGATTATCTGCGCTTCTGGCTGACGGGCGAATACATCTCGGACATGTCGGACTCCGCCGGCACCTCCTGGCTGGACACCGGCCGGCGCCGCTGGTCGGCGGAACTGCTCGATGCGACGGATCTCAGCGAGAGCAAGATGCCACGTCTCGTGGAGGGAACGGAGCAGGCAGGCGCGCCGCGGCGTGAACTCGCCGCACAATGGGGCATGGGCGATAGCGTCGTCGTCGCCGGTGGCGCCGGCGACAACGCCGCCTCCGCCGCGGGAATGGGAACGGTCGGTCCGGGCCATGCCTTTGTGTCGCTCGGCACGTCGGGTGTGCTGTTTGCCGCTAACGGCGCCTATCTGCCCAATCCCGAAAGCGCCGTGCACGCCTTCTGCCATGCCCTGCCGAACACCTGGCATCAGATGGGGGTAATCCTGTCGGCGACGGATTCCCTCAACTGGCTGTCGGGCATCACGGGCAAAAGCGCGGGTGAGTTGACTGCGGAGCTTGGCGACGACCTCAAGGCGCCAGGCGATGTGACCTTCCTGCCCTATCTCTCCGGCGAGCGCACGCCACACAACGACGCTGCGATCCGCGGCGTCTTCACCGGCCTTGCACACCAGTCCGACCGGGCAGCCTTGACGCATGCCGTTGTCGAGGGCGTGACATTCGCCTTCCGTGACAGCCTTGAAGCGCTGCGCGTCGCCGGCACCGAACTGACCCGCGTTACCGCCATCGGCGGCGGCTCGCGCTCGCGCTATTGGCTGAAGTCTATCGCCACGGCGCTGGGAATTCCCGTCGATGTGCCGGCAGACGGCGATTTCGGCGCGGCATTCGGTGCGGCGCGCCTTGGCTTGATCGCAGCGGAGGCCGCCGACCCGCTCGTCGTGTGCGCGGCGCCCGCGACAGCTGAGACGATCGAGCCGTCAAAGGCGCTGACGAATGCTTACGAGGCCGCCTACCACCGATATCGCGCGCTCTATCCCGCCGTGAAAGAAGCCGGCGCAACCACCTAATTTCCACAACACCGGCAGGAAATTCTGCAATCGGATCAGCGGGCAAGCAAGATTTGCTCGCTAACGCCCTTCTCTTGCCCCGCTCTTGCCTTCAGATTGTCATGTGCGGTGGCGTAATGTCAGCGCATGACACAGGATCGTTCGAATCATATTCCGGCGACACCGGACATAGAGGCGCTTCTGGCGTCTGTTTCCGCCACGGAGTCCATTGTTGATCATCTGTTCTCCCTGCCTTCACCGATATCCGGGAAGGCGGAGATCAACGAATGGGACCGTGCGGTGAGCCGCCGGCTGGAAATCCGTTTGGCCAACACGATGCGTACCAGATTGAACGGTGGCGAGGACCGTGCGGCTTGACGCACAGTGAAGTGCAGAGCGCATAGGGATATACCAAGAATTAGGCTTGGGCTTTAGCAGCCGCGCTGTCTATGATGCAGCGCAACACACATTGGCTGTAAGAGATCCATGTCCATCCAGGCAGCGCTGTATCACCTGACGCACTACAAATATGACCGTCCTGTCGTTCTGGGACCGCAGACCATTCGACTGCGCCCGGCGCCGCACAGCCGCACCCGCGTCATCTCTCACTCGTTGAAGGTGAGCCCTGCCAACCATTTCGTGAACCACCAGCAGGACCCTTACGGCAACTGGCTGGCGCGTTTCGTCTTTCCCGACCCCGTCGAGGAGTTGAAGATCGAGGTCGACCTGACCGCCGACATGACGGTCTACAATCCCTTCGATTTCTTCGTCGAGGAATCGGCCGAATATTTTCCGTTCGATTACCCGCAGGACATCGAGGAAGACCTCGCCATCTACCGAACGGTCGAGGCGAATGGCCCGCTCTTCGACGCTTTCGTCGCTTCGATCCCGCGAGATCGTGTCCGGACGGTGGATTTCGTCGTCGATCTCAATGCTCGGGTGGCCGGTAAGATCGGTTACCTCATCCGGCTCGAGCCGGGCGTCCAGTCTCCGGAGGAAACGCTGGCGGTTGCGTCCGGCTCCTGCCGCGACAGCAGTTGGCTGCTGGTCAACGCGCTGCGGCATCTGGGCTTCGCGGCGCGTTTCGTCTCGGGCTACCTGATCCAGTTGAAGCCCGATCTGGTTGCCCTCGACGGCCCGCCCGGCACCGATCATGATTTCACCGACCTGCATGCCTGGGTCGAGGTCTATATCCCCGGCGCGGGCTGGATCGGCCTTGACCCGACATCCGGTCTGCTGACGGGCGAGAGCCACATTCCGCTGGCCGCCACGCCGCATTATCGCAACGCTGCGCCGATTTCCGGCATGGCGAGCTTTGCCGAGGTGGAGTTCGGCTTCGAAATGCGGGTCGACCGCATCGCCGAGCATCCCCGCATCACCAAGCCGTTCTCGGACGAGTCCTGGGCGGCGCTCGACGCGCTGGGAGAAAAGGTGGACGCGGTGCTGACCGCAGCGGACGCGCGGCTGACCATGGGGGGTGAACCCACCTTCGTCTCTATCGACGATTTCGAAGCGCCCGAATGGAATATCGATGCTGTCGGGCCGACCAAGCGGGTCCTCGCCGACAGACTGATCCGGCGCCTGCGCAACAAGTTTGCGCCGACCGGCATGCTTCATCACGGACAGGGCAAATGGTATCCGGGCGAAAGCCTGCCGCGCTGGACATTCTCGGTCTACTGGCGCCGCGACGGCCAGCCGATCTGGCGCGATCTGTCCTTGATCGCGCGCGAAGACGAATCCCGCGAGGTAGGCCCAGCGGATGCCGAGCGGCTGCTCAAGGCAATCTCGGCGCATCTGGCCATTTCCCCGGATCACGTCGTCGCGGCCTATGAGGATCCGGCGGAGTGGATCCTCAAGGAGGCGAGCCTGCCGGAAAATGTGACGCCGGAGAATTCCAAGCTGAAGGACCCGGAGGAGCGCAACCGTATCGCCCGTGTGTTCGAGCGCGGCTTGGCGACCCCCTCCGGCTTTGTGCTTCCGGTGCAGCGCTGGCAGGCGCGTGCCGTGGGTGGCTGGATGTCGGAAAAGTGGAAGCTGCGGCGCAACCACCTCTTCCTCGCGCCGGGCGACAGCCCGGTCGGCTACCGCCTGCCGCTGGGCACACTGCCCTACGTGCCGCCATCCGCCTTTCCCTATATCCATCCGGCCGACCCCAGCGAGGAGCGCGGTCCCCTGCCCGACGCCGACGCGCTGCGTCAGCAACCAGTCAGGCAGGTCGAGGCAGCCCCGTCCTCGTCCGGACAGGTTCAGGTGGAGCAATCCCTCGATTCGCTAGGCGCCGTTCGCACCGCGATAGCCGTCGAACCGCGCGACGGGCGGCTCTGCGTGTTCATGCCGCCGGTCGAGCGCTTCGAGGACTATCTCGATCTGATCGCCGCGGTCGAAGCAGCGGCCGCTGCCGAAAAGCTGCCAGTCCAACTGGAAGGCTACGCGCCGCCGCACGATCCGCGCGTCAACGTCATTCGGGTGGCCCCGGACCCCGGCGTGATCGAGGTCAACATCCACCCGGCCTCATCCTGGCGCGAATGCGTCGCCACGACCGAAACGGTCTACGAGGAGGCCCGGCAGTGCCGCCTCGGCGCAGATAAATTCATGATCGACGGGCGTCACACCGGCACCGGCGGCGGCAACCATGTCGTGGTCGGCGGCCAGACGCCGGGCGACAGCCCGTTTCTGCGCCGACCCGACCTGCTGCGCAGCCTGATCCTGCATTGGCAGCGGCATCCAAGCCTCTCCTACCTCTTCTCCGGCCTGTTCATCGGCCCGACCAGCCAGGCGCCGCGCATCGACGAGGCGCGGCATGACGGGTTGTACGAACTGGAAACCGCGCTTGAGCAGATACCTGCGCAAGGCGCAGCGCCGTTGCCCTGGCTTGTAGACAGGCTGCTACGGAACCTGCTGGTCGACGTGACGGGCAATACCCACCGCTCCGAAATCTGCATCGATAAGCTGTTCTCGCCGGACGGCCCCACCGGGCGGCTGGGCCTGGTCGAGTTTCGCGGCTTCGAAATGCCGCCAAACCCGCGCATGAGCCTGGCCCAGCAGGTGCTGATCCGCGCGCTCATCGCCCGCATGTGGCAGTCGCCTCTCACAGGCAAGCTGACACGTTGGGGCACGAGCCTGCATGACCGCTTCATGCTGCCGCACTTTCTATGGCGCGATTTCCTGGAGGTTCTGGACGATCTCAGGCTGCACGGCTTCGCGCTGCGGCCGGAATGGTATGAGGCGCAGGCCGAGTTCCGCTTCCCCTATTGCGGTGAAGTGGAGTTCGACAGCGTCGGGCTGGAATTGCGGCAGGCGCTGGAGCCCTGGCACGTGCTTGGCGAAACCGGGGCAATCGGCGGCACCGTGCGCTACACGGACAGCTCGGTGGAAAGGCTGCAGGTCAAGCTGACCGCGCCCGACCCTGCCCGCTACGCTGTCACCTGCAACCGGCGCCGCGTGCCGCTGCAGCAGACCGAATCCAGCAGCGTGCGTGTAGCCGGCGTCCGCTTCAAGGCCTGGCAGCCTGCAATGGCGCTCCACCCGGTTCTGCCGGTCAACGCGCCGCTGACCTTCGACATCTACGACAATTGGAGCGGCCGCGCGGTGGGTGGATGCATCTATCACGTCGCGCATCCCGGCGGGCGAAGCTACGACACCTTTCCGGTGAACGCGAACGAAGCCGAGGCGCGCAGGCTTGCGCGCTTCGTGCGCTCGGGGCATAGCGGCGGGCAGTATGAGGCGCGTGTGGAAGTTCCGTCGCCGGAATTCCCGATGACGCTCGATCTGCGCAGGCCGGAGGGGCTGTAGTGGCGGGGGCGCCCGGTTTGAAAGCAATCAGGACGGACGACATCGCGGCCAGTTATCGGCCGCTTGCCGGTGTAGCGGATGAGTTGAAGACGGCAGATGGTTCGATCCGGCCCGTCTGGCGACCGTTCCTCGACTATCTGGCGCGTCTTCCCGCCGATGAACTCGCGCAGCGTTTCGCGCGCGGCGATTCCTATCTGCGCGACGCAGGCGTCTATTTCCGCCAATACGGTCAACGCGGCTCGATCGACCGGGCCTGGCCGCTGAGCCACATCCCCGTGCTGTTGCACGAGGATGAGTGGAGCCAGATCGCTTCCGGTCTCAGCCAGCGCGCCGATCTGCTGGAACTCGTCGCCGCCGATCTTTATGGGCCGGGCAATCTTGCCGCGAACGGATTCCTTCCCGCCGCGGCGATTGCGGGGAGCGCTGAGTGGCTCCGCCCGATGGTCGGCACGCAGCCGGCATCCGGGCATTTCCTGCATTTCGTCGCGTTCGACATCGGGCGCGGCCCAAGCGGCGAATGGTGGGTGCTGGAGGATCGCGTGCAGGCTCCATCCGGCGCCGGCTTCGCGCTTGAAAACCGTGTCGCCACCGCCCGTGTGTTCTCCGACTACTATGCGGAGGCGCATGTACCGCGCGTGGCCGGTTTTTTTCGCAAGTTCCGCGAGTCGCTGGGCGGCATTCGGGGCGCCGACGACAATGGCATCGCGATCCTCTCGCCGGGACCGATGAACGACACCTATTACGAGCATGCCTATCTCGCGCGCTATTTGGGGCTCGCTCTGCTGGAGGGGGAGGACCTCGCGGTGGAGAAGGGGCGCGTCGTGGTGCGCAGCATTTCCGGTACGCGCCCGCTCAGCGTGCTGTGGCGGCGGCTCGACTCGAATTTCGCGGACCCACTCGAACTGGACGGCGCTTCCAAGCTCGGCACGGCCGGGCTGCTCGGCGCCGTGCGTGCCGGCAACATCTCCATGGTCAACGCGCTCGGCACGGGTGTGCTGGAGGAGAAGGCTCTCTTCGCCTTCTTCCCGGGTATCTGCCGGCATCTGCTGGGCACATCGCTGGAAATGCCTAACGTCGCTACCTGGTGGTGCGGCGGCGACGCCGAACGCGACTATGTCAAGGCGAATGCCGCCGGCATGGTGTTGCGGCCGGCGATGAGCGTGCGTGGGGGCGCCCGCCAGGCGGTAGCCGCCTCGGACCTTTCCGCCCGCAATGGCCGCCACTTCGTCGGCCAGGAATCAGTCACCCTGTCGACGACGCCGGCATGGGAAAACGGCGCGCTTGTGCCCCGCCCCCTGAGCTTGCGCGTGTTTCTGGCGCGCACGGCCGAGGGCTGGATCGCCATGCCGGGCGGATTCGCCCGCATCGGCCACACCAACGACCCCAAAGCGGTGGCCATGCAAAGCGGTGGCTCGGTCGCGGATGTGTGGGTCGTCTGCAACGCGCCGGTCAAGGCCGATACGATGCTGCCGCTCAAGTCCACGCCTTACGTGCGACCGCGCCCCGGCACGCTGCCCAGCCGGGCGGCCGACAATCTCTTTTGGCTTGGCCGTTATGTGGAGCGCGCCGAGGGCACGATGCGCCTGTTGCGCGCCTATTTCATCCGGCTGGCCGAGACAGGCGACGCCGAAAGTCCGCTGCAGGCCGAGGTGCGCGAATATATCGAAGACCTTGGGGTCGACCCTGATGAGGCCGTGCCCGAGGCGTTGCGCGATATCATCTCTGCCGCGCTGGGGAGCGCGGCGAAGGTGCGCGACCGTTTCTCGGTCGATGGCTGGATGGCGCTGAACGACCTCGCCGAAAGTGCGGCGAAGATCGCTCATACATCGAGCGTGGGCGACGACAGCGCCCGCGCGATGAGCGTTCTGTTGCGCAAGATCACCGGCTTCTCCGGCCTGATGCACGACAACATGTACCGCTTCACCGGATGGCGGTTTCTGACGATCGGCCGTGCCTTGGAACGCGCGCTGGCGATGACCTCGCTGCTTGCCCACATGACGCGCGAGGACGCCGCCGACGGGTCGCTGGATTTCGTCGTCGAGGTGGGCGACAGCACCTTGTCACACCGCCGGCGCTATGCGGTCCGCACGGCTCGGCCGACCGTAGTCGACCTTCTCGGCCTCGATGCGATGAACCCCCGCTCGATCATGTATCAGCTCGGCGAGATCCGCGATCAGATCGGCTTGCTGCCCGGCGCGCATGCAGCCGGCGAGATGTCGGACCTCTCCCGTGCGGTCCTGCGCGTGCATACCGATGTGGCCGTCCGCACCCCGGATGACTTCAGCGCAGAGGCTCTGCTTGAGTGCTACGAGGGCATTGCCGGCCTGTCGGAACTGATCACCGAGGCCTATCTCAAGTAAAGGGTCGGATGCTCTACGAAATTCTGCTCCATACCAAGTGCACCTATGCCCGGGCCGCGGCGGGACGTCAGCTCTTGCGCCTGATGCCGGCCGATGGCCCCACCGGCCAGCGTCTCATTGCGGGCGCGATCGACGTCAAGCCACAGCCCGCCGAACGCACCGACAGCTATGACTTCTTCGGCAATCGGACGACGGAAGTCTGCTTTTCCGGCCACAATGAGGAAGTGGAGTTCACCGTGCGGGCGCGCGTGGACCGTTTCGGCCGGCCTCCCTCTCTCGATCTCTCGCCCGGCCTCGATCGCTTGGGGAGCGATATCGCCTCCGTGATGTCGCTGGAGCCGTTGTCACCCCACCACTATGTCGACGCCTCGCCACTGGTGAGGTCGAGCGCCGAGATCGCTGATTATGCGCGATCGATCACACCCTCCGGCGCCACCACGATTGAAACGGTGACGGCAATCAGCCAGGCCATCCACCGGGACATGCGCTACGATGGCGAGGCGACCGAAGTGGACACACCTCTTGAAGAGGCTTTCGCCAAACGCCGCGGCGTCTGCCAGGACTTCAGCCACATCATGATCGCCTGCCTGCGTGAGATCGGTGTGCCGGCCGGTTATGTCTCGGGCTTTCTGCGCACGGAACCGCCGAAGGGAAAGCCACGGCTGCAAGGGTCAGATGCGATGCACGCCTGGGTGCAGGCGTGGTGCGGCCTCGAAGCCGGATGGGTGGAATTCGACCCAACCAACAATATGCTCACCGGTCTCGATCACATCGTCGCCGCGCATGGACGCGACTATTCCGATGTCGCGCCTGTGCGGGGTGTCATGCGCACATCCGGCGGCCAGGAAATCGCGCAATCTGTCGACGTGCTGCCGCTGGGCTGAACAGCGACGCTGGCGCGGGCATCAACAGCCAGCCGGCGTCACCGCGAGGTCGCAAAAGCGCAAGCGATGCCGCGGACCCATTGATACGTAGTATGCCGAAAACGGCTCCCTCCTGGTGAAGTGTTCCATGGCTCCTGCCCATTCCATCCTGACTGTGACATGTCCCTCCGTGCGCGGCATCGTCGCGGCCATCTCCGGCTATCTCGCCCAGAACGGCTGCTACATCGTCGATTCCTCGCAGTTCGACGATCTCGGTACGAAAAGGTTCTTTATGCGCATCTCCTACATCTCGCAGGAGGGAAAGACGGACGACGAACTCGTGTCCGGATTCGGGCCTGTCGCCGAGCAGTTCGAGATGAGCTACCAATTCAATCGCAGCACCGAGAAGATGAAGGTTCTACTGATGGTGTCGCGCTTCGGCCATTGCCTGAACGACCTTCTTTACCGGTGGCAGATCGGCGCGCTGCCGATCGACATCGTCGGCGTCGTCTCGAACCATTTCGATTACCAAAAGGTGGTGGTCAACCACGACATCCCCTTCCATCGCATCGCGGTGACCAAGGCCAACAAGGCCAAGGCCGAGGGGCAGATCATGGACATCGTCGAGGAGACGGGAACGCAGCTGATCGTCTTAGCCCGCTACATGCAGATCCTGTCCGACGAAATGTGCCAGAAAATGTCGGGCAAGATCATCAATATCCACCACTCCTTCCTGCCGAGCTTCAAGGGCGCCAACCCTTACAAGCAGGCCTATGAGCGCGGCGTGAAGCTGATCGGCGCGACGGCGCACTATGTTACCGCCGACCTCGATGAAGGCCCGATCATCGAGCAGGACATCGCCCGTATCACCCACGCCCAGAGTGCTGAGGATTACGTCTCGATCGGCCGCGATGTCGAAAGCCAGGTGCTGGCGCGGGCGATCCACGCGCATATTCACCACCGCAGCTTCATCAACGGCAATCGTACCGTTGTGTTTCCGGCGAGCCCCGGCAGCTACGTTTCCGAACGGATGGGCTGAGACAGGCCGTCATTTTCGGAGCAAGGCAGCACAAGGCATTGCCTTGATCCCCGCGCCGCGAACATGGCGCGCCGAAGCCCGATCAGCGGGGTTTGCGGCGACATCGTGGAGAAGTTGCGGCATGCCCGCCGAAGCGCAGGGATTGCGGCAAGATCAAGCGGGCAAAAGATTATCTTTCCTTAATTTGAGATCGCGCAAGGCCGGGCGTAGCGTCCGCCTCGAAGCTGGGTGACGCCGGCGACCGAAAGCCTCGGCCGCGACGCGACGCAACCAGACAGCTTCTTTCCGGCGCCAGAATCGGCTCCGGCCTTCCAAGGACATTTTCCTATGCGTGCATATTTCATCCCGGCGGCCATCGCCGCCTCGATTGCGCTTGCGCCTGCTGCATTCGCAGCGGCAGCACAAAGTTCCACTGGCGCCATCAAGGCCTATGATGCCAAGGCGCACACCATCACGCTTGCCGACGGCACGACCTACACGCTGCCGGCCAAGTTCAAGGCGGCAGGCCTGAAACCCGGCGAGAAGGTGCAAATCTCGTGGCAGTTGAAGGGGAACATGCACGACGCCACGGCGGTGAAGGTTCTGAAGTAGTCTCAAAAGGAACGGGGCCCGCCAGACTGGCGGACCCCGCTTCTGATTTAGCAACAGACTGAAATTCCGTTGCCGGCGGCGCTCCGCCGAAATCGTCTCAATTCGTGGCTGAAAGCTTGCCTAGCTTCAGGAAGATCGTTTCGCCCGACGAGTCGTCAACGCCGTCATTGTCGGTCACGACAAAGGTATCCCCCGCCGCATCGACCGTCATGCCCTCCACCTTGTCGACAACGTAGCCATTGGCTGCGGCTTTCAAGTCGGGCACAAGATCGCGGACCAGCGTCTTTTCCACGACAGGCAGATCGCCACCGAGCTTCGCAGGTTTGAAGGCGGCGAGGTCCACGGAGTAGAGGGCCTTCAGCTTCGCATCGCTGCCGACCAGATTGTCGCGCTCTATGAGCAGCAGCCTGCCATTGTGAGCGGTGATCTCGGAGAGGCCAACCCAGCCGCCTGTCGGCGCCTCCAGCGGATAGCGAACTGCGGACCATTCCTTCGCCTTCGGCTTGTAGGCCAGCAGTTTCACCTCGCCCTTCGGATCGTCCTTCCATTCGCGCTGTACCGCCATGACCAGCGTCGCGTCGTCGCCGGAGCCGACACGCGTTATGCCTTCCAAACCGAAGCGGGTCTCGCCGGCAAGCAGTTCGGCCGGCAGGGGAATTTCCTGGTCGATGGCGCCTTCCGCATCGACATGGAGGACCGCATGCGGCGTAAGCTTTGCCGCGTCGCCTTCATTGGCAAGCCAGAAACCGCCCTCCCCATCGGCGGCGATGCCCTCGAGGTCGAGCTTTTGCGCGGGATTGCCGCCGCGCGTCACGACCAGCTTGTCCGAAATCAGAACCGGTGTCTGCGTCGCATCGATGGTGAAGATGGACGGCTGGGCGCCATAGGCCGAATCCGACACCGCATAGAGCTTGCCGGCTTGCGTCGGATCCGCGGCAAGGCCCGACAATGCGCCCCAGCCGAGCGGCACGCCCTCACTGGTGAGTTCAGACGTCACCATCGGGTATACCGCCGGGCCTTCCGCCCGTTCGAACACCATCACATGCGAACGGGCAAGGCCGTCCTCGCCCAGGTCCGTCTCATTGGCGGTCACCAGCAGGTTGCGCCCAGGGACGGCGACGAGGCCTTCCGGTCCGACGCCGGACGGCAAGAGCTGGATGAACTTAGGTTCGGCGCCTGTGTCCTTGTAGACGCCGACGACCGACCCGCGCTCGGACGCCACGAAGATGAGCTTGTCCGCGCCGAAGGCGCCGGCCTCGATACCCTCCGGCTCGACGCCCTTCTTGTTGCGCGCCTCCGGATAGTGGCCGGCCTTGGCAACTTCATACTCGAAGCTGGCGCCAGCCTCGTAGAGCACCGTTCCGTCCTTGGCGAAGATGGTAAATCCGCGTGAGCCGCCTTTGTAGTCGCCTTCATTGGCAACCACGAACCTGTCATTGTCGAGCCATTTCACGGCATCGGGCTCGCGCGGGACATTCTCCATCTTTCCGGTAAACTTGAACGCGCCATCCTTTTTGATGTCGATCTTGTCCAGCGTCACTGTACCGGCGGAGAAATGCGAGACGATCTTCGCCGTCGCCGCGTCGACAATGGCGATGTGATTGTTCTCCTGCAGCGTCACCGCAATCTGGCCGGCCTCGTTGAAGGCAACGAACTCAGGCTCCGGATCGTCCGGCGCAACCTCGGCCAGGCCGCTCAGATCGACCGTCTTGATCCCGGCGCAATCCGGCGTGCCGTCGCTGATGGGAACGATCTTCAGATTGCCGCCCGGCAGTTGGGGGATCTCGCCATCGTTCACCTCTTCGTCGCGCTCATTCTCGATTGCGACAGCAAGAAACTTGCCGTCCTTGGAGAGGGCAACGGAGTCAGGCTGTCCGCCTAGGTCGCAGGAGTTCTCGATGGCCTTTGAAGCGAGGTCGAGCACGAGAAGCTTGCCCGCCGGGTCGGCCTTGCTTTTCGAGGTGTTCACGCCCGCCAGGATCTTGCCCCCAGCCACCGTCACCGATGTCGGCTCACCATCGGCCTTGACCGACCCCAATGCTTTCGGATTGCGCGGATCGGTGATGTCGACGAAGCCGATCGCGCCGAGCGGGCTGTCCGAATAGACCAGGGTGTTACCGTCTTCGGACGCGGCGATGATTTCCGACGATGTCGGGGTCTTGGCATCCACGCCGGCCGGGAGATTGCCGGCGACCGCGAAACTGGCGACGCGATTGAACATCATGTCGGCATGCGCTGGGAGCGCCGCGGTTGCTGCGAGCGCGATGCTCAAACTTGCCAGAACGGAATTGCGGGACATCGTGGTTCTCCTGTCGAAGGGAAGCACCTCGATTGCGATAGCCACATTTCACGTCGATGACAGCCGGATGAATATTGGATGACAATGCCCGTTTATCCCCTTCGGACAGTCGCTGCTCTGAGCGCATTAAAGCGCGGGCGACGTCGAACCTGCCATTTTCAGCATTGCCTGATGGCGCCGCTCAGTCCTCGGGCTGGTGACCTTCGTCTTCCCCGATTGCTGTGCGTTTCTCGCGCGTCTTCTCGCGCCGGTCCTCATTGGCTTCCCTCTGCCGCTGGATCGCATCCGAAAAAGCGGCCGCCAGGATACCCGTCGGCATCGCAATCAGGCCAATTCCGGTGATCGCGGTGATTCCGGCGAGGACCTTGCCGAAGGGCGTGACGGGAAACGCATCGCCGTAGCCGACAGTCGTCAGCGTCGCGATCGACCACCACATCGCGCGCGGAATGGAGCCGAAGCTGTCCGGTTGGACGCTTCCCTCCACCATAAAGAGCAGCGACGACGAAATCAGCAGCAGCATGCCGGCGATGGTGAGGCTGGCGCCCAATTCGTAGCGCCGTGAATTGAGCGCGTGGCCTATCGCCTTCAGAGCGGAGGAGTAGCGCCCAAGCCGGGCGAGCAGAAAGATGCGCACCAGCCGAAACAGCCGCAAGAACGCGCCCTCGGAACCGAAGAACGTCAAGAACAGGGTGGATAGGGCGATGAGGTCAATGATCGCCGGCAAGGACACCGCGTACCGCAGCCGCGCGCGCCACCCCCCGCCAAACTCTGGGTTCTCCGCGGCAATCCAGACCCGCGCCGCATATTCGATCGAGAAGGCGGTGGCGAAGAAGACTTCCAGCCAACGGAACAGGCGCTCATGACCACTGACGACGGTGGGCTCCGTCTCCAGTATCGCGACCGCGACGGCCGCTACAATGAGCAGGGCGATGATCCGGTTGACGGGCGAAACGCCGGTTTTGTGCCAGGCGGCGGTGTGCAGATTGCGGTAGGCCCACTGCCGCCAGGTCACCGGTCACCCCTGATCGCACGGACCATGCTGTGACTATCGCTCGCGGACACCGGGGCGGCTCGCGCCTCAAACGAAGGGGCGGCCGGTCTCGTATTTGCGCGGGATCAACCGGTCGAAGTAGGCCACACCGGCCTTGGCCAGACTTGTGCCGTCCTTGCTCAGGAAATTCTCCGGCATGTGCCGCGTTTTCGCCGCCACATTGCCGAGCGGCACAGCCTTCATCAGGGTCTTGCCGCCCTCGAACTTGATGGCGATCGACGCCCCGCCTTTTTCGGCCACGGCCACCGCCATGGCGCCGGCCTTGAAGGCCTCCTTCGCATCGGTCTTGTTGATCGCGCCGATATAGCCGCGCGGCATGTAGCCCAGCGCGTCAACACGCGCCCGTTTGCCCGGCAGGCCCTCGGACAGAGCATGTTCGAATGCGCGGTTGAGATCGCTTCCAGACAGTTTGACATTGCCATGCGCGTCGCGCTCGACCTTGTCGGAGCCGACAATGCTTTCGACGAGCGACTTGCCGTCGCCGGTCGAAACACCCTCCGACACGGCAACGATGCAGCGCTTGTGCTTGTCCATCACCCGCTTCACATCGTCGATGAATTGCTGTGTCGAGAATGGCCGCTCCGGTACGTAGATCAGGTGCGGGCCGTCATCTTTTTCGTCGCGCCAGGCGGCGGAGGCAGCCGTGAGGAACCCCGCATGGCGGCCCATGACGATGCCGACATAGATGCCCGGCAAAGCGCGGAAATCGAGATCGACGCTCTTGAAGGCGCCGGCAACGAACTCGCCGGCCGAGATGAAGCCCGGCGTGTGGTCGTTTTCCATCAGATCGTTGTCGATGGTCTTCGGCGCATGCATGAAGATCATCTTGCCGCCGGCGGCATCGGCAAGAATCTGCTGCGTGCCCGATGTATCGTTGCCGCCGATGTTGACGAAGACATCGGCCTTGACCTTCTGCAGCCCCTTGAGAACGAGGTCTGTATAGGCGGCGTCCGGCTTGTCGCGCGTCGAGCCGAGCGCAGCACTCGGCGTATTGGCAATACGCTTCAGCTCGCGCTCGGGGATCTTGTGCAGATCGACAAAGATACCGTCGCGAATGCCGCGCACGCCGTGGAGCGCGCCGAGCACCTTCGCCTTCGGATAGCGCCTGCGCGCCTCCAGCGCGGCCCCCACCATCGTCTGGTTGATCACAGCGGTCGGACCGCCGCCTTGAGCGATGACGAAAGTCTTCGGCATGAGATCCTCCTTGAAGCCCTCACTCTTCTAGCGGAATCCAGGCCGAGGAAAAGCGGGCAAATGGTCGCCTGAACTTTTGCATGCCTCTAGCTCAAACACACGCCGCCTCAGGGCGATTTCCGCACAGTAGTTGCATATGCAATTACATTCGGCTATTCTATTGGGATGTTCGATCGTTGCATCTACTTCAACACTATGGCGCTCGGTCGCCAACTCGATCGGGTTTGGACGACGGCTTTCAAGCCGTTCGACCTCACGCCGCCGCAGGCTTTCATGTTGCGCGCTATCCTCGAGCGTCCGGCGATGCAGCCAAGCGAGTTGGCCGACACGTTGAAAATAGCGCGCGCGACGGCGACACGTGCGCTGGATGGTCTCTCGGCACGCGGTTTGATCGAGCGCCGTTCGACCAAGCGCGATAGGCGCGAGTGCGAGGTTTATCCGACCGTCGAGGCAGCGGCCCTGCAGGAAAAGCTGAACCAGGCCAGCGCCGAGGTCACGCGGACGATAAAGGCGAAGCTCGGGACACCGGAATTCGCGTCCTTTGTGAAGCAAGCCAAGGCAATTGCTGCGGCCGTGGAATGAAACACCGCCATATAGTTGCACAGCTAACCAATGGAGTCTTTTATGCCTATTCTCAATGTGAAGGTCAGCGCCAGAAGGTCGGCCGAGATGACGAAGGCGATCAGCAACCTTCTGCTCGACCTGACCAGCCGTATCCTCGGCAAGAACCCGGCAGTTACGGCAATCGCCATCGAATATGTGGATCCACGGGACTGGATCGTGGGCGGCAAGACGCTGGCCGAGCAAGACAAGTCGAGCGTCTATTTCGATATCAAGATCACGGATGAGACGAACACCAAAGCCGAGAAGGCGCTCTACATCAGGGAGGCCTTTGTCGGGTTCGCGAAGCTGCTCGGGAATTTGCACGAAGAGAGCTACATCTACGTGCAGGACGTGCGTGCGGCCGCCTATGGATATGGCGGCCAAACACAGGAATGGCGATATCACCACGCCGCATGACCACGCCGCTAGCCGGCATGGTCAGGCCTGTGGTGGTCGCCGCCTAGGCGACGACGATCGGTACTTTTGTTGGCGAGGCCTTTACGCGGTTGTAGAGGTCGATGACATCCTGGTTCATCATGCGGACGCAGCCTGAGGAGGCTTGGGTTCCGATCGACCACCATTCTGGCGAACCGTGAACACGATAGCCGGTGTCCTGGTCGTCCTTGTAGATGTAGAGCGCGCGTGCGCCCAGAGGGTTGGTGAGACCGCCCGGCTGGCCACTAGCCCATTTGGCGACTTCCGGTTTGCGGGCGATCATTTCCCGTGGCGGTGTCCAGGTCGGCCATTCCTTGGTGTATTGGATGACGGCGCGCCCGCTCCATTCGAAACCGGCCTTGCCGACGCCGACGCCGTAGCGGATAGCGTCGCCGCCCTCCTGGACCCAGTAGAGAAGCCGCTTGTTGACACGCACCACAATGGTGCCCGGCGCCTCGCCGGTCGGGTCGACGACGACCTGGCGGCGCCATTTGGCATCGACCTTCTTGTAGGGAATCGTCGGCAGCGCGAAGCCGCCATCGGTGAAGCCGGCATACATGACGTCAGGTCTGGTGACATTCCTGTCGACGCTGATCTGCGGGCGAATCGCGTTGGTGGAGGTCATGTCGAGGCCGAGCGAATCGCCGACCCCGTCGAAGCTCGTCGTCGAGCAGCCTGCCGCGGTGAGCAATACGGAGCCGAAGCCCAGCAAGGCGGTGCGGCGCGAGATCGAATGATCGTCGGAAAACAGGGAGAAGTCAGAAGGTTTTTCGGGGTGTGACACTCTACTCATCCACGCTGAACACAAACTCGGCCGCGCATTGCGACCCATGAATCGCATTTTCACGATTCATGGTTGAGAAATGATGAAAGCCTTGGCGGCCAGTCACTTAACGTTGCGGATCCCGCGAAATTCTCTCCGGCCGCCGTAGCTGCCTGATCAAGGGACACGCCTTTACCGCACGGACGTCACAATGCCGGCACGGCCGACGCTTACGTGTGCGGGCATCCCAACTCAGGAAGGAGCATCGACCGTGCGACCCGATTCTGCTTTGCGCGCTGCCTCGCAGCGTTGCTCCTATCCGCTGCACCTGTTCCTGCACGGGAACGGCGAGCCATCCCGCATCGAAACGCCGCCACCTGAGAGGAACCGCGGGGCGTTGGCCCGAGTGAGACGCGGAGGCCAGTTCCCCGGAGAACGGTTTCTTCCCGCGTGATACGAATCACCGGGATCAGGGGGATCAGGGGGATCAGGGGATCGATCTGGCGATTCGGCTGAATGGCCCAGCGCCTTGCCGCCTGTGGGAGTACGCCCCGAATCGACCTGACTCGCTCTTCACGTAGAGCCCGGTTAAGCGATTCTACCTCCCGCTGCCGTACAAGAGAATCCGGTGAGCGATCCCCAGGATTGAGGGACGAAAATCGCCACTCGCGGTGAATCGAAAAGCCGATCTGGGAGATGGCTTCAGCACACTGCAGCCAGGTGAATCACCCAAAAGAGAATCGGACAAAAACTTTGAAGCGATTCTTCATGCTGAGAACCGCCTTCACGCCACCGCAGGCCCATTCGCGACAACAAAAAAGCCCGCCGGGAGAACCGACGGGCTTTTAAATTTGGTTGCGGGGGCAGGATTTGAACCTGCGGCCTTCAGGTTATGAGCCTGACGAGCTACCGGGCTGCTCCACCCCGCGTCAAACATATAAGCAATTGCCTACACGAAACCAAGGTCCCGAATGACAAAGGCCGCCCTGGAACCAAATCCGGCGGCCCTTCAGCCGCCGTTTCCGGCGGGCATTCGAAAGAGAAGATTTATATGTGCGTTTTATAGACCTGGCAGCGACTTACTCTCCCGCGTCTTAAGACGAAGTACCATCAGCGCTGGAGCGTTTCACGGCCGAGTTCGGAATGGGATCGGGTGCAGCCGCTCCGCCATAACCACCAGGTCAACAAAGCGCACATAATTTTCGAGAAGCTGTTGTCTTTCGTGCCACTCATCTTCGATGAGCACAAGTAATGAGAACGATCAAGCCGATCGAGCTATTAGTACCGGTAAGCTTCAAGCGTTGCCGCTCTTCCACCCCCGGCCTATCAACGTGGTCGTCTTCCACGACTCTCAGGGAATACTCGTTTTGAGGTGGGTTTCCCGCTTAGATGCCTTCAGCGGTTATCCCGTCCGTATATAGCTACCCTGCTATGCGGCTGGCGCCACAACAGGTCCACCAGAGATACGTCCATCCCGGTCCTCTCGTACTAGGGACAGATCCTCTCAATATTCCTACACCCACGGCAGATAGGGACCGAACTGTCTCACGACGTTCTGAACCCAACTCACGTACCGCTTTAAATGGCGAACAGCCATACCCTTGGGA
>DATDBN010000109.1:0-2979 GCA_036524835.1 Mesorhizobium sp. | reverse complement strand
GATGTTGCGCGCCAGCACGATGCCTCAACGTGTCTCGCAACCTCAGCAAGCATCCAACTAGCCCTCCTGTACCGCCGGCGATCACGCGCCAGCACGATCATGTTCAGTGTAAGCGCCAACTCGACCCCATGTTTCGCCGCGCGATGAAGACGGCGACACTCTCGTGATGATTCTGCGCGGGAGGTTTGATTGCAGTCTGCACCCAAGTCCAGACTTGAAACATTCGCAGTCATCGAGGCGGTAGCGAATCGACTCGAGGAAAGCCCGCCCTTGCTGCGTCGGCGCTGGTCGGCGGAGGCGAAGGCGCGGATACTGGAAGAGGCGCTGGCGCCGGGTGCGAATATCTCGGCGGTGGCGCGGGCGCATCACGTGAGTCCGCAGCAGGTGTTTGCCTGGAGGCGCAAGGCGATCCGATCCGGCGAGATTGTTGTCTTGACGCGCGGGTCGGGAGCAGAGCCGCAGAGCTTCGCGCCGGTGGAAGTGGCGCGTGAGAATGGCGCTCGCGCGGACGGTCTGGAAATCGTCATTGGCGATGCGACGATCCGGGTGGGGAGCGAGGTTGCTCCAGCCCTTTTGGTCGAGACGATCCGGGCCGTGCGCGCGGCATGATCCCGACGGGAGCCAAGGTCTATGTGGCGACGCGGCCGGTCGACTTCAGGAAGGGTCCGGATGGGCTGGCGGCGCTGGTGCGCGACACGGGCGCCGATCCGTTCTCGGGCGCGCTTTACGTGTTCCGGGCAAAACGCGCCGACCGGGTGAAGATCGTGTGGTGGGACGGGTCTGGCCTTTGCCTGTTCGCCAAGCGGCTGGATGAGGACAAGTTCCGCTGGCCGCGGATCGAGAACGGCGTAATCCGGCTTGCCGCCCCGCAATTGATGGCGCTTGTCGAGGGGATGGACTGGACGCGCGTTCGGGCCGAACGGAGACGGCGTCCGACCTCGCTTGGATAGGCCGTGGCGAAGTGACTCAGGCGGCAAAATGCGGGCCGCAAACCGCTCAAAATGTGCTTCTGTCAGACCATGACGAGCAGCGCTTCTGCCCTTCCTGACGATGTCGACACGCTGAAGGCGATGGTTGTCGTCATGGTGTCGGACAACGCGGAACTGCAGGCCGAGACGGCGGAACTCAAGGCCGAGATCGTCCGGCTGGCCACGATTAACGAGCGCGCCGAGACCCGGATTGAAAACCTGCACGCGATCATCAAGCAGATGGAGCGCGCCCGGTTCGGTCGCAGCTCCGAAAAGCTCGACGCCGACCAGGAGGCCTTTGCCTTCGACGAAGTTCAGACCGGGCTCGGCGCGATCGAGGCCGAGCTTGAAGCGGCAAAGCCGGTAAGCGAGCGCCGTGCTGCGCGGCCGCGCAAGGCGTTCCCGGCGCATCTGGAGCGCGTCGAGATCATCATCGAGCCGGAGGCTGTTTCTTGTGGCTGCGGCAACTGCCAGCCTGTCAGAATCGGCGAAGACGTCTCCGAACGGCTTGACGTGACGCCGGCGAAATTCCGCGTGATCGTCACCCGCCGTCCCAAGTATGGCTGCTCGCAATGCAAAGAGAGCGTCTCACAGGCGCCCGCTCCCGGTCATCTCGTCGACAGCGGCGTGCCGAGCGAGGCGCTGCTCGCCCATGTTGCCGTCTCCAAATATGCCGATGGCCTGCCGCTCTATCGCCAGGAAGGCATCTATGCTCGCGACGGTGTCGAGATCAGCCGCAATTCCATGGCGAACTGGATGGGACATGTCGGCTTCCATCTCGCCCCGCTCGCCGACCGCATCCTGGCGCTGATCAAGGAGGGCGAGCGGATCTATGCCGACGAGACCACGCTGCCGACATTGTCGCCGGGCTCCGGCAAGACGAAGACGGCTTGGCTTTGGACCTATGCGCGGGACGATCGAACCTTCGGCTGCACGGCGCCGCCCATGGTCGCCTATCGGTTCGAGGACAGCCGCGGCGGCGACTGCGTGGAGCGCCATCTCTCCGGCTACACAGGATTGCTCCAGATCGACGGATGGGGCGCCTATAACCGCCTCGCCGAAGCCAAGCGCGCCGGCGGTCCGCTGACGCTGGCGGCGTGTTGGGCGCATCTCAGACGCAAGTTCTATGAATTGCACGTGTCCGGCGTCTCGCATGTGGCCAGCGAAACTGTCGCGCGGATGGCCAAGCTATGGGCGGTCGAGGAAAAGATTCGTGGCCAGGATTCCGACTGCCGCCGCGCCGCGCGACAGGAGCAGTCCGCCGCGATCGTCGCCGAACTCTGGCCGTTCTGGGAAAAGGAGCTGGCTCGCATTCCCGGCAAATCGAAACTCGCCGAGGCGATCCGCTATGCCAGGAGCCGGCGCAAAGCCCTCGAACGCTTCCTTCATGACGGCCGCCTCGACATCGACAGCAACGCTGTCGAGCGCGCGATCCGCCCGCAAACTATCACCCGCAAGAATGCCCTCTTCGCCGGATCCAACGGTGGCGGCCAAACATGGGCGACGATCGCCACACTCCTGCAGACCGCAAAGATGAATGGCGTCGATCCGTTCGCCTGGCTCACCCAAACCCTTCAGCGCATCGCAGCCGGATGGCCGAACCGCGACCTCGACCAACTCCTGCCATGGCATCATCATCGCGCTAACTGACGGCCGCGGTTGGGCGCTTACGGTGGATTCGCACTTGTGAGGGCTGAGGATGCAGAGTGGGAGGGCCTGCGGGCCATCCTGGTGATTCAGCAGGATTCCGGTCCCGGCGGCGTCCGTAAATGGGGATACAGATGGGAATGGATCGCCATGAGATCATCAAAGATTAGATTTTTCAATAAGATAGACAACAACAATGGCGGAGAGGAAGGGATTCGAACCCTCGAGAAGCTTTTGACCTCTACTCCCTTAGCAGGGGAGCGCCTTCGACCACTCGGCCACCTCTCCACGGCGGGGAAATGGCCGTTTCTCAAGGGCGCGTCAAGGTGTGACCATGTAGAAACTTGTAGGACGAAACCGAACA
>DATDBN010000108.1:0-25657 GCA_036524835.1 Mesorhizobium sp. | reverse complement strand
ACCTGATCGAGGCGGGATTGCCGGAAAAGTAGTTCGGCCAATCTCGCTCCCAGCCGCCATTTGCTTGCGATGCCTGCCAATTGCGGAAACGTTCGGCTGAAAGCCGAATCATTGGATTGCGACGAAAACGTTAACCGTTGGGTTCGTTCCTTCAATCGCGATCCCCGTCGCGCACCCAGCGCCGCACGGTCAGCTCGCATCCGCTCATCATGCCGAAGCCATCGGCCAGCCCGAGATGGGTTGCGCGGCGGTCGCAGCCGCAGCGGCACACCAGCCGCGACCATGGCATTGCTGCTCTCATCGTGCGCTTGTACTGCGTGGTGTCGCCGGCGGGATCGATCATTGCCCCAGGGTTCCGAGTGTTCCGTCGTGGCAATAGCGGACGTCACCGCATACGTCTTGTGGTCACATGCCAAAAGTTTGCTTCTCGCTGCCACCCTGATGGCGTTGCCCAGCGACAGCGTCGTCGCTTCACCGGCTACCTGCCAGCCGGCCGCGCCGAGACAATCCCGAGACGGTCGGCGCGATGGCCTACGCAATGCTCATACTAAGCGATCAGGGACTGGTCCAACCTGCTCAGCGCGGCGCCGGCAAACGCGGCAGCAACTGCTGGGGGTTATCGCGACGCGGGTAATCCCGACACGGACGTGAATGTCGCCGGCAACGTTTCGGCCGGCAGCGCCACGTCCGCGGTGATTGCCAGCGGCAGGAATATCGTCCAGCAGATGCTGGATATAATCTAGGCGTTCTGACCAATTGCCTCGCGATTCTGAGGAAGAATATTCGGCACGGACGCGCTCAGCGGTCGTCCTAGAGGTTAAAAAGCTGTGCAAAGCATGCATTTCCCGGTCCGTCTAGCCAACCCAGAATGGACCCCTTAAGGACCCCAAGTGCCGAAACGGCATCGCGCAGGCCATCGAGAAATTGCTGTAACCAATTGAATACATTGGTCGGAGTGGCAGGACTCGAACCTGCGACCCCCTGATCCCAAATCAGGTGCGCTACCAGGCTGCGCTACACTCCGGACGGCGGGCATGTACTGTGTTGCGGCATCGCATGGCAAGCCCAAAAGCACCGGCGATCTTGTGAGACGGCGTTTTGCACAGTATGGACGACGGAAAGCCACGCCTACCGCGTGTTGCGAGCCTACAGGAGAGTGCATGTCCGCGCGCATTTTCAGCCCGGCCAAGACTGCCATGCAGTCCGGCAAGGCCAAAACCGGCTATTGGGTGTTGGAATTCGATCCGGCAACGCCGCGCACGATCGATCCGCTGATGGGCTATACGACCTCCGGCGACATGAAGAGCCAGATCCGGCTGACGTTCGAAACGCGCGACGAGGCGATCGCCTATGCCGAAAAGAACGGCATCGAATTCCGCGTTCAGGAGCCGAAGGAAGCAAAGCGCCGCCAGATTTCCTATTCGGACAATTTCCGATTCGACCGTAAGACGCCTTGGACGCACTGAGTCCGGCAGCTTCATCCAGTCCAAGCCGCATGATGTGATGTCCTGATGCGCCGTCATGATGTGCTGTCATGAAGAGTCGGTGTATCGGACGCGCGGCTGCTCCAGGGCATAAAGGGCCATCGCATGGGCGTGGGCCAGAACCTCGTCGACTTCGCGGATTCTGGACAGCCGCCTGGCGACCGGATCGAAGCGCGACAGGCGGCCACCGGGCGGGCGGCCCGGCCGCAGCGGCCAGATACGGCGAAATCTGACCGGGGCCGGTGCCCGAGCGGATAATTGCTCGCGCATTCTGTCCCGCGACCTGTCCCTGTGGGCTTGCCAGCGCGCGAAGCGCAGGGCCTGGGCCGGCATGTCGTCCAGCGCCGAGGCCAATGCGGCAAGGCGCTGGCCGAGACGCGTGGCGTCGATCGGGTCATGGGGTGACGGGAGCCGCACCCGAATGGCACGAAGCCCAGTGAGGTCGTGCAGGCAGCGGGGTACGGCGCTGCTCCGCTTTGCGGGGCGGCGGTGGGGGAACGGATTGCGCAAGGGATCCAGCAGGGGGAAGGCGAGCGGGCGGGTCGGAGGAGCGGCGGGTTTGGGCGCAATGGGTGGTGCGACATTGGCGAGGCCGAGCCTGTAGAGGGAGATGCCGGTGTTGACGATGCCGGTGCCTTTGCCATCCTTCAGAAGCACCGGTCCGGGCTTTGGCTTGGCCGCTCGCTGCGGCGGCAGCGTGACGGAAATTCCGCGCGACAGGACGATGACCAGCCGCCGTGTGGCGGCTTCGGCGGGACGCAAGAGCCGCAGGATGGCGACATAGAGATGACGCGGTAGGATACTGGCGCTGCCCGCATCGCTGCAGGCGCGCAAGAAGGTGCCGCCGGTGGCAGTCCAACCCGCCATGGCGAAAAGGCTGGCCAGGATGCGCTTCAGCGCCTGGTGGTTGCGGTCTACCGCGATTTTGTTTTCCACCATCGCCACTTCCTTCGCATTCTGGCGGGGAGATCATCGCGCGGAGTTGAAGGTCGTGGATGAAGGAGTGGCGAATACTCCTAGGAGCCATTGATTTTGCTAGCAAATATCTGCCCGCTCGCGGGACTCTCATCCACACCGCTGCGAAGTTCATGCCGCATGATTCGGCGTTGTCGGGGTGGATTCCCTGACATAGAGTCGGTCCAGAATGAGGGACGCGCCAGCCATCGAGCGCTGCGCCGCCCCTCACCCTTACCCTCCCTCCGTAAGGGGCGGCGCGGCGACGGAAATTTGCGGGGAGGATGCGGTGGATGCGCCGGTTGCGGCGGCTGAGAGGCTCCGTCGCTGGAATTTGCAGGCAAAAGCCTCTGGACGGGCTGACCGGCCCTGACGTATCAAGGCCGCGCTGAACGATCCGGTTGGCGTTCACGCTAAGCGGTCCCGTAGCTCAGCTGGATAGAGCACCGGCCTTCTAAGCCGATGGTCACAGGTTCGAATCCTGTCGGGATCGCCACTATTTCAATACAAAACAAAGACCTAGGTGTCCCGTCTGCCGAATCAAGCTTTCCGGAACTCGTGAGCAGGGCCAAGGGTGCACCAAGGCCCGAAACGGCTTGGATTAAGACCACACCCTCTCGATCGCCTCGGCTGCGGCCTGCTTTGTGAGTTCGCTTCCCGAGACACCCCTGCCGGCCTGTGTCGTGCCGAACCATGCCCAAGCTTCTGAGCCCGATGAGCCGCTTTCCCGCCAGTAGATGCGACCAACCTGTTTGCCTGTCTGAGGATCGACGGCCGTAAAGTCCCGAAGTGAATCCGGCCAAGTCCTGTCCCATTTCAAACGGAGCGGCATGGTTAGTTTGAAGAACCACGCCTGATAAGTCGCGCTTCCCGGATTAGGGCCGGCCAATTGATGCCAAATTGAGCGATCAGCTCACGAGCCTGCTTTTCGGTTATCCGCTCACGCATCAACCGCTCAACGGTGCGATCGGTCACTACGTGAGGAATATCAGGCTCATCAGACATTGCGGCGCTTCCTCCCCCAACACGCAACAGGACGGGAGCGCAGTTGTTCCTCGGGATGTCAAATGTGATTTTACGGGCGGCAGAAAGAGCGTAAAAAAGATGACCGATCATCTGCCTCAAAGCCACACAGGGGGGTGACCTGATGCCTGGTTATGTCAGTTCCGCCGAGATGGCGATGTTGAATTCCGTTTTCGATCAAGTTTGCTTGGAGCGGGGAGTTATCCCTGGCCCTGACCGGGACTTTCTGGCGGCGCAGCTCATGAATTTGTTCACGAGCGGCATGTCTGAACCCGACGAACTACTTTCAGTGCTGAGGGGTGAAGAGCCTGCGCGCCGAACCGGATAGCCTTCCCCTTCCTATGTCCAAGTTTTGAGCTAGTCAGCTTCCCTTGATGAGGTTAGCGTAGAATTTTCCAACGTCGACGATGTCCTATCTGGCAATCCTGGCTCAGGGGCCTGGACGTGACTGCATCACGGCGAGGTTCCGGCTTGTCAATGGCGTTCCCTAGCGTCAATCTCGCCCTCACAGCAGCCCATCCGGCGGATGTCGGAGGAGGCAAAGTTGACTGCAAGTCAGCCGCAAGCGCTGATCCGATAGTGAGGGATTAAGGCAATGCTAGACAACATCATTGTTGCGACATTCAGCAGCGTCAATGCTGCTCTCAATGCCGCCAACGCGATACACGCCCTAAAGGAAACAGCGATACGAATTTCAAATTGAAGTCTGGGATCATCGTGACCAAAGACGACCAAGGCGAGGTTTCGGTTCTTGAATCTGAGGTCCATCCTTTTCGTGGAACCAAGGTCGGCGCTGTAGTTGGCGGGCTGATCGGCTTGATCGGCGGCGCGCCCCTCGCGGCGGTGGGAGCCCTTCTCGGTGCGACCGTTGGCGCACTCAACGATAGCGGCATGGCCGTCCTCAAGTCCTTCGACGTAGGTGCGTTCAAGGACGATATGAAGCCAGGAACAACGGCTGTCATTCTTGAAGCGCACGAAGCCAGTCCCGCCGCAGTCGATGAGATCGTCGCTCAGGGAGGGGGGCGTATTTTTCGCAAAGCCGCCTGAGGCTGATGCGGTGGGTTTGGGAAGTATCTGATCCCCAAAGTTGATGGGCGGAGAGACTTCTCCAACCGGCCATCGATTTAGCAAGCAGGAAAAAGGACAGAACCATGGGCAACGGCCGTGAGCAGGTGGATCGGGAAGAATCAGCCGAATCCGGGCAGGTTTCACTTAGCCGCCGCAATGTGCTGCTTGGAAGCACCACAATCGCCGTGGCTGCTGCTGCGCTTGCTTCAGGACCGGCCACCCAGCCCGCCCAGGCCCAGCCTACGGGTCGCAAGCCGAACATCCTCGTGATCATGGCCGATGACATCGGCTGGTTCAATGTGAGCGCCTACAATCTTGGCGTGATGGGATACCGAACGCCCAATATCGACCGCATCGCCAAAGAAGGCGCGCTGTTTACGGATTGGTATGGCGAGCAAAGTTGTACGGCAGGACGCGCGGCCTTCATCACCGGTCAGTCGCCGATCAGGACCGGTTTGACCAAAGTGGGGTTGCCGGGGGCACCCATCGGACTTCATGCCGAAGACATGAGTGTTGCGGAAGCGCTGAAGCCGCTTGGCTATGCGACCGGCCAATTTGGAAAGAACCATCTTGGCGACCGCAACGAATATCTGCCGACCGTGCACGGCTTCGACGAATTTTTCGGCAATCTCTACCATCTCAACGCGGAGGAAGAGCCGCAGAACCCGGACTATCCCACGGACCCGAAGTTTCGGACCAAGTTTGGGCCGCGCGGCGTTCTCAGATGCAGGGCCAGTGACGTTGACGACGCGACCATTGATCCCGGCTACGGCCGTGTTGGCAAGCAGGTGATCGAAAACACTGGGCCGCTCGATACCAAGCGAATGGAAACCGTGGACGAGGAGTTCATCGGCGCGGCGATCGATTTCATCGACCGTAAGCACCAAGCCAAAACTCCCTGGTTCTGTTACTTCAACCCCACGCGAATGCATGTATGGACGCATCTGAAGCCTGCTTCCAAAGGAAAGACCAAGCTCGGACCTTATCCCGACGGTATGGTGCAACTGGACGGTTTAGTAGGACAGTTGCTGAAGAAGCTTGACGACCTCGGTATCGCCGACAACACGATCGTCGTGTTCACCTCTGACAATGGCGCTGAGATTGTATCCTGGCCGGATGGCGGAGCTACGCCCTTCCGTGGCGAGAAAGCGACCAACTGGGAAGGCGGCTATCGGGTGCCGACGGTGATCCGCTGGCCAGGAACTATCCAGCCCGGCGCGATCTACAATGAAATGTTCTCGCACTATGACTTGCTTCCGACGTTTGCGGCGGCGGGCGGCGATCCTGACATCGTCGACAAGTGCTTGCGGGGCGCGCAAATCGGCGACAAGACCTTCAAAGTCCATCTCGACGGCTTCAATCTTATCCCCTTCTTCAAGGGCGATGCCAAGGAAGCACCGCGCAAGGAGTTCGTCTACTGGAACGATGACGGCCAACTCGTTGCGATCCGGGTCAACGAGTGGAAATGTGTTTTCCTCGAGCAGAATAACAAGGGCATCGGCGTCTGGTCGGGTCAATTTACGAACTTGCGCCTGCCGAAGCTGTTCAACTTGCGCGCCGATCCGTTCGAACGCGGCGACGAGTCCATTCTTTATGACAGATGGATGATCGAACGCGCCTTCGTCCAGGTGCCGATGCAGGCGCTCGCCACGCAATGGCTGCAAAGCTTCACGGAATTCCCTGTGCGGCAGAAGCCCGCGAGCTTCAACCTCGACGAGGTGCTGGCGAAGCTGGAGAAGATAGGGGCGAGCGCTCCCTGACGACAGCTTCGCCCTTCCGGCGGCGAAGGCGGTCGCCGGGCTCGCCCAATGCGGCAATTTGGGCGGCGATTTCCTTTAATCGGCGAGAGAGAGGTTCGGCCAGCGCAAAAAGGCTTCCGACCGAGAATTCAGAGTTCCTCGGCCAACGCCCCGACGCCCCGCATCATTGCTCGTAGGGGTCTGCGAGCGCGGATGCGGGCCGGCTGATCGGCACCGCCGTCAGCGAGGTGGCCTTGGCCATCGCCTTGACGCCCTTGCTCTTCAGCATCTTGCGGAAGGACGGATGCATGCCGCCGTCCGAATAGGCCTGCATGCTCATCACCGAGCCGGTCGACATCGCATCGGCCAAAGCTTTTTCTTCCGAACTCATGCGTGAGGCGACCAGCGGATCGACGGTTTTCACCGCAGCCGGGCAGGCGGCCCTCGGGTCGGCCGGTTCGCCGTCGACGAATTCGGTGTCGAAGACATATTTCCCGCCGCAATAGGACACCTTCGGCTGACGCTTGGAGACCTCGAAGATATCGTAGCCCTGCTTGATGTTCTGCCAGAAGGCAAAGTCGGGGTGGTTGCTGTGGGAGGCCATGTTCTTGGCCGTCATGCGGAACGGATAGGCCTGCACCTGAAAGCCAGGCTGCCCGTATCTCAGCGCGTCGCGCACGACGGGGTAGATCTCCGACATGGCTTCGTCGGTCATGGCGTAGCAGCCCATGGACGAGCAGGCGCCGTGCACCATCAGCGCGTCGCCCGAATAGCCGAGCGCGGCGTCGAGCTTGTTGGGAAAGCCGACATCGAAGGAGAGGTAGTATCTCGACTTCGGATTCAACTGGTTCGCGTTGACGGTGTAAAATCCTTCCGGCGCATGGCGGTCGCCTGACTGCTTCTTCGGACCGAGATCGCCCGACCAGCGGCAGATCGGATAGGTCTTCAGCAGCGCGAACTTGCCTGAAGCGCTGCGCTTCCAGACTTCCAGCTCGCTCTCCTGCTTGAAAATGCGGATGAGGACGGCGCCGGATGTCGACATCGTCTTTTTCGACATTTCCTGCCTCACCTTTGCGGGGATCGGCTGGCTGGCCTTGTTGTCGACCTCAAGCACGCTGGATACGCATCCGGCGAGCAGCGCGGCAAACGTGGCCACGACGGCGATTTTGGCGAGGGTGCCCTTCAAGTCCCGCTTCCTGCGACTGAATTTAGAACCGCCCGAACAGACGACCGTCGTCATGTTATGCGGTAATCGGAGTAAATAAAAGTTTAGCGACCGCTTAACCGTAACTTTGCCCGCTCAAAGCGCGTAGATTGAGGCCAGAACAGGGCAACGATCGCTGCCCTGCCATCACTTCAGGTTAAGCGTGCGTAATCTCAGCGCGTTGGCGATCACCGAAACCGACGACAGGCTCATCGCCGCCGCCGCGATCATCGGCGACAGCAGCCAGCCGAAAACCGGGTAGAGCACGCCGGCGGCCAGCGGCACGCCAAGCGCGTTGTAGAGGAAGGCGAAGAACAGGTTCTGCTTGATGTTGCGAATGGTTGCCTGGGCCAGCGTCCGGGCGCGCACTATGCCTGTCAGGTCGCCCTTGACCAGCGTGATGCCCGCGCTCTCGATCGCCACGTCGGCGCCGGCGCCCATGGCGATGCCGACATCCGCCGTGGCGAGGGCAGGCGCGTCGTTGATCCCGTCGCCGGCCATGGCGACCTTGGCGCCGCCCGCCTGCAAGGCGTCGACCAGCGCTTTCTTCGCTTCCGGCAGCATTTCGGCGTGGACCTCATCGATGCCGAGCTTTTCGGCGACCGCCTTGGCGGTGCGGCCGTTGTCTCCCGTCGCCATGATGATCTTCAGGCCGCTGTCGTGAAGCGCCCGAATGGCGGAGGCGGTGGTCGGCTTGACCGGGTCGGCGACGGCGATCAGGCCGGCGGCCTTGCCGTCGATGGCGACGAACATGGCGGTCTTGCCCTCGCCGGCGAGCGCTTCGGCCCGCGCGCCGAGCGCGCCGATATCCACGCCCAGATCGCTCATCAGCGCGCTATTGCCCAAAGCCGCCGACTTGCCGCGCACCGAGCCGCGAACGCCCTTGCCGGTGATTGCGGTGAAATCCACTGCGTCGGCGATCGTCACCCCACGCTGGCGCGCAGCGTCGAGAATGGCCTCGGCGAGCGGATGCTCCGACCCCTTCTCGAGGCTTGCCGCCAACTCCAGGACGATCTCCTCGTCGAAATGGGCCGCCGGGACAATATCCGTCACGCGTGGCCGTCCCTCGGTGAGTGTGCCGGTCTTGTCCAGGATCAGCGTATCCACGCCGGCAAACCGCTCCAGGGCCTCGGCGTCGCGGATCAGCACGCCCGCCTGCGCGCCCCGTCCGGTAGCGGTCATGATCGACATCGGAGTGGCCAGGCCCAACGCGCAGGGGCAGGCGATGATCAGGACCGAGACCGCCGCGACGATGGCGTAGACCATTGAAGGCTCGGGCCCCAGCGGCGCCCAGGCCGCGAAGGCGGCGACCGCCACCAGAACGACAGCCGGTACAAAATAGGCCGAGACCTTGTCGGCCAGCCCCTGGATCGGCGCGCGGGAACGCTGCGCCTTGGCAACCATCTCGACGATCCGCGCCAGCATCGTATCAGCACCGACACGTTCCGCGCGCATGACCAGAGTGCCGTTGCGGTTCAGCGTGCCGCCGGTGAGGGCATCGCCCGGCGCCTTCTCCACGGGCAAAGGCTCGCCGGTGATCATCGATTCGTCGACCGAGGAACTGCCGTCCACGACCGTGCCGTCCACCGGCACGCCTTCACCCGGCCGGACGCGCAGGCGGTCGCCGGACTGCACCGCTTCCAGCGGCACGTCGGACTCCACGCCATTGGCGCCGATCCGTCGCGCGGTCTTCGGCGCAAGGTCGAGCAGCGCGCGGATCGCCGACCCGGTGCGCTCGCGGGCGCGCAGTTCCAGCACCTGTCCCAGAAACACAAGCGCGACGATGACCGCCGCCGCTTCGAAATAAACCGGGACGCTGTCGCCATGGCCGCGGAACTGGTGCGGGAAGATGCCGGGAAACAGCGTGGCGACGACGCTGTAGAGATAGGCCGCGCCGACACCGATGGAGATCAGCGTCCACATATTGGGGCTGCGGTTGACGATCGATTCGTAGCCGCGATGGAAGAACGGCAGCGCCGCCCACAGCACCACCGGCGTGGCCAGGGCAAACTCGAGCCAGACCGCAGCATTTTCGCCGATCCAGCTGCGCAGCGGCAGGCCCAGCATTGGTCCCATGGTCAGCACCAGCAGCGGGATCGAGAGCGCGGCGCTCACCCAGAATCGCCTGCTAAAGTCGATCAGTTCCGGGTTTGGACCTTCGTCACCGGTCGGCACGCCCATCGGCTCCAGCGCCATGCCGCAGAGCGGGCAGGAACCCGGCTTGTCGCGCACGATCTCCGGATGCATCGGACAGGTATATTGCGTTCCCCTGGGCATCGGGGCCGGGGCAGGGCGGTCGCCGAGATATGTCGCCGGCGCGGCTTCGAATTTCTCCTTGCAGCGCGCCGAGCAGAAATAGTGCTTGTCGCCCTCATAGCGCAGAAAGTGCTTCGCGCTGGCGCGGTCCACCGACATGCCGCAAACCGGATCGACGGCGGTGATATAGGCCTCCGGGGCGTTCTGGAACCTGGTGCGGCAACCCTCGCTGCAGAAATGATACAGGCGGCCGGCATGCTCCGCACTCGGCTTGCCGGCGACCGGATCGACGATCATGCCGCAGACGGGATCGCGGACGACCGCCGCCGGCTGGGCGGCCGCCGTCTGTGCCCCCTCGGGCGCGGACGAACAGCAGGCCGCGCCGTCCTTGCCCGAATGATCGTGGCCGTGATGATGATGGTCTGCCATGCGTCATGTCCTGGATTTGCGATGCGAGATAGGGCGCCCCGGAGATAGGGCTTCCAGCAACTGGAAGGTCAAGGCGCAATTTAGGGATTGACCTTCCAGTTACTGGAACCCGCACTGTGATCTCACGGTTGAGGTGGACCCACGATTCGTTCGCACACCATCGGTCTTACACAGGAGATTGCCATGAGCAGAATTTTCCGCGCCGCCCTGCTGGGCTTCGCTCTGGTTGGAGCGCCCGCTGCCGCGCAGGATCATTCCCAGATGGACCATTCGAACACCGGCCAGGCGACGGGGGAAATGAGCGCCGCATCGCAGGCCTATATGGACGCGATGGCGAAGATGGATGCCGACATGAAGGCGATGGCGATGACTGGCAAGCCCGGCGTCGACTTCGCGCTGATGATGATCCCCCACCACCAGTCGGCTATCGACATGGCGAAAGCCTATCTCGCCAGCGGCGAGAACGATCCGGAACTGACCGCGCTGTCGCGGGAGGTTGTCACGGCGCAGGAAAAGGAAATCGCCTTCATGAAGGCCTGGCTGGGCAAGCATGGCCAATGAGGTGCCCGCCGGACAGCCTGAAGGCGATCCACGCTCCCCCCATTCCAGGAACGGGTCTGATGCCGCGTGTGCCGACGCCCGTCGATTCCGCTTGGCGGCAAAATACTCTGGCGCTATCGATTGGTGACAACCGGAATCGAGCATGCTTCGCATTGAAGAAATCCCCGTCGACAAGATCTACGTGCCAGCGGCGCGGCGAAAAACCCTCCACCCGGAGACGGTGCGCATCCTGGCCGAGGACATATTGGAGAACGGCCACAAGACGCCGATCCAGGTTCGGCTCGATGGCGAGCGCTACGTGCTTGTCGAAGGGCTTCACCGCCTGGAGGCGGTGAAATGGCTGGGCGAGGCGACCGTCAAGTCTTACCTGGTGCAGGCCAAGCGGCATTAACCTGAGTGCAGACAGGCGTTTGGCAAGCCGGCTTCCGCCAATCTCAGCCGTAGCATCGCTGCCTCCACGTCGTGGCATCGCCGACGATCCGTCGCGGCGGTCAAGGATCAGCGCAACACGCGCGTGATCGGCTATGACAACATCGCCAGTTGCGAACCGCCGCATGCAAAGTGATTTCGCGTTTCCGGCAGCCGGGTTTACCCTGCAACGGGGAGAGGGCGGCAGGCGTTCGGAGGCACGTGACATGACCATCGATCGTGAAGAATTGCTTTTCCTGCTCAATCGCAGACGGTTTTTTGTCGGCAGCGCGGCACTCGCTTCAGTCTCGCTCATGCCGTGGAAAGCCTTGGCGCAGTCGGCCGCGCTGCACAGTTTTACGCAAGGCGACATCGAGGTCACCGTGCTCAGCGATGGCGAACTGACCCTGCCGCTCAACGTCATTGCGCCGGAGGCGTCGCCCGAACAACTCGCGGAAGTCTCCAAGCGATTGGGCTGGACCGACGGCAACGCGCACGGTTCCTGCAATGTCCCGCTGCTCAGGAAGGGCAGCGACATTATCGTGATCGACAACGGGTCAGGGAACAAATTTCAGCCGAGCACGGGCAAGCTGGCGGAGAGCTTGAAAGCCGCAAATGTGGATCCGGCCTCGGTGACGAAGGTGGTGTTCACGCACGCTCATCCGGATCACATCTGGGGTACGCTCGGCGCGGACGACAATCTGTTCATGCCGAACGCTGCCTACTATGTCGGCGCCACCGAGTGGAACTTCTGGACGGCGCCCGATCTGCTCTCGAAAATGCCGGCGGAAATGGGCGATTTCGTCAAGGGCGCGCAGCGCGACCTGGCCGCAGTCAAGGACCGCGTGACGATGGTGAAAGCTGGCGACGAGATTGCGCCGGGCATCGCGGTGCTGGATACGCCCGGCCATACGCCCGGCCACCTGTCGCTGGAGGTAGCGGGCGGCGAAGGCCTGATCATAACCGCCGATGCGACCACCAACCAGATCGTCTCGTTCGAGCATCCGGAGTGGAAATTCGGCTTTGACGCCGACCCGACGCAAGCAATCGATACGCGTAAGAAACTGCTCGACCGCGCCGCAGCCGACAAGATCAAGCTGCTTGGATTCCATTGGCAGTATCCCGGCGTGGGCTTTTCCGAAAAGAAGGACTCCGCCTGGGTGTACGCTGCCGGCTGAAGCCTGGAGGCGAGGCGCAATCGCGACTCGCCGGGGAGGTCCTCGTGAAATTGCCGGCAGGGAGGGCGTTGGCGCCGACTTTGTAGGGGATCCCAGCGGCGTAGGCCGGTTGGACGCGGGTCGCGCGCAGATTGCGTGGCTCGCCTAGTAGAAACTCGATGCCCTGACGCGCGTCACAACAGACGCAGCTCAATCGGAATTATCCGAAATGGGGTTTCCCTCGCACTGCTCTCCTGCGTGGCGGCCGCGCTTATTCGGATCAGGTTCGATCTGTGGCGCGCAACACTTGGTAGAGCGTTTGCGCACCTTCGTGCCGGTCGTAATCCCGTGCAACGACGAAGCCCATGCTTGCCCATCCGATATCGCGCGCTTCCTTCGGCGAAATGCCGAATTCATGCCTGAAGGTGCGGCTGAATGCGGACGCGTCCATGAAACCCCACTCCTCGGCGATGCGGGATATCGACCGCGTATCCGCCATATCGGACAGCGCATCGCGTGCTCGCAGCAACCGCTGCTTTCGAATGTAGGAGGCAATTCCGCCATGCGCTCCAAACAGCCTGTAGAGACGCGAGCGGGACACACCAAGCTCCGCGCATAGCATTTCACAGGGGAGACTGCGATCGCCAAGCCTCCCGTCGATCAGCCGACGTGCGCGTGCCAGCAATGTCGCGTCGACCGGGGCCCGGGCCTCTGCCAGCCGATCTCGAGAGGGAGCCAGACAGGCTGCCACAAGGCTGCGAGTCGCCTCGGCAAGGGCCGGTATCTCCTCGGAACGCAGATCGGCCAACGACCGGTCGAGAAGGAACAAAGAGTCTGCCAATAGCTTCCCCAGGCCTCGCTCGACCTTTCCGTCCGGCATTGGAAACAGCCCGCCTGTCGAGGCAAACAGATCCTGGGGTATGAAAAGTGTAAGGACCCCATCGTGATCGAGTTCTGTCTCGAACGGCGTGGCCAGGCAATGCAACTCCGGCACCGCCCTCTCTGCCTCAGGCCTGTCTCTCGCCGCACGAAATGGCAGGCTGATATACCAATGATCGAGCGAGCCGCCCTTCAAGTGTTTCCGGCGATGAGAACGTCCTCCGCCTGGGAGTTCGGTCCGCAGGAACACAAGTCTGTTGAGGTTCCAGACCCTTTGGCGGGCCGGAAAGGATTGGGGATCGTCCAACACAGCCGATAGGTCCATCACACCCTGATAGGCAGACCGGAACGCTGAAAATTGATCGTGCGCGGGGAAGCTGAAATTGGAGAAATCCAGAGAATGCGTAAATTGCGCGTTTTCTCTTTTGTGGTCTTCGAGCGATTGTAGCGCGGCGTCCTGATACATCAAGATGCTTCCCAACTACCGTCTCGCCCGGCAATTCCCAAACAACCATCGAGGGCAAATAGATTGGGAAATGTTGGCCCGGAGGATGCCGTAGGCCGCAATAAAAGTCAAACCACCGACCTTGCCGCGACAGCATCGCCCTCGCGAATATACGCGCGGAAAACATAGCAAAAGCCACGACTTGCGCAGCATTTTGATGAGGGAAGTCGCCTTCAGGATTGCAAGCGGGTTTTCTGTCGGTCAACCGAGAGTCCAGCTTGTAGGGTCTTGGTCCACCTCAAGAGAGGTTGGGATCACTCGGGATAGACTTCACCTTCCTCCGGCGCCGGCTTGTTGAAAAGGATGAAAACCAGTGGGTTGCCGGGTTCGGACATCGCGTCGCTGCGCTGCCCCGTTATTTCTCCGGCCACCACGCTTGCGTACTCCGCGACCACTTCGCCGAAACTGTTGCGCTGGACGGCCACCTTCTGTCCGGCTTCGACCTTCTCTTTGAGCTTGACCAGATGCTCCACGAGCCCGCCCTGTGTCGCCAGAACCGGGAACGCGCTGTTCCCGACGAAAACATCGACGTCCTTGCCTGTGCGTCCCATCGGCCCAGCCAGAATGCCGTGATGCTTGATAACATTCATTGTGCCTTCCACCGAACAGCGAGATCATCTCGATATCCAGGACACGCGCAGCGCCGATCTCCGGGCAGAAGGAGGGAGTGCCGGCGTCGACAAACGCATTGTGCAGGACGCCAGGATAGACGTGATTGTCGAAGATCTGGCCCACGGGGTAGAGGTCCACCATCGCCTTGATCTCGGGCACATCCATGGCCCCGATGTTGAATGCGGTGACATCGAAACCGGTTGTGCCCGTATGGAAGTCGATCGCGGCGTCGGCGTTGGGCCGCAGGAGCCTGTTGAACACCAACCCGGCGTGCCGGCTGGCCGCAGTGGCGCCGTTCTCGTTGCCGGGCCATTCCCGGTTCATGTCGATCAGATCGCTGCCCCTGCCGGAATTGGGCCATCTGCGCTGCATGCTTTCCAGCGCCGGGCGGGACACATCCGTCACCGCCATCACCGTGCCCGACATCTCCGCGGGATCGAGCTGGTTCATCACGGTCAGGACCGTTTGGACCGAACTCATCTCGTCGCCATGCACGCCGCTGACGAGAACGACGCGCTTGCCAGGCTTTGCCCCCTTGGCGACGGTTACGGACACATACCAGTGCTGTCCGCTCGGCATCTGCACGCCCTGGAAATACAAGAGGTGCTTCATGCCGGCTTCCAAATCGTTCACGTCGAGCGCGCTGACGACTTTCTTTCCCTGGATCACTTCGCCGGTATAGACCGTTCCCGATCCGGGCTCGGGTGAGACTTTCGCTGCTTCCTGGGCGTTCGCGGCAGCGGTGCTCACCGCAAGGGCAGCCGAAGCGCCGACAGTCGCAAGCGAGGCGATCATGAAGTCGCGGCGATCAAGATTTTCTTCGGATTTGACAGGCATGAGGACTCCTTTGCCGAGTACGATCTACGCCGGACGAACCGTACGAAGAGTTTCTGCTATCTTATGACTTCACTCCTGCCAGCAACCTGTGGTTAACCTGTCTCGGAAGTCTTTCTTTCCACAGTTGCGGCTACACGCCGGAAGTAGCTTGTGATGCCCTATTGTTTCATCGAAAGCAGCGCGAGGCAGTAGGATTGCAAACGGGTTCGATGTCCGTCAATCGAAATGCGGCTTGCAGGTCGAAAAAGAGACATGGGGCACATCAGCTGGACTCCAGACTGATTTCTTCAGGCGCTTTGCGCCCTAGAATACGGCCCCCACGCAGCCCTCGGCAGGAGCCAACATGTCAACCCTTATCGTTATTGTTTATCCCACTGAAGCGAAGGCAGAAGAGGTCCGCCAGACCCTTCTCGGATTGCAGAAGGAGTATGTGATAACGCTTGGCGACGCGGTCATCGCCACCAAGACCGAGGCGGGCAAGGTAAAGCTGAACCAGCTGATCAACACCACAGCCACGGGCGCGGTTTCGGGCAGCTTCTGGGGATTGCTGATCGGTGTTCTTTTTCTCAATCCGATCATTGGCGTGGCGGTTGGTGCGACCTCAGGTGCGCTTGGAGGCGCACTGACCGATGTCGGTATCAATGACGCCTTCATGAAAGACCTTTCAGCCAGCATCGAGCCAGGCAACGCCGCGCTCTTTCTGCTCATTCAGGAGATGACGGCGGACAAGGTCCTGAAGCAGATTCAGGGGTTCGGCGGCGTCGTTCTCAAGACTTCGCTCGACGAAACCAAGGAGCAGGTTCTGCGAGACGCCCTGCAGCGCCACTCTGCGGAAGGTTCGACACCGCAAGCGTAGACACTATCGCTACCCTGACCTACCAATTTCCAGGAGAAGGGGCGGATGTCCCCAACCGAAACCGCTATCGCAATCGCGATCGAAATGCTTTGCGGCGCGGCCGGCGCAACTGCCCTGTGGTGGTGGTCCAGGGTCGGGTTTGCCAGGATCACAGCGGTCCTGGCAGGAATGGTCGGCGGCTTCGCCTTGACCTTTGCCGCAGCGCAGGTTCCCGGCATTGGCCACCTCCTGGGGCACGTTGAAACCGCCGCCGATTCCGTCCTGCGCGCGACGGGCGGCCTTACGCCTGCCGTTCTGATCGGGGTCGGCGTATCAGGCCTGCTCGGCGGGGCTGTCGCGATGCTTGTTCTCGGCTTTATCCGGAACAGATGGCACGATTGACGTCGCAGCCGGTCACCCCTCCCGTTCCCTGCCGCTGCTGACGCCATTCACCTCGCCGTCGGGTGCGCCCAACAACTGGGCGAGCCATTCGGTTGCAGGCGACTGGGCGCAGAAGGTCAGCACCGCGATTGCTATCGGAACCCCGATGAAGGCGCCGAACAGGCCCCAGAGGTACATCCACAGGAAGACGGAAAACAGCACGAGAAAGGGCGACAGCGCCAACGCGTTGCCGGCCACGCGCGGCTCGACGTAGCTGCCGATCGCGAACTGGATGAGATTGAGGCAGGCAAAGACGAACAGGGCGGAGGAAAGGGATTCGAATTGCGCGAGGGCGTAGAAGGTCGGCAGCAATGTTGCGATGAACGGGCCGACGAAGGGGATGAAATTCAGAGTGAAGGCGATGACGCCCCACTCCGGAGCAAGCTGCAGGCCGAGCATCACGGCAAGCGCGTAGACCGTGACGCCTGTTGCAACGCTCATGATCGTCCTGATCCACAGATATCGGCGCAGCTTGGCGGCGGTGCGATTGCTGCCGACGAGCAGGATGCGGGCTGCCTCGCTGCTCACGATGCCGGGGATTCTACGCGCCATCGGGCCAACTTCCAGCAGACCAAGCAGCACATAGATCAAGACCACGATCCAGAACGAGATCATCGTGTTCAGCCGGGCCGATAGCCCCTGGACCGCCCCCACGACCCAACGCATGTTGAAGTGCTCCGCCCACAGGCCGGCAACGGCGATCCCGTGCATCTCCAGCCAGGCGATAGCCTGTTCGTAGAGCCCTTGAAGCCGAGGGGTCTCGGCGATGAGAGATCGGCCAATCCGGCCGAAGCCCCAGGCCACGACGGAGGCAAACACGGCGAAGGCCAATGCGATCAGCACCACGACAATAGCGAGGGCGAGAAGCTGCGGCAGGTGCGTCTGAAGCCGGTTCTGAAGCGGCCAGACAATTGCGATGATGAAGAGCGCGCAGAAAACGGGCGCAAAGATCGCGCCTGCGAGATAGAGCGCAGCCAGCATCAAGATTGCGCAGACGATGCCCAACAGTAGGGGAACCGCGCGGGCGCTCATTGTTGTGGCTGCCGCCGCACGAAGATGCTCACCCAGCAGATTATTGCGGACATCGTTCCCTCGGGCCGTAAGATTTCATTTTTCGCGAAAGCCAAACTATTTGCCCGGCGCTACCCGCCAATTCCACCCTTGCTATTTTAGCAGCTCAGAATCGCCAGATCATCGGCACGATGAACACGGAGACGACAAAGAACCAAAGCAGCAACGGCAGACCGAGCTTCCAATAGTCCCCGAAAGCGTAGCCGCCGGGACCCATGACCATAAGGTTCGTCGGGGTTGCAATCGGGGTCAGGAATGCTGCAGCGGCCGCGACGGCCGTGCTCATAAGCACCGGTCGCGGCGAAATACCCATGGTCGTTGCCGCCGCCACCCCGATCGGAATGACGATGAGCGCGGTCGCGGTGTTGCTGATGAGCTGGCCCATTACGGCAGTCAAGACGAACAGCCCGGCGAGCAGGGCGATGGGACCGGCGTCGCCGACGAGCGATACAAGATATTCGGCCATAAGCTTCGCGGCGCCTGTCTCGACCATGGCGGTGGACAAGGGCATCATCGCGCCGACGAGGATTACCGTTGTCCAATCGATGGCGCGATAGGATTGCTCGACGCTCATGATCCCCGACAGGACGATTGCTCCAGCGGCGAGCAGTCCGGCTACCGCCGGCGGGGTAAGGCCGGTGGCGAGCAGCACGACCATCGCGACCAGAATGGCAATGGCCTGGCGTGCACCTGGTCCCATCGGCACCGCCTGACGACGCACCAGTTCGGGGGAGTTGACGACCAGGACATCCGGATCCTTCAGCCGATGGTCGAGAGCCTTCCATGTTCCCTGCAACAGCATCGTGTCGCCGGCCTGCAACACGATGCCTCCTGCATCCCGTCTTGCGTTGGTGGCGGCAACCTCCACGCCTGCGCGCTGCACCGCCAGGACGATCAGGTCGCCGCTCTCGGTGACCATGCCGGGGAACAGGTTTTGTCCGATGAGGCCGGAGCGTGGCGGGATCACAACTTCAGCGAGACCTGAACTCCTATTGAACAGAGTGTCCTCGCCTTGCCCTGGCGCCGCCGACTCGCTGAATGCGAGGTGGTTGTCGGCGGCGAATGCCGCGGCCGACTCCGGGTCTCCGCGCAGCAGGAGATGATCGCCCTCGGCAATGAGAGGTTTGCGCAACGGCCCAGCCGTTTCGCCCTCCTGAACGGCGACGAACCTGAGTTCGGGGTAAGGGGTCAACTCGATCGCAGACGCAGGCTTGCCGATAAAGGGGGAACTTGAGCGTACGCGCAACTGGTAGACGCCGCTTGCCAGGCCGTATTGCTCGACGAGCGTCCTGGCGTGGCGGCTGAAGTCGTGGGGCATGGTCGCGCCATTGCGTTCGGGCAGGAGCCGCTTTCCGAACAAGATGATGATCGCCATGGTTCCTGCCAGCAAAGGCAAGCCGACAAGTGCGAATTCGAAAAAGCCGAAGCCGCCCACTCCAGCATCGCTGCCTGCATTCGAGACCAAGACGTTTACGGGCGAACCGGTGAGAGCCAGCTTCGAGCCGGCATGCGCGGAAAAGACCAGCGGCAGCAGCAACTGTGCCGAATTTCGCTTCAGGCGAACGGCGATGACGACCACCACCGGCAGAAGCGCGGCGACCGCGCCATTGACACTGATCAGCGCTGTGAGGAGCGCGACCATACTCATGGTCAGCAGCAGCAGGCGAGTCCGGCTCTCTTCGCCCGCGCCCCGGATCAGAAGCTGCCCGGCCCAGGCGGTGACACCGGTCAGATCGAGACCCGCGCTGACGATGAAAAGAGAGGCTATGAAGATGACCGCCGGATCACCGAAGCCGCCAAGGGCTTGATCGATTGTCAGGACGCCGGTTGCCCACAGCGCCGTCGCGGTCGCCATGGCGACAACGACGACAGGCAGCCTGTTCCACACGAACAGGACGACGATGACCGCGATGATGCTGGCAGTATACGCAATGGGGCTCAATCGCTTCGCACCTTACCGGCCCTTCCGGGCGACGAAATTCTTTCTCCGCTACTTCCCGGACAACGCACGCGCGTCAAACGGAGCAGCATGCTGCTATTCTTCCAGTATCGCCATGAGTATGCCCAGGCGACAGCCCTTTTCGTATTCCGCGAGATTCACATATTCCTTGGTTGTGTGAATCTCAGCTTGGCCTGCACCTATGGTGATTGTGGGGATGCCATGTTTGTCGAGCCAATTTGCGTCCAGCCCACCATTGGAAAAGAGACAGTTGGCCTCGATGCCCAGAATCTCCAGCGCCTTGGTGGCCCGTTTCACCACCGGGCTGTTCTCGGCGAGCTTGAAAGGCGGGTAGGCGGTCTGGTGACTGAACGCCACTTCCGCCGTGTGGCCTTCGTGATCCTTCACCTCGCTTTGCGCCTTCGCGAACGCGGTGCGGTAGCCGCTGGCAATCTTGGCCGCGAAGGCCGACTCGGGACTCCGCGCTTCGCCCTTGATGAAAACGTAGTCGGTGACGACGTTGGTCGCATCGCCCGCCGGCTTGTCGCCCTTGCCGCCGAATATTCCGACATTGCTGGTTCCCCTGCCGTCAGGCTTCACGACTTTGCCGAACCAGCCCGCCTGCCGCGCCTCCACCAGGGCGATGGCTCCAACCAGGGTTGCCGAGATGCCCCTCTCAGGCGCTACCCCGGCGTGGGATGCGCGTCCCTTTATTTCCGCCTCCCAGTTCTCCTGTCCAACGGCGCCTATGATCAGATCGGAAGCAAGCTGCCCATCGACGTTGATGCACATCACCGGGCCACCGAGTTCGGCGGGGTTCAGTTCGCGCGCTCCGTGAAGCCCGCTCTCCTCGCGTACCGTGAAGAGCAGGGTGATCGGCGGATGCGGTAGCTTGTGCTTGATCAGCGTCTCGGCAAGCACTACCAGGAGCGCAACGCCGGTGCGGGCGTCGCCGCCAAGCGCCGTCGTGCCGTCGGAGACGATGCGATCGCCTTCCCTGCGAGGCTTCGCTCCCGCGCATAGCGGCACCGTGTCCAGGTGCGTCGAGAACAGCAACCTGGGGCCGCTATGCGTTCCGGGCAGGTCCACGATGAGATTGCCCGTCTCGGTGGGCAGCGGAATACGCGTATTGGCGTCGTCGAAGCGGATTGCCGAAGCCGGCACGCCGGCCGCCTTCAGCGCATCGCTGACAGCCGCCGCGATATTGGCCTCGTATCCGGTCACCCCTTCGACCGAAAGGAACCGCATCAGATGCTCTTCGGCGGCGGCGACATCGAGGGGAATCGAAACCTTGCTCATCTTAATCACCCACGGTTTGAGTGCTGCTTCGCGCAATGGCGCATCAGCCGCTAAAGGCCCCAGGGGAGACCCAGCGCCTGCCAAAGTGCGAAGAGCGCGGTCCACAGGACGAACATCCAAACGACATAGGGAAGCATCAGCGACACGATCGTGCCAACGCCTGCGGACTTGTCGTATTTTTGCGCAAATCCAACCACGAGAGCAAAGTAGGCATTGAGCGGAGTGATCGCGTTCATTGGCGAGTCGCCGACACGATAGGCAGCCAAGACAGCTTCCGGCTCGACCCCCAGCTTCATCAGAAGCGGCACGAAGACCGGAGCGAAAATGGCCCATTTCGCGATCGCTCCAGTCAGCAGCAGATCGATGATCGCGACCACGACGATAAAGCCGAGCAGAAGGGGCAATGTGCCTATGTTCGCCGCTTGCAGCGCGCCGGACAGGCTCAACGCCATGACCGTGCCCATATTGGTGTAGGTAAAGTAGGCGACGAACTGGCTGAGGACGAAGAACAAGAAAATCGTCCCTCCGAGATTCTTGATCGACTTTTCAATCGCCCCGATGACTTCCGTGAGCGTTCGCAGCGTGCCTGCCCCGATGCCGTATGCCCAACCGGTCACCAGGAAGATCAACATAATCAGCGCGATAAGGCCGTTCATGAAAGGCGAGTTGCCGATAAGCTCATCGGTCGTGGGATTGCGCAGCGGCGCGCCCGAGGGCAGGGTCAACAGGCAGAAGACGACAATCAATCCAATCAAGCCGAACAAGGCGAAACGCAGTCCGCGGGATTCTCGCTCGGACAGTTGCGCGTCTTGTTTGGAACCGGTGTTCTCCCCGGACTTCTCCGGCTTGTAGGCGCCCAGCCGCGGTTCGATCATGCGGTCCGAGATAAGCGCGATGATCACGGTCAGAAACAGCACTGACGCTATGGAAAACCAGACATTCGAGGCCAGGCCGATCGATATGTTGGGGTCGACGAGATGCGCCGCATCGTTGGTGAACTCGACCAGCACAGCATCGAGCGGCTTGATGAGCATGTTGACGGTAAAAGCCCCGGCCACTGCGGCAAAACCGAGAGCCAGGCCGGCAAGCGGGTGACGTCCGACGGCCAGATACGCGATGCCGGCCAAGGGGATCAGAACCAGATAACCGGCATCGGCGGCAACACTGGCGAGGATGCCGACGAAGGCCAGGATGTAAGTCAGGGCCCAAGGCGGCGACACGATGACGAGCTTGCGGATCAGCGCGGTGACCAGGCCGGATTCCTCCGCCACCCCGGCGCCGATCATCGCCGCGATCATCAGTCCGACTGCGGTAAAGCTCATGAAATTGGGAATGAGCGACGAATACAAGAAGCGAATGCCGTCGATATTCAGCAGACTGCGGATCTCGGTTGTCGCGGTTTCAATCTCATGTGTATCCGCGTTGATCCGTTCGAACGTCACCGCGGCGCCGAAAGCGCTGAGCAGAGCCGACAGCAGGATGACGATGGCGATCAGGATCAGGAAGATGACGACCGGATGGGGGACCATGTTCCCCACCCTTTCGACGCCATCGAGAAACCTCTGCATTGTAGTTTTGGGAGCGTCGTTAGAGGTGGACATCTCGGCCTTCCTTCCAGTTGGGTCGGCCGCACGGGTTTCGACGACAGGATGGCGCTGGGGCAAATGCTCGGATCAAAACGCTTCGAGCTTACCGTTCTGCGGCAGCGAGTCATGAGCGCAGAATCCAAAGCTTTGGCCGCCAGTCCCGAAATTGATCATGGGGTCAGCTAAGCGTCTCTGTGCGAGAGATGCCATCGGCGCATATTTTGGACTTTGAGGCAGCAAGGTTGGAATGGACGGAAGTCCACCGAATCGATGAGACCCGGCTGCAACCGCCTTGCCTCGACCGGTTTGTGCTGGCGTAAGCCCATCCGCGATCATTCCGGCCACGCCCGCGCCGCCGGAACTATTTGCAGTTCATCAGATCCGAGCTTTGAAAGCGCCCGCACGGAGGAGGCTTGTCCGACACGCTGCCGGGCTGGGGAAAGGACAATAATTTTAGCCGCTTAGTAGAACCTGCGGATCCTCGGGACAAGCCCGAGGATGAAGCGCTGGGCGAGAGCCTTGTGTGTAAGGCCCCTCTATAAGGTCTCGCGTCAGACCCGCTTCTGGATGAAGTTGTGGTAGATGTAGAGCACCAGCAGTGCCCCGACGATCGCAACGATCAGGCTCCAGATGTTGAAGCCGGTGATGCCGCCGGCCCCGAAAAACGAAAACACCACTCCGCCCACGACCGCGCCGACAATGCCCAGCACGATGTCGAGCACCAGGCCCTGACCTGTGCTGCCATACAGCTTGTTGCCGACGAACCCGGCAACAAGGCCGAGAAGAAGCCAACCGATAACGCTCATTCGTGTCTCTCCAGCGTGCCGCGCAGTCTCGCATGCGCGGAAATGTCCCTTGCTGGCGATGCTTTCATAGCGGGGTCCGGAACACAAGGCCGCTTCACATCGTTACACAGCGCTTGCAACCGGCTATCATAGCCGCGCGAAGCACGTACCCGCGCCATACGCGCGAACTTTTTCAGGAGGCATTCATGGGACTTCTCGACGACGCCGTACCCGGCGGCAATATCGCTAAACCGCTGCTGGTCGCGCTGGGCGTCTTGCTTGCCGGGAAGATGTTTGCAGGCCGGTCCACGGCGGACGACACCGGCGATGCGCCTGCGCCCGAGCAGGTACCTGATCGCCGCTCGCCGCAATACGATACGCCGCCCGGCCGCGATACGGGTCCAGCCGAGAGGCAGACGCAAGCCGACGCGCAGCCTGCCGGCAGGGGCGGTGGCGGCATTCTCGACGGGCTGGGCGACCTTCTGGATAATCTGGCCAAGAGCGGCCAGAAGGATGCCGCCGACAGCTGGGTTAAGCCAGATGCGCAGAACCAGCCGATCGAGCCAACCGATCTGGGCAAGGCAATCGGCGCACGGACGCTGAGCGAAATCGCCCGCCAGTCCGGCATGAGCGAGGAAGATCTGCTGAAGCAGCTTTCCAAGGTGCTGCCCGGCGTGGTCGACAAGCTGACGCCGGCTGGCCGCGTGCCGTCGAATCGCGAAGTGGCGGAGAATTTTCCGTCCAGCCCGTGGTGACGAAGGCCGCCGGCACACAGGGCGGACTGCGAAGCTGAAATCGGAGGCTCCCGACAGACACCTGTCGGGAGCCTTTTGCTATCGATCGATCTGGCTGGCTGAAGGAGGAATCCGATGGCGACGACCGTGGACGTGTCGCAGGCGAAGGGCGAGCGATCCTACGCCGCCACATGCCATTGCAAGGCGATGCGCCTCGAAGTGGACGCGCTGCCCGAGCGCGTCACGCGCTGCACCTGCACGAATTGCGCGAAGCGCGGCGGCCTTTGGGCCTATTACAAGCGGGCGGACGTCAGGATCGTCTCCGACGCGCACAAAGGCACATATCAATGGGGCTGGAAGCGCGGCAAGTTCAATTTCTGCACCCTGTGCGGCAACTCGACCTACAATGAGACGCCGGATTTTTCGACAGGCGAACCCAATTTCGACAATCCGCTGATTGTCGTGAACGCCCGCCTGTTCGACGGCATCGACGCCGAGGCTCTGCCGATCGATGTGATCGACGGCAGGAACCTCTGGTAGGCCTGGCTTGACCCGTCCTCAGCCGGGATCGTTGAGGCTCGGATACCATTTCGGATCGCGGCCGGCCGGCGTGGTGTCGAGCACGTTCCACAGCGGCATCATTTCCGGTGCGCCGCGCGGGTCCTGGCCGGGATCGGCGGTGACGCCGCCCATTTCTCCGCCCCAGAAATGGCGGATCACGCCGTCCTTGCGGGTGAAGACGTTGTAGCCCGGATTGTCGCCGTCCTTCGTCCAGCTGCCGTAGTCGCGTCCGAATTCCTCCGTGACATCGCAGTAGAGCGGCAAATGCCGCCAGCCGCGTTCGCGCTTGAAGGCAACCAGCCGCTCGATCGGCGAGCGGGCGACGACGGCCAGGCCGACGCGCTGCAGGATGTCGGCGGCGTTGGCGTCGAGCGGACCGAGAAATGCCGTGCACATGGGGCAGGGGCGTTCGCGTTCCGGTCCGAACATATAGTTGTAGATCACCAGCGTGTCATGCTTGCCGAACAATTCGCTGAATTTGACGGGGCCGTTCTCGCCGACAACGGGATAGTCCTTCGGCAGTTCGCCGCCCGGCGGCAGCGCCCGGCGCAAATCGGCGACGCGCTCTATGTGGCGGCGCAACTCAATCTCTTCGGCGAGCAGCGCACGGCGCGCCTCGCGATAGTCGGCGCTTTCGTTCGGGATGCGTATGTCGTTCTTCGCCGCCAGTTCGGCCGCGGGTGCAAGCTTGGCGTCTGTCATGGGATGGCTCCTTCTTCTTCCGAAATGATGCTTCGCGGTTTTCGGTTCCGGCAAGCACAGGACGTTTTGCCAATGCGCGGGCCGACATTTCGCGTTTCGGCGAAATCGCTCTTCGATCACGACAGTCGTGATCGCCGTTAAGCATTTTGAAATTAACCGAATTGCCATTAAGTATCTGAAAATATTGCGCAATTCCATAGGTAATATTCTGGGGGCAAGTTGGGGGCAAGGCGTTTTCCGGCCAGATTGTCGTGAACAAAAGTGTTGCAAGATCGGTCACAAAGTATTTCAATTCAGTGGTCACCGACAAAGCATGACGCCCAAAAACCACCGCCGCCCGGCGTGGTTCTGCTTTGTTGGAGGAAAGGTGACACGGAAATCCAAACCTAATCTGCCAGAGCGACCGCCGCCGCAGGAGACAAAGTCTGAGCGCCGCGCGCGACAGCTTCTGTCGATCTTGGAAGCGGCGAAGCGCCTGAGCGTTTCCGAAGCCACGGTTCGCAGATTGATCCGAGAAGGCAGATTGGAGCCGGTCGAGATCAGCCCGCGAAGGGTCGGCCTGTTGGAGGATGAACTCGCCGACTTTGT
>DATDBN010000107.1:0-28084 GCA_036524835.1 Mesorhizobium sp. | reverse complement strand
GAAAACCTCCTCTCCCCAGCGGGGAGAGGGTGGCCGAGCGAAGCGGAGGCCGGGTGAGGGGGCGTACCCGCCGACTGGCGGAAACCCGACGGCCAGCGTCTCTCTCCCCGTTTACGGGGAGAGATTTCCGGCAGGACAGTGAGGGGCGGCGCATCGGTCGAACGCCGGAAAGTTCTGGTCATACGCAACAAACCGTCAAATCTTCCAGCCAGAGTGCAGGGCAGCGATACCGCCGGAATAGTTGCGGAAGGTCACCCGGTCGAATCCGGCGCGTTCGATCATTGCGGCGAAGTTCTTCTGATTGGGGAATTTGGCGATGGATTCCACCAGATAGGCATAGGGCTCGCTGTCGCCAGTCACCGCCTTGCCGATCTGCGGGATCGCCCGGAAGGACCACGCCTCGTAAAACTTGTCGAGCATCGGCATGTCGACTTCGGAAAACTCCAGGCACAAGAACCGGCCGCCCGGCTTCAGCACGCGAAACGCTTCCTTGAGCGCGACCTCGATGCGTGGCACGTTGCGGATGCCGAAGGCAATCGTATAGGCGTCGAAAATATCGTCGGCGAAAGGCAGTTCTTCCGCGTTGGCCTCGACGAAGTCGGTGTTGCCGGCCAGCCCCTTTTCCTCGGCGCGGTCACGCCCGACGGCAAGCATCGAGCCGTTGATGTCCAGCACGGTGGCATGAGCGCTGCCGCCGCTCGCCCCGACTATGCGGAAGGCGACGTCGCCGGTGCCGCCGGCCACGTCCAGCACCCGCCAGCCCGCACGCTTCGGCGGATTGAGCCAGGCCACCATGCCGTCTTTCCACAGCCGGTGGAGGCCCCCCGACATCAGGTCGTTCATGATGTCGTAGCGCTTGGCGACGCGGTGAAACACCTCGTTGACCAGCGGTTGCTTCTGGCCGGCCTCGACGTCGCGGAAACCGTAGCTGGTTTCCATACCGCCCGACGCAGTAGTCCTTTGTTCCGACATAATTTCGAGACCGTCTCAAATTCGGCGCGACCATAGCTGATCAAATGGGGCGGCGCTATTGTCGCGGGTGCGGTGCAGGGCCGCGCCCGAAAAAATGCGGACGGGGATGCGAATGCTGCTCAAAGCCGAACTTCACTGCCACATCGAGGGTGCGGCGGCGCCCGAACTGGTCATCGAACAGGCGCGCAAGTACAACAAGGACTGGTCACCCTTCATCCAGAACGGCTCCTTCGTCTGGCACGACTTCACCAGCTTTCTCGCTGCCTATGATTTCTCCGCCGACCTCTTTCGCACGGAAGAGGATTACGCCCGGCTGGCCGAGCATTACCTGACCAGCCTGGCGCGCGACGGCGCCGTCTATTCCGAAACCTTCACCTCGCCCGATCATGCCGCCCGCGCCGGCCTGTCGCCGCAGGCCTATACCGACGCGCTGGGCGAAGGCATGCTGCGCGCGGGGGCCAAGACGGGGATCGAGGCGCGGATGATCGTGACCGGCGTGCGTCACGTCGGCGTCGAATCGATCGAGGCGGCGGCGCGCTTCGCGGCGAAGTGCAAACACCCCCTGGTCACGGGCTTCGGCGTCGCCGGCGACGAGCGCATGGGCGACTTCGAGGATTATATCAGGGCGTTCGAGATCGCCCGCGAGGCCGGCCTGGGCATCACGATCCATGCGGGCGAATTGTGCGGCTGGGAAAGCGTCGACGCGGCGATGCGGCACATCAAGCCGTCGCGCATCGGTCACGGTGTGCGCGCCATCGAGAACCCAGACCTGGTCAAGCGGATCGCTGACGCCGGCACCGTGCTGGAGGTTTGTCCCGGTTCCAACATCGCGCTCAGCGTCTTTCCGACCTTCGCGGAGCATCCCTTCCCGAAGCTGCGCCAGGCCGGCTGCAAGGTCACGCTGAGCTCCGACGACCCGCCCTATTTCTGGACCTCGCTGAAGCGCGAATACGACATCGCGGCGGAACATTGGGGCATGGACGCACGGGCGCTTAACGCCGTTACGCGCACCGCGCTGGAGGCCGCATTCGTCGATGCGAAAACCAGGAAGGCCCTCATCGCCCGGCTGGATCAATCGGAGAAGATGGCGCGCGCTTGAGGCGTCCGCGCCAACAAAGCTGTGGTTGCCCGCCAGTTGCGGCTTTCCTGCAGCAGCAAGGCGGTTAAGATCGCCGCCGAGCAAGGAACCAGTCCATGAGCGTAACCGTCGTCGACCATCCGCTGGTGCAGCACAAGCTCACCATCATGCGCAACAAGGAAACGTCGACAGCCGGTTTCCGACGCCTGCTGCGCGAGATCTCGCTGCTGCTCGGCTACGAGGTGACGCGCAATCTGGAGCTGACCACGACCACCATCGAAACGCCGCTGGAAACGATGGAAGCGCCGATCCTTGAGGGCAAGAAGCTCGTTTTCGCTTCTGTCCTGCGCGCCGGCAATGGTCTGCTCGAGGGACTGCTCGATCTCGTGCCTGCGGCGCGGGTCGCGCATATCGGCCTCTATCGCGACCACGAGACGCTTGAGGCGATCGAGTATTTCTTCAAGGCGCCGAGCGATCTTGCTGACCGCCTGATCATCGTCGTCGACCCGATGCTGGCCACCGCCAATTCCGCCATCTCTGCCATCGACATGCTGAAGAAGCGCGGCGCCACGCAGATTCGCTTTCTCTGCCTGCTGGCCTCGCCGGAAGGGGTGAAGCGGTTCACCACGGCGCATCCGGACGTGCCTGTCTTCACCGCGTCGATCGACCGGCAGCTGAACGAGAAGGGCTATATCCTGCCGGGATTGGGGGACGCCGGCGACCGGATGTACGGGACGAAGTAGGCGGTCCGACCTCTTCGCATCCCTGCCCGTTACGCGCCGGGTAGCACCCGGCGCAGAACCACCTTCGGCGTTGCCGGGCGCTTCTCGCCGATCATGTAGGCAGCCTGCACAGCCTGCACCGCAGCCTTCGCCTCATCCTCGCTACGGGCCAGCACGAAGACCAGCGGATCACCCCGGCTGATTTCTGCGCCAATTGGAGCAAGTTCGGTCAGTCCGACGGCGTGATCGACGGTGTCCTGCGGCCTTGTTCGCCCGCCGCCGAGCGCGACGACCGCCACGCCAATGTCTCTGGTAGCGATGGCGGTGACGAAACCTTCGTGCGGCGATGGCACAGGCACCCGCACCGGCGCTGCCGGGAGATATCTCCGGCAATCGTCGATGAAGTCGGCCGGACCGCCCAGCACCTTCACCATGCGCCCGAAGGTTTCCGCCGCGCGTCCCGAGTTCAGCGCGTCCTCGGCCAGTGCCAGAGCCTGCCGATGCGATGCCGCAATGCCGGCTGCGTAAAGCATGTCCGCCGCGAGCGCCAATGTGACCTTCAGAAGCCGGCGATCCCTGCGGACGCCGGTCAGGAAGTCGACGGCATTTTGCACCTCGACCGCATTGCCGGCGGCCGAGGCCAGCGGCTCGTTCATATCCGTCAGCAGCGCCGTTGTTCTCAGACCCGCACCGTTGGCGACCTCCACCAGGCTGCTCGCCAGCGCCACTGCATCGCGGCCCCGCTCCATGAAGGCGCCGTTGCCCACCTTGACGTCGAGCACCAGCGACTGCAATCCGGCGGCGAGCTTCTTCGACAGGATGGAGGCGGTGATGAGCGGAACGGACTCCACCGTCGCGGTGACGTCGCGAATGCCGTAGAAGCGCTTGTCGGCCGGCGCCAAATTCGCGGTCTGGCCGATAATGGCGCATCCCGTTTCCAGCACTGCCTTGCGAAACAGCTGGTTGTCGGGCTGGCTGACATAGCCGGGGATAGCGTCCATCTTGTCCAGCGTCCCGCCGGTATGGCCAAGGCCCCGTCCCGATATCATCGGCACATAGGCGCCGCAGGCCGCGACGATCGGCGCCAGCATGAGCGAAACATTGTCGCCCACCCCGCCGGTCGAGTGCTTGTCGGTCACCGGTCCTGGCAGGTCGGACCAGTCGAGCACATCGCCGCTGTCGCGCATCGCCAATGTCAGCGCCACCGCTTCGTCGCGGCTCATTCCGTTGAAGAAGACCGCCATCGCGAGCGCCGCGACCTGGCCCTCGCTCACAGCGCCGGGGGCAATGCCGGCGACGAACTCGGCAATCTCCTGGCCGGACAGCGGCTGGCCGTCACGCTTCTTGCGGATGATTTCCTGCGGGAGCATGGCTAGCTCCCTCCCCCTTGAGGGGAGGGAGCCGAGCGTAGCGAGGCGGGTGAGGTAACCTCCACCTGCACGGCGCAATTGCAGCGGTGCAGAAATAGCGTCCCGCTCTGCCGCGACCCCACCCGGCCGCTTCGCGGCCACCCTCCCCTCAAGGGGGAGGGAGCGGCGTCTGTTCTAGACATCCGCCAGGCCGTCCTCGAACATGCGGCGCAGCACGGTGGCGAGGCGCTTGCCGCCCAGCGGCGCGACGTCCTTTGTTTCCTCGTGCGAGAGTTCGGCGCCGGTCATCCCCGCGCCATAGTTGGTGATCACCGAGCAGGCAGCGGCGCGCAGCCCACAGAAACGCGCCAGGATCACCTCCGGCACGGTAGACATGCCGACGGCGTTGGCGCCGAAGCTTCGCGCCATGCGGATTTCCGCCGGCGTCTCGAAGGATGGTCCTGAAAACCACATGTAAACGCCCTTGTGCAGGGTGGTGCCGGTTGCCATCGCAGCCTTGTGGAAGGCATCGCGCAGCCGCGCGTCATAGGCTTCCGTCATTCCGACGAACCGCCGGTCCGTCGGTTCGCCGAACAGCGGATTGGAGCCGGAGAAATTGATGTGGTCGGTGATCAGCATGATCGAGCCAGGCCCCATTTCCTGGTCCAGCGAGCCGGCGGCATTGGTCAGGATCAGCTTCTCGATGCCGAAGCCAGCCAGCGCCTCGATCACCGGGCGCATCACGGCAGCGTTGGCATGTTCGTAATAATGGGCACGACCGGCCAGCATCAACACCGGCACGCCGGCGAACGACCCGGCCACGACCTGACCCGCATGGCCGGTGACGCCGCTGGCGGGAAAGCCAGGCAAGTCGCCATAGGGTACCCGGACCGCGTTCTCGACCTCTTCCACCAACGCGCCGAGACCCGAGCCGAGCACCAGCGCTATTTTGGGGGTGAGCCCGTTCAGGCGCTCCACAAGCACATCGACAGCGCCGGCCATTAGACGACCTCTCTCATTTCAGGATGTCGCCGCGAAATCCGTATGGCAGCAGATCGCCCATGGTAACGGTCTCGACGACGCCGGTTTCGTCGCACAGATGCAGCTTCGCATCAGGCCCGGCGAATTCCGCCAGCCGCTGCCGGCAGCCGCCGCAGGGCGTCACCTTAGCCATCCGTTCGGCAACGACGGCTATCTCGGCGATCTTGCCGCCGCCGCCCATGATGTAATGGCCCAGCGCGGTGGTCTCCGCGCACCAGCCTTCGGGATAGGACGCTACCTCGATGTTGCAGCCGGAGTAGACCCGCCCGTCGCTAGTCCGGATCGCCGCGCCAACCGGAAACTTCGAGTAGGGCGCATGCGCCTTGGCCATGGCGGCAGTCGCGGCCTCGAACAGGTCGCGTGACATGCTCAGCGTTCCTTCACATATGGCACGCCGCCGGCGCGCGGCGGGATGGCCTTGCCGATGAAGCCCGCAAGCAGGATGACGGTCAGAATATAGGGCAGCGCCTGGATCACCTGAACCGGCACGACAGTCGACAATTGGCTCTGCCAGCGGATCGCCGCCGCTTCCAGGAAACCGAACAGCAGGCAGGCGAACATGGCCGGTACGGGACGCCATTTGGCGAAGATCAGCGCGGCAAGGGCAATGTAGCCGCGACCCGCACTCATGTCCTTCACGAAGCCCGCGCCCTGCGCCATCGACAGGTAGCAGCCGGCGATGCCGCACAGCACGCCGGTGCAGATGATGGCGCGGTAGCGCAGCCACGCGACCGAAATGCCGGCCGTGTCGACCGCAGCCGGGTTCTCGCCGACCGCCCGCAGCCGCAAGCCGAACCGCGTGCGATACAGCACCCACCAAGTGACGGGCACCATCAGGAAGGCGAAATAGGTCAGCAGCGTCTGGCCGGAGATCACATTGGAATAGAGCGGTCCGATGATGGGCACCCCACGCACGGCGTCGGCAAAGGGCCAGACGATCGGTTCGAAGCGCTGGTCAGGGCCGAGCGCCGGCGTGCGGCCGCCTTGCTGGAACCAGGCTTGGCCCAGAATGATCGTAGAGCCCGCCGCCACGAAGTTGATCGCGACGCCCGAGACTATCTGGTTGCCGCGATGGGTGATCGAGGCAAAGCCGTGCACCAGCGCCAGAGCAACGGAAATCAAGATGCCCACCAGAAGTCCGATCCAGCCGGAATTCAGCACCGCGGCAGCGGCCGCTCCGGCAAAAGCGCCGGCCAGCATCTTGCCCTCGAGGCCGATGTCGAAAATGCCGGCGCGTTCGGAATAGAGGCCGGCGAGGCATGCCAGGAGAAGCGGCACGCTGACGCGAATCGTCGAGCCGAGTACCTGGACGAGTGTGTCGACGAACTCCATCTCAAGCCCCCTTTGCGACGCCGAGGTTCATCGACTTGGGACTGAGCGTCGCGAACAGGGTCTGTATCCACGGCCTGAACATGTGCTCCAGCGCACCGGCGAAAAGGATCACCAGGCCCTGGATGATGACGATCATGTCGCGCGTGATGTCAGGCATCTGGAACGACAGTTCGGTGCCGCCCTGATAGAGCGCGCCGAACAGGATGGCCGCGACGACGATGCCCGCCGGATGCCCGCGCCCGATCAGCGCGACCGCGATGCCGACGAACCCGGCGCCGGCGACGAAATCGAGCGAGACATTGTGCTGGTCGCCCATCACAGGATTAAGCGCCATCATGCCCGCCAGCCCGCCGGAGATTAGCATGGTGATGATGACGATCCGCTTTTCCGACATGCCGGCATAGCGCGCCGCCTTGGGGCTGTGCCCAAGCGTACGCAACTCATAGCCGAAGCGGGTGCGCCAGATCAGCAGCCAGATCAGGAAGGCCGTCACCAGTGCCAGCAGGAAGGTGATGTTGAGCGGCGAGGAGCGCACCTGCATGCCCAGCAAGCCGAAGATCCAATTGAGCTTCGGCAATTGCGCGCCGGCTTCGAACATGCGGGTCTGCGGCGCCATCGAGCCGAGCGGCTTCAGCGGATTGTTCAGCATGAACACCATGAGGCTGCCGGCGATGTAGTTGAACATGATCGTCGTGATGACGATGTGCGATCCGCGATAGGCTTGCAGATAGGCCGGGATCAGCGCCCACAGCGCCCCGAACAGGGCGGCGGCGGCGATCGCTACGGGAAAGGTGATGTACCAGGGCACGTAGCGGTCCAGCGCGAGCGCGACGATGCCAACGCCGAGCCCGCCGACGAAGGCCTGTCCCTCGCCGCCGATATTGAACAGGCCGGCATGCAGCGCCACCGCTACAGCGAGCCCAGTGAAGATGAAGAAGGTCGCGAAATAGAGCGTGTAGGCGATGTTTCGGCCGGACCCGAAAGCGCCGTCGATCATCGCCCAGGCGGCGCGCAGGGGATTTTCGCCCACCAGCAGGACGACGATGCCGGCGACGATAAACGCCATCAGCAGATTGACCACCGGTATGACGCCGTAGTCCACCCAGCGCGGCAGTTTGGCGAATGGCGTGCTCATTCGGCCGCTTCCTTCTGCTCGACGCCGGCCATCAGCAGGCCAAGCTCGCCCTCGGTCGCATCGGAACCGCGTTCGCCCACGATGCGGCCCGCAAACATCACCAGGATGCGGTCGGACAGTGAGCGTATCTCGTCGAGTTCCACCGAGATGACCAGCACTGCCTTGCCGGCGTCGCGCATGGCGATGAGCCGCTTGTGGATGAACTCGATGGCGCCGACATCGACGCCGCGCGTCGGCTGGCCCACGATCAGCACGCCGGGATCCTGCTCCATTTCGCGGGCGAGCACGATCTTCTGCTGATTGCCGCCGGAGAAATTCGCCGTCTTCAGATGTGGATTGGTCGGCCTGATGTCGTAGGCAGCGATCTTCGCCTTGGCGTCCTCGACAATCGCATCGAGATCGAGAAACGCGCCCTTCAGATATTGCGGCTTGTCATGATAGCCGAGGATCGAGTTCTCGTTCTCCTCGAAGGGCAGCACCAGCCCGACATGGTGGCGGTCCTCCGGCACATGCGCCAGCCCGCGGTCGCGCAGCTCACCAGGATCGGCGATGCCGACCACGTCAATCGGCTTGCTATCCAGCATCACCGAACCGGACACGGCGCGGCGGATGCCGGAGATCGCCTCGATAAGTTCCGATTGCCCATTGCCCGCAACGCCTGCAATGCCGACGATTTCGCCGGCGTGAATGTCGAAGGACACATCGTCGACCATCGTCACCTTGCGCGAATCCTTCACCGTCAGGTTCTTCACCGACAGCTTCACCGCACCGGGCTTCGCCTCGCCCTTCTCGACGCGCAGCAGCACCCGGCGGCCGACCATCAATTCGGCCAGTTCGCCAACCGTCGTCTCGCTGGTCTTGCGGGTGGCCACCATCGTGCCCTGCCGCATGACGGAGACATTGTCGGTGATCGCCATGATCTCGCGCAGCTTGTGCGTGATCAGCACCACCGTCTTGCCTTCGTCCTTGAGCATTTTCAAAATGCGGAACAGATGGTCGGCCTCTGGCGGCGTGAGCACGCCAGTAGGCTCGTCCAGGATCAGGATATCCGCGCCGCGATAGAGCGCCTTGAGGATCTCGACGCGCTGCTGCAACCCGACCGGTAGCTCCTCAATCAACGCATCCGGATCGACTTCCAGCCCGTATTCATGTTCCAGGCGCGTCAGTTCCGAGCGGGCCTTGGCGATGGACGATTTCAGCAGCGCCTCGCCTTCGGCGCCCAGGATGATGTTTTCCAGCACGCTGAAATTGTCGACCAGCATGAAGTGCTGGTGCACCATGCCGATGCCCACCGCGATGGCGTCGTTCGGCGTCTTGATCGAGGCCGTTTTGCCGTTGACTTTGATCTCGCCGCTGTCGGCCTGGTAGAAACCGTAGAGGATCGACATCAGCGTCGATTTCCCCGCGCCGTTTTCGCCGATGATGCCGTGGATGGTGCCCTTCGGCACTTCCAGATTGATGTCGCGATTGGCGTGTACGGGACCGAAGCTCTTGTTGATCCCGATGAGCTGGATTGCAGCTTCCGGCATTCTTGTCCCACCTCTTATTGCGGCGAAGCTCATTGGCGCGGCCTGCCGTCAGCTGCGCTCCCGGACGCAACCAATGCTGCACTCTCGACAATTCGTAGGGCGCTTGTCAATTTCCAACGCTGCCCGAAAGACCGGCAGTCCTCAAAGCGTGTGAATTGCACTGGCCGAGCGGTCTGATAGGAGTTCTGCCATGACCATTCCCGCAGACCGGCTCACGACATTGGAAATTCGCAACGCTGAGCAGGAGAAGATAATCGACGAACTGTCGGGCCAGCTAGCCGAGCAGTGGAAGGTGATCGAGCGGCTGGAGAAGAAACTGACCGCGCTGACCAACCGATTTCTCGCACTGGAAGAGCAGACCGCACCGGGCCACGAAGCGACAAAGCCGCCGCATTGGTAATGCGGCGCTATTCCTCCAGATACCGGCGCACCAACCGGGTCAATTCGCCTCTCACAGCTTCCGAGCCAAGTGCCCCACGTCGCGCGGCGTTGTGGATGATGCCGTCGATCGCGTCCGACAGGATCTGACCCATTGTTTCGATCTCTGCAGCAGAGCCTTGGCGATAGGCAGCCACCACGCGACTGAAATGGGAGAGGTACTCTATCTCGAACGCGCTGGTCGGATCGCGAAATCGCTCGGTGGTTGGTGCCTCATCAAGCAACACCGGATGTAATGTCGGATGAACGCTATGGGCGGCTATGACCGTGCTCACAAGCTCCCGGGCAAAATCCGCCGCACTCCTGCCATCAGTCTCCAATTCACGCATCCGTGCGATGCAATCGTCCAAGTGCCGGCGTCGAATAGCGTCAACCAGAGAAAGCTTGTCTGGAAAGTACTGATACAGGGAGCCGACGCTCACACCGGCAACGTCGGCAATCTTGTTGGTGTTGAGCGCGGTCCAGCCTTCTTTCCCCAGAATGCGAGTACCCGCTTCAACGACAGCCTCGACCATGGCGCGGGAACGCGCCTGGCGAGGCTCCTTCCGCATGGCCGACCCTGACTTTTGGATGCGAGTAGACAAATGCAACTCCCGGCTGAGAATCCGAACCCGCACAACATTCCCTATCGACGAGCGAGGTTCAAGATGAGCGCCCTATTTCACACCCTCTACGGCTATCACGCCTGGGCAAATGAAGAGCTGTTCGAGAAGCTGGCGACATGCGATCCAGCGCATTATCAGGCGGAACTTCACACAGCCTTGCGCCTGCTCAACCACGCCTTCGTGGTGACGCGCATCTTCGCCGCGCATCTGACCCACACTGTGCACGGCTACGCGGCCGACAACACGGAAGCGACGCCATCGCTGGCCGAACTGCGTGCGGCGACGGTCGAGTCTGACCGATGGTATCTGGACTATGTTGCTCGAGTGTCTCGGAAGGACCTCTCGGAGATCATTTCCTTCACTTTCACTGACGGCGACGAAGGCCGAATGTCGCGGGAGGAGATGTTGATGCACGTCGCGCTGCACTCCGGCTTTCATCGCGCCGAGGTCGATCGTATTCTGTGGCAATTGTCCATCACGCCGCCATGGGACACGATGGCCGTCTATCTTCATCAGATCGGACCGGCGCGTCGTGTCCGGCATTCTGCAACCGCGTGATGATGGAGACACGGGCCACCATCGGCAACCAGGCATTGCGCGGGATATCAGGCGCGCTGCGTCCTCTCTGTGACCAACGGCGCGACGCATACCAATCCGGCAAGGGCGGCGACGGACAGGAATGCGCCTAGACCCCACCAGGAATAGCGCTCGATAATTGCGCCGGCCAGCGGCGGCCCGAGCAGCGTGCCGATGCCGCCGGCCTGCGCGACCAGCCCTATCGCCATGGAGACGGAGCCGCCGCGCGGTACGAAGACCGGGATCGCGGCGAACAGCGCCGAGGCGATGATGCCGCCGGCAATGGCGATGGCAATGGCGGCGGCGGTGGCTACAGCGGTGTTGACCGAGGCGAAGGCCGGCACCGAGAACAGCACGGAGATGACGAAGCCGAGGCCGGCCAGCATCGCTGCCGCGCGTGCATCCCTGCCATGCAGGAGAACCCCGGCAATCAGGTTCCCGACCGGCACCATGAGAGCGATAAAGCCCGCGGAGACGACGAAGCGGTCGCCGGTTTCCTGAACGAAGGCCGGCATGAACGTGAAAAAGCCGATGGACGAAATGACATAGGCGCCGAAAGCGAGGGAAAGCAGGACGATCGGCAGGCCGAGCGATTGCTTCAGGTACGCGCCGTTCGATTGTGCACTGTGCGAGCCGTTGGCATCGCGTGTCCGCAGCACGAGGGGAATCGCGGGAACCGCAAAGACAGCAAAGGCCAAGGTAGCGATGAGCAGGAAGCCTCGCTCGCCGGCCGCCGGTATCACGGCCGCCGCAAGGTAGTTCGCCACCGCGAAGCCAATCGGCACGAAGCCGCCCCAGACCGCCATCACTGAAGCGCGCCAACCGGCCGGCGACATGTCGGACAGCAAAGCGGGCACGGCGATGACGAGCGCCAGATAGCCGATGCCTTCCAGCAGCCTTGCGAGGAGCACCGCCGCAGGCGTGTTTGCGAAAGCCAGCGCCACGCCGCCCGCGGCCAGAAGGATGAATGACAGGATCGATGCTTGGCGCGTGCCGAAGCGCTGGATGGCCCAGCCGGCTGGCAGCGCTGCAATCGCCACGAAGACCGCGATCAGCGCAGTCAGCCAGCCGATGCTGACCAGTGAGAAGCCGGCCTCGCTGCGATACCATGGTACCAGCGGCGCGATTTTGCCGAGCTGCGCGCCGGCCATGATGCCGGCGGCGAGCAGGGCGACGATAGCGGCAGTTCTCATGCTGGTGGGCTTCTCATGTCGCACAATGAAAGGCCGCCGAACCAAGGTTCGGCGGCCCGAAATTCGCTGCCGTTAGGGATGGCAGCCTGTCGCGTCAATACGGGCAGGCGTTGTCCGACATGTAGTCGTGCACCTTGACGGTGCCTGCGATGATCTCGGCCTTGGCCTTCTCGACAGCGGCGGTCATCTCAGGCGTGACGAGCGGCTTGTTGTTGTCGTCAAGCGCGACGTCGACGCCGCTCTCCTTCAGCCCGAGTATGTTGACGCCCGGCGCGAACGCTCCGTCCTTGGCCGTCTTGAACGCGTCATAGACCGCAACGTCGACGCGCTTCAGCATCGAGGTGAGGATCTTGCCCGGCAGCAGGCCGTTCTGGTTGGAGTCGACGCCGACGCCAAGCTTGCCGGCATCCGCCGCCGCCTGGAGAACGCCGACGCCCGTGCCGCCGGCCGCCGCGTAAACCACATCGGCGCCCTGGTCGATCTGCGACTTGGCGATCTCGCCGCCCTTGGTCGGATCGTTCCATGCCGCCGGCGTGTCACCCGTCATGTTCTGAATCACCTCGGTCGCGCCGGCGGACTTCGCCCCGCCGACATAGCCGCAGCCGAACTTGCGGATCAGCGGAATGTCCATGCCGCCGACAAAGCCGACCTTCTTGGACTTCGACGCCATCGCAGCCATGATGCCGGCGAGGTAGGAGCCTTCCTCTTCCTTGAAAACCACCGACTTCACATTCGGCTTCTCAACGACCATGTCGATGATGGCGAACTTGGTATCCGGGAACTCCTCGGCCACCTTGGCCAGCGAGTCGGCCCAGGAGAAGCCGGTCATGACGATGGGATTGCGCCCGTCCTCGGCGAAGCGGCGCAGCGCCTGCTCGCGCTGCGAGGCGTTGGACACTTCGAATTCGACATACTCGGTGCCGGTTTCGGTCTTGAACTTCTCCGCGCCGTTGAAGGCGGCTTCGTTGAACGACTTGTCGAACTTGCCGCCCAGATCATACAAAAGCGCCGGCTTGTCCTGCGCATAGGCCGATCCAGCCAGCGCTACCGTGGCCAGAAGGCCGAGAACGTATTTTTTCATGTGATCCACACCCTGTAGGTTGTTGTTGTCTTCCTGCCGCCCGCCCGGAATGCCGAACGGCGGCGGCGCAGGCCTTTTGGATGCCCGCATGCAGGCACTGTGGCACGGCCAAATTGAAAATTCACGGGAAATTTTGACCTGTTGGAAAAGTCTCCTCAGGCGCTTCCCGAGGAGACCTGTCGACCGCTAGTCAGGCGTCGGCAGCGGCCGGAATGGCGCAGGAAACACCGGTGCCCTTCAGCCCGCAATAGCCGTATGGGTTCTTGGCAAGGTACTGCTGATGCTCGGCCTCGGCGAAGTAGAACTCCGGTGCTGCCGCAATCTCGGTGGTGATCTTGCCCATGCCGGATTTCTTCAGCGACGCTTCGTAGGCGTCGCGCGAGGCAAGCGCCGCCTTCATCTGCGCCTCGCCATAGGTGTAGATCGTCGAGCGATAGGTGGTGCCGACATCATTGCCCTGGCGCATGCCTTGAGTCGGGTCATGCGCCTCCCAGAAGATCTTGAGCAGCGTGTCGTAGGACACCAAGCTGGGGTCGAACACCACCAGCACGACCTCGGCGTGGCCCGTCAGGCCGGTGCACGTCTCCTGATAGGTCGGGTTGGGCGTCAGCCCGCCGGCATAGCCGACAGCCGTCACCCACACACCGTCGATCTGCCAGAACAGCCGCTCGGCGCCCCAGAAACATCCGAGCCCGAACAATGCCGTTTCCAGCCCCTCGGGATAAGGGCCTTTCAGCGGCCGCTTCGAGACGAAGTGCTTTGCCGCTGTCGGGATCGGCTGTTCGCGTCCCGGCAGGGCTTCGCCGGGCTTCGGCAGATGCAGCTTCTTGTTCAGCATGTCGCTCAGAAAGAACATCGAACTTCCTTTCTTTCGGCCCCTGTCCAGTTGCTTGGCGGCGGCGGGCACGGTCCATCGATTTGGTTTAGCACAGGCGGCGGCCCCGCCGAAATATCGCCGAGGCAGCCACTCCATCCCTATTTCGCTGGCCGGCCCTCAACGTTACCTCAGAGCTTCAACTGTCGATGACAAACCTCCCGATACGCCGGCGCGGCTTGCGGCCGATCGCATACAGCAAAAGCGCCAGCAGCCCGAATACGACAAAGCCGGGCATCGAAAGAATGGTGACCGTTAGCGGGTCCCAGACGACCGCCGACAGACGCTGCTCTATAAACTGGCGCGCACGCGCCGGCCCCTCCGGCCAGGTCGCCTGCCAACTCGTCATCAGAGGCGTCAGCACCACGGTCTTGGCCGCCACCGTGCGCGTGGCGTCCAGGACCGCCATCACGACCGCCGCCGCCAGCGCCAGCGTCGCCGCAAACCTGAACAGGAAGCGTATCATCGCAGTGTTTTCCGCATCCCGCCTTAGATAGGTCAAGCACGCCACCCGGGCAATCGCCTGGAACCTTTATACCCCTTCACCGCCTTGGGCGGTCCCCCTTCTACTATCTATCTCCCGAAAGCGTGACCGCGCCTTCCGGCCGCATAACTTGACTATCTCACTCTTCAATTTAAAGAATGCCCCGTCAGCGCGTGAACCCAAACGGGACCGCGCGATCGATCTAACAATGAGGCTTTCACATGAATTTTGCGGTCAGAATGGCGGGCTTTGCGCTCGGTATCAGCGCAGCTATGGGAGGTGGCGCGCTAGCGCAGGACGCCGAGGGCATCGTCGTCTACAATGCGCAGCACGACAGTCTCGCGAAAGAATGGACCGCAGCCTTTACCGCCGAAACAGGCATCAAGGTGACATTGCGCAAGGGGTCCGACCTCGACATGGCGAATCAGATCGTCGCCGAGGGCGCTCAATCCCCGGCCGATGTCTTCTTGACCGAGAACTCCCCAGCGATGGATCTTGTCAATGCCGCCGGTCTTTTCGCGCCGGTCGACGCCGATACGCTGGCGCAGGTTCCGGAGGTTTATCGCCCTGCCGATGGAAAATGGATCGGCATCGCCGCCCGCGCCACTGTCTTTGTCTACGACAAGACCAAGCTCACGGAAGACAAGCTGCCCAAGTCGATCCTCGACCTGGCCGATGCGAGCTGGAAGGGCCGCTGGGGCGCCTCGCCGAGTGGCGCGGACTTCCAGGCTATCGTCGGAGCCATGCTGGCGCTGAATGGCGAGGAAGCGACCGGCGCCTGGCTCAAGGCCATGAAAGAGAATGCGACAGCCTATCGCGGCAACAACAACGCCCTGAAAGGCGTCAACAATCATGAAGTCGAAGGCGCGGTGATCTATCACTACTACTACTTCGGCGATCAGGCCAAGACAGGCGAAAACAGCGCCAATGTCGCCTCGCACTATTTCCGCAATCAGGATCCGGGCGCCTTTGTCAGCGTCTCGGGCGGTGGCGTACTGGCCTCCAGCAAGAAGCAGAAGGAAGCTCAAGCCTATCTGAAGTGGATCACCGGCAAGGGCGGCCAGAAGATTCTGCGCGAAGGCACATCCTTTGAATATGCGGTTGGAAACGGCGAAGCGTCGCACCCGTCGCTGGAGCCGCTGGACAAGCTGCAGGCTCCTGCCGTCGACCCATCGAAACTTGATTCCAAGACCGTATCGCGGTTGATGACCGAGGCTGGCCTGCTCTAAACGATCGCAATCCGGCAAGCCACGCCAGAAGGCCAGCCAGCTACATGTCTTCAGCCGCCGACATCCATCCGCTAGCCGCCGCATCGGCCCGCCCCTCCGGGCGGGTGGCTGGTGGGCGGCCCTATGCGCCGGTTGTCGCCGCTGCCGCCTGCGTGTCGCTGGTCAGCCTCATTCCTCTTGGCTTCATCGTCTGGGTCGCGATACAGACCGGCTGGACGCGGATCGTCGAACTGGTGTTCCGGCCGCGCATCGGCGAACTGCTGGTCAACACCGCGCTTCTGGAACTCTTCACCGTGCCGATCGCCATCGTGCTTGCAGTGGCGCTTGCCTGGCTGATCGAGCGGACCGATCTCCCAGGACACCGCTGGTGGAGCGCACTGGCGGTCGCACCCTTGGCCATTCCCGCTTTCGTGCACAGCTATGGCTGGGTCAACGCCGTGCCGTCGCTGCACGGCCTGCCGGCCGCTGTGCTGATTTCTGTGCTTGCATATTTTCCGTTCATCTATCTGCCGGTCGCCGCCCAGCTGCGCCGTCTCGATCCCTCTGTGGAGGACGCCGCGGCATCGCTCGGAAAGACGCCGCGCCAGGTCTTTCTCCAAGTCGTGGTGCCGCAATTGCGCTTGGCTGTCCTTGCGGGCTCGTTGCTGGTCGGCCTGCATCTGCTGGCGGAATACGGCCTCTACGCAATGATCCGCTTCGACACATTCTCGACCGGGATCGTCGATGTCTATCAGTCGGCCTACAACAGCCCGGCGGCCAATATGATGGGCGGGGTGCTGCTCTTGTGCTGCTTCCTCCTGCTTGGCGCGGATTCTTGGCTGCGCGGCGGTGAACGCTATGCCCGCGTCGGGCCCGGCGCCCAGCGGCCGCCGATCCGCCGCAGCCTCGGAGCGCTCGCTTTGCCCCTGATGGCGCTGCCGCTCGTCACGGCCATCCTGTCGCTCGGCGTGCCCTTGGCCACGGTCGCGCGCTGGCTCACCTTCGGCGGTGCGCGCGTCTGGCCCGTGGCGGACATCGCTTCGGCCTTCGTTCAAACCCTGGCTCTTGCCGTCGCGGGCGGCCTGCTTGCCACGCTGGCCGCGGCTCCTGCCGCATGGCTGGCGGTGCGCGCGCCGTCGCGGCTGCAGCGCCTGTTCGAGGCCGGCCACTACTATGTCGGCTCGCTGCCCGGTGTGATCGTCGCGCTTGCGCTGGTCACGGTCACGGTGCGACTGGTGTTCCCCCTCTATCAGTCCTACGCGACGCTCTTGCTTGCCTATGTGATGCTGTTCCTGCCGCGCGCGATGGCCGGCCTTCGCGCCAGCCTTGCGCAGGCGCCGTTGGAACTCGAGCAGGCCGCGATGGCGCTCGGCAAGTCGCCCTTTGCCGCTGTGCGGAGGATCACATTCCCGCTGGCCGCGCCTGGCGCTGCTGCCTCCGTGGCGCTGGTCGCCCTCGGCATCACAAACGAACTGACGGCAACCTTGATGCTTTCTCCCAACGGCACCCGCACGCTGGCCACCGAATTCTGGGCCATGACGGCAGAACTTGATTACGCGGCCGCAGCGCCCTATGCGGCAATGATGATCGTTTTGTCCCTACCGCTCAGCCTGGCCCTTCACAGCCAATCCGAACGGTTTGCCGGCCAATGAGCCTGCTCGTCGTCGAAGGCGCGTCCAAGCGCTATGGCAATGTCGTCGCCCTCGACGGCGTCAGCCTCGAGGTCGCGGCCGGCAGCCGCACGGCGATCGTCGGGCCGTCCGGATCCGGGAAGTCGACGCTACTGCGCGTTATCGCCGGTTTCGAGGCGGCCGACAGCGGCAAGGTCGTCCTCGACGGGACGAAGCTCTGCGATGACGGCTTCGCCACACCGGCGCATCGCCGCCAGATCGGCATCGTCTCGCAGGATGGCGCGCTGTTTCCTCATTTGAGCGTATCCGACAATATCGGCTTCGGGCTGAATGGCGATGCGCGCGACCGCAAGGGCCGCATCCTGGAACTGCTGCAGACTGTCGAGCTCGAACCTTCGATGGCCGAGCGCCGTCCGCACCAGCTTTCCGGCGGGCAGCAGCAGCGCGTCGCACTAGCTCGCGCGCTGGCGCGCAAGCCCAAGCTGATGCTGCTGGACGAACCGTTCTCGGCCCTCGACGCCAGCCTGCGCGAGCACATGCGGCGGGCCGTCGCGCGCATGCTGCATACGGCCAACATGACGGCGATCCTGGTCACGCACGACCAGTCGGAAGCGCTGTCCTTCGCCGATCAGGTTGCCGTGCTGCGCGGGGGAAAGCTGGTTCAGGCCGGCACTCCGCAGGAACTCTATTTCCGACCCTTCGACGGTGAGACCGCACATTTCCTTGGCGAAGCCGTGGTGCTCGATGCCGATATCGATGGCGCCATTGCCGAATGCGTCCTCGGCCGCATTCCGCTCGACGCACCCTACCCGCCAGGCCGCGCGCGGATCATGATTCGTCCGGAACAATTCTCCATGTCGGATGCCAAGACCGACAAGTATGGCTCCGTTGGCTGTCCCGGCCAGATTACCTTTGTGGAGTTCGGCGGCGCGGCATGGACAGTCGCCGTCTCCGTCGCCGGCGGCACGCCGGTCACCGTCAAGGTCAACAGCGCGCTCGCGCCCGCCGTAGGCGACCGCGTCCGCATCGACGTCGCCGGCCGGGCGCATGTGCTGCCGGGCTGACGTCGGACGCGAAATACACAGGTGCCTTTCTGCGTTGCGTCGTTCCACAGGCTTCACGCCGGTAGCTTTCTGCAAATTGAAAGCGCAGCTTTCGTTATGCGCGGATCGGTTGCGGCCTACAGAAGCCCCGCCTTCTTCGCCTCTTCCAACAGGTTTTCCCTGGGACGGGGGCCGATCTGCTGGATGACCAGCCCGGCGGCCAGCGAACCGAGGTCGCCGCAGCGCTGCAGGTCAAGCCCTTGCGTATATCCATGCAATACGCCGGATGCGTAGAGATCGCCGGCGCCGGTCGTATCGACGACCCTGCCGACCTTGATCGGCTTGATTTCGAAGGTCTCGTCGCCATGGATGATGACCGAGCCCTTTTCCGAGCGCGTCACCGCGGCGATGCGGCAATCCTTGCGCAAGAGGTCGACCGCAGTCTCGAAGGACGAGGTCTCGTAGAGCGATTTGATCTCGTGGCTGTTGGCGAAAACGATGTCGACCGTCTTCGAGCGCATCAGATCGAGGAACTCGTCGCGGTAGCGTCCCACGCAGAACGAATCCGACAGCGTCATCGACACTTCGCGTCCCGCCGCGTGGGCATATTGCGCCGTCAGCCGGATGGCGTCCTTGGCGCGCGGCGGATCCCAGAGATAGCCCTCGAAATAGGTTACCTTCGCGCCTTTCGCCTTCTCTTCCTCGACGTCTTCGGGACCCAGTTCGATGCAGGCGCCGAGATAGGTGTTCATCGAGCGCTCGCCATCCGGCGTCACGAAGATCATGGAGCGCGCAGTGGGCGGAAGCCGCTTGAGCGGTTGTGTGTCAAAGGCAACGCCGATGGCCTGGATGTCGTGGGCGAAGATCTCGCCCAACTGGTCCTCGGCCACCTTGCCGAAATAAGCGGCGCGGCCGCCGAACGAGGCGATGCCTGCCGCCGTGTTGCCTGCACTGCCGCCGGACGCTTCGATGGCCGGTCCCATCCTGGAATAGAGGTCGACCGCGCGATCCATGTCGATCAGGTTCATCGCGCCCTTGATGATGCCGTTCTCGACCAGAAACTTCTCGTCGCTCTGCGCGATAATGTCGACAATCGCATTGCCGATGCAAAGCACGTCGTATTTGCTCATCAAGCGGTCCCCGACCTTGCGCTCCTGTGTCCGGTTCGGACAGCCGCGGGCGGGTCTAGCGGTTCAGGCGGCTTTTGCAACCTGAAATGTCGCGGCCGGCAGCGCTCACGGCGGTGGTGGATCGAAGTTCACGACAATCTCGCGCCACCGATCATGCGGATAATCGAGCAGCACCCCATAGGGTTGGCATCGCTCCACTGCCCGTATCGTGCTCTGGGTGAAGGCCTCGGCATTGCCGCCCTGTGCGCTCTCGGCAACCTCCGGCTTGCCAAGGAGTGCGCCCTCCGCGCTCAACCGGATCTTCAGCTGTACATGCGGCCGCTCGCCTTCCGCCAGCTTGGGCATGCTCCAGCATTTCTGGATGGCCGCGACCACCGCCGCGGCGATCTTCGGGCCTGTGGTGTCGTGGGCATGTGCGGCGCCGGTCAAGCTCGCCAGCAACAGGCTGGTCGTGAGCGCGCGGGTGGTGGATCGTGTCATCGAAGCAAGAACCCTTGTCCCAAGCCGTCCCCCTCCTCCAGCGTAAACTCGGCACGGCCGGTGTAAAAAGCGCGGCCGGCGACCCGCGCGACAATAGCATCATAGGGTCCGCACCGCACCGTCTTTGCCACCGCGCCGGTGAAGCGCGAGCCGACGATACTCTCGAAGACCCGCTGCTCCCTGATGGCAACGCCGCCCTTGGCGTGCATCGCCGCCAACCGTGCAGTGACGCCCGAGCCGGTCGGCGACCGATCCACCTCGGCGTCGGCGAAGACGCAGATATTCCCGGTCGGCTGCGACGAGCCCTCGCCCCCATCGGTCAGGATCGAGCCATAGAGAAAGCCGAGGTCGGCGGCATCCGGATGAACGATGGCAAACTGCGCCTTGACGGCGGCGCTCAGCGCCGTCGCCGCATCGACGAAATCCCTGACGCGCGACACCCCGAAAGCGAGCCCCCACTGCCGGCAATCGGCAATCGCATAGAAAGCGCCGCCATAGGCAACGTCGAAACGGATCGACAGCCCGTCGAGCAGCACCACCTCCCGGTCGGCCTCATAGAGAAACGCCGGTACGCTCTCGAAGGATACGGACCCCGCGCGGCCGTTTTCGATCTCGACATGGGCGACCACCATGCCGCACGGACACTCGATATTGACGGTTGTGACTGGCGCCATGGCCGCCACCAGTCCGTGGTCGACGGCGTAGCGGCCAAGGGCGATCACGGCGTGGCCGCACATGGTTGAATAGCCCTCATTGTGCAGGAACAGCACCGCGAGATCCGCGCCCGGCAGGCTCGGCTCGACCAGCAGCGCGCCATACATATCGTAGTGGCCGCGCGGCTCGAAGATCAGCAGTTTCCGCAGATGGTCGAGCGTGTCGCGCGCATAGGCGCGTTTCTCCAAGATCGTTGCGCCAAGCACCGGCGGATAGCCGCCGGTCACGATGCGCACCGGTTCGCCGCCGGTGTGCATGTCGACAACCGTGAGGGTCACGCGGTCTTGCCTGCCAGTATATCGGCGATGCGGGCAGACGGCATGACATCGCGGTTAAACTCGAACGTGCCCGCCTCCAATATCTCCCGCGCGGCCCGCTCGACCGCCCCATAGGCGTAGTTCGTCAGGCGCGGCCCGAGCGAAATGCGCTTTACGCCTGCTTCCGCCAATGCGGCGACGGTAAAATGCGGCCCGCCCGCCAGCACATTCACCGGACGTGTCAGCGCCGCGCAAATTTCCTTGACCTGACCCATATCGGAGACGCCAGGCGCAAACAGCACATCCGCGCCAGCCGCTTCGAAGGCCTGCAGCCGCTTGATCGTGTCGTCGAAATCCGGACGGCCCCAGAGAAAATTCTCGGTCCGCGCGGTAAGCACGAAGTCCCGTTTCAGGGCACGCGCGGCTTCCGCCGCCGCCGCGACGCGTTCCACTGCGTGGTTGAAATCGTAGATGGGCCGTGCGGCCTCACCCGTATGGTCCTCGATCGAGCAGCCTGCCAGCCCCGCTGCCTCGGCGGCGAACACTGTCTCGCCCGCGCTTTCCGCGCTGTCACCCTTGCCCATTTCCAAATCGCCCGAAACGGGCAGATCGGTCGCGGCGGCCATCTCCTTGCAATGGGCGATCGCCGCCTCGAAGCCGACGCCGCCATCCTGCAGGCCGCGGGTCCAGGCAAAACCGGCACTCGATGTCGCGAGCGCCTTGAAGCCGCAATGAGCCAGCAGCTTGGCCATGCCAAGATCTGAGGGGTTTGGCATGACGAAGATCGTGTCGTGAAGCCGTCGAAACGCTGCGCCCTTGTCCATCGTTCGGCCCTTCTAAACTTCCGCGATACTATCGCTGCTCCGCTTCGGTAACAAATGCTTCCCTAGGGGTGAGATAGAGCAGATCGGTGAGCTCGCGCATGTCATCGAACACCATGCCGCCCGCCGCCGCCAAGCCTTCACGGTCCGCCATTGGATCTCCTGCATAGGAATAGACGGGCATGCCAGCCGCCACACCAGCCTGCGTGCCGGCAACGCTATCCTCGATGACGACGCAGTCGGATGGGGCAAAGCCCATCGTCCTGGCCGCGTAAAGAAAAACGTCGGGAAATGGTTTGCCGCGCGCGACCATCGAGGCGCTGAACATCCGGTCCTTGAACCAGGGCAGCATGCCGGTAACGCCAAGCGTAATGTTCATCTTGGTCACGCGTGCCGAGGACGCTACGCAATAGGCGATACCAGAGCCGCGCACCAGTTCGACAGTTCGCGGACATGCGGGATAGGGTCTACCCCCTGTGCGAGCAAGGCTGGCAAAGCTTCGTTCCAGCGATCCGGAAAATCCGCGCCCAGCAATACCCCGGCAGCCTCGACTTCATCCCGGACGGACGCCATTGTGCGGCCGTTGAAACGGCGGCGGCAGGCTTCATAGCCGATGGGAAAACCAGCCTCGGTCAGCCACTTTGACAGTTCTCTGTTGCACAGCCCTTCGGTGTCCACCAGCACACCGTCGCAGTCGAATATGATCAACTTTGGCGGGAGTTTCATGCTATGCCGGTCGACCCGTATCCGCCGCCGCCACGTGACGTCTCGCTGACTGCGGTGCGTTCGTTGAGTACCATTTGGGCTACCGCAGCGAACACCATTTGCGCGATGCGCATGCCGCGCGTCACCACAAATTCCGTGTCGCCATGGTTGATCAGCAGCACCTTCACTTCGCCGCGATAATCGCTGTCTACCGTCCCCGGTGTGTTCAACACCGTAATGCCATGCTTGGCAGCCAAGCCCGAGCGCGGCCGCACCTGGCCCTCGTAGCCATCGGGAATTTCCAGGACCAGCCCGGTCGGCACCAGCGCGCGCTTGCCTGGCAGAAGGTAGAGTGGGCGGTCTTCCGGCACCGCCGCGCGCAGGTCCATCCCGGCAGCGCCAACCGTTTCGTAGGCCGGCAATTCGATGCCCTCGCCATGGGGCAGGCGCATCGCGCCGATCATGGGGACTGAGTTCGGGCGGTCTTGGTGAAGGGTCATGGACACGACGCTATCCTGCAGCCACGCGGAAACCTGGCGCCGCACGGATGCGGCTGAACAAGGGTGGAGTAGCCATCCGGATCTGGCCGGATGCGGAGCCACCCTATCCGCCAGGACGGCCTGCCGGTCAACGCCCATCGGCCTTGATTGCCGGCTTTTCTCTCGTTCCAGTCGAGCGCGGCAGCTTGGTCCAGTGACCGATTAACCTTTCATTATCCATAGTTCCGCATGCTTTCCGGCGGTGGGTTTGTGTGGAAGGGCGAAGCATGTGCCGCTGGGCGGCCTATATCGGCGAGAGCATGTTTCTGGAGGAGATCGTGGCATCGCCATGCCATTCTCTCATTGCGCAGAGCCATCACGCGCTGGAGGCCAAGACGCCGACCAATGGCGACGGCTTCGGCGTGGCCTGGTATGGCGCGCGGCCGGAGCCCGGCCTTTATCGCGACATCCTGCCGGCATGGTCCGATCCGAACCTGAAAAGCCTGTGCCGGCAGATCGCCTCACCGCTGTTTCTCGCCCATGTCCGCGCTTCGACAGGCGGCGCGACGAGCCGGATGAACTGCCACCCCTTTGTGTCGGGCCGCTGGTCGTTCATGCACAATGGGCAGATCGGAGGCTTTGAGCGGATCCGCCGCCGGCTGGAGAATGCCATCGACGACCATCTCTACGATCGCCTGGAGGGAACCACCGATTCCGAGCTGCTTTTCCTTCTGATGCTGCAGGAGGGGCTGGATGCCGATCCGGCCGGCGCCATCGCCCGAACCGCGGCACGTGTGGTCGAGGCATCGCGGCAGGCCGGGATGGACCCGCATTTGCGGCTGACCGCGGCCTTGTCGGACGGCGAGACGCTCTATGCCGTCCGCTATGCCACGGATGCTTTCGCGCCGACGCTCTATGCCGGCGCGACCCGGGCGGCGGCGGGACGTTGCCTCGTCTCCGAACCCTTCGACCGTGACGGCGGTGGCTGGAAGCCGATCCCACCCGGCAGCTTTGTCACCGTGACCCGCGACGCAATGAGCGTGACACCCTTCGTGCCAACAAGTTCCTGACGTTCCGGGTCCAGGCGAACGCAGCAGAGACAGTTGCCCGGCGAGTTGCATGCGGCCATCGCCTTGGGTCAGGGCAGAGGGATTGCCCTGGCCGGCTCCAACACCCCTCCCGTCGAGACTGTCGATCCCCTCCTGGCAACCTGCCTTGTACTTCATCCTGGAAACATAGCCGGTATGGAGTCTTAGGGCTTTCCTGCGCCAATACGTAGATTTCATCGTATCTTTGAGAATAGAGCTATTGTACACTGCGGCATTGCTATTCTTTACCCCGCAGACAGTGCTTGAAGCAGGCTCAGTGGTGTCGATCACCGCCGAGGGCCAGCAAATCAAAGGAGACGGATCATGGCGCAGGTCGTGGTAAGCTTGAAGACGCTGGACCTTCGCAAGGCCGGGCAGCAGCCGGTAACGGATAAGGACGTCAAGACGCTGCAGGCCCTGCTGAATATCTTCCTCACCGCTGGCGACGTCGGCGAGGACGGCACGCCAATTCTGCCTCTGGAGTTGGACGGGGAAGCCGGCGCCGAGACCAAGCAGGCGGCGCTCGCTTTTCAGACGGCGGCACATCTCTCCACGGACGCGATTGTCGGCCCGATGACATGGAAGAAACTCATCGAGCAGACCTTCTGAAGCATTTTAGGAGCCAGGTGGATCACTTGGCGTCGCACAAAGGCGGCTAACCCAACCACCCGAGCCGCGGAACGATGGCAGGACGGATATGTCAACGACCATTAGACTGGGCGATACCGGCGAGGATGTGAGACGGCTTCAACGGGCTTTCGCCCGCATAAAGGTGCTGGGGCCGGAAAAGGTTGACGGCGTATTCGGTCCGCAGACGGACCTCGCCGTGAAGGATTTCCAGCAGTCGAACGGGCTGCAGGCGGACGGCGTTGTCGGCCCGCTGACATGGAGCCAACTGCCTCCATACCGCGAGGCGTCCCCCGCGCTTCAGGCAGGATCGCTCGGGCCGGTGGTGGCAATGCTCCAGAAGGTGCTGAAGACCGGCTTCGGCTACGCCGGTGCGATCGACGGGATTTTCGGCCCCGGCACTGAGGCCGCAGTGCGCCAGTATCAGGCAGATTCCGGGCTGCCGGTTACGGGAGCGATGGACGAACGAAGCTGGATGGCCCCTGCCGGCGCAGCCGGCGCAACGCTAGAGAGCCTCGCGGGTCTGATCCTTTAGACTGGTTTGCGACCGCGTGGAATCGGACGACGGTTCTTAGCTCTGGCAGAATGGCTTCCAGGAAAAGCGCGTAGCGGTTTTCTCAAGCCGCTGAACGATCCGGTCGTCCCTACTGACTCCGGTTGCCACTGAACCGTCGCCCCGCGTGCCCTTGTGCGGCCCCCGAGAATCGACGCGCCCACAGCATCCTATGAGGACACAGGCAGGCTCAGCTCACGCCGCCTTCATCCTCCAGGGCGTCGACGACCTGCCAAGTCTTGGCTCCAACGACGCCGTCGACGCTCAGCTTGATATCCTGCTGCAGTTTCCTGACCGCCGTTTCGGTGGTAGCGCCAAAGCGCCCGTCGACGCCGCCGGTGTTGAAGCCCACCGCGCTCATCCGGCTCTGCAAACGGCGGACGGGCAAACCCGTCGAGCCGACCTTCAGCACGGGATGGCTTTGGTCGGCCTCGTCGATGTTGAGCCATGTTAGTCGGCCAACCACGCCATCCACCGCGATTTCCTTGTCCTGCTGGAACTTCTTCACTGCGCTCTCGGTGGTCGCTCCGAAGACACCGTCAACAGGCCCGGCATCATATCCAAGCGCCTTGAGCGCCTCCTGCAAATCTTTGACGGCGGGGTCATTGGAGCCTTTCTTAAAGACAGGTTCTGCCACGGCACTCCCCTTTGCTGGACGATAAACACGACTGGCGCGATAGGCGCCTTATTGATCACTTACCTGGATCTGTATCTCGGCATATGAGCGCCGAGATGCCGGCCCGCCGGCGTAGATCTAATTCACTGGCACGTTCGGCGCCGTCGGATCGCCGCATCGGCTCCGCATACTCGAGATGCAGCCAATCTGAAAGATCGAGGCCCGTCAACGCTGCGGTGTCGCCAATGTATTCCCTGAAGATGTCATCGAGAGCACACCGGACCGGGGCCGACATCTGTCCCAAAGAAAGCGTCTCGATTGGAACGACATAATCCTGTTTGGCACGTTGCCCCAGTTGCGCTTCAAGTTGCAAAAATCGCTCAATGTCAAGTGTTTCGGCGGTGGAGTTCCAGAGATCGTCCGTGCGAAAGAAATGCACCTGAGAGCGAGGGTAAAGCTCAAATATTCTGCGTATTTGCTCCCGGTAGAAACCACGCTCTATATACGAGAAGACCCGGTGACTTCCTTCGGGAGCTTCTCGAACGCGTTGCCGCCCCCGGTCTGCAATCGCGTCTTCGAATGACAGCGTATCATAGCCCCGTTTGGCTTCCATCCGCCAATGAGAGAATGCTCTAAACGTCGGGTGACGAAGTGCGACGACGAGTTTTGCGCGGGGATTGTATTGTGCGATCCGCTCTAGGGAACGAGGCCAATAGCTATAGATTGGTGTCGATTCACCACGGATAACGCCTGGAACTGACCAGTCGAACAATCCATGCAACCCGTCATGATGGGGATTTGACCAGTCGATGCGCGCTTCATCGTCGAAATGATGAGCCTCTTTGACAGAAGCCATCTGTATTCGGGAATGCTGTCGCAGGTAGTGATCGAGAGCGGTTGTGCCTCCCTTTTGAACGCCTGCAATGAAGAAATCGATCGTTCGCGACAACATCAACCTTCCGTGCTTTCGCCATCCAAGATGATTGGGGCCCATGGTGGGTCACAGGCCCGGCACGCCAACACTCTCGGTTCGAGTGCGGTCGATTTGGATGGCAGAAGAATTCCGGTCTAGTCAACTTCTGTGTGTGATGTGGAGCCGCCGTTAAAATCAGGTCGACAATTTCGCCGCGTTTATCGTCACAGTCACGATGATGCCTTCGTCGGACCAGTCGGTTCTAATGGAACCTCCGAGTTGGCCGGTGACGCTGCGGTTGAGGAGCTTGCTCCCATATCCTTCGCCCCCCTTGGAGTGCACGAATGGACCACCACGCTCGGTCCATACCATGCAGACCTCGTCATCCGTCGAACTCCCCGAAACATCCAGCATCCCGGATGTCACCGACAGGGCTCCATATTTGAGGGAGTTCGTCGCCAGTTCGTGGATGACCAGCGCCAGGCTCGTCGCAGACTGTTCACCGATGCCCATCCGCGGAACGGCAACGCGAACGCGCCCGCTGAAAGCACCGGCGTCATCATAGGGCGCCAACAAAACTGCTATCAAATCACCCAGGAGCGCCGCACGGCCCTGGTCCCCGGCCAAGGGACGGATGAGGTCGTGAGCCCTTCCGAGCGCGGTCAGGCGTTGTATGAGCTCCCTCGCCATCTCCTCGACCGAACTGGCCGATCGAGATGTGAGACTGGTGAGGCCGGCAGCAATGGCCAGCAGATTCTTCACCCGGTGGCTCATCTCTCCAGCCAGGAGTTCATGACCCTCTTCCGCCTGTTTGCGGCCGGTAACATCCAAGAAGACGCCCGACATCTGCCCGATATGCAGACCTTCGTCCTTGCCAAGGCCGCGAGCCGAAATCCATCGAATCTCTTGCCCCAGGAGGATACGGAAGTCGATTTCGTATGCGCCGACCAACGCCCTGGTGGCAGTGAATGCAGCGCGCACTCTGTCCAGATCCGCGGGGTGAATACGGGAGGAGAGATCCTCGAACGTCACCTTGCTCTCCTGCGGCAGGCCCCACAGTTTGAAAGCCTGCTCGTCCATGGCGAAGGCGTCGCTGTCGACGCTCCATGACCAGAGGGCAACCCCCGCGGCATGAAGGGCACGCTTCAGGTTCTGTACTTGCCAAAGGGATTTGCTCTCGTCGCTGGATGGCATTGGCGTTCTACTTCACTTGCTGCCTGAGCGGATCAGATCAAGGCCTCCAGTCATCGTTGACGATTCAAGTTGACTGTGACCTGCCACTAAACTTTCACCCAACGGCGATTAGAGCCTCAGCGTCCATTACGCCATGTGGCGCGGGTTGAGCAATCGGCGTAGGCGCGTGGCCTTGAGGTAGCGCAGCGCTGGAGCCGATTGCGGCGAGAGTTCCGG
>DATDBN010000106.1:0-3713 GCA_036524835.1 Mesorhizobium sp. | reverse complement strand
CGTGATGTCATCGGCTCGGGCGGCAAGGTGATCCGTGAGATCGTCGAAAAGACCGGCGCCAAGATCAACATCGAAGACGACGGCACCGTGAAGATCGCTTCCTCCAACGCCAAGGAAATCGAGGCGGCGAAGAAGTGGATCCACACCATCGTGGCCGAGCCGGAAGTCGGCGAAATCTACGAAGGCACGGTCGTTAAGACCGCCGACTTCGGCGCATTCGTCAATTTCTTCGGCCCCAAGGACGGCCTCGTCCACATCTCGCAGCTTTCCAACGAACGCGTCGGCAAGACCACCGACGTCGTCAAGGAAGGCCAGAAGGTATTCGTCAAGCTGATGGGCTTCGACGAGCGTGGCAAGGTTCGCCTGTCGATGAAGGTCGTCGACCAGGAGACCGGCAAGGAAATCGCGCGCGAGAAGCGGGCGGAAGACGACGCGGCATAATCACCAACCTCGATATGGCATCATGGAAGGGCGCGGCGGCAACGTCGCGCCTTTTTCATTTTCACGGGTAGGTCGACCCCGGACCGGCGAGCCAATCTCCGGCCTCGTGCCAATCCCTCGTTGGCAACCACCAACCGGGCAAAAGATGGGCACAGTTTCCTGCGCCCATCTCATGTGTGAAGTTCGGGTCCGCTCGAATTCCAGGATCTGATAGAACCGCTTCGCTGACTCAACCGGTACCGCCGGGTGGATTGCCGATTACCGTCTCGGTGTGCAATGCGCAGAGCCACTCCTTGCCCTCGCGGGTCCAGGTGGTCGCGTCCGCCGCTTCCATCGAATAGGGCTTGCCTTCCATGGTCCCCTTCTGACTGACCTTATAGCCGATCACGGCGGTGTCCTCGGACGGGAAGACCACTTGAATATCGCTCATCTTGTAGGAATCGAGCGTCCACTTGCTCGTCTCCATCATCTTCGCGAAGTCGCCTCGGGAAATCTCCGCCACGCCCTGGGGGCCGATGACGATGCTCTTCTTCGCCATCATATCGGTAGCAGTTGCAGCGTCCTTCGAGACCATTGTGTCCCAGAACTTCTTTTCCAGATCGACGATCGCTTGTTTGTCGGGCATTGCTGCCTCCATCCATTGGTCGTATCGGGAAAACGCAGAGGCGTCTCCTTTCGTTCCACCAGCGTGCCAGCCAACAGCAGGATTACAGTGAGCCGCGACGCACAAGCCCCCTTGTTCCATCCGTTTGAGAGTGGTGATATGCCGGTGCCGGCCGAGGGAAGCCGTGGGCTGTTCCTTGCGGCCTCATCCAAAGTTCGTACGCCCAGCGAATTCAATGCCAGACTCACCTTGGTGCAAGGATTCCGGCCGGATTTCCTCGCGCTGCAGCGCGACGGGCGGGCAGCCATTCCGCAAGCGGATGGCGCTGAGTTTGATTTTGCGCTCGTCCTCGCAGGTCGTCATCGTGGCGAGAATGAAGCCCGGCTCGCCATCGCAATCGCCCGCGTTCGACGGGGCGGCCTGATTGTCATGGCCGGCGGCAAGTCCGACGGCATTTCCAGCCTGCGCAAGCGGCTGCAGAAAGTGCTGCCGCTCGGCGGACATATGGCGAAGAACCACGGTGAGGTGCTCTGGCTGGAACGCGGCTCCGATGCCGTGCAATTTGGAGCCGCGTTGACGTCCCTTCAGGCCGCTTCACCGCTTGTCGAGCAACGCTTCCGCACCGCGCCCGGGATGTTCTCGCACGAACACGTCGATGCCGGCTCGCGATTGCTGGCCGAAAATCTGCCCACCGGCCTGAAAGGCGCCGCCGCTGATTTCTGCGCGGGATGGGGCTATCTGTCGGTGGCGCTTGCGGAGCGAGCGCCTGCCATCACCGCCATCGATCTCTTTGAGGCGGACTATGCATCGCTGGAGGCGGCGCGACAGAATATGGCGACGCTGGTGCCATCCATGCCGGCTTCATTCCATTGGCTCGATCTCGAAGGCGAAAAGGTCGAACGAAAATATGACGTAGCCGTCATGAACCCGCCGTTTCACCAGGGCCGCGCTGCCGATCCCGGAATCGGTCTGGCGATGATCCGCGCCGCGGCTGCGGGACTGAAGGCGGGGGGCCGGCTGTTTGTCGTTGCCAATCGAGGGCTGCCCTACGATGCCGCGCTGAACACGGCGTTCGGGAAGGTTACGGAACTGGCGGCAGACAAGACATTCCGGGTGTGGCTGGCGCGGAGGTAGGGTGGGCGTTCCACGCGCTAAATATGCAGCGCGTGGCCAAGCGCTTTCAGCGCCGCTTCCTGGAACCCTTCCCCTTGCGTCGGGTGCGCGTGGATCGTCCCGGCGATATCCTCCAGCCGCGCGCCCATCTCGATCGCCAGTCCGAACGCGGCCGAAAGTTCGGAAACACCCTGCCCCACGGCCTGTATGCCCAGCACGACATGATTGTCGGCGCGGGCGACAATACGAACGAAGCCGTCTTCGCCCAGCTTGGTCATGGCGCGGCCATTGGCCATGAAGGGGAACTGGCCGATCTTGACCTCCTTGGTCACCGTCTTGGCTTCCTCTGGGGTCAAGCCAGCCGACACCACCTCCGGATCGGTAAAGCAAATCGCCGGGATGCAGCGTTTGTCCCAGGAACGCTTATGGCCGGCCACGATCTCGGCCACCATCTCGCCCTGCGCCATGGCGCGATGGGCCAGCATCGGCTCGCCGGTTACGTCGCCGATAGCGTAGACGCCGCGCATCGATGTGCGGCACTGATCGTCGATCTTGACGAATCGGCCAGCCAGGTCGAGATCGATTTCTTCGAACCCCCAACCTTCCGTCACCGGCTTGCGGCCCACCGTCACCAGCACCTTGTCGGCCGAAATCTTGTGGTCCTTGCCGTCGCTGCCTTCCAACAGTAGCGCATCGCCCTTGGTCGAAAGGCCTTTGGCCTTGGCGCCGGTCATGACAGTGACGCCCAGTTCGCCAAGGCGCTTGGTCACCGGCCTTGTCAATTCCGCGTCGTAGGTGGCCAGCACGCGCGGCAGCGCTTCGACCACCGTAACCTTGGAGCCCATCTTGGCGAAGGCTATGCCCAACTCCAAACCGATATAGCCGCCGCCGACCACCGCCAGCTTCTTGGGCACCTCGGTCAGCGCCAAGGCTCCGGTCGAGGAAATCACATCGCCGCCAAACTTCAGGAAAGGCAGTTCAACCGGCGCGGAGCCGGTAGCAATGACCACGGTCTCGGCACGGATCATCTGCGTACCTGTCTCGGTCTCGACCTCGACGGTCTTGCCATCGCGAAATCTGGCCCAGCCCTGAACGTATTTCACCTTGGCTTTCTTCAGCAGCCCGGCGACGCCGCTGTTCAGCCGGCCTACAATGCCGTCCTTCCACGCGACGGTTTTGGCGAGCTCCAGCTTCGGTGCGGCAGCTGTGATACCGAGCGGGCTGTCGCCGGCGGCAAAGTGCACCGCCTTCTCGAATTCCTCGGCGGCATGGATCATCGCCTTGGATGGGATGCAGCCGACATTGAGGCAGGTTCCGCCCGGCTTCTCGGCTTCCACGATGACAGTATCGATGCCGAGCTGGCCGGCGCGGATGGCGCAGACATAGCCGCCCGGCCCGGCGCCGATGACCAGAAGCTTGCAGGTGATTTCTTTCATGGCTTGTCTCGCGAGCTCGGCATCGAGTGAAGCACCCCCTCACCGGCCCTTCGGGCCACCTCTCCCCCTGCCCAGGGGAGAGGAAACGCTGCCGCAACGCTTGCGCTTCTCCGGCTTGG
>DATDBN010000105.1:0-11322 GCA_036524835.1 Mesorhizobium sp. | reverse complement strand
CGGCAATCTCGTCGCCCGCACGTTCGAGCAGCGGATCGCGGTCGCCGGCAAAGCAGGGCAGGACGCCCTGGCCGGCGCCGGCGCGGATCAGATCGTAGAGCGTGCGCGGCGTGTTGGCCCAGGCGGCGATCGTAAGGTCCGTCCGCGCGTTGATCCACCGCATCGAAGGCGTCGACGCGTCCTCAGGAGCGACCGCGACCCACTCGTCGCGCCGCGGCGCGTTGCGGGCCTGGAAGGGCGCGTAGGCGACCTCGCCGGTGAGCCGCCCGGCCAGATTGGCGCCGTCAGGCGCGCGGTTGCGCACGCCGATATCGATGGCGCGGTGCGCGATGTCGAAACGCGCCTCGCCCGTCTTGAAGGCGATTCGGAATGCGTCGTCCGGGGTCCACAGCCGGGCGAAGTCTGCTGCCAGGAAGTTGGCCACCCAGGTGCCGGTGGAGATGCGAACCACGGGCCGCTCCGCGCCGGCCGAGGCCCACGCCTCGATCGGCCGCGCGCTGCTCTCCATCGCCTGAGCTTTTTCCAGGAGGGCGCGTCCCTCATCGGTGAGTTCGTAGCCGGTCTGCCGCCGCACGAAGAGCGTGCGTCCGATCGAGCGTTCCAGCGCGAGCATGCGCCGGCCGATTGTCGCCGGGCTCGAGCCCAGCTCCTGCGCCGCTGCGGTCAACCCGCCGCCGCGCGCGACATGCGCGAAAATCCGCAGATCGTTCCAGTCGATGTTTTTCATTTCTGAAACATATAGCGCAAATTCACCTGCAGAACAGTGCCATTGCCCGCACTAGAATTCCATTATCGAAAGATGGAGATGATGATGGAACTTCTGATAGCCTTAGCGTTTGGTACATACGCTCGCGCCCTCGGCGAACGCACGGCTCGTCAAATGCGCAGTTCCGGACATGGTGCGTCCGAGGAACGGCCCCTGCCGATCCTGTGGGACAGGATCGGGGAACTCCGGCCTGATGGCATCGATTGCGCGGTGCAGTTGAAGCCAGAACGCGAGACCGAAACCGTGAGATGCAGGATGATCAAAGGGACCGGCGGCGCTGCGCCAATTGCCTATCCTGCGTGGATCACGCCCGGCCGATAATGGTGCGATAGCGCAGCGTAAGCCACGGGCGTCGTCTCCAAGGGCGGTTCGCAATTCCAAGCTTTCAGCCGCTCCAAGTCTTTGGTTGCGTTTGCGAACGGAAGCGGATTCGCGCTTTTCCTGAAACGCTCTGCAGCCGTCCGGCGGCGAAATGTGGGAACATGTTGCCGACCATGACCAACGAGATCGCCGCCTCCGCCACCCGCGCCGCGACAGCGCCCTCTAACGAGCGCCCCGCGCAGGAGCACCTGGGCATAGTGCTGGTCTTTCTGTCCGCGTTTTTCTGGTCTCTCGGCGGCACCATTTCGCGCTTCATCGAGATGCCGGACAGTTGGACTGTCGTGTTCTGGCGCTCGTTCTGGGCGGCGGCATTTCTCCTGGCCTTCATGATGTGGCGCGACGGCGCGCGCGGCACGCTGAAACTGTTCCGCGACATGGGGCTGCCCGGCCTCGCGGTTGCGCTGTGCTTTGCAATCTGCTCAACCTCTTTCGTGGTGGCGCTGGGCTACACCACCGTCGCAAACATCCTTCTGATGCAGGCGGGCGTGCCGCTGCTGGCGGCTCTGCTGGCATTTCTGCTGTTCGGCGAGCGCGTCGCCAATTCAACCTGGATGGCGATCGCCGCGGTAATCGCCGGAGTGGGCATCATGGTCTCGGAGTCGCTCACCGGCAAAGTGTCGCCGATCGGCGACGGGCTGGCGCTGGTGATCGCCATCGGCTTCTCCATTGCCACCGTGATCACCCGGAGGTTCGCCCATGTGCGCATGACGCCGGCGACCTGCCTCGGCACCATCATCGCGGCGGCCTTCGCCGCCACGCAGGCGGGAGCCTTCGCCACCTCGGCGCCGGACGCCATATGGCTGTTCGGCTTCGGCGCGATCAATCTGGGTCTCGGTCTCGCGCTGTTTGCGACGGGCGCGCGGCTCGTTCCCGCCGCGCTGGCGGCTTTGCTCGGCACGTTCGAGCCGATCCTGGGGCCTGTCTGGGTCTGGCTGGTGCATGGCGAAGTGCCGTCCGCGCGCACCTTGCTCGGCGGCGCCATCGTGCTGACGGCGCTGCTGGTTTATCTCAGCATCGAGTTCCGCCGCCGAACGACAGGCTCGGCCAAGCGTATCGCTCTGAGGCCGTAGCGGAACGCTGCGCTATGCCACCGCGCAGGCCGAGGCTGGGATCACCCCCGGCGCTCCCATGGGCGCTCCCAGGGGTGATCAGATCCTGTTCCTCGCGATCGGAGGTTACCGAAACGCCTCAAGAATCGACCTGGATGCCATCCTGGCAAAGACCGTCGTCACTGGCGCGTGAAGTGCAGGCCCCTTCAAGCCCACCGTCCGGGGTCGACTGACAAGAAGAGACAGCAAAGCAAGTGAGAAGTAAAAGGGCTCTTAGATAGTTGGAAATGACCATGTCCTCCGAATGAGGTGAAAATGCTGACTTTCCGTCACCAGGCACTCTGGGGAAATGTCCCCTAGTTTGCCACGCCTAAATTGATGAGCTGGACACGCCTGTTCGCGGGGGCTTTGGGATTGGTGGCGTCGAGAGGCATTTCCTGCCCCACCCCGACAGCGAGCAGATGGCTTGCTGGCACCGAGAAAGTGGTCGTCAGCGCAGCCACGATCGCATTGGCCCGTTTCATGCTCAGTTCCAGATTGTGCTCCGCTTTGCCGGTGGCGTTGGTATGTCCGACGACAAGGAACTTGTAGTGGCGCAGCCGGGGGTCGTGGAGCGCATCTGCGATCAGCCCGATTGTCCGGTAGGACGCCGGCTCGATGGCGATAGAGTCGTTCTCGAAATCTATCTCGACAGCCAGTTGCGTAAGAGTGGCGAGCCGGCTCCAGTTGGGCAGCGCGGCTACGCCCTTGCCGACATTTGCGTTTACCTCCTGCACGAGCAGGCCGACATCAACGACAGGCGCTGTCCGTGCGACCTGACCCAGGCTGGCGATAAGCTGCTTGTCGCTGAGTTGCTGGGCGCCCGCCGAGCCCGCGGCAAGCAGCAGGGCCAGCGTCAGGCCGTTGCGAATTTCCCGTCCGAACATTTTTGTGTCTCCTGGTTTCGCCATCGGCTCAACGCCATCCCGCATTGGTGATCGCGTCATTGCATTTTTCGCCATCGATACGCTCTGTTTTGATCAGGCACTGGATGATGTGCTCCTCGCCGACAATCCCCTTGCACAATTGCTTTGCGCGCCCGGCGCAAACCTTGAAGACGCTGGCCTGTGCCTCGAGGCGCAGTTGGATCGATGCCGTGACGCTGCTCAGCGTGGACGTGCAGCTTGGCGAAACCTTCGCCTGGTTCTGCTCGAGACAGCTGCGAATCTCGTTGTTGCCGAGATTGAGGCCTCTGCAATGCTTCTTGATGTCCGCGCCACAGTCCTTTGCAAGTACCGTCATGGCATCGGCGTAGCTGATCGTTTGCGCGCGCCCAACGCTGGGTAGCGAAAGCGAAGCCATAAGGATCGCTCCGCCAAGAACACTCAGTCTGATTGTCATTGTGCGTCTTCCTTGATTTCGTTCGTCAGAGTTTTGGTTTCTTTATTTTGAGGGAAGTCTGTCTCCACCCGCTTCAGCTCCCATTTGCTGGAGACCCCGCCCCAACTTCAAAATCAAACGGCGCCCCGCCAGGTGCCGACTATGAATGGGAAAGGATACACCAAGCAATAGCGCTACGTTAAGGGGCATCCGATGGCGACGATATTGTCCTTTCGGGATGCACAACTGAGGGAATATTCGCTGAGCGCGCGGGCGCTCGGTCGCTTCTGGTGGACAGCGGCCTGCAGGAAGCGCGCGAGAGACCGAGGCATCCGGCAAGCTCTCGCGGCGGCACATATTCCGGCTTGTCGCAGTGCAAAAACGCCAATAGGCTTCGCACCCAAGAACCCGTCCGTGGCGCTTTCCTCACGAGTCGGGCGGGGCAGAACCAGAGGAGAACACCATGAACCGCAAAGCGCTTTCGCTTTCGGCCGTATCCATTGTCGCCGCGCTGACAGCCCTTCCGGCATGGGCTCAGGACCGCGTCGTCAACGTCTACAACTGGTCCGACTACATCGACAGCACCATCATCGATGAGTTCACCAAGGAGACCGGCATCAAGGTTGTCTACGACACCTATGATTCCAACGAAGTCCTGGAAACCAAGCTCCTCGCCGGCGGCTCCGGCTACGATATCGTCGTGCCGACTGCCTCGCCCTTCCTGGCGCGGCAGATCGCGGCTGGCGTCTATCAGAAGCTGGACAAGTCGAAGCTGCCGAACCTCGCCAACATGTGGGATGTGGTCAGCAAGCGTATGGAGGTGTTCGATCCGGGCAATGAATACTCGGTGAACTACATGTGGGGCACCACGGGCATGGGCTTTAACATCAAGAAGGTGAAGGAGGCCCTAGGCATCGACAAGATCGACAGCTGGGACGTTTTCTTCAAGCCGGAGAATATTGCCAAGCTCAAGGATTGCGGCGTCTACGTGCTCGATTCGCCGACCGACATCATCCCGACCGCGCTAAACTATTTGGGCCTCGATCCCGATTCGTCGGCGCCGGACGATCTGGCGAAGGCGGAGGAGCTTCTCCTGAGCATCCGTCCGTCCATCCGCAAATTCCATTCGTCGGAATACATCAACGCGCTCGCCAATGGCGACATCTGTCTGGCCGTCGGCTTCTCAGGCGATCTGTTCCAGGCGCGCGACCGCGCGGCGGAAGCCAATCAGGGCGTCGAGATCGGCTACTCCATCCCCAAGGAAGGCGCGGAGATGTGGTTCGATCAGATGGCTATCCCGGCCGACGCGCAGCATGTCGCCGAGGCGCATGAACTGATCAACTATCTCATGAAGCCCGAAGTTGCCGCCAAGGCGTCGAACTTTGTCTTCTATGCAAACGGCAACAAGGCCTCGCAGCCGCTGCTCGACAAGGAGATCCTCGAGGATCCCGGCATCTATCCCGACGAAGCCACCATGGCCAAGCTCTTCACCGTGGGCGTGCACGATCCAAAGGTCCAGCGGCTGATCACGCGCTCCTGGACCAGGATCACCACCGGCCAATGATTGGGCAGGCCCGGCTGATCAGCCGGGCCTTCTGATTTCACGAGGGGACAGAATGGAATCTCTTGGCAGCATCCGCAGAAGCTTCGCGCCCTGGAACGATCCGGCGGCGAAGCCCTACATCGTGTTCGATGGAGTGACCAAGCGCTTCGGCGATTTTACCGCCGTCAACAATCTGTCGCTGTCCATCTATGAGCGCGAGTTCTTCGCCCTGCTCGGAGCCTCGGGGTGCGGCAAGTCCACCCTGCTGCGCATGCTGGCCGGCTTCGAGGAGCCGACCTCGGGCCGCATCCTGCTGGATGGACAGGATTTGCGCGGCACGCCGCCCTATCGCCGTCCAGTCAACATGATGTTCCAGTCCTATGCGCTGTTTCCGCATATGACGGTGGAGAGCAATATCGCCTTCGGTCTGAAGCAGGATGGCATGCCGAAAGCCGACATCGCCGCCCGCGTCGCGGAGATGCTGAAGCTGGTGAAGCTGACCCAATTCGCCAAGCGCAAGCCGCACCAATTGTCCGGCGGCCAACGCCAGCGCGTCGCGCTGGCGCGCTCGGTCGCCAAGCGGCCGAAGGTGCTTCTGCTCGATGAGCCGCTGGGCGCGCTGGACAAAAAACTGCGCGAGGAAACGCAGTTCGAATTGATGGACCTGCAGCAGAATCTCGGGCTGACCTTTGTGGTCGTGACGCACGATCAGGAGGAGGCCATGACGATGGCCGATCGCATCGCCATCCTCGACAAGGGTGAAGTGATGCAGGTTGCGACGCCTGCCGAGGTCTATGAGGCGCCGGGGTCGCGCTTCGTCGCCAATTTCGTGGGCAATGTGAACATGTTCGAAGGCAAGGTGGCGAGCCGGTCGGGCGATGCCGTGCGCATCACAGGCTCCAGCGGCGCGGAGATCAAGGTCGTCAACGCGGGAAACGCCGCCGCCGGCAGTACGGTCGCTTTCGCCATCCGGCCGGAGAAGATCAAGGTTTCCTCCAAGAAACCGCCAAACGGCGCCGGCAATGCCATGGAGGGCGAGATCTACGATATCGCCTATCTCGGCGACATGACCGTCTATCACGTCAAACTCGGCGACGGGCAGATTGTCAGGGCGAGCGCGATGAATGCGTCGCGTGTCTCGGAGGACCCGCTGAACTGGAACGACAAGGCCTGGATATCCTTCGCGCCGGACGCCGGCGTCGTTCTGGCCGACTGAGGATCGCAGATATGGCTGATACGGCGATCACCGGACGGGCTCCAGCCACCACGGCCGAAATCCGCCGCCAGGGCGGCATCCTCTCGGCGATCACCAGCCGGCTGGTGATCCTCGTGCCCTATCTGTGGCTGCTGATCTTCTTCCTCATCCCCTTCTTCATCGTCTTCAAGATATCGCTGTCGCAGACCGCTGTCGCGATGCCGCCCTATACGCCGGTCATCGGCGTCAGCAACTTTTTCTCCAAGATCGGCGAACTCAACTTCGACAATTATATCTGGCTGACCGACGACCCGCTCTACGTCAACGCCTATCTGCGCAGCCTGCTGATCGCAGCAGTGTCGACGTTTTTCACACTCCTGATCGGTTTCCCGATTGCCTATGGAATGGCGCGCGCGCCGGCGACGTTACGCCCGACATTGCTGATGCTGGTCATCCTGCCGTTCTGGACGTCATTCCTTATCCGCGTCTATGCCTGGATCGGCATCCTTAAGCCGGAGGGGCTGCTCAATCAGCTGCTGCTGTCGCTGAACATCATCGACAGCCCGCTGATCATCCTGAACACCGATTGGGCCATCTATATCGGCATCGTTTATTCCTACCTGCCCTTCATGATCCTGCCGCTCTATTCCTCGCTGGAAAAGATGGACTACACGCTGGTCGAAGCCGCCAACGATCTCGGCTGTCCGCCGCTCAGCGCCTTCTGGAAGATAACCTTTCCGCTGGCGCTGCCGGGCGTCGTGGCAGGCTGCCTTCTGGTCTTCATCCCGGCGGTCGGCGAGTTCGTCATTCCCGATCTGCTGGGCGGGTCGGAAACGCTGATGATCGGCAAGACGCTGTGGAACGAATTCAACGCCAACCGCGATTGGCCGGTCTCTTCGGCGGTCGCCATCATCCTGCTGCTGCTGCTGGTCGTTCCGATCATGCTTTTCCAGCACTATCAGGCAAAGGCGCAGGAGGCGGAACGCTAGGCCATGAACACCACCTGGAGCCGCTTCAACATCGCCTCGATCGTGCTGGGCTTTGCCTTCCTCTATCTGCCGATCGTCATCCTCGTCATCTTCTCGTTCAACGCCTCAAAGCTGGTCACGGTGTGGGGCGGGTTCTCCACCCAGTGGTATGGTTCCCTGTTCCGCAATCAGGGCTTTCTGGATGCCGCCTGGGTGACCATCCGCGTCGGCGTCCTTTCCGCCACGGTGTCGACCATTCTGGGAACGTTGGCGGCGCTCGCGCTGACGCGCTACACACGCTTCCGGGGCAGGGTCCTGTTTTCCGGCATGGTGTTCGCGCCGCTGGTCATGCCTGAGGTCATCACTGGCCTGTCGCTTCTGCTGCTGTTCGTCGCCATAGGTCTGGACCGCGGATTCGTCACGGTGACGCTGGCGCATATCACCTTCACAATGTGTTTCGTCGCCGTCGTCGTGCAGTCGCGATTGATGACCTTCGACCGCTCCCTCGAGGAGGCTGCGATGGACCTTGGGGCGACGCCGGTGCGCACCTTTTTCGCGGTGACGCTGCCGGTCATCCTGCCTGCCATCATCTCCGGATGGATGCTGGCCTTCACGCTGTCGCTGGACGATCTGGTCATCGCCAGCTTCACCTCCGGTCCCGGCGCCACGACACTGCCCATGAAAATCTACAGCCAGGTGCGCCTCGGCGTGACGCCGGAAATCAATGCGGCGTGCACGCTCCTCATCGGCATTGTGGCGCTTGGGGTCATCGCGGCCTCGATCGTCAACAAACGCCGCGAGGTTCAGCGCGTGCTGGACGAGCAAACCGCGCAGCGCGGCGGCTGAGACCAGGCCGCGCTATTCGAACGGCACGTTCGGCGCCGAAGACGAGATGAACGGCGCGCTCCACGATCCGCCGACGAAAAAGCGGGCATCGGCCTGCGCGGCCGTTCCCGCCCCAAGTGCGGCGGGAACCACGGTTCCGGCGAGGGCGAGACCCTGGCCGGCGATCTGAGCGAGACCTGACAGGACGACCCGCCGGTTTGCGGTTTTCACCTCCGCCGTATCGATGCGCACGACGCCATCGCTGGCGGATGCGCGAAGGGTCGCCGCCTCGATCGCCAGCGGTTTCCTGCTGACGTCGGCGAGGGTGAAGAAGCCGCCGCGGCCGACAAGCCCGATGAAGGATTGCAGGTCGAATTCCGGAAAGGTGCCCTTGCCGAATGAGGCTTGAAGCGTGCCGTTCGCATGCTCCACTATCGCCATGGGCTGCGTCCCGGCTCCCTTGAGCGTCAGAGAGATCGTGCCGTGCGACGAAGGGATCACCTGGGCCAGTCCGGTCGCCTTGCCGAGAGCGGCGCCATCGATGTCCTCGGCCAGGAAGCGAATCTCTGTCTTTCCGTTCTCGATGCGCCGATCGATGCGCAAGCCGGCCTGAACACGTCCGCCGAAAGCGGCGCCATCCGAGACGTCGAACACGGAAAGTCCGTCGCGGATATTCGCGGAGGCCGCGACATCGCTGATTTCCACCGGCCCGGCGATGGCGCTTTCCGCCGATAAACGCAGGTCGACATCGGACCAGTTCCACCATGAGGGCCACCCGATGCCCCGGCCTTCACCGGGCGAGAAGGCGGAAAAGGCCGCAAGCAGATCGACCGTCTCGAAAGCCAGCGTGCCCGACAGCGAGGGCGCCGCGCCTGCAAGCGAAAGGTCAATGACGCCAATGGCGGAGTTCTCGCCGAATGTCATCTCCAGCATGTCCAGCTTAAGATCGCTCAACTGCCCGAAGAGTTGGGCCGAGGCGGACACCGGCACTTCCGCAAGGCCGGCGGCTTCACCGCCATCGAGCCAGGAGAGGGCGCTGCCGAGGGACGGGCTGGAGAGCTTCGCCGGTCCCTGCACTGTCAAGTCGCCCCCGCGCGCCTTGCCGTTGAACGACAGCGAAAGCGGCCGCGAGGTGAGGCTGGCGCTGATCTGCGCCAGGCCGCCGGCCAGCAGCAGCAGCGGCTCGTCGGAACGCACGCCGATGCGCAGTTTTTCGCCCCGCCATTCTCCGCTGGCTTCCAGCGTGCCGGGGCGATCCAGCGCCGGCCAGGAGAGGGCGCCAGACAGATGGGCGGCGAACTCCGTTCGGTCCGGGCCGTCGCCAGCGACAATGCGGCCGTCCAGCACTTCGATGGAGCCGAACACATCTGAGGGAAGTTGCGAGAGATCAGGATTGTCGGGATTGGCGGCAACCACCGTTCGCACCTGCCCGATCGATCGCGCCATACGCCCCTCCAAAGGGAGCGGAGGCAGAAACAGGCGGCCATCGCGCCGCTCAAGCCGCAACGCAGGTCCGATGAAGCGGGCGGTGGAAAACTCCACCCTGCCTTGCAGGACAGCCAGCGGTGAGAGGTCGATCTCGAGACGCGGAACCGCAATGACGGGATCCCTTCCCGCATTCTGCCACTCCGACAGGCTGACATCGGTCAGTATGGCGCGAAAATTCGGCCAGACATCGATGCGCGGCGAGCCGGCGATGCTGACCCGGTAGCCGCTCCATTCGCTGAGCTTCACCGCAATGCTGTCGCGCACCAGCCGGGTCGACGCAAGAAGAGGCAAGGCAACATAAGCTCCAACAAGGAACAGGAGGGCGGCGATCCCGGCCCAGCGCAAGCGAGGGATGGTGATAAGCCGGCTCATGGGAAGCGGACGGGTGACATGCGCTCGTCTTCACCGACATCAAGCGGTCGAACTATCTAATTTATATTCCGATTTATTCCCACTCTAGGGCTTTGCAAGTGTCCACCGCTCCAAGCGGAGGGTTGCGCACAATTTGCGGCGTCTTCGTCTTGCGCGCTGGATGGCCCGGATGCCTGGAGCGGTTCGCGTCGGCACGTCAATTTCGCGAGCGACGCTATTGAGGCTGGCGTGATTCAAAGTGGCGTGCAGGATCTCGCCATGCCGAGAACCGGCGTAGCGACGAACGCGCGATCCGCGCGCGAGGTGAAAATGAGGGCAGTGCGCGATCCTTCGAGGAAGACGAAAAGGTCAAGCGGACTGTGTTTCCGCGGTCACGAGGTGGCCCATCTGGAACTCGGCATGCCGCTCTTGAACAAGGTCCGCGAGGAAGTTGCGCCCATCGCGATGGTCGAGGCGGATCCCACGTGCTCGCCCTAAGATAGCCACGTTTTCTCACCAGCGTCACTCGCAATGTCTCGAGCGATGACGGGAGCGGCTGGTGAATTCTGGAGACGCAGGCGCCTTGACGCGCTATCAGGCGGCTCGCCGTGCCCTACTCGCAATCATCATCGTGCTCGCCTTCACGACCTTGGTTTTCGGAGGATCCCGGCATGATGAGCTGATGCACGAGTACATCGAGACGCTCGGCCTCGCGCTTGTAATGGTCGGGATCGGCGGACGGCTTTGGGCGACGCTCTACATCGGCGGGCGCAAGTCGGCTGTGGTCGTGTCGACCGGGCCCTACTCCATGACCCGCAATCCGCTCTATCTCTTTTCCTCGATAGCGGCGGCCGGGGTCGGAGCGCAAACGGGCAGCTACGTCGTCACCTGTTTGTCCCTTGTGCTGTGTGCGGCATTCTTTCATCTCGTGGTTCAGCGCGAGGAACGGTTCCTGTCCACGACGCTGGGCGACGAGTATCTCTCCTATCTGCGGCGGGTTCCGCGCTTTCTGCCCAATCCGCTGATCTACCGCGACGACGCGGAAGTAACGTTCCAGACTGAGCGGGTTCGCGCCACGTTTGTCGACGGTCTCGTCTTCCTAGCCGCGATCGCGGTGCTCGAGGCCATCGAGGTGGCCCAGGAGGCCGGTACGGTTCCCATTCTTTTCTGGCTTTTCTGAGTCTGTGCCGGTAGCTAATCTAGATTGGCCTGCCCCTATGAGGTGGTCCGGCTTCAATCTCAATGCATATCGACTTTCCGGCCATCGCCTGCAGAAGTTGGTGCCGATCCACGGGTTGGCGCCGGCCAGACAACGGCCTGTGGTGTCGGCGGCTTATATCCGAGCAATGAGTGAGGCCTCGCGGTGTTATTCAACTCGGCGACGGAACGCCCACAGG
>DATDBN010000104.1:0-3513 GCA_036524835.1 Mesorhizobium sp. | reverse complement strand
AGGCCGGTCGGGACGTCGCTCGCAATGCCGAGCACACAGGCCGTTACGCTCGGCCGGCGGCACGGCAATCCTCGAGCCGTGCCGCCTTTCGGCTCACTGATACGCGGCGCAGACGCCGGCATTCCATCGCACGCACCTGCGAACGGCGCGGCGGGTCTGCCGTACGGTGGTCCGTGCGACGCATACGCCGTTTATTCTGGTCCTGCCGGGGCCACATCCGACGGCAATCTCCGTCACCATGTCGTCCGGCGGAGCAAGCGGTGCAGGCGTCATGGCCTGTGCCGAGGTTGCCATTGTCAGGGCGAAGCCGGCGATAGCGATCAACTTGAGCATTGTTCTCCTCCCACGGGCTGTACGACCGGGAGCGGCTTTTCAGCCGCCGCGGTCGGATCTCGGATGGATCAATTCCGTTCTGCATCGAACGCGATGCATGTCGTTGCGTTTCGGACCGGTGGGACTTGACATAGATCAAGAGAGACGAAGCAGCCGCAATCCGGGATTTCGTGTGATTGGTTCCGGCCAAGGCGCACCTGCTTCAGTCAGCATCACTTGCCCACGTGGACAATGGCCGTCAGGGCAATGGTTCCGGACACCCGCTCTTCGTAGGCTCTTCGGGATAGATCGCTTCAGGCAGGGGCGCAGAATGACAGATCAGTCGGAGCTCAATTCGCGCGCCGAACTATGCAGAGAGTTGGCACAGCGTGAGCCGGCCAACCATATTTTCTGGATTGCGGAGGCGGAAAATTGGTCACGCCTTTCGAAAGCGAAGCCTCGCGGTCGGGACAGCGCAGCGATTGATTCCGGAATTTTGGCGCGTTTGCGCGCGCAATCGACCAGGATCCTGTTCATTCTCGCATAGCAGGCGTTGTGCGGAACAGAACCGTGAAATGTGCGCTGCCGCGCATCCCGGTCAGCCAGGCGCAATGGTCAAATCCTGGTTCCGCGGCTCGGCTTGTTGCTCGCCACTTCCAGCCGACGGCATTCCTTGATCTGGATCAACCCTGCTGACCGCAGATTATTATCCTTGGCATGTTCAGCTCAGGAGGTTGCAATGAGGACAATAAGCATCAAGCGGACATTGTTGGCGACCGCGACACTCGCCTTCGGAACCCTTGCATCGATCAATTGGTCGCCAGGCGAGGGTCCTTCCATCGCCGTTGACAGCGCGCAGGCCAGGGTAGGGCGGCCGTTGACCCCCGTAAGCGTCGCAGGCGTTGCACGGCGGACGACGCGCCGTGCGGTGGTCGGCGGAGCGGCTGTGGGTGCGGCCGCTGCCGGCTGCGTCCGCGTGCTGGTGAACGGCACATATGTCTGCCGCTGAACTGTAACCACACGGTCCGATGGTGCCGTTCGGACCGAAACGCACGGATTTCGGACGGCCCGTCACGAAGATGCCCTGGGGCCGAAATAATCGGCGGCTTGAGGCTTGATCGATGGCTTTCCGGGTCTCCGATGGAAATACTCCCGGGCGCCCGAGCGATCTTTTGCGGGCGCTTTCTTGATCTGGATCAAGCTGGAGCCTGAGCGAGCGCCGGTAGGCTCACGACATTAAGGACAGGTTCTATCGTGCCGCATCCGGTCCGCGCGCCAGGTTGCGCGCATGCGAACGAGGTATCGAAGCGATGGCTCCGAAGCTGTTTCGGCAAAACATGTCCGGCGACGAAATCATCCAGCTGGCGGTTCGCCTGGCGCTGCTGGTCTTCCTGGTTTTCTGGTCGTTCGTACTGGTCCGTCCGTTCATTCCGATCCTGCTCTGGGGCATCGTCCTGACCGTTGCCCTGTACCCGGTCTATGCATGGCTATCTTTGCATCTCGGCGATCGGCCGAAGCTTGCGGCTACCACCATCACGGCCATCATTCTCGCGATCATCATCGGACCGGTGGCATGGCTCGGCTTCGGCCTGGTCGATGGCCTGCAAACCCTTGCAAGCCAGCTCGGCGCAGGCACTTTTGCCATTCCATCGCCTCCCGAAAGCGTCAAGGGTTGGCCAGCCGTCGGCACGTATGTTTACGGCTTCTGGGAGCAGGCTTCGACCAATCTCAGCGCCTTGCTGCGCCAATTCGCGCCGTATCTGAAGCAAATGGCCGGCCCGGTACTCGCCTTTGCCGGCAGTGCGGGCTTCGGAACGCTCCAATTCGTTGCGGCGGTCGCACTCTCCGGCTTCCTGTTCCACTACGGCCCGCGGCTCGTTGCGGCAGTCAGGAGAATTCAGGCGCGGCTGGTCGCGCGGCGAAGCCAGGATTTCGTCACGCTGGCCGGACTGACGATAAGCTCGGTGGCTCAGGGGGTCATCGGCGTGGCCGTCCTGCAAGCGCTGCTGGCTGGAATCGGCTTGAAGCTTGCAGACGTGCCTTACGCGGGCGTGCTGGCTCTTGCCGTGCTGATTCTTGCCATCCTGCAGATCGGCTCGGCGGTCGTCCTCATTCCCGTCATCATATGGATTTGCGCGACCAAGGATTTCGCCGTGTCGGTCCCGCTGACGATCTATCTGCTGATCGTGGGGTTCGCCGACAACATCCTGAAACCGATGCTGATGGGGCGCGGGCTGAACACACCCATGATTGTCATCTTCATCGGTGTCCTGGGCGGCATGCTGGCGCATGGAATGCTCGGCCTGTTCGTCGGGCCCATCATCCTGGCGGTGACATGGGAGCTGATAACGGCGTGGATCGGCGAAGAGCGGACCGAGGCAGCTCCGTCCGATGCTGAACAGGGCACACAAAAACTCGCGGCCGAAGCCTAGCGCTCCGGCGCAACGTTCGACCCATCATTCGCTGCTTCCGCCGCGTGCCCGGTTCTACGAACAACCCTGCTGCGTGTCCGACGCGCGCTCCTCCCTTGACCTATGTCAATAGTCCGCGCCCGCCCGAGCGGAATGCTGTGGCATGGGTTGCAAACAGTATTTGAGAAAGATTTGAGCATGTCTGCCGACAAGCCAGCCATCCCGGGCGATAGGTCGCTCGGACTCTTTGCATCCACTTTTGCCTATCCGGTGGATATCAGGCAGCGCAGTGTCCCGTTCCTCGATGTCCTGCGAATGCGCGGACTGCAATACCGCAAGCACCTCGCCGAGACCGCACCTCATGTCCTGGATCATGCCATCGACCTGATCATCGGCAGCAGTATGCTTCATCGGCCGCTCAATTATGCGCCGCGTGCGTTGTGCCGCCAGGCGGGGCGGCGATCGATGCCAGGCGCCGACCGTTCGCGGTGATCGACCCTCGAGCCGGTCACGGTCGGCTTCGATGGATTCAGGGTGGCCGTCAAGATCGGCGTCGCAATGAAAGCCGACGGCCTCGCCGGCGCATCGCGGGCGAAGGCGTCATAGGCCCCGAGAGATCGGAGAGTTGGACATGGCTATTGCATCCAGGGCTGCTGCCGAAATCAAACCGGGCGCCAGATACGACCGTCTCATCGCCGTCGACGCCGTTGCGATGTGACCGCCATGGATACGATCCTGGTCGTCAACGCCGGCTCCTCGAGCGTCAAGTTCCAGGTATTCGCCGTGGATG